>NZ_JBHZAF010000006.1:0-480439 GCF_042754085.1 Nocardia sp. NPDC059236
CCTGCGCCGATGGTACTGCACTCGACAGGGTGTGGGAGAGTAGGACACCGCCGGAACATCCTTCGCGAAGGCCCCCAGCTCATGCTGGGGGCCTTCTGCGTATCCGGGGTACCTACGCGTATCCCGGGTACATATGGATAGGGTATGGATACACAGGAGGCTCCCAGCGGACAATCAGTTCTGATGGGGCCGGGAAGACAATGATCGACAGCATGATTCACCAGCTCGCGCCACAGCGGCCGGCCGACCAGGCCCGCCGGTTCCGGTGGGCTGCTCTGTGGCTGCCCGCCACCTACAGCTATGTGGGTCTGCTGCTGCTGGGCGCCGTGGCCCTGACCATGGTCAGCGCGCCGCGGGAGTCGCGAATCGTGTTGCATGCCAGCACGAACCTGAACAATCTGACCGAGGGCCGCCTCGGCACGCTGTTCTCGAGCGCCTTCCTGGTGGGTGAGGGCGCGGCGACGGTGTTCCTGATCGTGCCGATGCTGGCCTGCCTGCTCGCCTTGGCGGAGCGCCGATTCGGGACCGTGAAGCTGGTGCACACCTTCTTCGTCGGCCATGTGGGCGCGACCGTGCTGGTGGCGGTGGGCCTGTGGGTGGCGGTGCAGTCGCAGCTGGTGCCGGGCAGTATCGCGATGGCCGAGGACGTCGGTGTCAGCTATGGCGCGATGGCCGTCGTGGGTGCGCTGGTGGCGGTGCTGCCGCCGCATCGCCGGTGGGTGTGGGCGAGTACCTGGCTGGCGTTCGCGCTGGGCGGGGTGGTGCTCTGGCACACCTTCACCAATGTGGGTCACTTCCTGGCGCTGTGCCTGGGTCTGGGCATCGGGCGGTTGACGATCCGCCGGCAGGGCGGGGCGGTGCGGCCGTTGAATGTGCCGGAATACCTGTTGCTGGCGGGCGGTTCCGTTTTTGCCTGCCTGATGCTGCTGGGCTGATGCCCGGTCACTAGACTCGACCGGTGCGCCTTGTGATTGCTCGTTGCCAGGTCGATTACGTTGGCCGTCTGACCGCCCATCTGCCCATGGCCCGTCGTCTGCTCATGATGAAGGCCGACGGTTCGGTGCTGGTCCATTCCGATGGCGGCTCCTACAAGCCGCTCAACTGGATGAGTCCGCCGTGCTGGCTGGAGGAACGGGAAACCGATTCCGAGACAACCCAACTGTGGGTGGTGTCCAACAAGGCCGGCGAGGAACTGCGCATCACCGTTGAGGACATCGAGCTGGATTCCAAGCACGAGCTGGGCGTCGATCCCGGGCTGGTGAAGGACGGCGTCGAGGCGCACCTGCAGGAGTTGCTCGCCGAGCACATCGAAACCCTCGGTCCCGGTTACACCTTGATCCGCCGCGAGTACATGACCGCCATCGGCCCGGTCGACATCCTGTGCCGTGACGCCGACGGCGCGACGGTGGCAGTGGAGATCAAACGCCGCGGTGAGATCGACGGCGTCGAACAGCTCACCCGCTACCTCGAACTCCTCAACCGCGACCCGCTGCTGGCTCCCGTCGCGGGCGTCTTCGCCGCCCAGCAGATCAAGCCGCAGGCCAAGACCCTTGCCGCCGACCGCGGCATCCGCTGCCTCACACTGGATTACGATGCCCTGCGCGGCACCGACTCCAGCGAGTTCCGGCTGTTCTAACCTCGATACCATGCCACGCCGGAAACCCCGCCCCAAGGACTCGGCGCGATCCCACTCGGACCCGCGCCCCCTGGGCGACGTCTTCGGCCGCACCGAGCACGGTCCCGGGACCGACGAGACCTTCGTCGTCCGCACGGTCCCCGGCACCCGCGCCACCAAGCCCTACCGCTGCCCCGGCTGCGACCACGTCATCCCACCGGGCACACCGCACATCGTCGCCTGGGCAGTCCACGGCGGCGAAGACGATCGCCGCCACTGGCACACCGGCTGCTGGAACGGCCGCAACACCCGCACCATCACCCGCCGCTGGTCCTGAGCCCCGGGAGGCACAAACGAATCGTGCTGGCGCCGAGTGCGTTCGGGGCGGTCTCGGTATCGATGAGCGGGACAGTTCCCGCTTCGGCGGACGTCACCTCCGTGGTCGTGCGCCAAGGCTCGCTCGTCAACGGCTCCAACGGGTTTGCATAAGGAAGGCCGCTTCCCCCGGAGGGGAAGCGGCCTTCGAACGGATGCGGGTTGTCGCCCGGTCGGTGAATTAGCTGGAGACGTCAGCGTTCTCGCGCTCGTCGACGATCTCGTCGTCTTCGCGAGCGTCGGCGATGGCCTTGCGGCCGCCCTTCTGGATGGAGCGCTGTTCCGGCGCGCCGTCGAGCAGTTCGCTCTCGCGGTTGACGGCGGCGAGCATGGCCGGGACCGAGTCGAGCTGGCCGCGGATACCGAGCAGCTGGGCCAGGACGCGGCCGCGGAGCACACGCATCTCCTCGGCAAGTTCCTTGGCGTGCGCGATCTTTCGATCCGCGGTGTTGGTCGCCGAGGTGATGAGGCGGTTGGCCTCGTCGGTGGCGTCCTTGATGCGCTGGGCGGCCTCGGCGCGCGAGGTGGCCTCCAGCTCCTCCATGGCGCGGGTCAGCTTGGTGCGCCGCTCCGCCATGGTGACCTCGAAGTCCTGCTGCGTGGCCTTGCGCTTGGCCTCGGACTCCTTGGTGAGGCGGTCGGCCTCGGCATTGGCGGCTTCGACGATCTTGGCGGACTCGGAGCGGGCGTTCGCGAGAGTCTGCTCGAACTCGATTTCGAGCGCTTCGCGCTTCTCCTTGGTCTCGGAGAGGAGCGATTCGTACTTCCCACGCATTTCGGTGGCCTGCTGCTCGGCAATCGAGATCATCTCGGCGGCCTCGGCCTGCGCCTGGGCGCGGACCTCGGAGGCCTCATCCGAGGCCAGACGCAGCATGCGGGAGATGCGATCGGACATGCCTTCGGCGGTGGTCGGCGGCACCGAGAGCCGGTCGACCTCCTTACGGAGCTCGTCGATCTCGTCCCGGGCATCCTCGAGCTGGGCCGCCAGGTTGCGGGCCTGGGCTGCAGCGGCATCGCGGTCGGTGGCGGTGACCCTCAGCTCGGCATCGAAACGGTCGAAGTAGTTACGCACCTCGTCACGGTCATAGCCCTTCCGCACAACGGTAAAGGGCAGCGCGACGAAGCGATTACGATCGGGCTCAGTGGACGACATGACCCACAAACTACAGCCTGACGACACCCGATGGTGACCCGACCGCGAATGTTGTTACGCCCTCTTTAGGAGGGCGGAACACGGTACTAGTGGGTAGTTTTCGCGGCCGGTTCGACGAGTTCCACCAGCACACCGCCAGCATCCTTGGGGTGGATGAAATTGATGCGGGAACCAGCGGTGCCGCCGCGCGGCTCTGCGTACAGCAAACGCAGGCCCCGTTCCCGAAGTTGCGCGGAAACAGCCTCGACATCGGTGACACGATACGCGAGCTGCTGCAGGCCAGGCCCGTTTCGGTCGATGAACTTCGCGATCGTCGACTCCTCGTTGAGCGGAGCCAGCAACTGCAGAGCGACCGAGCCGGCCGGAGTGCCGGGCACGGACAGCATGGCCTCGTGCACGCCCTGCGCCTCGTTGATCTCGCGATGCGTCTCCACCATGCCGAGATTGTCCCGGTACCAGGCCACCGCCGAATCGAGATCTGGCACAGCGATTCCGACGTGATCGACGGCGGTGACGTATTCCGACGGGATGAAACCGGTGTTCTCTGTGTTGCTCACACCAGTGACGGTAGCGCGCCCCTCGGAAGGATGCCGGAGCGCCGCACGTTACCTTTGAGTACGGCTCCGATGGTTGGCGGAGCAGTCACCAAACGACGTAAGCGAGGCTCATCGTGACCACCACCTCCGTCATCGTCTCCGGCGCGCGCACCCCGGTGGGCCGGCTGCTCGGATCGCTGAAGGGCTTCAGCGGCTCCGACCTGGGCGGGTTCGCCATCAAGGCGGCGCTGAAGAAGGGCGGGGTGGCGCCCGAGCAGGTCGACTACGTGATCATGGGCCAGGTGCTAACCGCGGGTGCGGGCCAGATCCCGGCCCGGCAGGCCGCGGTCGCCGCGGGTATTCCGATGGATGTCCCGGCGCTCACCGTCAACAAGGTGTGCCTGTCCGGTATCAATGCAATTGCGCTGGCGGACCAGCTGATTCGGGCCGGCGAATACGAGATCGTGGTGGCCGGCGGCCAGGAGTCCATGACCAACGCCCCGCACCTGCTGGAGAAGAGCCGCGAGGGCTACAAGTACGGCGACGTCAACCTGCGCGACAGCATGGCCTACGACGGCCTGCACGACATCTTCACCGATCAGGCCATGGGCGCGCTCACCGAGCACCGCAACGACGCCGACGCCATCAGCCGCGAGGAGCAGGACGCCTTCGCCGCCGCCTCCCACCAGAAGGCCGCGGCCGCCTGGAAGAACGGCCTCTTCACCGACGAGGTCACCCCGGTCTCGATCCCGCAGCGCAAGGGCGACCCGATCCAGTTCGCCGAGGACGAGGGCATCCGCGCCGACACCACGGCCGAGTCGCTGGGCAAGCTGCGCCCGGCCTTCGGCAAGGACGGCACCATCACCGCCGGTTCCGCCTCCCAGATCTCCGACGGCGCGGCCGCGGTGGTCGTCATGTCCAAGGCCAAGGCCGAGGAGCTGGGCCTGAGCTGGATCGCCGAGATCGGCGCGGCCGGTGTCGTGGCCGGCCCCGACTCCACCCTGCAGGACCAGCCCGCCAACGCCATCGCCAAAGCCTGTGCCAAGGAAGGCATTTCGCCCGCCGATCTGGATCTGGTCGAGATCAACGAGGCGTTCGCGGCGGTCGGCATCGCGTCGGCCCGCAAGCTCGGCATCGACCCGGAGAAGGTCAATGTCAATGGCGGCGCCATCTCCATCGGCCACCCGCTCGGCATGTCCGGCGCCCGTATCGTCCTGCACCTGGCGCTCGAGCTGCAGCGCCGCGGCGGCGGTGTCGGCGCGGCCGCGCTCTGCGGTGGCGGCGGCCAGGGCGACGCCCTCATCGTCCGCGTGCAGTAGGGACAACTGCTCATGAGGAACAGCCCCGGCTCGTGAGCCGGGGCTGTTCCGTTTCTCATACCAGGAATCCAGCGCGCCCGTCCCAGATGTGACCAGGTCCACTACAGGGCGTCGTAGGCATCGGGCAGAATGGTTGCCATGGGTGATCTGTTCGACCTGTCCACGGTCGCTAAGCGCGTGCGTTTCTTCGGCCTGCTCGAGGTGCCCTCGTGGGTGCTGCTGTTCATCGGCTCGGCCCTGAAGCGCGCGGATGCGCTGGGGATCGCCGATCAGCCGATCAAGTGGCCGGTAATGGTGTTCGGCATGCTGCACGGCATCGTGTTCCTGGCCTACGCCATCAACTGCCTGCTGGCCTCGCGCGAGTTCGAATGGCCGGGCAAGACCACGGGTCTGGCGCTGCTGTCGTCGGTGGTCCCGTTCACGTCCGTGTTCTTCGAGCGGTGGGCGATCAACTCCGGTCAGCTGGGTGAACTGAGCCAAGCCGCGGCACCCGCCGCCGCACGGTCGTGACAAACTGGATGTCGTGACTCGACCTGCACGCCGTCCCTCCGCCGCCGCAGCCGCCGCCATGTCGGGCGCGGTGGACCTGTCCGCTCTCAAGCAGCCGGCCGCCGCCGCGGGAGATGTCCCGGGTGACCATGCCGTCACCGAGGCCAATTTCGAGGATCGAGTGCTACGGCGCTCCACTCAGGTGCCGGTGGTGGTGGCGCTGTACTCGCAGCGCAGCCCCGGGAGCATCGAGCTGGTGAAGCTGCTGGAGCAGCTGGTCGGCCAGGGTGGTGGTGACTGGGATCTGGCCACCGTCGAGGCCGAGTCCAACATGCGCATCGCGCAGGCCTTCGGCGTGCAGGGCATTCCGACCGTGGTCGCCGTGGCCGCGGGCCAGCCGCTCGCCGACTTCACCGGCAATCAGCCGGAGGAGCAGGTGACCCAGTGGATCGCCGCCGTGGTGGACGCCGTGCGCGGCAAGCTCCCCGGCGTCGGCGCGGAGGCCGCCGCGGCCGAGCCCGAGGCTCCCGAGGATCCCCGCTTCGTCGCCGCCGAAGCGGCCTTGGAGCGCGGCGAATTCGACAACGCGATCGCAGCGTACGAGGCCATCCTGGCCGCCGAGCCGAACAACGCCGAGGCCAAGGCCGCCCTGCGTCAGGTCCAATTCCTTTCCCGCGTACAGGATCTCGACCCCGCCGCCGTCGCCAAGTCCGACGCCGACCCGGCCGATCTGGACGCCGCCATCGCCGCGGCCGATCTGGAAATGTTCAACCAGCAGCCGGAGGCCGCCTTCGACCGCCTCGTTGCCCAGGTCAAGCGCACCGCCGGCGACGACCGCACCAAGGCCCGCACCCACCTGCTCGAGCTCTTCGAACTCTTCGACCCCGCCGAGCCCATCGTGGTCGCCGCCCGCCGCAAGCTCGCCGCCGCCCTGTACTGACGACTGGAGATCAGGGAGCTCTCACCGCGGGGGTTCGGACGAAATCCCGCAGAGAGGGCTCCCTGATCTTGTTCAGACGGTGGGGAGGCCGGCGAGGGCGGCGTCGATACGGGGCTGGGGGAGTTCGAAGTCCGGGATTTCGCCTGCGAGATAGCGCTCGTAGGCGGTCATATCGAAGTGGCCGTGGCCGCACAGGGCGGTCAGCAGGACCTTCTCTTCACCGGATTCGGTGCACCGCTTGGCCTCTTCGATGACGGCCGCCAGGGCGTGAGAGGGCTCGGGTGCGGGGAGGATGCCCTCGGCCTTCGCGAAAGTGACCGCCGCGGCGAAGCATTCGCGCTGCTGCTTCGCCACCGCCTCGAACAATCCGAGCTCGTACATGTGCGACAGCAGCGGCGACATGCCGTGGTATCGCAGCCCGCCCGCATGCACCGGATCGGGGATGAAGTCGTGGCCCAGGGTGTGCATCTTCATCAATGGGGTGAAGCCGGCGGTGTCGCCGAAGTCGTAGGCGTAGATGCCGCGCGTGAACGACGGGCACGCTGCGGGCTCGACGGCCCGGATCACCGGATCGGTTCGGCCCGCGAGCTTTTCGCGCAGGAAGGGCAGGAACAGTCCTGCGAAGTTGGAGCCGCCTCCGGTGCAGCCGATGATCAGATCGGGCAGGCGTTCACCCGCCGCGGCGAACTGTTTCAGCGCCTCCTCCCCGATGACGGTCTGGTGCAGCAGAACATGATTGAGCACACTGCCCAGCGCGTAGCGGGTTGTCGGGTCGGCCGCGGCCACCTCCACCGCCTCGCTGATGGCGATGCCCAGGCTGCCGGGTGAATCCGGATGGTCGGCCAGGATTTTCGCGCCCGCGGCGGTGATCGGCGAGGGGCTGGCGTGCACGGTCGCGCCCCAGGTCTGCATGAGCGTGCGCCGGTGCGGTTTCTGGTCGTAGGAGGCGCGCACCATCCACACCTCGCAGTCGATGCCGTACTGCGCACAGGCGAAGGCGAGCGCGC
The DNA here is from genome assembly GCF_042754085.1 of Nocardia sp. NPDC059236. Lineage (NCBI taxonomy): Bacteria > Bacillati > Actinomycetota > Actinomycetes > Mycobacteriales > Nocardiaceae > Nocardia > Nocardia sp. NPDC059236. The sequence continues at coordinate 7,435 of NZ_JBHZAF010000006.1, forward strand.
TGCCCCACTGGCCCGCGCCCGTCTCGGTGGTCAGTCGCCGGGTGCCCTCGGCGGCGTTGTAGAACGCCTGCGGCACAGCGGTATTCGGCTTGTGTGAGCCGGCGGGGGAGACGCCCTCGTACTTGTAATAGATCCGGGCCGGGGTGCCGAGCGCCTTCTCCAGCCGTCGCGCCCGGAACAGTGGCGTCGGCCGCCAGAGCCGGTAGACGTCGATGACCTCGTCCGGAATGTCGAGGTAGCGGTCGCCGCTCACCTCCTGCCGGATGAGCTCCATCGGGAACAGCGGGGCCAGATCCTCGGGCCCGACCGGCTGTCCGGTGCCGGGGTGCAGTGGGGGCGGCGGTGGCGCGGGCAGGTCCGGGATGACGTTGTACCAACGCCTCGGGATCTCGGATTCGTCCAGCGTGATCTTGGTGCGCTCGTCCACGGGACCCTCCCGGCTCGAAACGGCTGTCTGTCCAGACTGCTCCCGCAGCGGACCCGTTGGTGTGGAATTCGCCGGATTATCACTGTCGCAGCCGCGCGGAAATTAGTAAGCTGGCGCGTATGATAAGCACGTATGAAGAATTGCTGGCCTCGGGAACCGAACTGCTCGGGCTGGACGCCCGCGCGGTGCGCGCCAGCATCGAGGTGGTGGCGGGACTCACCCCCGCCGATCTGGACGCACCCACGCCCTGCGTGGGCTGGACGCTGCGAGACCTGCTGGAGCACATGATCGTTCAGCACTACGGCTTCGCGGCCGCCGCCCGCGGCGAGAGTGATCTCGCGCTGTGGAAGCCGCAGCCGCTCGGCGGCGATCCGATCGGTGAGTACCGGGCGGCGGCCGAGCACGTGCTGGCCACCTTCGCCGAGCCGGGCGTTCTGGAACGGCAGTTCCCGCTGCCGGAGGTCCGCGACGGCATCGTGATTCCCGCGCCGCTGGCCATCAGCTTTCACTTCATCGACTACATCGTGCACGCCTGGGATGTGGCGCGGGCACTCGGCCAGACCGTGGAATTCGACGCGGACCTGCTGAGCGCGGGACTGCCGGTGGCCGAGGCGGTGCCGGGAGGACCGCACCGGGAGCGGCCCGGCGCGTCGTTCGCGCCCGAGGTGACCGCGCCGGAGGCGTCCGGGCTGGACCGGATCCTGGCAGTGCTGGGCCGCTCGCCCGGCTGGCCGGAGTGATCGGGGAGCTCTCCCGCGCGTGGTTCCCCGCTCCCGTCCGGTGGGGAACCGGTCGTCCTACCCGGTGCCGTCCGATGGCGTCTTCGACAACCAGAGGGCGCTGTTCGGCGCGAGGGTCAGGGCGGCCGACACCGGGCGGCCGTGCCAGGGCACGGGCTCGGAGGCGATTGTGTCGGCATTGCCCGCGCCGCTGCCGCCATAGGCGACGGCATCGGTGTTCAGCACCTCGTACCACGAATCCGGTTCGGGCCCGGGCAATCCGATGCGATAGCCGCCGAGCTGACGGCCCGAGAAGTTGTAGACGCAGGCGAGAATGGATCCGTCGGTGCCGTAGCGCAGGAACGACAGCACATTGTTGTCGCGGTCGTCGGCGTCGATCCAGGAGTAGCCGCCCGGCGACGTATCCTGGCTCCACAGTGCGGGATTGGCGGCATACCGCCGGTTGAGGTCCCCGACCAGCCGCTGAATGCCCTGGTGCAGAGGGTTCTCCAGCTCGTGCCAATCCAGTCCGCGATCGTGGTCCCACTCCCGGAACTGGCCGAATTCCTGGCCCATGAACAACAGCTGCTTTCCCGGATGCGCCCACATGTAGGCCAGCAGCGCGCGGACCCCGCTCGCCCTGGTGAAATCGTCACCGGGCATGCGGGTCCACAGGGTCCCCTTGCCGTAGACCACCTCGTCGTGGCTGATCGGCAGCACGTAGTTCTCGCTCCACGCATACGTCAGCGAGAAGGTGACCTCGTTGTGGTGCCAGGTCCGGTACACCGGATCGTGGGCGAGATACCCGAGCGTGTCGTGCATCCAGCCCATGTTCCATTTCATGGTGAAGCCCAGGCCGCCGACCTCGGTGGCGCGGGTGACCCCCGGCCAGGTGGTGGACTCCTCGGCCACCGTCAGTACGCCCGGATGGTGCTTGTGCACGGTCGCGTTCATTTCCTGCAGGAAGGCGACGGCCTCCAGATTCTCGCGGCCGCCGTGGATGTTCGGCTCCCAGTCGGGGCGGGAGTAGTCCAGGTAGAGCATCGAGGCCACGGCGTCCACGCGCAGGCCGTCGATGTGGAACTCCTCGATCCAGTACAGCGCGTTGGCGACCAGGAAGTTGCGGACCTCGTGGCGGCCGAAGTTGAAAACGTAGGTGCCCCAGTCGAGTTGCTCGCCGCGGCGCGGATCGGCGTGCTCGTAGAGGGCGGTGCCGTCGAATCTGGCCAGCGCCCACTCGTCCCGCGGGAAGTGCGCGGGCACCCAGTCGAGGATGACGCCGATTCCGCTGCGGTGCAGGTGATCCACCAGGAACCGGAAGTCGTCGGGGGAGCCGAAGCGGGCGGTCGGCGCGTAGTAGGAGGTGACCTGGTAACCCCAGGAGCCGCCGAAGGGATGCTCGGCCACCGGTAGCAGCTCGACATGCGTGAAGCCCTGGGCGAGCACGTATTCCGCCAGCTGCTCGGCGATCTCGCGATACCCGAGCCCCGGCCGCCACGAACCCAGATGCACCTCGTAGACGCTGACCGGCGCGCGCAGCGGATCGGTGCGGGCCCGCGCCCGCAGCCATTCGGTATCGCCCCAGGTGAATTCGCTCGCGGTGACGACCGACGCGGTCGCGGGCGGGACCTCGGTGGCGTAGGCCATCGGATCGGCGTGGTCGACGGTGCGTCCGTCCGCCCCGTGCACGCGGTACTTGTACAGCGCCCCGGCCTCGATGCCGGGCAGGAACAGCTCCCACACCCCGGAATCGCCGAGTTTCCGCATGGGGGCGGTGTTTCCGCTCCACCCGTCGAAATCCCCGATCACCGCCACGCCCCGCGCATTGGGGGCCCACACCGCGAAGGCCGTGCCGGACACCTCGCCGTCGAGGGTGGGGTAGCGCTTCGGGTGCGCGCCCAGCACCTCCCAGAGCCGCTCGTGCCGGCCCTCGCCGAGCAGGTGCAGATCGACGTCGCCGAGGGCGGGCAGGAAGCGGTACCCGTCCGCGTCCACCACCGTGCGCCCGCCCGGATAGGAGGTGACCAGGCGGTAGTCCCACAGCTGCGGGAACGGCACCACGGCCTCGAACACGCCGTGCTCGCGGTGTGCCAGTGGATGATCCACGCCGCCGATCCGGGCCGCGACCGTCTCCGCGTGCGGCCGCAGCACCCGGATGACGGTCCCGTCGGGATGCGGATGCGCCCCCAGCACCGTGTGCGGATCGGGGTGCGTGCCCGCCGCCAGCAGCAGAAGGTCGCGCCGATTCATCGGAACGATCGGCGATGGGCGAGCTCGGTGCGCGCGGCGGCCGGCACCGGCGGCAGCGCGAGAATGTGGGCCGCCACCCGGGCCGGGTCCAGGCGCACGTAATTGGTCTGGCCCCAGTGGTATTCCTCGCCGGTGACCTCGTCGTACACCGTCGGCCGGTCGTGCCATTCGCGGCCGATGGCGGGCAGGTCGAGCGAGACCATGCCCTGCTCGGCGCCGAACGGGTTCAGGTTCACCACCACGAGCACGGCGTCGCCGGTGGTGGGGTCGAACTTCGAGAACGCCAGCAGCGCATCGTTGTCCACGTAATGGAAGTGGATGCAGCGCACCTGCTGCAGCGCGGGATGCGCGCGCCGGATCTCGTTGAGCCGGGTCAGCCACGGCTCCAAGGATTCCCCGCGCGCGGCCGCCTCGGCGAAACGGCGTGGCCGCAGCTGGTATTTCTCGGAGTCCAGGTACTCCTCGCTGCCCTGCTGCACCGCCTGGTGCTCGTACAGCTCGAAGCCCGAGTACACGCCCCAGGTGGCCCCGAGCGTCGCGGCCAGCACCGCACGAATCGCGAACATGCCGGGCCCGCCGTACTGCAGGCTCTCGTGCAGGATGTCGGGGGTGTTCACGAACAGGTTGGCCCTGGCCTCATCGGCCTTGGCGGCCAATTCCCGGCCGAATTCCTCGAGGTCGTGTTTGTGGGTGCGCCAGGTGAAATACGTGTAGGACTGGCTGAATCCGCGCCGCGCCAGACCGTACATGCGCGCGGGGCGGGTGAATGCCTCCGACAGGAAGATGGTCTCCGGATTCTTCCGGTGCACCTCGGCGATCAGCCATTCCCAGAAGTCCGCCGGTTTGGTGTGCGGATTGTCGACCCGGAACACGGTGACGCCCAGGCCGATCCAATGCCGTACCACCCGCAGCACCTCGGCGTAGAGCCCGTCGGGCTCGTCGTCGAAATTGAGTGGATAGATGTCCTGATACTTCTTCGGCGGATTCTCCGCGTACGCGATGGTGCCGTCGGGCAGCGTGGTGAACCACTCCGGATGCGCCGCCACCCACGGATGGTCGGGCGCGCACTGCAGCGCCAGGTCCAGCGCCACCTCCATACCCAATTCCCGTGCGGCCGCGACGAAGTCGACGAAGTCGGCCTCGGTGCCCAGCAGCGGGTGGATGGCGTCGTGCCCGCCCTCCGCCGAGCCGATGGCCCACGGCGAGCCGACATCCGCGGGTCCCGCGGTCAGGGAGTTGTTGGGCCCCTTGCGATTCACCGTGCCGATGGGGTGGATCGGCGGCAGGTACACCACGTCGAAGCCCATGGCGGCAATACGGGGCAGATCCTTGGTGGCGGTGGCGAGGGTGCCGTGCACTGGGCGGCCCTCGGCGTCCCAGCCGCCGGTCGACCGCGGGAAGAATTCGTACCACGCCCCGACCAGCGCCCGCTGCCGCTCCACCTGCACGGTGTGCAACGGCCCGTGAGTCACGAACTCCCGCAACGGTGTTGCCCGCAGGATCTCGCCGACCTCGGCGCCGAAGGCGGCGGCGACCCGGGCGGGCAGTTGCGCGTCGCTGCGCAATGCGGCGGCCGCGGCGCGCAGGATCTCCCACTGCCGCTTCGGGACCGCGAGCGCCGCCCGCTCCAGCAGCCGGGCCCCGGTCTCCAGATCATTGGCCAGATCGACGGCGCTCTGCCCGACGGCGAGCTTGGCCTCGACCCCGGATCGCCAGGTGGCGAGGGGATCGCTCCAGCCCTCGATCCGGAAGGTCCAGCGCCCGGGCATGGTCGGGGTGAACACCGCGTTGAACACGTCCGGCTCGTACTCCGGGCTCATGCGAATGCGCTGCGTGCGTGCCGAACCCGGGGCCTGCACCGCCAGCGTGGCGGCGACCGCCTCGTGGCCCTCCCGCCAGACCACCGCTCGCACCGGGACGACCTCGCCGACCACGGCCTTGGTCGGCCGACCGCCGGGAATCACGGGGGCGGTGTCATCGATGGCGATGCGGCCGGTCACGCCCTCGAACTTACCGGAGTGGCTACTGCTGGCCCGGCTTGAGGAGCACGAACAGGCCGTGGGCCTCGGCACACAGCCGGTCGCCGTCGTGCAGGGTGGCGCGGACGAACACCTTGCGGCCCTCCTGCCGCTCCACCCAGCCGCGCAGCACCAGTTCGGTGTTCAGCGGCGTGATGGACCGGTAGTCGACGTGCAGGAAGGCGGTGCGGGTGGCCTGCCTGGTGTACAGGGCCGCCGTCATGCCGAGCAGGTCGTCGAAACCGAGGGCGATGTGGCCGCCGTGGGCCGCGCCGTTGCCGCCCAGGTGGAAGGTGCGGAAGGTGATGCGGGCGCGCACCCCGTCCTCGCCCGCGGCGTCGACCTCGAACGGCGGCAGCGTGATGTTGCCGCGCGCGGGCAGGTCGTTGCGATGCCACGCCGGCGCGTCCCATTCGTCGACGACCGCCGCGTCGAGCTTGTCGTTGAGCTCCTTCAGGGTGGCGATCACATCCAGCGCCAGCGCGTCGGACGGGTCGGCCAGCCGCACCCGGTCCATCAGCCCGCGCACCTCGTCGATGAACTCCCCGTAGTGCGCTCCACCCTTGGTGTTGTCGCGGCCCAGTTCTCGGATCGGCCGGAACCCGCCCTCGTGATGCTCCTGGGTGGGCTGTCCTTCGACCGCCTCGATCTGCTGCTCGCTCATGCCGAAACACGTTATCGGTTGCTTAGCGGATGCTCGCGCCGGGGCACCGGTAGTGAGCTGGGCAGACGGATCCCCAGGTAGGGTCTACAGGGGTGAAGGCATTGCGTCGATTCACCGTTCGTGCCCATCTGCCGGAGCGGTTGTCCGCATTGACCGAGCTGGCGACCAATTTGCGCTGGTCGTGGCATGGGCCGACCCAGGATGTTTTCGCGGAGCTGGATCCCCGGCTGTGGACCGAGGTCGGGCACGATCCCGTTCGGATGTTGGGGGAGGTGCCCGCGGCCCGGCTCGACGAGCTGGCCGGGGACGAGGCCTACGTGCGGCGGGTCGATGCCGCGGCGGCCGATCTCCAGGACTATCTGGACCGCCCTCGCTGGTTCCAGAAGCAGCAGCGCGGGCCGCGGGGGATCGCGTACTTCTCCATGGAGTTCGGCGTCACCGAGGTGCTGCCCAACTATTCGGGCGGGCTCGGGATTCTGGCTGGCGACCACCTCAAGGCCGCCTCGGATCTGGGCCTGCCGCTCATCGGCGTCGGATTGCTGTACCGCTCGGGCTATTTCCGGCAGTCGCTGACCGCCGACGGCTGGCAGGCCGAGCACTATCCGGCCCTCGACCCGATGGGGCTGCCGCTGCGGCTGCTCACAGAGGGCGGTGCGCCGGTGCTCGTGCACGTGGCCATGCCCGAGGGGCGGGTGCTGCGGGCCCGGGTGTGGATCGCCCAGGTGGGCCGGATTCCCCTGCTGCTCCTGGACTCCGATATCGCCGACAACGACCCGGAACTGCGGGCCGTCACCGACCGGCTCTACGGCGGCGATCAGGACCACCGCATCAAGCAGGAGATCCTGGCCGGCATCGGCGGCGTCCGGGCGGTGCGCGCCTACACCCGCGCCAACGGCCTGCCCGATCCCGACGTCTTCCACATGAACGAGGGCCACGCCGGATTCCTCGGCATCGAGCGCATCCGCGAATTCATGGCCGCCGGAATGGATTTCGACTCCGCGCTGACCGCGGTCCGCGCCGGCACCGTCTTCACCACCCACACCCCGGTCCCCGCGGGCATCGACCGCTTCGCCGGCTCCCTGGTGCGCCGGTACTTCGGCGGCGCGCACGGTGAACGGGAATCACCGGTGCTGCCGGGCGTTTCCGTGGACCGCATCCTGGCCATGGGGCGCAAGGCCGATCCGTCGGTGTTCAACATGGCCCACCTCGGCCTGCGCCTGGCCCAGCGCGCCAACGGCGTGTCGAAGCTGCACGGCGAGGTCAGCCGCGCCATGTTCGCGCCGCTGTGGCCGGGCTTCGACACGAGCGAAGTCCCGATCGGCTCGGTCACCAATGGCGTGCACGCCCCCACCTGGGCCGCGCGCGAATGGATCGACAAGGCCCGCGAACTCATCGGCGCCGAACTGGTCGAGGAGGCCCGCGGCTGGGAGCGGCTGTGCGATGTGGACCTGCGTGAACTGTGGTCCACCCGGAATGCCCTGCGCGGCATCCTGGTCGACGAGGTGCGCCGCCGGCTGCGCAACTCGTGGCTCGAACGCGGCGCCGCCAGCGCCGAACTCGGCTGGATCGACGAGGTTTTCGACCCGGGCGTGCTGACCGTCGGCTTCGCCCGGCGCGTCCCCACCTACAAGCGCCTCACCCTGATGCTGCGTGACCCGGAACGCCTGCGCGCCATGCTGCTCGATCCGGAGCATCCGGTGCAGCTGGTGGTCGCCGGCAAATCGCATCCGGCCGACGAGGGCGGCAAGGCGCTCATCCAGCAGGTGGTCCGCTTCGCCGACGATCCGGCCGTGCGCCACCGCATCGTCTTCCTGCCCGACTACGACATGTCCATGGCCCGCTACCTGTACTGGGGCTGCGACGTCTGGCTCAACAACCCGCTGCGCCCGCTCGAGGCCTGCGGCACCTCCGGCATGAAGTCGGCCCTCAACGGCGGCCTCAACCTGTCCGTCCGCGACGGCTGGTGGGACGAGATGTACGACGGCGAGAACGGCTGGTCCATCCCCACCGCCGACGGCGTCCGCGACGAGCACCGCCGCGACGACCTCGAGGCCTCGGCCCTCTACGACCTGATGGAACGCGCTGTGCTGCCGCGCTTCTACGACCGCGACCACGACGACCTGCCGGCCCGCTGGATGGAAATGGTCCGCCACACCCTGCGGACGCTGGGCCCGAAGGTGCTGGCCTCCCGCATGGTCCGCGACTACGCCGTCGACTATTACGCGCCCGCCGCCGCGGCCTATGAAGCGGTGTCCGCCAACGACTTCAAGGGCGCACAGGACCTGTCGGTGTACCGCCGCCGTGTCGAATCCGCCTGGCCCACGGTCAAAGTCCTGCAGGTGGACAGCTCCGGCCTGCCCGACACCCCGGTGATCGGCGCGGACCTGGACCTGCGCGCCCGCATCGACCTCGGCGGCCTCACCCCCGCCGACGTCAGTGTGCAGGCGGTGCTCGGCCGGGTCTCACCCACCGACGACCTGACCGACGTGCATACCTTCCCCATGCGCCACGCCGGAACCGATTCCGGCGCCGACATTTTCACCATCCAGACGCCGGTCCCGCTGTCCGGCGCGGTCGGATACACGATCCGCATCCTGCCGCACCACCCGCTCCTCGCCACGGCCGCCGAACTCGGCCTGATCGCCACGCCCAGCCCCTGACGATCAGGTGGGCGCGATCAGCGTCCGTTTGAGAATCTTCCCGGTGGGGTTGCGGGGCAACGCATCCAGGAACGTGACGTCGCGGGGGACGGAGAAGCGGCTGACGCGGTGGCGGATGTAGTTGCGGACCATGTCGGAGTCGAGGCCGGAGCCGGGGCGTTTGACCACGAAAGCGGCCAGGCGCTGGCCGAATTCGTGATCCGGGACGCCCACCACGGCGACCTCGCTCACCTGCGGCAGATGGGAGAGGGCCTCCTCGACGGCGCGCGGGAAGACGTTCTCGCCGCCGGAGATGATCATCTCGTCGTCGCGGCCGGCCACGAACAGCTTGCCGGAGGCGTCCAGATAGCCGATATCGCCGGTGTCGAGCATGCCGTCGGCCTCGTCGGGCGGGGTGGCGTCGGTGTAGCCGTCGAACAGCATGTGATTGCCGACGAAGATGCGCCCGGTCGCCCCCACCGGCACCGGACGCCGATCCGGGCCCAGCACCGCGAGTTTCGTGCCCAGCGGCGGCCGCCCCGCGGTGGTGGGGGACACGCGCAGATCCGCCGGATCGGCGATGGAGGCCCACGACACCTCGGTGGAGCCGTACACGTTGTAGAGGATCTCGCCGAAGGCGTCGAGGAACGCCAGCACCGTCGCACCGGCCAGCGGCGCCCCGCAACTGGCCACGATGCGCAGGCTGGACAGGTCGTAGCGGGCGCGAACATCCGTGGGCAGGTCCAGGATCCGGTTCACCATGATCGGCACCACGATCAACGCCGTCACCTTGTGCTCGGCGATGCGGCGCAGGCAGTCCTCGGCGTCGAAGCGGTCACCCAGCAGCACTGTCGCCCGGACGGCCGTGGAGATCTGCAGGGCCCCCAGCCCCCAGGTGTGGAACAGCGGGGCCGGAATGAACATGGTCTCGTTGGTGCCGAACGGAATTCGCGACAGCAGCGCCGCCACCGTCCCGAAACCCTTGGGATGCGGCCGCCGCGCGCCCTTCGGGGTTCCGCTGGTCCCCGAGGTGAGCACCACCAGGCGGCCCGGCCGCGGCGGCTTGCGCGGCGGCTCCTGGCGCATGGCGATGAGTTCCTCGATGGTGGTGCGCCCGGGATCCGGTGCGGCGTCGTCGCTGGTGAAGCGCGGCAGCTCGGTGGGCAGATACCGCACCAGATGCTCGAACTCGCTGTCCGCGAACAGCGCCGACAGCCGATGCCGCTCCACGATCTCTTCGACCTGCCGGGCGGGCAGCCCGGTATTGAGCAGCACCGCGTCCGCCCCCGATTTGCCTGCCGCCACCATGCACTCGACCATGCCGGTGTGATTGCGGCACAGCAGCCCGATCGCGGTGCCGGGCCCGAACCCCAGCGCGGCGAAGGCTCCCGCCAGAGCGCTACTGCGCGCGTGCAATTGGTCGAAGGTGCTGGAATACCGGTCGTCGATGACGGCCGGCCGTTGGGGCGAGTGGGCGGCCCCCGCGGCGTAGCCACCGGCCAGGCTGAAGCCCCACTTGGCCAGTCCGCCGATCTGCCGCAGACCCACGTCCGGCCGGTAGGTGCGCACCACACCGGAGGCAACCATCCGCTTGACCACCCCGGCCTGCAGCCGCATCCGCGAATCCTCGCCATTGACGATGAGCGAGGACGGCGTGCCCTGGACCAGGTCGCCGACCCGCCGGAGCCCGGCCAGCGTCCAGGCCACCACCGCCGAGTTCGGCAGCTGCGCGGGCAGCGGATGCACCAGCCCGGCCTTGAAGTAGGTGACGTAGATCTGGGTGTGCTGGGTGTCGCCATGCAGGCGCACGGTCGCGAAGCTGCCCTGTTCGGGGCAGTGCAGCTCGAAGCTCTCGCCGGTGCGGGTGAGGTGCAGTTGCACTCGCAGCACCCGGATTTCGATGCCATTGCCGCCGACGCGCATATTCAGCGTGGGATGCGTATCGACGGTGTCGAGTTGTTCGCATGCGCCGATTCCAGGAAATAGCCGGGGGTAGGTCTGCGGGTCGACCAGGACATCCCAGATCGCTTGGCGGTCGATCGCGAAGTCCGCGACCGCGTCGATGACATCGGTTACCACTGGCGTACTACTTCTGCCTGGCCGGTTCCCCTGAACACCTCCGGCGGAATACGTATTTGTAACGTTCCAGGCAATACGGGTCAAGGCTCTTAGATTACCGGCCGGTAGTTATTTAAATAGCCGATGAATTGCGCTGACGGCACCGGAAAAACAACACTCAGGCAGGTGGGATTGCCCACAATTCGCGGGGTCAGTGACAGATCGTGCCATCCGGACCAGTACGGTGCGCACGGCAGCCTTCTACCCTCCCGCCGACTGGAGACACCCCACATGACCACCGACGTCCTCACGCGTACCAAGGGGCGCGTCGACGCGTACTTCGGCATCAGCGAACACGGATCCACCTTCAAGCGCGAGGTCATGGCGGGAACCATCACGTTCCTCGCTATGTCGTATGTGCTCGCCGTCAACCCGCGGATCCTGGGCGACCACGGCGACCTCGGCGACAAGGGCATGCCGTTCCAGGCTGTCTTCACCGCGACCGCTGTCGCCGCCATCTTCGGCACCCTGGTCATGGGCCTGTGGGCCAAGTATCCGGTCGCGCTCGCGCCGGGCATGGGCCTCAACGCCTTCTTCGCCTACACGGTCGTCCTGCACATGGGAATCCCGTGGCAGCAAGCACTTTCGGGCACCCTCATCTCCGGTGTCGTGTTCTTCGTCCTCGCCGTCACCAAGGTGCGCGAGAAGATCATCGAAGCCATCCCCATGCAGATGAAGCTCGCGGTCGGCGCGGGCATCGGCCTGTTCGTGGCGTTCCTGGGTCTCAAGAGCGCGGGCATCGTCACCTCCGACCCGGCCACGCTCGTGCACCTGGGCAACTTCCACCACGGCACCACCCTGCTGGCGCTCTTCGGCCTGGTCGTGACCGTCGTCTTCCTGACGCTCGGCTGGCACGGCGCGGTGCTCTACGGCATCCTCTGCACCACAGTGCTCGGCATCGTCACCGGCCTGGTGCAGCTGCCGAATTCGGTCGCCGCCATGCCGCACGGGCTGGATCAGACCTTCGGCCAGGCCATCGTCCATCTGCCCGACGCCTTCACCGGGAAAATGGTGGTCGTCGTGCTGACCATGCTCTTCGTCGACTTCTTCGACGCCTCCGGCACCTTGATCGGTGTCGCCAACCAGGCCGGGCTGCTCACCAAGGACGGCAAGCTGGACCGCGCGGGCCAGGCGCTGGCCGCCGACTCGGTCGGCACCGCCGCGGGCGCGATCATCGGCACCTCCTCGACCACGGCGTATGTCGAATCCACCGCGGGTGTTTCGGCGGGTGGCCGCACCGGCCTCACGGCGGTCACCACGGCCGGCTGGTTCCTGATCGCCCTGTTCTTCTTCCCGATCTTCGCCACCTTCGCCGACGTGTCGGCCGTGACCGCGCCCGCGCTCATCGTGGTCGGCGTGCTCATGTCCCGGGCGCTGGGCGAAATCGAGTGGAACAGGCTGGAATACGCGGTCCCGGCGTTCATCACGGTGATCATGATGCCGCTGACCTACTCGATCGCGAACGGCATCGCGATGGGCCTGCTGTTCTACCCGATCGTCATGGTGGCCAAGAAGCGTGCGCGCGAGGTGCATCCGGTCATGTGGGTGCTGATGGCCGTGTTCCTCTACTACTTCTGGTACCTGGCCAAGTAGAGCCGACTCTCAGGGGTCGGCCCTGACATCCCGTTCCCGGGCGCGAGGCGGAACAGCCTCGCGCCCGGTCTCGTTGGGGACCTGCTGTAGGCTGCAAAACGGACCACGGTCCGGATAGGATCGCTGCCGAGCCGTACAAACCCGAGAGAACGAGGACCCCGACATGACCGCAACCGTGAACGCCACCGCCCGAGCCACCGCCTCGAACGGCCTCGGCGGCACCGACATCGGCCTGCTGGTCGCCCGGCTGGGCTTCGGCGGCGGACTGGCCGTGCACGGCACCCAGAAGCTGTTCGGCTGGTTCAACGGCTACGGCCTGGACGCGACCGCGCAGGGTTTCAAGGGCATGGGCTACGACCCGGGCAAGTTCTTCGCCACCCTGGCCGGCCTGAGCGAGCTCACCGGCGGGCTGCTGCTGATGCTGGGCCTGCTGACGCCGCTGGCCGGCGCCATCGCGCTGGGCACCATGATCAATGCCGTGCACGTCACCTGGAGTGGCGGATTCGCGATGTGGGAGCTGCCGGCGGTGTACGCCGTGGCGGCCGCCGCCTTCGCCTTCGCGGGGCCGGGCCGGCTGTCGCTGGACTCCGGCCGCCCGTGGCAGCGCCAGGGTCTGGTCTGGGGTGCCGGGGCGATCGCGCTGGGCGTGGTGGCCGCGCTCATCACCCTCGCGGTGAAGTAGGCCGGGAAGAAAGTTTCGGTGTCCCCGCGCCGCGTGCAGGGCTTGGCGCGGGGACGACGGACACATCCGATGTGGGAATTGGGGGGTTCACCGGAGTACCGAAAGCTAATTTACTTCTGATCGGAAGTAGGAACCACCCCTGTGACTGTTCTCACAAGCTCATTTCATTTGCGCGACACTATTTGTCAGTCTTTCGAGAGCTTTTGTCACAACCTGGGGATCGGATGTTTCCCAATATGGTGGTAATGATGCTCGGAGATAACCGCCATAGCGCGCCGTCGCCAGTCTCGAATCCAGAATTGCGATAACGCCGCGATCGTCCACACTGCGCAGCAAACGGCCCGTTCCCTGCGCCAGCAGCAGTGCCGCATGATTGGCCGCGACCGACAGGAATCCATTGCCACCGCGCGATTCCACCGCGCGCTGACGCGCCACCAGCAGCGGGTCGTCCGGGCGCGGGAACGGAATCCGGTCCAGGATCACCAGACTCAGCGACGGGCCGGGAACGTCCACGCCCTGCCACAGTGAAAGTGTCCCGAAGAGGGAGATTTCCGGGTCCTCGGCGAATTTCCGGACCAGGGCACCGGTGGCGTCGTCACCCTGGCACAGGATGGGGGTGTCGAGACGCTCCCGCAGAATTTCGGTGGCCGCCTTGGCCGCTCGCATGGACGAGAACAGCCCCAGGGTGCGCCCGCCCGCCGCGCGGATGAGGCGTTCGATCTCGTCCAGATACGACTGCGGCAGCCCGTCCCGTCCCGGCGCGGGCAAATGCTTTGCCACATAAAGGATTCCGGACTTGGCGTGGTCGAAGGGCGAGCCCACGTCGACCGAATTCCAGCGCAGCGTCTTCTCGTCCGACGGGGCCTCGGTGCCGGTGGCCAGCGCCGGGTCCACGGTCGCCGAGGACTGCGGCGGCAGCCCCCAGGTCACCGCCAGATTGTCGAACGAGCCGCCGATCTGCAGCGTCGCCGAGGTGAGAACCACGGTGGCCGTACCGAACAGGCGGCTGCGCAGCAGCCCGCCCACCGACAGCGGGGCCATGTGCAGCGTGCGGCGCGCGATGCCGCGCACATCCTCCGACGCCAGCCAGATGACATCGCGGTGCGCGGCGGGATCGGACTCCTCGAAGGTGGTCAGCACCCGCACCGCCGCGTCGTGCACCTCCTCGACGGCCGCCAGCGCCTGATTGCGGGCCGCCGCGGATTCCGGGTCGCCGGTGGCGGAACTTCCGCCCTGCGGTGCCAGGGCGGTGCGCACGTTCCAGGCCGCGTCGCGGATGAGCGCGAGCACGGGGGCCGCGCCGTCCGGCATCCGGTCCCAGCGTCCGGGCTGCAGGTCGTCGAGCAGCTCGTGCCAGGCCTCGGCCGCACCCTCGAGCCGGTCCACCTCCTGCTCGTCGATGAGTTTCGAGCACCGCTTGGCCGCGGCGCTGATGGCCGAGGTGGACAGTTCGGCGGTGGCCACGCCGGTCACCCGGTCCACCAGCTCGTGCGCCTCGTCGACGACCACCACATCGTGTTCGGGCAGTACCTGGATGCCGCTGATGGCGTCGATGGCCAGCAGTGCGTGGTTGGTGACCACCACATCGGCCTGCCCGGATTCGGCGCGCGCCTTCTCGGCGAAGCAGTCCTGCCCGAACGGGCAGCGCGACTTGCCCAGGCATTCCCGGGAACTCACGCTCACCTGCCGCCAGGCCCGATCGCTGACGCCGGGGGCGAGCTCGTCGCGGTCGCCGGTCTCGGTGTCGGAGACCCACTCGTTCAGCCGCTGCACCTCGCGGCCCAGCTTGGAAATGGCGAAGGCGTCGAAGAGTTCGGCCTCCGGCTCCTCCGGAATCGCGCTGTTGATCTTGTTCAGGCACAGATAGTTGTTGCGCCCCTTGAGAATCGCGAACTGCGGCACCCGCCCCAGCGGCGTCGCGAGCGCATCGGCCAGCCGCGGCAGATCCCGGTCCACCAGCTGCCGCTGCAACGCGATGGTCGCGGTCGACACCACCACGGTCCGCCCGGTCCGCACCGCGTGCCGCAGACTCGGCACCAGATACGCCAGCGACTTCCCGGTACCCGTCCCCGCCTGCACCGCCAGGTGCTCGCCGGTGTCGATAGCGTGCGCGACAGCCGCCGACATCGTCTGCTGCCCCTTGCGCTCCTTACCCCCCAACGCCTGCACAGCGGTGGCCAACAGCTTCGGGACGGGAGGCAGTTCAGGCACGGCGGCCAGATTACTGCGCCGCCCCGACAACCCTCGCGCAAACCTCTACGGGCCGCCCAGCAGGACCGATTTCCGCCGATCAGAGGTAGGACTTCTCACCCACCCGGGTAGTGGGTCAGTTCTCGAGTGTTCCGGCCAGTTCGACGCCGGAGGCACGGAGTTCGTCCAGGGCGGTGGCCAGGGTCGCGGGGGAGACGGCGGCGGTGAGGCCGAGGAGGACCCGGGTGTCGAAGCCTGCGGCGCGGGCGTCCAGGGCGGTGGCGCGGACGCAGTGGTCGGTGGCGATGCCGCAGACGTCGACGGCGTCGATGGCGTGGGCGCGCAGCCAGTCGGCGAGGGTGGTCGAGCCGTCGGTGGCGGTGCCCTCGAAGCCCGAATAGGCCGCGGTGTACGCGCCTTTGGAGAAGATCTCCTGGATGGGCCCGGTGTTCAGGCTGGGATGGAAGTCGGCGCCGGGGGTGCCGACGCGGCAGTGCGGGGGCCAGGTGTCGACGTAATCGGGCTGCTCGGAGAAGTGCGTGCCCGGGTCGATGTGGAAGTCGCGGGTCGCCACGATCGCGGTGTAGTCGGAGACGCCCAGGTATTCGGTGATGCGCTCGGCCACGGCCGCGCCGCCCGCGACGGCCAGCGATCCGCCTTCACAGAAATCGTTCTGGACGTCGACGACGATCAGGGCTCGGCTCATGAGCGGACCTCCCGGGAATCGGCGGCTGAACCACGACGGCGCGCCGCTCGTATTGCATTGTGCAGCCCGGCGCCCGGCCGGTCCACGGCAGCATCGGTCGCTCCATCGTGGCCGAGGCGAAAGATGTAACGGGGGAAATGATGAAAAGTGCAGCACTGATGGCCCTGCGGTTCTTCGTGGCGTTCGAGATCGCCAGTGTGGTGGCGAATCTGGCATGGCACGAGATCGCGTTCGAGGCCGACGACCTGCTGGGCGCGCTGGTGCGCACGGCCCTGTTCGCCGCGCCTGCCGCGGTGATGGCGGCGGGGCTGTGGTGGCGGGTCAGCTCAGAAACGTCGTCGGAATCGCGGGTTCGCCCGCCGACAGTTTCAGGCCCTCCCAGGGAAGGCTGATCAGGCTCTTGGCCACCAGTTCCCGGCTCTGCGCCAGGGTGGGCTGGCCGGTCAGCACCTCGCCATCCCGGACCAGCGGGACCTGGACGTCGCGGATGTCGAAGCCGTCCGGGTCGGGTCGGGCCGCGGCGGCGGGGTAGACGATTTCCTCGACGATGGTGCCGGTGCGCCGCGCCAGCCGGACCGCGCGCTTGGTGCCGCCGCGAGACTCCTTGTGGGAGCTGCGCTTCGCCACCGGGATGCCCTCCACCTCGACCAGCTTGTAGACCATGCCCGCGGTCGGCGCGCCGGAGCCGGTGACCAGTGAGGTGCCGACGCCGTAGACGTCCACCGGCTCGGCGCGCAGCGCGGCGATGGCGTATTCGTCCAGGTCACCGGACACCACGATGCGGGTGCGCACCGCGCCCAGCGCGTCGAGCTGCTCGCGCACCTGCCGGGCCAGCACACCCAGATCACCGGAATCGATGCGTACACCGCCCAATTCGGGTCCGGCCACCTCGATGGCGGCGGCCACCCCGCGGGTGATGTCGAAGGTGTCGACGAGCAGCGTGGTGCCCACGCCCAGCGCCTCGACCTGGCTGCGGAAGGCGGCCGCCTCGTGCGCGCCGTCCGCGCCGCTGTGCAGCAGGGTGAAGGCGTGTGCGCTGGTGCCGCCGCTGGGGACACCGAAGCTGCGGGCCGCCTCCAGATTGGAGGTGGCGTCGAAACCGGCCAGGTAGGCGGCGCGGGCGCTGGCGGGGGCGGCGAGTTCGTGTGTTCGGCGCGAACCCATTTCGATCATGCGGCGGCCGCCGGCGGCGCTCACCATGCGGGCGGCCGCGGCGGCGATGGCGCTGTCGTGGTTGTAAATGGACAGGATGAGGGTTTCCAGCAGCACGCATTCGGCGAAGGTGCCGCGCACGGTGACGATCGGGGAGCCGGGGAAGTAGAGCTCGCCCTCGCGGTAGCCGTCGATGTCGCCGCGGAAGCGGTAGTCGCGCAGCCACTCCAGGGTGCGGTTGTCCAGGAAGCGCTCGGCGACCGCGAGTTCGGGTTCGCCGAAACGGAATTCGCTCAGGGCCGTCAGCAACCGCCCGGTCCCCGCGACCACGCCGTAGCGCCGGCCGTTCGGCAACCTACGAGCGAATACTTCGAAGGTGCACTGCCGCTGGGCCGAACCGTCGGCCAGCGCTGCCGACAGCATGGTGAGCTCGTACTGGTCGGTCAGCAAGGCCGTACTGGTCAGTCCGTCCGCGATCATCACGAGAACACTCTAAGCACATCGACGGCCGTCCCACCGACCATGCGCCACGCCCGGGCATCGATCTCGCGTCCACGTCGGGACGGCGTGTCGCGTGGGCTGTTGTTTCTGAGTTCTCAGGTCGTACCCTGGTTGTTATGGGTCTGTGTAATCAGGACGTTGTCCGGGTCGCCGCCGGTCCGGCGGGCGTCAACGTGACTATGTCGGCGGCACAGGCGACACCGGAGGCCATTGAATACTCCGAGATTCTGGAGGCCGAGGACCGGCCGTGGGTCACCGTCGTATGGGACGATCCGGTCAACCTCATGCACTATGTGACCTACATCTTCCAGAAGCTCTTCGGCTACAGCAAAGGCAAGGCAACCGAGCTGATGCTGAAGGTCCACAACGAGGGCAAGGCCGTGGTGTCAGCCGGCTCGCGCGACAAGATGGAGCACGACGTCCAACGGCTGCACGCGGCCGGGCTGTGGGCCACCATGCAACGTGACGAGTGAACAGGACGACTACGGTAACCCCGTGCGGAAGTGGAGCAGAAAGACCTCCCTGGGCGGGCTGAAACTGCGTTCGGAAATGGACGCCCACGAGGCGGAGGTATTGCGTTCGCTGGTCGGGGCCGTCACCGGACTGCTCACCGATCGGGCCCGTTCGGCACCCGAGGACGACCTCGCGGAGCTGACCGGGCTACAGACGGGCAACACCGAACCGCCCGATGATCCGCGGCTGGCCCGGCTGCTGCCGGACTTCCATCGCCCCGAACCCGGTTCCCCCGACGCCGAGCGCGCCGGCCTCAACAGCGCCCTGCGCAGCCTGCACGAGCCGGAGATCATCGAATCGAAGGTGGCCGCCGGGCTGGTCATCCTGGAAACGCTGCCGCCGCAGGGCGGCAAGATCATCATCAGCCAGGAACAGGCGCACGCCTGGCTCACCGCGCTCAACGACGTGCGGCTGGCCCTCGGCACGGCCCTGGACATCACCACCGACACGCCCGACCATTTCCCGGACGACGATCCGCGCGGGCCGAGCCTCGAGGTCTACCACTGGCTCACCTGGATGCAGGACTCACTGATCCAGGCGCTCGCGCCCTAGGGCAGCGGACGTGGCCGAGGAGGAACTGCCGTGAACAGTGTTGCGGGACCACGTAATTCGATCACCGACGTCGACGGCGTCCTGGTCGGCCAGTACCACGTGCTGGACGCGAACGCCACCCTCGGGTCGGGCGCGGCCACCGGCTGCACGGTGGTGCGGGTGCCGGACGGGGCCGTGGCCGCGGTGGACGTGCGAGGCGGCGGTCCGGGCACCCGCGAGACCGACCTGCTGGACCCGGGAAACACTGTGCGGCAGGTGAATGCGATCCTGCTCACCGGCGGCAGCGCCTACGGGCTGGCCGCGGCCGACGGCGTCATGCGCTGGCTGGAGGAGCATCGGGAGGGGATCCCGATGGATCCCGCCGACCGGTCCCGCGTGGTGCCGATCGTGCCCGCGGCGGTCATCTTCGATCTTCCGGTGGGGGCGTGGAACATTCGGCCCGACGCCGATTTCGGTTTCCTGGCGGCGGAGGCCGCGGACCCGGTGTTCGAGCGCGGGTCGGTCGGTGCGGGCGTGGGCGCGCGGGCGGGGTCGCTCAAGGGCGGGATCGGCACGGCCAGTGTGCGTTTCACCGACGGCCCGGCGGCGGGCATCACCGTCGGCGCGGTGATCGTGGCCAATCCGGTCGGCTCGGTCTTCGACCCGCGCACCGGATTGCCGTGGGGCACGGGCACCGACGGCCCCGAGCATTTCGGATTGCGCCCGGCCACCGCCGAACAGCTGGCGGCCGCGAATGCCCTCGCGGTGAAGGGAACCGTGCTCAACACCACCATCGGCGTGGTCGCGACCGACGCGGCGCTGGATCCCGCGGCCTGCAAGCGGCTGGCCGCGACCGCGCACGACGGGCTGGCCCGGGCCGTCCGGCCCGCGCATTCGCCGCTGGACGGCGACACCCTGTTCGCGCTGTCCACCGGCGCCGCCGAGCAGCCGCCGGCGCTTCCGATGCCCCCGGCCTTCCCCGCTGACCTGCTGATCCTGGACCAGCTGTGCACGGCCGCGGCGGTCTGTGTGGAGCGCGCGATCGTGGACGCGATCCTGTCGGCGACCTCGGTGGCAGGCATTCCCGCCTACCGTGACCTGTTCGGGGCGCAGCCGTGACGGGTGCGGGGCACCGGGGTGTGACCGGGTTCATCGGGAATAGCCGCCTAGTCTCACCTGTTGACGACAGCGTTTCGGCCGTTCGGCCGGGGCGTCGAGCGGAAGGATGCGACTGTGCTGGTGATCAGGGCCGACCTCGTGGAGGCGATGGTCGCGCACGCGCGCGCCGACCACCCCGACGAGGCGTGCGGTGTCATCGCCGGTCCCGAGGGCTCCGATCGGCCCGAGCGGTTCATCCCCATGATCAATGCCGCGCGCTCGCCCACCTTCTACGAGTTCGACTCGGGTGAGCAGCTGCGGCTGTGGCGGGAGATGGATGCCGCCGACGAGGAGCCGGTGGTCATCTACCACTCGCACACCGCCACCGAGGCGTACCCGAGCCGCACCGACATCGCCTTCGCGTCCGAGCCCAATGCCCACTACGTGCTGATCTCCACCCGCGATCCGGAGCGGCACGACCTGCGCAGCTATCGGATCCTCGAGGGCGAGGTCACCGAGGAACCCGTCGAGATCGTCGCCGCTTACCCGGCGCTGTCGACGGGCGCGGAGGAGGCAGCTTGCGTAACCACGGAGCGACCCGACAGCGCCGCGTCGAGCACTGAATCCGCCGACGCCTGAACGACTTTCACCGCACCCCGCCCGCCGGAACAACACAAGGAGTCCCCCTCATGCCGGTCACCGTGTCCATCCCGACCATCATGCGCCCGATCACCAAGGGCGAGAAGCGGGTTCAGGCCCAGGGCGCGACCCTGGCCGCCCTCATCGCCGACCTGGAGGCCAACTACCCGGGCCTGGAGGCGAAGCTGCTCAAGGACGGCAAGCTCAACCGCTACGTCAACATCTACGTCGACGACGAGGATGTGCGCTTCAGCGGCGGGCTCGAGGCCGAGGTGCCCGAGAACGGCACCGTCACCATCCTCCCGGCGGTCGCCGGCGGCGCGCGCTAATCGTGGCGCGCTACGAGTCGCTGATCGCGACACTGGGCAACACCCCGCTGGTGGGGTTGAAGAACCTGTCCCCGCAGTGGGACGGTGACGACCACGTGCGGTTGTGGGCCAAGCTCGAGGACCGTAATCCGACCGGATCCATCAAGGACCGCCCGGCGCTGCGCATGATCGAGCAGGCCGAGGCCGACGGGCGGCTCACGCCCGGCTGCACGATTCTCGAACCCACCAGCGGCAATACCGGTATCTCGCTGGCGATGGCAGCCAAGCTCAAGGGCTATCGCCTGGTGTGCGTGATGCCGGAGAACACCTCGGTGGAGCGGCGGCAGCTGCTCACCATGTTCGGCGCCGCGATCATCGACTCCCCGGCCGAGGGCGGCTCCAATCAGGCTGTGGCGCTGGCCAAGCAGATCGCCGCGGAGAATCCGGACTGGGTGATGCTCTACCAGTACGGCAATCCGGCCAACTCGCTGGCGCACTACGAGACCACCGGCCCCGAGATCCTCGCCGACCTGCCCGAGATCACACACTTCGTGGCGGGTCTGGGCACCACCGGCACGCTCATGGGCACCGGCCGCTTCCTGCGTGAAAAGGTCCCCGGCATCGACATCGTCGCCGCCGAGCCGCGCTACGGCGAACTGGTCTACGGCCTGCGCAATCTCGACGAGGGCTTCGTCCCCGAGCTCTACGACGAGTCCGTCCTGACCTCCCGCTTCTCGGTCGGCCCCTATGACGCCGTCCGCCGAACCCGCGAATTGATCCTCGAAGAGGGCATTTTCGCGGGCATCTCCACCGGCGCCATCCTGCACGCCGCCCTCGGCGTCGCCAAGAAGGCACAGCAGGCGGGCAAGCGCGCCGACATCGCCTTCATCGTCGCCGACGGCGGCTGGAAATACCTCTCCACCGGCGCCTACGACGGCACCCTCGAAGAGGCCGAGGAGAAGCTCGACGGCCAGCTCTGGGCCTGACTCGGCCGCGGCGCCTCGGGGATTTCCCCGAGGCGGTCCGACTCGGTGCGGCGGTAGGCTCGGGGCAGGGCGGCTAGGAGGTCTTGCTATGAGCGGCGGGAGCGGGATGGGCGCGTCGTTCGATCCGGATCGGATCGCGCGGTTGCGGGGGCAGCTGGCGAAGCCGGCGGGTGGGTCGGACGGGAATGGTGCTCTGAAGTTGCTGTGGCAGCGCGCCATTGCGCTGACCCTGGGATTCACGGCGTTGCTGTATCTCGTGGAGGGGGTCAACAGCCTCACGGACAACGAGCTGGATCAGGCGGGGGTGAAGCCGCGCAGCGAGGACGGGCTGGCCGGCATTCTGTTCGCGCCTGTGCTGCATGCCAATTGGGGGCATCTGTTCGGGAACACGCTGCCGGTGATCGTGCTCGGGCTGCTCACCCTGCTGACCGGGATCGGGCGGGGGCTGACGGCGACGGCCATCATCTGGGTGATCGCCGGGGTGGGCCAGTGGTTCACGGCGCCGCCGCACAGTGTGTCGGTCGGTGCCTCGGTGCTGGTGTTCGGCTGGCTCACATATCTGATCTGCTGGGGCTGGTTCGCGCGAAATGTGTTGCAGATCGCGGTCGGAGTGGCGGTGGCGGTGCTCTACGGTTCGATCCTGTGGGGCGTTCTGCCCGGCAACCCGGAAATCTCTTGGCAAGGACATCTTTTCGGGGCGATAGGTGGAGTGGTTGCCGGATGGGTACTCTCTGGGAATGAACGTCGTCATCGTCGTGGGGCTGACGCCGGCCGTCTCGCGTCGCAGGGGTGACGCTGGACGCGGTCGGCGATTTGGGGGATCCCTCCTTGAGTGAGAATGCAGCGTGGCAGCATGGGGGAATGCGCCTCACCGTCCTCGGGTGCTCGGGCAGCGTGTCCGGCCCGGATTCCCCGGCGTCGGGTTACCTGCTGACCGGCCCGGATATGACACCGACCGTCATCGATTTCGGTCCCGGGGTACTCGGCGCGCTGCAGCGCCACCTGGATCCGGGTGAGGTCGACATCTTCCTGACCCACCTGCACGCCGACCACTGCCTGGATTTGCCGGGCCTGCTGGTGTGGCGCCGCTACCACCCCAATCCGCCCACGGGCAAGGCCGTCGTCTACGGCCCCACCGACACCGCGCTGCGAATCGGCAACGCCTCGGCGGAGATCGGCGGCGAGACCGACGACTGGTCCGACGTGATCGACATGCGGGTCTGGCAGGCGGATGTTCCGGCGCCCTTCGGCCACGGCCACACCGTCGAGGCCCGCCGCATGTACCACCCGCCGGAGTCCTACGGCCTGCGCATCTCCACCGCCGCCGGCCGTACCTTCGTCTACACCGGCGACACCGCCCTGTGTGACGAGGTCTTCGAGTTGGCCAGCGGCGCAGACGTTCTGCTCGCCGAGGCCTCCTGGACCCACGACCCGGCCAACCGCCCGCCGGGCATCCATCTCTCCGGCCACGAGGCGGGCCTGATCGCCGCCCAGGCCGGTGTCGGCGAACTTCTCCTCACCCACATTCCCCCGTGGACCTCCCGCGAGGACGTCATCGCCGAAGCCAAGGCGGTTTTCAGCGGTCCCGTGCACGCGGTCTCCCCGGGCGAGGTCTTCGACATCTGATCTTCGGCACGCGCCGACGCTATTCAGCGGGGCGCGGGCGACAGCGGATCGTGGGCCACTACGCTGAGGGCCGTGTCGAAACGAGCCGATGGCAGGGCGGATGACGAACTCCGCGACGTACGGATCACCCGCGGTTTCACCACGCACCCGGCGGGGTCCGTGCTGGTGGAGTTCGGGCAGACGCGGGTGATGTGCACCGCGAGCGTCACCGACGGGGTGCCGCCGTGGCGGCGCGAGTCCGGATTGGGCTGGCTGACGGCCGAATACGCCATGCTGCCCGCCGCGACGCACACCCGCTCGGGACGAGAGTCGGTGAAGGGCAAGGTCGGTGGGCGCACCCAGGAGATCTCGCGGCTGATCGGCCGTTCGCTGCGCGCCTGCATCGACTTGTCGACCATCGGCGAGAACACCATCGCGGTGGACTGTGATGTGCTGCAGGCCGACGGCGGCACCCGCACCGCCGCCATCACCGGCGCGTATGTCGCGCTCTCGGACGCCATCACCTACCTGGGCGCGGCCGGGAAACTGACCGACCCGCAACCGATCTCCTGCGCCATCGCCGCGGTGAGCGTCGGCGTGGTCGACGGCCGGGTGCGCCTCGACCTGCCGTACGAGGAGGATTCGCGCGCCGAGGTCGACATGAACGTGGTCGCCACCGACACCGGCACCCTGGTGGAGATCCAGGGCACCGGCGAGGGCGCCACCTTCCCGCGCTCCACCCTCGACAAGCTGCTCGACTCCGCGCTGGCGGGCTGTGAGCAGCTGTTCGTGGTGCAGAAGGCCGCCCTCGCGCTGCCGTACCCCGGCGTATTGCCGGAGCCCGGGGAGTCCAAGAAGCGATGACCCGCCGCGTCCTGGTCGCCAGCCGCAATGCCAAGAAGCTGAACGAGCTGCGCCGCATCCTGGATGAGGCCGGTATCGCGGGCATCGAGATCGTCGGGCTGAACGACGTGCCGCCCTACGACGAGGCCCCCGAGACCGCCGCCACCTTCGAGGGCAATGCCGTCGCCAAGGCCCGCGACGGTTTCGCCGCCACCGGATTGCCTTGCGTCGCAGACGATTCCGGTCTCGAGGTGGATGCGCTCAACGGCATGCCCGGCGTGCTGTCGGCGCGCTGGTCCGGTACCCACGGCAATGACGGGGCCAACAACACCCTGCTGCTGGCCCAGCTCGGCGACGTCCCCGACGAGCGCCGCGGCGCCCGCTTCGTCTCCGCCTGCGCCCTGGTCGCCGACGGCGTCGAGGAGGTCGTGCGCGGCGAATGGCCGGGTGTGATCGGCCGGAAGCCGGTGGGCGACGGCGGTTTCGGCTACGACCCGCTGTTCTTCCCGGACGGCGGCGACGTCTCCTCCGCCCAGCTAACCCCGGCCGAGAAGGATGCCGCCTCGCACCGCGGCCGCGCCCTGCGTCAGCTCCTCCCGGCGCTGGCGGCCCTCGCCGGCAACTGAATTCCCATAGACGCGAAAAGGGTTCGGGGACCTGGTCCCCGAACCCCTTTCGGCCGTTCGCGTGTAGTTCGATCGAGAGGGCGGCAAGTGATCTCGTGCCGTTCGGGGTAACTCCCCGGGTACGCCCAAGATAGTTTCGGCACCCGACCGCCGGCACGGGTGCGCGACAGTCAACGGCTCCCGAGCCTCCCGCTAGAGTCCCGGAGAGGCGGTGAGAGCCTTGACCTCGCGGGTGCGGTAGTGCTCGAAGACGAAGGACAGGAACGGAATCGTGCCCGCGATGCAGGTCAGGGCCGTGGTGGCGGGCTTCCAGCGGGCCTTGATGCCGAGGTCGATGGTGAAGACCAGGTAGATCATGTAGAAGATGCCGTGCACCTGGCCGATGTAGAACAGCCAGTGCGGGGCGGTGCTGCTGTCGTCGAGGATGAGGTACTTGTAGACCATCTCACCGCACAGCACCAGCAGCCAGACACCGGTGATGTAGGCCAGGGCGCGGTAGCGGGTCAGCGCGCCGCGGATCTTCGCGGGCGCGGCGGCGCCGAGTGGGCGGGGTGCCAGCGTGGTGTCACCGGCGACGGGGGATGGTGCGGAGTTGTCGCGGGTGCTCAACCGGCGCTCCTCTCGGTGTGGTGCAGACCGGCGTCACGGACCTTGTCGTCCATGTCGCGGGCGTGCAGATCGGCCAGGTACCTGTTGTATTCGGCGAGCTCGGGATCCTCGTCCCGGGCGGCTTTCGGGCGCTCCGGCAGCAGGCCCGCCGGGATTTCGCGCGGCGCCGTGGGTTTCGGCCGGCGCGGCCGGTCGGCGGGGGCGCCGGTCGGCGTGGACGCGGCGGCCGGTTCGGACACCGGAGCGTCGTCCTGCTCGGCTTCCTGCTCCAGGCGCACGAATCGGACGTAGGCCCACACCACGAATCCGGCGAACAACGGCCATTGCAGCGCGTAGCCGAGATTCTGATAGGTGCCGCCGCCGGACTCGAAACGGGTCCACTGCCAGTAGCCCAGCCCCAGGCATGCCGCGAACGCCACAACCACGAACACGATCAGGGCCGGGCGGCGATGGGGAGCGGACACGCACTCCACGGTACCTGGGGACTACGCAGTGCGTAGTAGGAGGTGGGTAACAGCAGAGCCCGCCGCACCGGATGATGCGACGGGCCCCGGGCACGAGGCTCAGAGCTTGTAGGTGACCCCGGTCAGACGCTCGGACTCGGTCCAGAGCCGGCGCAGCAGTTCCGGATCCTGCGAGATCTTGCTGGACGGCGAGGGCTCGACCGGGCCCTGGCTGCCGAACAAGCGGGTGGGACCCCAGTAGACGGTCGGGTCGGCGTCGGTCTCGGTCGCGGCGAACAGCGAGGAGTAGGCCGCGTGGTACGGGGACTGGCCCACGATCCGGATGAACGGCTTCGAGATCTTGTCGAGGACGGTTTCGGTGTGGGCGAACAGGTCGGTCGCCGAGACGCCCGGGTGCACCGCGTAGGAGCGCTTGGCCGAGCCGGCCTCGGTCAGCCGCCGCTGCAGTTCGCGGGCGAACATCAGGTTCGACAGCTTGGCCTGCGCGTAGGCGAGATTGCGCTGGTAGCGGCGGTGCTCGTAGTTGAGGTCGTCGATCCACAGCTTGGGCGTCTGCTTGTGGGCGATGGAGGCCAGGGTGACCACCCGGTCGCGGATCCGGTCCAGCAGCAGCCCGGTCAGGGCGAAGTGGCCGAGATGGTTGACGCCCCACTGGGTTTCGAAGCCGTCCTTGGTGCGGGAGAACGGGATGTTCATCAGGCCCGCGTTATTGATGAGCACGTCGAATTCGCCTGTGCCGTCGGCGAACTGCCGCACCGAGTCGAGGCTGGCCAGGTCGAGGCTCGCCACCCGGACGTCGCCCTCGATGCGGTCGGCCACCTCCTGGGCCTTGGCGGCATTGCGGCAGGCCATGATGACGGTGGCGCCCTTGCCCGCGAGCACCTTGGTGGTCTGCTCGCCGAGCCCGCCGTTGGCGCCGGTGATCACGAAGGTGCGTCCGGTCTGGTCCTGGATTTCGCTGGGCTTCCATGCCATGGCTGCTGACCTCACAATTCGAGTCGTTTGTTCGACCTTACTTCAGAGTAAGTTCCGGCGGTAGCCCTTGCGGGCCGGGGCAAACTTGTGACAGTCATAAAATGGTGATGATAATGGTTTCATGGCATCCACGCCCACCGCCGCGCCGCTGGGCCTGCGCGAACGCAAGAAGCTGCAGACCAGACAGAACATCTCGAACACCGCCACCCGGCTGTTCCTGGACCGCGGCTACGGCAATGTCACCATCGCCGAGATCGCCGAGGCGGCCGAGGTGGCCAAGATGACCGTGACCAACTACTTCCCGCGCAAGGAAGACCTGGTGCTGGATATTCACGACGCCTTCGTCGCGGGTCCGGCGGTCACGGTGCGCGAGCGGCGGGCCGGTGAGTCGGCGCTGGCCGCGCTGCGGCGGGTGTATCTGGCCGCGGTCGCGGACAAGGATGCCGTGCTCGCCGGATTCTCCGGGCCGGACTTCGCCGCCCTGATCACCGGCAGCCCCGCGCTGGTGGCGCGGCTGCGGGAGTTCCACGAGGACCGGGAGCGGCGGCTGGCCGAGGTGCTGGCGCGGGAAACAGGTTGCGCCGCAGATGATTTCACTGCCCGGCTCGCGGCCGCGCTGCTGGGCGGCGTGCATCGCACCCTGTTCGAGGAGGTGCTGCGGCGGACGGTCGCGGGGGAGTCGAACGACGCCATCGCCGCGGTGCTGGGCGAGCAGGTGGCCGCGGCCTTCGACACCCTCGAACCCGCGCTCGGCGGGTACGCGGTGCGCGCGAACTGACCGGTGCCGCACACGAACTGATCGGTCGCTCTGCTGGAATGGCCGAGGTGCCGTGTCGTTGCCGCAGAGTGGCTGGTGAGCGCCACATACTGGGCCGATGACCGGTGCCGGCGCCACCGCCGAGAAGCCTGCCCCGCCTCGTCCGCTGAGCCGGGCCCGCAGAAACGTCATCTTCGGAACCGTAGCTCTCGGCAGGTGCTGACCATCGCCGTGCAGAACAGCGTTCGTATTCGGATCTGGGGACCGCCACCTCCGGCGTCACCTTCTTCCGCACCATCGGCAGCGCGTTCGGCGCCACCGTGTTCGGCACCCTGTACACGAACAAGCTGCGCCCGAATCTGGAGGCGGCGCTGATCGAGGCGCGGGTCCCGCCGCAGGCGGCGCAGAATCCGGCGGTGCTGCGGGATCTGCCGAAACAGCAGTCCGCACCCATCATTCACGCCTACGCGGACTCCATCGACTTCGTCCGATGCCGCCGATCGGGTCCTGCTGGATCAGGCCATCGACAATATCGCCACCAAGCTGCTCGACGAGGCCGACCGCCCGGACGTCCTGCCGGTGCGCTGACCGTGGCGTCCGCTGCCCCGCCGCGGAATCCGCAGCGGGGCATCGGCTTTCGACGGTCGGGCCGCTCGACGGTCAGGCGGACACGGTGGCGGGCCGCACGGTCGCGTCCCAGTCGATCCGGAAGCGCTGCTCACCGCCAAGCATCTTCTCCGGATCCATCCGCTTGAACAGCAGCGGCATCATCAGCTGCATGGCCTTGCGGGCGACGGGCCCGGCGGCCTTGGTCTGGTTCATCCGGGCGACGCGGGCCGCGACCCCCTCCACCCGCGGCCGCCGCAGCGCCTCGTAGGTGGCGAAAGCCCGTGCCGGATCGTCGATATCGCGCAGGCACCGGGCCAGCTCGATCCCGCTCTCGATGGCCAGCGAGGCCCCCTGCCCGGAGGTGTTGCTGGGCGCGTGGATGGCGTCGCCGGTGAGTACCAGCCGGCCCCGGTACCAGTGCGGCACCGGCGGCATGATGTGCAGCGCGCCGATCACGGCCAGCTGCGCCGGGGTGGTGCTGCGGGCCAGCTGCTCGCCCGGATCCTCCCCGGCGTAGGTTTCGCGCAGCGTGCGCAGCCACTGCTCGGCGGGGACGGCCCGGGCCTCGGTCAGCGAGTAGTACTGCTCGCTGGGCAGATTCGCGCCCCACGAGACCCGCCCGTCGGGCATGGCCCAGTACAGGTAGTAGGCGCGCCGGCCGAAGGCGAAGGTCATCATGCCCGGCTCCAGGTCGATCGGGCAGTCGGTGTACGCGCCGAAGCTGAGCATGCGCAGGTACGTCGGCCCGGGGGCCTTCGGATCGACCAGGGTGCGCACGGTGGAGCGGATTCCGTCCGCGCCGATGAGGACATCCGCGGTCGCGCTACTGCCGTCGGCGAAGATGGCGGTCACCCCGCCCGCGTGCTCCTCCACCTCGATGAGCCGCTTGTCGTACTCGAAGCGCACCCCGGCGGCGACCGCACTGTCGTGCAGTACCTGGTGCAGGTCGGCGCGGTCGATCACCCGCAGCGGCTCGATATCGGTCATGCCGGGCAGCTCGAATCGCTTGCCGTTGACCGACATCGAGGATCGGCTGATGGGCACCGCGTGGGCGCGCACCGCGTCGCCGGCCCCGACGATGTCGAGCGCGGCCACGCCGTTGGGCGCGAGCGCCAGGTTGGAGCCGATGCCGTAGGCGGGACCCGGATAGGCCTCGAAGACGGTGACGTCGATACCGGACCTGTGGAGCGCGGTGGCGGTGACGGGGCCGGAGATGCCGCCACCGATGACGAGTGCGGAACGAATGGACATGTTTCTCTCCCGAGAAGTGTTCGCAGGGTGTCGAAAACCCCGAACCGTCCCGCGCGTGGAGAACCCAGTTATCCTGTAGTTGCCAAACTCGGTGCCGGGTTCGCCTGCACGGACGCGGTTCGAGACGGTGTGTTCCCGGGCTTCGGCGGTGGTGTTGCAGCACCCTCGCCGGGGCCCGGTCCATGTGGATCAGTCGTGCTGGGACTGCGGTGTGTCGGCTCCCCCTTCCGCCGGCTCTGCGATGTCGGCGGGCATGACGCCGTCGCGATGCCAGGCCCGCCAGCCCTCCACGTCCGGGAAGCTGCCGTCGGCGAGCGAATCGCGCAGTGCGCGTGCCCATTCGGACTCCGCTGCCAGCATGGCCAGCTCGTAGTCCTCTTCGATCAGGAACAGCCGCGGCACCGTGCCGTCCAGGGCGGCCAGTTGGGTGCGGCTTTCGGCAATGGTCCGGTCCAGCTTGGTGATTCGCTGGGTGAGCAGGTCGACGACCTCGTCGGGCGGCAGCACCGAGGCGACGGACAGCCCGGCCACGAAGCGGCGCTTCTCCGGCTCGGGGTCGGCGATGAGTTCCCTGGTCCAGTCGGTGAGTTCGGCGCGCCCGGCGTCGGTGATCCGGTAGATGGTCCGTTCCGGCCGGGCGCCGTCGCGTTCGCTGCCCGCGATCTCGAGGAAGCCGTGCTTGGCGAGGTTGTCCACGACCGTGTAGAGCGAGCCCCACTTGACGCTCATGTCGTTGTCCTTGCCCCATGCCCGCAACTGCGCGGCGATCTCGTATCGATGCATGGGTTTGACGACGACGGCGGACAGCACCGCCAGCCCCATCAGATTGGCGACCTTGCGCCTGCGGGCCATCCGGCACCCCCTTACTCGTCTACGAATATACGTCTACGAGTATTCGGCGACAAGCATTCGGCCGGAATCGAGCTCCGATCGGCGTCTACGCGTGGGCGAAGCGGGCGCGCAGATGGTCGGAGGTGGCCTGGTCGGCGGGCAGGAACGCCTCGAGGTGCAGCTCGGACAGGGTGATGTCGGTGGCCGTCGCGAACGAGGTGACAGTGGTGATGAGCCGCAGCTCGCCCGCCTCGGACCGCAGCCGCAGCGGCACCGCGAAACCCAGATGTCCCGGGCCCGGCTCCACCGGCGGCAGATAGCCGTCGAGTTCGGCGATGAGCGCGTCCAGCGCGGGATCGGGGCTGCGGCCCGCGCGATTGCGGAGGCTGTCGGTGACGTGCCGCCCCCACTCCGGCAGGTTCTCCACCCGCCGGCCCAGCCCGTCCGGATGCAGGGCCAGCCGCAGCACATTGATCGGGGGCTCCAGCAGTTCCGGCGCACAGCCCTCGGTCAGCAGCTCGAATCCGGGATTGGCCGCCACCAGCACACCGAACGGCCGGGTCACCACGGCCGGATACGGCAGATGCCCCTGCAGGATGGTGTCGAGCGCATGCCGGACCGCGTCGAGTTCCGGTGCGTCCAGCGAGGATTCGGGAAAGATCGGCGCATAGCCCGCCGCCAGCAGCATTGCGTTGCGCTCCCGCAGGGACAGTCCCAGCACCTCGGCCAGGCGGACCACCATGATCCGTCCCGGCTGTGAGCGCCCCTGCTCCAGGAAGCTCAGATACCGCTGGCTGGTCTCGGCGGCGATGGCCAGATCGAGCTGACTCAACCGCCGCCGTGTCCGCCAGCCGCGGAGCTGCTGTGCGAACGGTGTGGTCGTGGCCGGGGCCATGGTCGTCATACCTCCACTGTGTTCGAGGCTGCGTCGCGTCGCGATTCCCTCCAGGGAATCGTCACACGGACGGAGAGCCGCGCCTTGATCATTCCCTGCAGGGAATCGCGGTGGCGGCCGGCGCGGCACAGACTCGGAGCCATGAGCGATGGACATGATCAGAACCCGAATGGTGTTGCCTACCACCTGGATCCGCTGCGCGGCATGGCCGGATTGAGCACGGCGGTGCAGGCGCCGCCGATCCCCGGACCGCACCAGGTGCTGGTGCGGGTGCGCGCCGCCTCCCTGAACCGGCGCGACATCATGCTGATGGAGGGCACCTACCCGGTGCCGGCCCGGCCGGGCGTGGTGCCGCTGGTGGACGGCGTCGGTGAGGTGATCGGCCTGGGTGCGGGCGTGACCCGCGCGGCGCTGGGCGACCGGGTGATGGGCACCTACTTCGTCGGCTGGAACGACGGCCCGCAGACCCGGGCGCTGAGCGGTGAGCAGTACGGCGCGACCCACGACGGCTGGCTCGCGACCTACGTGCTGCTGGAAGAGGATTCGGTGGTGCAGGTGCCGCCGTATCTCACCGACGCGGAAGCCGCCGCCCTCACCTGCGCGGGTCTGGTGGCCTGGGCCGCGGTGACCAAGCCGGTGCCGGTCGGCCCGGGCGACACCGTGCTCACTGTGGGCTCGGGTCCGGTCGGCCTCTTCGCGGTGCAGCACGCGAAAATGCTGGGCGCGCAGGTCATCTCCCTCACCTCGTCGCCGGAGAAGGGCGAGCGCCTGCGCAAGCTGGGCGCGGACGAGGTGGTGGACCGAACCGTGACCCCGGACTGGGAGCGGGTGGTGCTGGAGCTCACCGACGGCCTGGGCGTAGAGCGCGTGGTGGAGGCGGTGGGCAAGCGGACGCTGGCGAAATCCCTTGCGGCCACGGCCTACAACGGCGAGGTCGTGCTGATCGGAGCCTTCCCGGCCGAGCCGGGGCAGCAACCCGCCGATCCGCTGGGCGGCAAGTATGCCGGCCTGCGCCGCATCGCGGTGGGCAGCCGGGCGGATCTGGAGTTCATGAACCGCACCATGGCCGAGCATGGCATGCGGCCGGTGATCGATCGGGTGTATCCGTTCGAGCGGGCGGTCGAGGCGTTCGAATACTTCGAGACCGGTGACCCGTTCGGCAAGGTGGTGCTCACCCTGGATTGAGCGCAACTTACTGGCAATCGGTTTGGATAGATATCTACCTGGAACTATTTCCTTACCTTGGAGCAGGTTCAGATAATCAGCAAATCTGTGTACCGTGCCTTGAAGGAGAAGCATTTCGGATCTACGAGCGTGTGCTTCGAGCCGAAGGAGTTCCCCGATGGCGGTGGGCGCGGTACGCGAGAGACCCGGTGCGGCGGGGGAGGAGCCCGCCGTCGCAGCGAATGACGGGACCCCCGGTCTGACCGCGGTGGGGACGATGCCCGCCAACGTGCTCGGCGGCCTCCTGGTCCTCTCGTTCAGCGTGATCGTCGCCCTCATCGGCGGCACCATGTGGGCCGCGCTCGAGAGACCCGGTGGCGCCGAAACACCGGACACCCCACCGGCTTCCACGTCCACCGCCCCGGTGTCCGTCAAGGCACAGCCCCAGGCGCCCCCGCCCGCCACCTCCGCCGCTCCGTCACCACCACCGCCACCGCCCGCCCCGGCCGCAGCGCAGAATCCCACGCCCGCCCCGGCGCCCGCCCCTGCCCCTGCCCCTGCCCCCGCCCCGCACACCGAGCAATACGTCCCTCCGCCCGCGCCGGTCCAGGTGGCTCCCGAGCCGCCCGCACCCGCCCCGGTGGCGCCGCCTCCACCACCGGCCCCCGCACTGCCGGACATTCTGGCCCCGATCCTCCCGTTCCTGGTGCCGCCCCCGCCCCCGCCCCCGCCCGCTCCCTAGTTGTCGCCGCCCGGAATCCGAAGGAGGACAGCCATGCTCGGCACGGCAGACGAGATCGGGCGCGACCACGGCGATATCGACCCCCGGCGGCTGGGCCGCGTGATCCTGGCCGCCGTCCTCATGGCGATGGCTGTCGGGGCGGGCATCTGGCTCACCTCGTCCGGTGATCGCCCGATTGCCGACACCTCGATCGTGAATGTCCCCCGGCCGCGTCACGACCATGTCGCGCCCGCTCCGCATCCGCCCAATGTCGCTCCCGTCGAACAGGTTCCGTCCGTTCCGGGACCGGCCTCGGATCCGGCTCCGCCAGTGGTGATTCCGGCGCCCGTCGCACCGCATCCGGTGAATATCCCGGCGCCGGTGGGCCCGGACGGCGGGCCGGCGAATCCGCTCGCGCCGCCGGGGGATTCGGGCCGGCCCTCCGGCTAGAGTCCGGAAATCCCTGCCAGCTGGCCGATTCCGTAGGTGACGGCCATGGCCAGCGCACCGCCGATGACCACCCGGAGCACGGCGCGGCGTGGATTGCTGCCACCGAGCCGGGCGCTCACCGACCCGGTCAGGGCCAGCGCCACCAGCACGGCGGCGAAACAGACGGGGATGCGCCACTGGGTCGGGGGCAGCAGGATGGCCAGGATCGGCAGGATGGCGCCGATGGTGAAGGAGACGGCCGACGACAGCGCGGCCTGCCACGGATTGGTGAGTTCGTGTGGGTCCAAACCCAATTCGGCCTCGGCGTGGGCGGCGAAGGCGTCGTGTGCGGTGAGTTCCTGGGCCACCTGGCGGGCGGTCGCGGCGGACAGTCCCTTGGCCCGGTAGATCTGGGTCAGCTCGGCCAGTTCGTATTCCGGCTCCTCGGCCAGCTCCCGCTTCTCCTTCGACAGCAGGGCGCGCTCGGAGTCGCGCTGGGTGCTGACCGAGACGTATTCGCCGACCGCCATGGAGATGGCGCCGGCGGCCAGACCCGCGACGCCGGCGGTGAGGATGGCACTGGAGTCGGTGGACGCGGCGGCGACACCGACCACCAGGCCGGCGGTGGAGACGATGCCGTCATTGGCGCCCAGCACGCCGGCCCGCAACCAGTTGAGGCGGGCGGCGAGGCCCTCGTCGTGCGGCTCGTGCGGGTGCGGTAGCGCTGCGTCGGCGGCTCCGGTGTCGTCCACGTGGGCAGCCTAATTCACCGGGACGCACTCATGCGGTAATGCGTTCGGGGGAGGCATGACTCCCATTTACGGGGTGTGCGGACGGTTTGCTGCAACGATGGGGTCATGGTGGGTTTCTGCAGGCGGTACTGGTCGGCCATCCTCCCGGTGCTGGGCGCCGCGGTGCTGGTGGTGGCCTGGGGCCGGCAGCTGACCCCGGTCCCGGCGGTACTGGTGGGAGCCGTGCTGATCGGCGCGGTGCTGGCCGCGGTGCACCACGCGGAGACGGTCGCGCACCGGGTGGGCGAGCCGTTCGGATCACTGATCCTGGCGGTGGCGGTGACCATCATCGAGGTCGGACTGATCGTCACGCTCATGGTGTCCAGTCCGGGGAAGTCCGCCGCGCTGGCCCGCGACACCGTCTTCGCCGCCGTAATGATCACGTGCAACGGCATTTTCGGCCTCTCGCTGCTGGTGGGCGCGCTGCGGCGGCGGGTTGCGGTCTTCAATGCCGAGGGCACCGGCGCGGCGCTGGCCACGGTCGCGACGCTAGCGACCCTGAGTCTCGTGCTGCCGACCTTCACCACCAGCGAACCCGGCCCGGTGTTCTCGACCTCGCAGCTGGCCTTCGCCGCCGTGGCCTCGCTGGTTCTCTACGGCGTCTTCGTCATGGTGCAGACGGTCCGGCATCCCGGCGACTTCCTGCCCGTCGAGGGGATCGCGGCGGTCGACGATGAGCACGAGGAGCCGCCCACCCGCGGGCAGGCGTTGCTGAGTCTGGGTTTGCTGCTGGTTGCCCTGATCGGCGTGGTCGGGCTGGCGAAGGTGGACACACCGAATATCGAATCCGGTATCGCCGCGGCCGGGCTGCCGCAGTCCGCGGTCGGTGTGGTGATCGCGATGCTGGTGCTGTTGCCCGAAACCATTGCGGCCGTGCGTACTGCGCGCCGCGACCGGGTGCAGATCTCGCTGAATCTGGCGCTGGGTTCGGCCATGGCCAGTATCGGCCTGACCATTCCGGCCATCGCGCTCGCCTCGGTCTGGATCGAGGGCCCGCTCATGCTCGGCCTGGGCGCGACCCAGATGGTGCTACTGGCATTGACCGTGGTGGTCGGCGCGCTCACAGTGGTGCCCGGACGCGCGACCCTGCTCCAGGGCTGCGTGCACCTGGTGTTGTTCTCGGCCTTCGTTTTTCTGGCGGTCAGTCCGTAATCAGGAGTTCCAGCGATAGATCTGGCCGTCGCGCAGTTCGTAGGACGTCGCGGGATTGGTGGCATCGTGCCGGGACAGCAGCGCCATGACGCGGGTTCGTCCGCGGGTGGTGACGCCGTCCTCGGTCCAATGCACATAGGGGTGCACCAGTTTCGCGAATTCCGCCCAGTCGCCGGCTTCGATCGTGTGCAGGACCGCCGACACCGTGTTGTCCACAGCGACAGTGAACACGCACTGTCCGCATTTCGCGTGGGTTCGATGGGAAATTGGGGTTGCTGCGAGATCACTCTATTCGGCTTCAGGTATGGCTGAGGGCCCCGAAACCGCCTCGCCGGGGGTTCGCCCGGGGCGTGCTCAGCGTCATAGTTATAGCCGATCTGCTCTGATAACACGTTCTAGAACTGCAGGTCACATGGCTATTCGTCCCGCTGACCGGGACTGACTCCGGATGTACCGGTAGGTAACTTAGAGGTTCCGATCACACCTCGAACCGATTTGATGTAACTCCGCGTAACCATTAGCTTTGATGGCAGGCAGTGTTGCCGATCACGGAGAAGAAATTTGAAGCTCGCCACCACACGTCGGTTCCGGCGTCTCGAAGAAGCAGTCCTGCGATGACCCGGGCCGTCCCTGGTCGGTCCGCCGTGCGCATCGTGCGTGACAACTTCTCCAGCACCTCGGTGGCGTCGCTGCGCACCTTCGGTCGCGCGGTCGGAATTGCCGAGGAAGCGGTGGTCGGCACCGTCACCGATATCGCGCGCCGCCAATTCCAATGGAAAGAAGCCATTCTCCAGGCCTGGCGGCTCATTACCGTGACCGCGATTCCGGCCGTGCTCATCGCGATGCCGTTCGGCGTCATCGTTTCGGTCCAGGTGGGCAATCTGATTCACACCCTGGGCGCGGATTCACTGCTGGGCGCGACCGGCGGCCTGGGCGTCATCAAACAGGGCGCGCCGCTGGCCACCGGCTTCCTGCTGGGTGGCGCGGGCGCCGCGGCACTGGCGGCGGATCTGGGCGCGCGCACCATTCGCGAGGAGATCGACGCGCTGAACACCATGGGCATCAGCCCGATTCACCGGCTGGTGATCCCGCGCCTGGTGGCCATGGTCTTCGTCGCGCCGCTGCTGAACGTGCTCATCATCTTCGTGGGCGTGCTCGCCGGCTACGGCGTCGCCATCGGCGGGCAGGGCGTGACGCCGGGCTCGTACTGGTCCACCTTCGGATCCTTCACCACCACCGCCGATGTGTGGGTGTCGCTGTTGAAGGCTGTGATCTTCGGCTTCCTCGTGGTGATCATCGCCTGCCAGCGCGGGCTCGAGGCGAAGGGCGGCCCGCGGGGTGTCGCCGACGCCGTGAATGCCGCGGTGGTGCTGTCGGTGGTGTCGATCGTGACCGTCAATCTGGTCGCCACCCAGATCACCGATCTCTTCCTGCCCACGAGGCTGGCCTGATGTCGGCAACCTATGTGCCCAAGGGGCTGGGCTGGGCCGCGCGCGCCTATCGCCGCCGTGGCCTGATCCTGCGCCGGGTGGAGAACCTGGGCTTCACGCTGGCCTTCGTCTGGCAGGTGCTGTCGTCGATTCCGTTGACGCTGAAGCGCTATCGCAGCGAGACCATGCGGGCCATCTCGGATATGACCTGGGGCCGTGGCTCGGTCATCGTGGGCGGCGGGACCGTGCCGATGATGATCGTGCTCGGCCTGGTCATGGGCGCGTCGGTGGCGGTGGAGTCGTTCACCACGCTGGACATGCTGGGCATGGGCCCGGTGTCCGGCCTGGTGTCGGCCTACGCCACCACCCGTGAGCTGGCGCCGATCGTGGCCGCCATCGGGTTCGCCGCGCAGGCGGGCTGCCGCATGACCGCCGAGATCGGGTCGATGCGCATCTCCGAGGAGATCGACGCCATCGAATCCCTCGGTCTGCGTTCGGTTCCCTTCGTGGTGACCACCCGCGTGCTCGCGGGCGCGGTCGCCATCGTGCCGACCTTCCTGATCGCGCTGATCCTGTCCTACGCGGCCTGCCGCGGGCTGATCACGCTGGTGCACGGGGCCTCGGCCGGTGTGTACGACCATTACTTCTTTCAGTTCGTGTCCGGGTTCGACGTGATCGCCGCGGTGGTCAAGGTGGCCGTGTTCGCGGTGGTGGTCATCCTGATCCACTGCTACTTCGGCTTTTTCGCGACCGGCGGGCCGGAGGGCGTGGGTATCGCCTCGGGTAAGGCGGTGCGCGCGAGTTCGGTGGCCATCGTGGCCATGGACATGGTGCTGTCGCTGTCCCTGTGGGGCTTCAACTCGGCCATTACGTTCACGGGGTAGGGGATGCCGAATTACGGAATGCCGGGTGTGGCCGTCGATCGCAAGCGGGCGATGACGGTCGGCACCGTCGCGCTGGCGCTGGTGGTGGCCGTGGTGGCGGGCTGGGCGCTGTACCGGTCACAGAAAACCGAGACCGGACTGCCGATTTCACTGCACACCGAGCAGATCGGTGACGGCGTGCTGGTCGGCACCGACGTGCGGGCCAATGGCGTGGTGATCGGCAAGGTCACCGAGATCGCGCCGGATCGGCACGGGACACAGCAGATTTCGCTGCGGCTCGACGATGCCGAGCTGTTCGGGCTGGACGACAGCCTGCAGGTGGACTACGCGCCGGCCAACCTCTTCGGCATCAGCGAGATCGAATTGCGCAGGGGCGCGGGCGGTTCCCCGCTGCGCTCGGGCACGGTGCTGGACTTCACCGGCAGCCACGCCGCCGCGGTCTACGACGCCACCATGGGCTCGCTGCTGCGCAGCGCCTCGCAGGTGGGCGGTTCGGTGCTGACCCCGCAGATGGCGTCGGTGATCGCACAGGCCGCGGCCGATACCCAGGCGCTCATGCCGCTGGCGCAGGCGCTCATCACCGCGCAGCGCACCATTACCGACAACCAGAAGATGCCGATGTCGGAGCTGTTCGGCAACCTCGGCCCGGCCTTCGACGGCGGCGGCCGGTTCGCGGGCGCGACCGTGCAGGTGGTGGATCTGATCCGCAGCATGCAGCGGCTGCAGACCGACCGCGCCGCCTACGACAAGGGCGTCGCGACGGTCACCGGTCAGCTGCTGCCGGCGCTGGCGACCACCTTCACCCAGGCCGGGAATCAGCTTTCCGGCACCACCGACATGCTGGTCCCGGTGCTGACCGCACTCGCGCAGATGGTGCCGCAGCCGCAGCAGTCCGCGGCCGAATTGCGCCTGCTGCTGGAGCGTTTGCGCGCGGCCATGCCGGACACCGGGCAGGGGCCGGTGCTGAATGTGGAGGTCGACCTGAAGGGTGTGCCGGCCATCGCGGTGCCGCTGCTGGGAGGGGCCAAATGAGGCGTGCATCGCGCAGCGATTCCATCAGGGGTGGCGGTGGGGCGACGGGTGGGCATGTGAAAGCCGCAGCCTGGCGGCTGGCCTTGTTCGCGGGCGTCATCGTGGCGGTGCTCATGTTGGTGCTCACCGCGATTCAGCGCCCGGTGTCGGGGAAGACCGAGACCCACGATGCCATCTTCACCGACGCCAACGGTTTGAAGGTCGGTGACGACGTGCGCATGTTCGGCGTGCAGGTCGGCAAGGTGAAGCAGATCGGTCTCGAGGGTGCGAAGGCGCGGGTGCAGTTGTCGGTCAAGACCGATGCGCCCGTCTACGACAACTCCAAGCTGGCCATCCGCTACCAGAATCTGACCGGGCAGCGGTACATCGATCTGCAGCAGCAGCCGCAGCCGGGCAACCGGATTCCGGTGGGCGCGCGCATCGGCGAGGACCACACCGTCCCGTCATTCGATGTGACGCAGCTGTTCAACGGCCTGAAGCCGGTGCTGCAGACCATTTCCCCGGAGGCCATCAACCAGTTCAGCGCCAGCATGGTGGCCCTGATCGAGGGTGACGGCAGCGGGATCGGCCCGGCCATGGACGCGATCGGGAAACTGGCGTCGTACGTGGACAACCGGCAGCAGGTGATCTCGACGCTGATCCACAACATGTCGGATCTGTCGGACCGGCTGGGCGGGCGCGTGCACTACCTGGTGCCGCTGCTGAAACAGCTCTCCGACATCTTCGAGGCTTTGCAGCAGAACATCGGCGGCCTGGCGCAATTCGCGGTCACCGCGCCCTCGATGCTGCGGCCCATCGACAATCTGCTGCGCTCGCTGGGGATCGACAGCGGGTCCGATGTGGACGCGCTGATCCGCAAGATCTTCCCCGACGCCAGGGAGGCGGTGGACGCCTTCGGCCGCCTGCCCGCGGTGCTCGGCGCGGCCGACGCGGCCCTGCCGACCAGCCCGAGCGGCTGGAAGCCGGTGTGCAGCAAGGGAACCGCCGATGTGCCGGCGGTGGTCAGGGTGCTCGTGTCGGGACAGCAGGTGGCGATATGCAACGGATGACATTGCCCCGCTTCTCGAGCGGGCTCGGTTTGAAACGTGACGATCGGGTGGTCGACGACGCCACCAAGCAGAAGCGGCACCTGCATAAGGGCATCATCGGCGCGGTGCTGGTGGTGCTGGGCCTGACCGCGGCCGGTGCGCTGTATGTGATCCCGTTCGGCAAGCACACCTACACCGCGGAACTGTCCGAGGCGCAGTCGGTGAAGGCGGGCGACGATGTGCGCATCGCCGGCATCTCGGTCGGCGAGGTGAAGTCGCTGGAATTGAAGCCGGACAAGGTCGTCATGCGCTTCACGGTGAAATCCGATGTGTTCCTGGGCGATCAGACCTCCCTCGACATTCGCATGCTGACCATTGTCGGCGGCCACTATGTGGCGGTGTTCCCGGCCGGGAGCAAGCCGCTGGGGTCGGCGGCCATTCCGGCGGACCGGGTGCGCCTGCCCTACAGCCTGATCGAGACCTTCCAGGACGCGGCCGCCCCGCTCTCCAAGATCGACGGCTCGACGCTGAACAAGAACCTTGCGGCACTGGGCAATTCGATCGACGGCTCGCCCGACACCCTGCGCACCACGCTGGCCACGGTCGACACCTATGTGGACGCGCTGGACAAACAGCGCAGACAGGTGTCCAATGCGGTGGCCGTGGCCGACGAGTACGTGCGCATGTACGACGGCGCGAAATCCGATCTGGGCCGGCTCATGGACAATGCCAACCTGCTGGTCACCGTGCTCGACGACAAGCATGCCGAGATGGCCGAGGCCATCCGGCTGCTCAGCGATGTGCTCGGCCGGCTCGGCGGTGCGGAACCCACCTGGTCGGATCTGAAGCCCAAGCTGACCGACGCCATCACCCAGCTCGAACAGCTCGGCCAGAAGTTCACCCCGACCCTGACCGCCGCGCAGGACCTGCAGAAGAAGCTGTCGGACCTGGTGATTCCGGACGGCGGCGTGCAGATCGACCAGTCGCAGCAGACCGTCGCGCTGTCGGAGCAGCCGGTGGCGCAGCCGCAGCAGCCCGCGGCACAGC
Organism: Nocardia sp. NPDC059236; assembly: GCF_042754085.1. Lineage (NCBI taxonomy): Bacteria > Bacillati > Actinomycetota > Actinomycetes > Mycobacteriales > Nocardiaceae > Nocardia > Nocardia sp. NPDC059236. Next base: position 48,312 of record NZ_JBHZAF010000006.1, read on the forward strand.
CGCAGGTGTGCATTCCGGTGCCGGGGAAGGACTGCTGATGTTCAAGCGGATGCTCGGATCGCAGGCGTTCATGTCGGTCGCCGGTGCGGTGCTGGTGGTACTGCTGGCGGTGGTCGGGTACCTCCTGTGGTTCGACCCGATGAAGAAGACAGTCTCCTACTGCGCTGTCATGCCCGACGCGGTCGGTCTGTACGCGGGCAACAAGGTGACCATGCGCGGAATCCCGGTCGGCACCGTCGATTCCATCGATTCGGGCGGCACCAAGGTCAAGGTGAAGTTCTCCGTCGACGCGAAGTACCCCGTGTACGCGGACGCCGCCGCCACCACGGTCTCTGATTCCATTGTGGCCGATCGCAATCTCGCGGTGCTCAACAGTGGCAAGGATCTGGCGCACTGGGATTCGTCGCAGTGCATCACCAAAACCTTGACGCCCAAGAGCATTACCGAGACCCTGACGGCGCTGGCCGACTTGTCCGCGCAGCTGCAGCAGGCGCAGGCCCCGGATGCGCTGGCGCACGGCCTGTCCGCGCTGGACTCGGCCACCCAGGGCGCGGGCCCGCAGATCAATGAGATCGTCGAGAAGCTGGGTTCGGCGCTGGCCCAGCCGGATGCCGACATCGGGCACCTGGCGGGCATCTTCGACGCCTTCGCCGCGGTCGGTGCGAAGGTCGAGCAGCACTGGGGCGACCTGCGCTCCATGCTGTTGCGGCTGGCCCTCGCCCTGAACAATGCCAGCACCGAATTGCTCGGTCCCGGTGCGCAACTCATCGACCGGCTCGGTGCGGTGCTGCCCATGCTCAATGATCTGGTCACCATCGCGGGCGACCCGATCATGCGCGGTCTCGACGACACCCTGCCGCTGGTCCGGCTGCTGCGCGCCAATGTCGGCTCGCTCTCCGAGGTCATGCTGAAACTCCCGGTGCTGACCAATGCGGCCCAGCACGTCATGGGCAACGGCATCACCTACGGCTCCCCGCGCGCGGCCCTGCCGGCCCCGCAGGCCGAACAGGTCTGCGCCGCCGTCAATGCCGTCACCCCGGGCAGTTGCACCGACGCCGCCAACGGCATGGTGAACGTCCCGCTGGTCCCGTTGGTGCTCGGAATGGCAGGTGTGCGATGAGGTTCGGACGCTGGGAGATCGTCGTCGCCACCCGGCCCGGTTCCGGTGCGGGAGAGGGCGGCTCGGTGTGGTCGAAGCCTGCGCAGGGGGCAGGCTCCGACATGCGTCCGCGGGGACGTGCGGCCAGGCGTGCCGGAGCCGCTGTGCTGGCTGCCGGGTTGTTCGCCGGGGCGGGGGGCTGTGCCTTCGACCCGTCCTCGGTGCCGGTGCCGGGCACCACGATTTCGGGGCCCACCTACCGGATTCACATCGAGTTCGGCAATGTGCTGAATCTGCCCGCGAAGGCCAAGGTCATCGCGAATGGCGCGCAGGTCGGTTCGGTCGGCGGTGTGCGCGTGGTGGATTCGGCGCACGCGGGCGGGCGCGGCGGCTATGTCGTGGTGGACGCTGACATCTCGTCCAAGGTGCAGCTGCCGGTCACGACGGTGGCCGAGCTGCGGCAGAACACGGTGCTGGGTGACATCCATCTGGCGCTGACCACGCCGCCGGACGGGTTCGGGTCGCTGCTGAAGGACGGCGGCACCATCACCCAGGACCACACTCGCCCGCCGGTGCAGCTCGAGGACACCATGGCCGCGCTGGCCGCCTTCACCCAGGGTGGGGCCGTGAATCAGTTGCAGGACATCATCAACCACTTCAATGCGGTGCTGCCCCGCGATCCCGGGGAGACCAAGCGGATCGCGCAGAACGCGGCCGGGAACGCGGTGGATCTGGCGGCCAATCTGGACCAGGTCGACAAGCTGCTCGACGGTCTGGGTGTGAACGCCCAGGTGCTGCACGATCGCGCGGACTTCCTGGACCACGAGCTCAGCCAGGAGTCGGTGGACGCCATGACCGGGATCACCGGCTCGATCAAGGGCGTCACGCAGATCTTCGCCGTGCTCGGCCAGCTCGGGCAGTCGCTGGTGTGGCTGGCCCCGCTGGCCACCGCGCTGGATCCGGTGACGCAATCCTTTGCACCGCTGGTGCTTTCGGGACGGCCGCTGGACCTGTCGGTGCCCTCGAACCTGTCGCTGCTGACCTCGCTGCTGCGGGACAAGCTGATTCCGTTCGTCGAGAACGGGCCCAAAGTGAACATCACCGGCATCCAGGCGGATTCGGTCTCCCGAGACGATCAGGTCACCAACATTCTGGCCGGGCTGCGCATGATCGGAGCGGTGCGATGAAGTGGGGTTCGCTGGCGTCGCTGGGCGGCATCGCGGCCGTCACCGTGGTGGGCGCGAGCTATCTGACCTTCGGCGTGGTGCGGGCGGATCCGTTCGCGCACCACACCGACGGGTCCATGGTGATGGCGAATTCCGGTGGGCTGAGCGTGGGTTCGCCCATCCTGCTCACCGGTATGCGGGTCGGCAGGATCACGTCGGTGGACTCCACCGCGCGCGGCGTCGAGGTGGGCTTCCGCATCGACGGGGACCGCAGGCTGCCCACCGACAGTGACGTCACCATCGAGCAGCTGTCCGCGCTGGGCGAGCCGTTCGTGGAATTCCGGCCCCGTACCGCGGGCGGGCCGTACCTGAGGGACGGCCAGCGCCTGGATGCCGCCGCGGTGAAGTCGCCGCTGTCCATTCCCGAGGTGTCGCGACTGGTCAACAAGGTCATGAACCAGCTCGACCCGAAGGTCGCGGCCTCGCTGGCGAGCACGCTGGGAGCGGCCTTCCACGACACGGATTCGGCAATGCCGAACCTGGCCCGCGCCGGTGATCTACTGGCCGCCGCGATTATGAGCCGCGAACCCAAGATTGCTCAGCTACTCAACAGCTTCCAGACGGCGGCCTCGAATATCGATGGCATGGGCGAGGCGACGGCGGCCGCGGCACCGGCGTTCGTGCTGTTCGAGCAGTCGCTCGAGGAGCTCATCAATGCCGTCGGTAGACTGGTCGACCGTGCCCCCGGGCCGCAGGCATATGTCTCCGGCAACGGATTGGCGCCCTTCCTGGCCAAGCTGACCGAGTGGCTGCAGCAGGCCGGACCCGAATTGAAGACCCTCGCGCCCCAATTGCAGCCGCTCGCCGACGCGGCGCGCACCGCCGGGCCTCAGCTCAATATCAGCAGCTTGATCTCGCAGGCGCTCGCGTCCACCGGTGACGGTGCCGTGCGCGTGCAGGTCGGCGTGAAGTAGCAGTACCAGCAAGGAGGAGACCATGTCTCAGGACACCGAATCGAAGCAGCCGGTCGACCCGGATCCCGCGCCCGCCCCAGGCAAGACGGTGCAGCTGAAGGTCTCGACCCTGGTGACCGCGGTCGCCGCGGTGCTGCTCGTCGGCGCGCTGGTGACGGTCACCGTGCTGTGGCAGTCCGCGCGCGGCGACCTGAAGGACCGCGACGCCCAGGCCGCGAACGACAAGCACGCCGAGCAGGTGGCCTCCGACTACGCCATGGGCGCGGCCAACCTCAACTTCTCCGACTTCAATGCCTGGACCGCTCGCCTCAAGTCCAACACCACCCCGGCGCTGGCGAGCAAGTTCGATGCCACCTCCTCGAAGCTGCAGGAGATCCTGGTTCCGCTGAAGTGGACCTCGAGCCCGACCCTGCTCAGCTCGCAGGTCACCAATCGCGACAACGGCGCCTACAAGGTGAACGTCTATCTGAACGTCAACTCCACCAATGCGCAGAACCCGGACGGTGTCCTCACCACCATCTACTACACGGTGAGTGTCGACCCCAGGAGCGACTGGAAGGTCACCGACGTCGGCGGCATCGACCTCCCGCTGCCCAAGCAGTAGTCGCGCGCCGAAAACCCTGGCCCGCCGCAGCTTTCGAGCTCGGCGGGCCTTTCGGTGCACCCGTCAGGCGGCGCCGCGCAGCTTGTCGGCCAGCCGCACGGCCAGCGCGACGATGGTCAGGGTGGGGTTGGCGTGGCCGTTGGTGGGGAAGACCGAGCTGCCGGCGATATAGAGGTTGCTCATGCCGTGCACGCGGCAGTCGCCGTCCACGACGCCGGTGCGCGGGTCCGCCGACATGCGGGTCGCGCCGGTGGGGTGCGCCCAGTCGGTCAGCCGGACCGGGAGATCACTGGCCTCGCGGACCCATTCGTCCAGGGCGGGCGGGCGATAGCCGAGGCGGGCGAACTCGCCGGCGACCAGGGCGGCGGCGCGGCGGACGGTGGCGTCCTCCTGGGCGCTGACCTGCCAGTCGATGCGCGGATGCGGCATGCCGAGGCGATCCACGGTGTCGCTCAATGTGATCCGGCTGCGTGGATCCGGGGTCTGCTCCACCATGCAGCGCAGTTCCACATGTTCGAGCTTGCGCGGCAGGCCGGTGTGGTCGATGAGCCGGCGTTTGGCCCCGGAGAGCAGCAGGCCGGGATGGCTGGCGACGGTGCGGGCGTCGTGCAGGTTCATATGCCCGCGCAACAGGTTCTTCACCGACTCCCAGGGGTCGTCCTCGGCGGGCACCTCCTGAATCCACAGGGCGCAGTTGAGGAGTCCCTCGCCGGCCTGGATTTCCGGCGACAGCGCCAGCCCGTGCAGGAAGGTGTGCTTACCGCCGCGGGTTTTCACCACGTATTTACCGAACCGGTCACGCGCGGCGGCCGAGGTGTGCGGGTCCAGCGCGCCCACCACACCGCAACGATGATCCAGCAGATACCGGCCCACCACGTCGTGACGATTACCGATACCTTCCGGCACAATGCGATTCGACGCGAGCAGCAGGCGCGCGTTTTCGATTCCTCCGGCGGCCAGCACAATTCGCGTCGCACGCACAATACGGGCATTTCCGTCGGAATCCACCACCCGTAATGCCTCGGCCCGGGTGCCGTCCGGATCGGTATCGATATGGGAAACGGTGGCATTCAGCAGAATTCGAACATTGGCCGCGGAGATTTCCCCGGCGTGGACGCCGAATCGCTTGGAGTCGAACGGATCCGCCGGGTCCTTGCTGATCTGCCAGAAGTAGGGCCGCAGCCAGCGCCGGTCCACCTCCGGATGGGCCGGTATCCGGTCGGCCAGTTCCCAGAACCGGTCGCCGGTGAACCCGGCCCCGTACCCCAGTCCCAGATGGCCCGCCGCCCGATCCAGATACGGTTGGACCTCGGCGAATCCGATCGGCCAGCCGGAGAACGGGACCCAGGCGCGGGCCGCGAAATCCAGTTCGTCCAGCGGTGCGCAGCGTCCGCTCCAGGTGTGCGAACTGCCGCCCAGAATGCGATTGCGGGCATTGCGATACGGCTGGGCCCGCGCGGCGCCGATATTCTCGATGTCATTGAGCGCATCGGTGCCGGGGGCGAGTTCGCGCCCGCCGCTCTCCAGCACCAGCACCCGTAGCGAACTTCCCGCGAGTTCGGCAGCCAGGGTCAGACCCGCCGGTCCGGACCCGATAATGCACAGGTCGGCCGTCAGCTCGCTGTCCCGCACGGCACGAAGGTCGTCGATACGCACCGGAAATCCTCCCGCACCCGCATCCACCCCCGCGACGGACGCGCTTCCCTTTGCCCGGACCTCATCGTAACCGTTCAATTGCGCGGCCGTGGTGCATCTTTCGGCTCAGCATCCGCGCTGCAGAAACGCGCGCACATAACCCGCCGACTGCCGCACGTACATCCACGACCAGAACAACAGCCCCGAATCGCTGGGGCTGGCGACCATGGTGATCTGGCCGGAAAAACACTTCCCCACGATGTACCGCGCGCGCGAGACGTGCGGTGTATAGGTCACCACGATGATGTGCTGCCAGTGCCCGGCCTGGGCCCGCCGGCGGATTTCCTCGGCCTCGCCCTGGGTGGTCCACGGATTCGGCACGAAGCAGGAGACCGTGAAGTCGAACCCGCCGTCGCAGTAGCGGTCCATCACCGGGTCGTTCTGGCCGGTGGATCGTGAGATCAGCAGCTCGGGTGCATAGCCCTCCTCGGCGAGCCGCAACCCGACGTCGTAACGCGCGTAGGCCGTCCCGCCGAGCACCACGATGGCGTCGGCCCGGCGCAGCGGATCCACCTGCGGGTGCACGAACACCGGCAGCCCCGCGAACGCGAGAGCGACGATCAGCGCCGTCACGGCGACGATCCCTGCGATGACCCTCCGGAGAGCAGGCACGCCTCCGACGGTACCGATCCCGCCGCCGACCTTCCCGGCGTGATCGTGGGGCAGACTGTATTGCGCACGAACGCATGGCATCACGCACGAAACAAGGCATGTCGTCCCCAACGGAGGAGTTCGCCATGGAGCTGGGCCTGCACTACTGGAACTACTCGCACCCCGCCGCGACCGACCGGATCGCGTCGACGCTGGCGCATACCGCGCGCATTGCCGAACAGGCCGGATTCGCGCAGTTCACGGTCATGGACCACTACTTCCAGATGGAGCTTCGCGGCACCGCCGAGGAACCCATGCTGGAGGGCTACACCACCCTCGGCTACCTGGCGGCGCTGACCGAGCGCATGCGGCTGGGACTGCTGGTGACCGGGGTGATGTACCGGTATCCCGGCCTGCTCGCCAAGATCGTCACCACCCTCGACGTGCTCTCGGGCGGACGGGCCGAACTGGGCATCGGCGCGTCCTGGTACGAGCGGGAACAGCGCGGGCTCGGCGTACCGGTCGTCCCGATGGCCGAGCGGTTCGAACGGCTCGAGGAGACACTGCAGATCTGCCTGCAGATGTGGGGCCCCGACAATGGGCCGTACAAGGGCGAGCACTACCAGCTGGCCGAGACGCTGTGCGTGCCAGCGCCTTTGAGCCGGCCGCGCCCGCTCATCCGGATCGGTGGCGGCGGTGAGCGCAAGACGCTGCTGCTGGTGGCCCGCTACGCGGACGCCTGCAATCTCTTCGCGAGCAGCCCCGAGGAGGTCGCCGCCAAGCTGGCCGTGCTGCGCGCGCACTGCGAGGCCGAGGGCCGCGACTACGACGCCATCCGCAAGACCGCGGTCTATGTGTCCGATGCCCTCGGCAATCCGGACCAGGTGCTGCGGGAGGTCGAGCAGCTCGCCGCCCTGGGCATCACCGAGCTGGACTTCATGCCCGATGGCGATCCCATCGCCTTCACGACCGAATTCGCCGAACGCCTGCTCCCGCGCCTGGCGACCATCTAGTCCGGGGCCGGGGCGTTCGGTATCATCGCGCGCGCTTGCCGAGATCTGGAGGACACTGTGCCCGCGAATCCCACCGCCGCCGAACTATTGGCGACCGTCGAAGCGTCACCGCGGGCGGTCGGCGCGCACGACAAGGCCGCCTGGGTGGGCCTTTTCGCCGACAACGGCAGCGTCGAGGACCCGGTCGGCTCACGCCCGCACATCGGGCGCGCCGCCATCGAACGCTTCTACGACACCTTCATCGCGCCCAACGGCATCGTCTTCGACGTGACCGGTGACGTGGTGTGTGGCATGACGGTCTTCCGCGATCTCACCATCGCCACCACCATGTCCACCGGGGTCACCCTGCACGTGCCCATGCATCTCCGCTACGACCTGGCCGAGGTGGACGGCGCGCTGAAAATCCGTGCCCTGCGCGCACATTGGGAGCTGGCGGGCATGATCGGCCAGCTGCTGGGATCGGGCACGCAGGGCCTGCTGGCGGGGGCCAAGCTGGGCCCGCAGCTGCTCGGCAATCAGGGCATCGGCGGGGCGATGGGCTTCATGTCCGGCCTGCGCGGTGTCGGCGCGGCGGGCAAGCGGGCCGCCGGGCAGCTGCTGGATGCCGTGGCCGCCCGTGATTCGTCCAGTGCCCGTGCGGTTCTGGCTCCGGTCCCGCGCCTGGAGTGGGGTGTGGACGGCGCGATGTCGCTGGAGGACTTCACCACCCGGGTGAAGGGTCTGCGCTGGAGCAAGGCCATTGCCGCCGGGCACTCGGTGACAGTGTCGGTGGAGACCCGTGAGGGCCGCGGTATCGCCGAACTGGACTTCGCCGACCGCGGGCTGCGCATCGAGTCGGCGCGAATCTTCGTGCCGGCGAGCTAATCCCGGATCCCGGCGATCTCCGCCAGGGGATTGTTCCCGCTGAACGTGGTGCCCCCGGCCGCGCCGACCACCTTCCCGTGCACGCTGATCAGCCACTGGCCGCACACGCAGCGCAGGTACTGCACCCCGCGGTGGAAGGAGACGGCCGTGGGAGAGGGCCAAGCGCAGGAAGGGCATTCGGCGATCATCAGGACATCCTGGGGGCGGGAGCGCCGATTGACCATGATCGACACGCGGCGACTCGCAAATCGAGTGCGTGTCGTGAGCGACTCGCCGTGCGTGATTTGCCAATGGGCCCATCGAAACTCGGTGGCATCCGGTTGACATCCGGTGTGGTCAGCCCGCTTTGCCCTTGCGCACCGCGGTCGGCGTTGCACCCCACCAGCGCTGGCAGCAACGTGTGAATACCGACTGTTCGGACAAACCGATGAGCGAGGCCACCTGGCTCATCGGCATATCCGTCGTGGTCAGGTAGCGTCGCGCCTCGGTGCGCCGGACCCCGTCGAGAATCGCCGCGAAGCTGGTGTCCTCGGCGGCCAGCCGTCGCTGCAGGGTGCGCGGATGGATGGTGAGCAGCCGTGCCACGGCATCGATTTCGGGGGCGGTGGTGCCCAGCAGCTTCTGCAGGGTGGTCCGCACGCGCGGCGCGATCGCCGTGGCCGCGCCGCCGGCCTGCTGGGCCAGGAAGGCCATCGCCATCCGGTGCAGGTTCTCGTCGCCGCCGGAGAGTTGCCGATTGCCGAGCGCGGCCGGTATCCGCAGCAGTGCGGCCGGACGCTCGATTCGCACTGGCGCACCGAAGAATTCCTCGTACGCCTGGATCGGGGCGGCGGGCCGGTAGGGGACCTCCACCGAGCGCAGCCCGTAGCGGTCCTCGGCCAGGCGCTGAATCGTCCTGTGTACGAAGGCCAATCCGAGATCGGTGCCCTGGACGGGGGTGGGCAGGCCGGGTGCGGTGGCGCCGTAGCGCAGGGCGATGACGCCGCGATCGCCGTACGGGTCGGGTGCCATGGTCAGACTGAGCGAGCGGGCGTGCACGAACAGGTACCGCGAGGTGCAGTCGAGCACCGCGGCCAGGGTGGTGGCATTCCGGATGGCCAGCGCCAGCGGGCCGAGCATGTCCAGGTCCTGCCGCGACGCCATCCGGAGCCCCAGATCCGGGCAGTCGAGCCGATGGGCCGCCAGCTCCAGCACCGCCCCGACCGCATGGTCGGGGACCAGTAGATCGTCGGTGTCCAGGGCGGCGAGGGGCAGTCCGCAGGCGGCGGCCAGCTCCTCGGCGTCCCCGCCGAGCTCGGCCACGGTCGCGCGGAAACCCCGCAGTCCGGCGGATCTGATCACCGACATGTCGTCAAGGATCAAATACTTGTCGTGCAGAGTCAAGAAACCGGATGGCGGGCGCAACAGACTGGAAGTCATGAACGCCGCGCAACCTCTCGCCGAACACCTCGACGTCGTCATCGTCGGAGCCGGGCTCTCCGGCATCGGCGCGGCGTATCGCCTGCAGGCCGAGCAGCCCGGCCGCAGCTACGCCATCCTCGAGGCGCGCGATGCGCTCGGTGGCACCTGGGACCTGTTCCGCTACCCGGGCATCCGCTCCGACAGCGACATGTTCACTCTCGGCTACCCGTTCAAGCCCTGGCGTGACGCCAAGTCGATCGCCGACGGGCCGGCCATCCTGCGCTACATCACCGACACGGCCGCCGAGAACGGCATCGACAAGCACATCCGGTACGGCACCAAAGTCGTTGGCGCCGAATGGGACAGCGGCGAGTCGCGGTGGACGCTCACGCTCGAGCGGCGTATCTCCGAGGGCGTCGAGCGCGGCACGCTCACCTGCAACTTCCTCTACTCCTGCGCCGGCTACTACAACTACGACCACGGCCACCAGCCCGAGTTCCCCGGCATCGCCGACTTCGCCGGCACCGTGGTGCACCCCCAGTTCTGGCCCGAGGACTTCGACTACACCGGCAAGCGCGTGGTGGTCATCGGCAGCGGCGCGACCGCGGTCACCCTGGTCCCGGCCATGGCCGAGCAGGCCGAACTGGTGACCATGCTGCAGCGCAGCCCCACCTGGATCTCCGTCGTCCCCGGCCGCGACAAGGTGGCCGACCGGATGCGCGAACTGCTCCCGCCGAACCTGGCGCACCGGCTCATCCGCACCAAGAACATCCTGTTCAACATCGGCTTCTACCAGTACTGCCGGCGTCGGCCCGCGGCCGCCCGCAAGCTGCTCACCGGGCTCACCGCCCGAATCCTGAAGGACGAGAAGCTCGTCGCCGAGCATTTCACGCCCGAATACAACCCGTGGGATCAGCGCCTGTGCGCGGTGCCCAACGCCGACTTCTTCAAGGCCATGCGCAAGGGCAAGGCCGAGGTGGTCACCGATCACATCGAAACCTTTGTGCCCGAGGGCATCCGGCTGAAGTCGGGCAAGGTGCTCGAGGCCGATGTGGTGGTCACCGCCACCGGCCTGCAGCTGCTCGCCTTCGGCGGCGTCGACCTGGTGGTCGACGGCGCACCGGTGGAGCTGTCCGAGCAGTTCGTCTGGCAGGGCACCATGCTGACCGGCGTGCCCAACTTCGCGGTGTGCATCGGCTACACCAACGCCTCCTGGACGCTGCGCGCCGATCTCACCTCGCGACTGGTCTGCAAGGTGCTGGGATACATGGACCGCAACGGCTACCGCGCGGTGGTCCCGCAGGCGCAGCGCACCCTGCAGGAGCGGCCACTGCTGGATCTGGCCTCCGGGTACGTCCAGCGCTCGATCGGCGACTTCCCGCGCCAGGGCGATCGGCATCCGTGGCAGGTGCGGCAGAACTACCTGCTGGACACCGCCATGGTCCTGCGCACCGACCTCGGCAAGACGCTGCGGCCGGTCGCGGCGGCCGAGGTACTCGAACCGGTCCACTGAATTCGCTTCCGCCACAGTGCCTCCGGTTCGCTCTCGCCGCAGTGCCTGCGGCTCGCTCTCGGGCCTGCTGGCTAGCATGGCCGCCATGACATCCACGCGGTTCGGCGGTCCGTTGCGGTCGGTGCGGGTGGCGGTCGCGGCGGTCTCCGCGGCGCTGCTCGCGGCGGCCGGCGGCCTCGGCGCCCAGGCGGCCGCCGCGCTGTCCCCGGCCGGGCCGGCGAGCGAGCAAGCGCCGCAGGACCTCTGGACGATCCCTGCCGCGCCCGCCGACTCGGCCACGCTGATCGTGGCCTACAGCTTCGGCAATCGCATTCCGGCGGGCGCGGATCCGGCGCGCACCGTCGGCGATCCCGGACCGGTCAACGAGGCCCTGGCCGCGGCCGTGGTGGCCGCGCGCGGCGATCGGGACATCCCGGTGTACGCGCAGACCGAAATCGCCCAGGTGCTCTCCTCGCGGTACGGAATGACCGATGTGGTGTCCATCGATCCGATGCGCAATGCCGACGGGACCCTGGTCTATCTGTCCACCGACGGGGTGGCCGCGCAGGTCGCCGCACTCCGAGGCGCCGCGGTCGCGGGCGACGCGGCCGCGGTGGTGGCCTTCGCGGACCATCAGTGGCGGGCCACCAGGACGACCGCCGCGCACGGTTTCCGGGCCTTCGCCCCGGCCGGTGTCGCCATGCCCGATCAGTACGACCCGCAGTCCGGGCAGCTGTGGACCACCAGCCGGTTGCTCTACCTGCCCACCGACCTGCTGGGGCGGCTCGCGCTGCTGAAGTAGCCCGAGGGGTGCGAACTCTGATTTCGGCCGTCTGCGTTCGGCTGGGCTGCCATGCTTTCGCGCCGTGGGAGGAGTGGAGACGAGAGCGGTGGTCGAGTCGCGGGCAGCGGTGGACTCGCGGGCAGCGGTGGACCCGAGGACAGCGCCGGGCGGATTCCTGCTGCCCGCACCACGATTCGAGCCGCCGCTGGAACAGTGTCGTGGCAATCCGGAGCCGGTCCGCCAGGTTCCAAGGGCAGGCCGCCACGCACCGGAGGTGGGCCGCCGGGTGCCGCAGCCCGATCAGTGGCCGGCCGCCGCAGCGGGCAGATCGCCCGGATGCCGGAATCGAGTGGATCGCCGATCGATGTCTGCTGCGCCCGGATCGGTCGGCCTGCAACGGCTTCTGCGTTCTTCGCATGCTGTGAAAGCCCGGGGTGGTGATGAATGCAACACTGCGGCAAGGCAATTCGCCGGTGCGGCGCTGCGGCTGGCGCTCGAGGTGCTGGACGGCCGCCGTCCGGCGAGGCAACTGGACCCGCTGGCCGAGCCCGCGGTGGTGGCCGCGGTGCGCACGCTGGCGGGGGCCGGACGGCTACCCGGGCGGGAGCTCGGCACCGCCACCCTCACCAGGGTGGATGTGATCATGGCCGGGCCGGGGCAGGCGGAAGTTTGCGCGGGTTACGACCGCGGCGGGCGGCGTTTCGCGCTCGCCGCCCGCATTGTCCACGGTCGTTCCGGGTGGCGGTTGGCCGCATTCCGGGTGTGCTGAAGACCGGACGGTCTCTGCGGTAATAGCAGAATAGTCTGGTCGCCTCTAATTCGATTCGCGCCTGGTTTGAATCCTGCATCGCGCGGCATTAACATTTCGGCGAATAGCGGCACCTCACACGTGGAAGGGCAGTCCATGGCGAAGAAAGTCACCGTAACTCTGGTTGACGACTACGACGGCGAATCGAAGGCCGACGAGACCGTCTTTTTCTCGATCGACGGCAACGACTTCGAGATCGACCTGTCGAACAAGAACGCCGGCAAGCTGCGGGAGGCCCTGGAACCGTGGACCGATAAGGCCCGCAAGGTCGGTCGTTCCAAGCGGACCGGCAAGGTGGCCGCGGGCGGCCGCACCCGTCCGGCGGTGGACCGCGAGGAGAGCACCGCGATCCGCGAATGGGCGCGCGCTCAGGGGCACCAGGTTTCCTCGCGCGGCCGTATCCCGGCCGAGATCGTCGACGCTTACCAGCGCGCCAAGAATTAACCAGCGCAAATCAAGGCGCTGGGAATTCGCTGGGAGCCGAAGCCTGTGGGCATCGGCTCTAAGCGCGGGGAGGACATTTCAGGCCAATGGCTCGATCCGGATTTCTCGTGCGTCAGGCCGCGCGCAGTAGTGCGGCGCCGCACTCGGGAAGTTCGGCTCGAATCCTTTCCAGTAGGCGTTCGGCGCGGTCGCGATGCGCGGCGGCCGTCTCGGCGTCGCCCTGGGCGGCGGCCAGCGCCGCCAGGATCGAGTCCATCGGGCCGAACTCGGTCATCCCGGTTTCGAGGCCGATCAGGGTGCCGCTGTGCGGCGCCAGATATTCGTAGAGCCGCTGAATTGCTGGAGTGTCGCCGAGCTCGATGGCGGCGACCGCCCGCAATGCCGACATGAGGACCGGATAGAAGCCCGCCGCAATCGGATCCGAGTCCTCGTACACGCCGCGTGCGCGCTCGCGCTGTCCGCTCTGCAGCAGCGCGAGCGTGTAGGCCGGGGCGGCGGCCGCGGGCAGGGCCGCATAGGCGTTCGCGAGCCGATCCGTCAGGGTCCCCAGTTCACCCCGCGCCCATCCGGTCGAGAGCGCGCAGAACAACTCCGCCTCGGCGTGATTGGCGACGCCGGAAAGCCGGGTGCGGGTGGTGAACCGCTGGTACAGCTCATCGGCCGCGTCGATGTTCCCGCGCAGCAGTTCCATGGTCCCGGCGAAACAGCTGACCATATCCAGTAGCGGCTGCAACTGGCCCTCGTCGGCGAACTCCACCGCGGCCGTCGCCCGCCGCCCCGCCTCCCGCAGATCCGCCCGGGCCACCGCGGCCCGATATCCCAGATAATGTGCCAGCGCCCGGTACTCGGCCAGTCCGGCGGTGGTCGCCAGCCCCTCCAGTTCGTCGACCAGTGCCGAGAACTCCGCGTCGTACTCGAATGCGAGATAGGTCACCGCATTGATGGCGGCACACAGTAATTCGGGATCGCCGGTGCGCCGCGCCGTCTCGAGGGCCAGCCGGGCCAGCCGTCGCCCGGCGGCCGACTCCACCAGTCCCGTCTCGAAGGTCGCCGCGACCAGCAGGCGCACCAGATCGGAATCTGTCACGCCGTTCGAATCGGCCTGTGCCGCACCGGTATTCGGGTCTTCATGGGTCAGCGCCGGGGGCCCGGGGACCTCGCTCACCAGCAGGGCCAGGGTGGACGCGCCGATGCCGTACCGGGTCAGGGCGCGCGCCAGCGCCCGCCGCATGTGCTGATCGGGCCTGCGCCAGTTGCGAATCGCCCAGATGATCGGGGCGCGCCAGCAGGTCAGCGCCCGGACCACCAGGTCCGGATCGCCCAGCTGCTCGGCGAAGGTGAGGGCCCGGTCGCGTTCCACGCGGGCCTCCCGATGCCGATTGTCGTAGGCCAGCGCCGTGACCAGCGCGCAGCGGGTACGCAGCAGTGCGATGCGGTCGCCGGCGGGCGCGTGGTCGGCGTCGTGGCGCGCCAGCCGGTGCAGGTCCACCGCCGACCGCAGCAGCCGCACACCGGCACTGCGCATCCCGCGGCTGGTGCGCCGTTCGGCCGCCCGCTCCACGTATTCGATGGCGCGCGAGGCGGTTTCGGCGGTCGCGCCGGCGAGGGCGTGCCGGGCCAGCACATCCGGGTCCCGTGCCACCGCCGGATAGGCGTCGGCACGCTGTTCCAGCAGCTCCAGTGCGGCCCAGTGCATCCGGCCCCGTCGCAGCGGCGGTATGCCCAGATACACGGCATCGCAAATCAGCCCGTGCTCGAACCGGATACTCCCGCCGCTCCCGGAGCCCACCAGTCCGGCCGCCTCGGCCGCCGCGACCAGGTCGATCACGGTGTCCTCGGCCAGCCCCGCCGCCGCACTGAGGATCGCCAGATCGACGCTCTCACCCCAAATGGACAGCTGCCGCAGCACCTCGGCGACCCCGTCGGGCAGCTGCGCCACCCGATCCTCGATCAGCTCCCGGATCGAATCCGGCACCTCGTCCAAACTGCCCTGTGCGGCAGCCGCTTTCGCCACCTCCCGGACGAACAGCGGATTCCCGCCCGTCCGCCGGTGCAGCTGTTCCAGCGCCTCGGCCTCGATCCCCGTCAGCCCGGCAGCCGCCGCGGCTCGCCGCGTCCCCTCCGCGTCCAGTCCATTGAGTTCCAGCCAGGCGCCCGTATGCTGCGCCAGCGCCGCGACCGTATTGTGGGGCCCTTGCGCCGCCTCCGATCGCCGCATCGTGACCAGCACGAATACTGGCTCGTCCCGCAGCCAGCTCACCACCTGCCGCAATACCTGCAAGGTCTCCGGATCGGCCCGCTGCACGTCCTCCAGCAGCAGCGCCACCGGCGCGGAACCGGCAGCGCGCCTGCATTTTTCCGCGATGACCCGCGCCAGCGTGAACGCGTCCTCGGCCGGCGTCCCCGCGTCGATCGCGCTCGGCTGCGGTGCGCCGGGTGAAATCGGCTGGGAGGAGACGGTATCCGGCGGTGCCGCGGCCGGAGTGCCCGGTGCGCCGACCGCGCTCTCCGAAAGCTGCCCAGCCGCAGCCCGGTTCGGCTCGCTCATGTCGAGGGCGGTGCTGATCTCCGTCCAGGCCCAGGCAGTGGGCGCGCCGTCGATCTCCGGGCAGGTTCCCGTCACCGCGGTCCAGCCCGCGGTCGACAGCGTGGCGAGGGTGGCCTCCGCCAGCACGGTCTTGCCGATTCCCGCCTCCCCGGCAACCCAGGCGACCCGCAACTGCCCGGCCCGCGCCGCCTCGGCGGCGTTCAGCAGCTCCGACAACTCGGTGAGATAGCCGGTAGCGCAATGGAACCCGTCGGCAGCCCCGGGGGCGGCGCTGGTTTTCGCGGTCTCGATGCCCGGGCTGGAGACCGGCGCGGGAGCGGCCGTAACCGTGGTGGTGGCAGGGGGTGCGGCGGGGCCGGTGGGGCGGCGGTCGTGAGCGGGCAGGGGCGGGGTCTGGGCGAGGCCGGCGGAGTGATTGAGAATCGCTATTTCGAGTTGGCGCAACGCGGGGGAGGGATCCACGCCGAATAGGCCGCCGAGGAATTCGCGGGAGCGCCGGATGGTGGTGAGCGCCTCGAGCTGCTGACCGAGCTGGTATTGCGCGAGGGCGAGCAGGCGAACGATTTCCTCGCGGCCGGGATTGTCCTCGAAGAGCTGGCGGAGTTCGCGGACCACTTCGCCGGAGCGGCCCAGTTCCAATTCGGTGCGGGCATTGAGTTCGACGGCGGTGAGGTAGAGGTCGGTGAGCCGGTCGGCCTCGGCGCCGGCCCAGTCGGCCTCGGCGAAGGCCTCCAGCGCGGGACCGTGCCAGAGCGAGAGAGCGGCCTCCAGCAGGGCATTGCGCTCGGTGGGATCGGTGTGAATCTCGGGGTTGCTGACCAGTTCCTGATAGGTCCGCAGCTGCTGCTCGAAATGCCATGCGTCCACGGCGTTCTCAGGGATCTTCAGGGCATACCCGGACGACTCGGACACGATGAAGCGGGAGGGCGCACGCCGCGGGCGCTGGGGTTCGAACAGCCGTCGCAGATTGTGGATGTGCACCTGCAGTACCGCGGTGGCCTTGGGTGGCGGATGCCCGGCCCACAGGTCGTCGATCAGCCTTTCGGTGCTCACGACCTGGCCGTGCGCGACGATGAGGCGGCCCAGCACGGCGCGCTGCATGGGGGTGCCCAGGGGGGTGTCGCGACCGTCGACGGACAGCTGCAGGGGGCCGAGCACTCTCAGCTCCGCGCCTGCCATCGGTGTCCTCCTGCGACCGGAAGCGAACTGGTGATTCGCCGCAAGAAGAGCACTATCCCTCAAAAACCTGGAGATGCCAAAAGGTAGCCGAATGGTTGTCGGATAGTTATGGGCGGGTCGCGGCCATAAAGAAGACCGTGTGGTACGTAATTCAGTTTCCAATGCTAACGGTGCGAATACGTCACACAACCCGGCCGGAAGTGGATCGCAAGAGTGGGCGGGGAGAATACTTCTGACTGGAAGCAACCTTGAAGTTAAGGGGTGGTTGGTGTGACGAAGCCAGTGGATTTCCCCAGGGGCCTGGGAGAGACCGGCATCGAGCCCGAGAGCATCGGCATGTATGTGGACCGCGACGGCGATATCTGGGAGAAGCAGGACGATGGCTGGCGGCTGATTCTGCAGCGCGGCGTGTCCGTGGACCCGAAGTCCCTCTGGGATTGGACCGAGGGCCACGTCCGCGACTACGCGCCGTTCATGCCGGTCGTCGCCGGGCGCTGACGGTCTCCGCCGCGAGGGTGATCGCGGCGTGCAAATCGACTGCGGCACAATCTATTCGGGTATCAGCGCGCCGCTCAGATGGTCGTAGGCCACCTGTGCGTGCAGCCGCACGCCGGTGACGAGGGTGTCGTCGTCGGCGTAGAAGTGCGGGTTGTGGTTCATGAAGAGTCCGCGCCCGCCGGGCACCGGCGTCGGCAGACCCGCGGCGTCGAGCTGCGTGTCCTGCACACCCAGCGTCACGTACAGCCCGCCATACCTGTTGACGAACTCCGAGACGTCGTCGTATCCGAGCGTGGCCCCCGTCGGCACCACCCGGTCGTCCCCGGCCACCCGGTGGAAGGTGGGCAGCCCGGCATCCATCCACGCCTGCTCGTTGTGCACGGCGGGCACATCCTGCAGGAAATCCACTGCGGCCGAACAGTTGTAGGCGGCCGCGGTGTTCGTGGCGAGCGTCCGCAGCCGTGTCTGCACCTCGCCCATGTCGTGCTCCACCGCACACCGGATGGTGCCCCACAGCGTCACGGTCTGGCCGATGATATTGAACCGCCCGACGTCCTCGACGTGCCCGATGCTCACCGTGACCGGGTCGAACGCGCTGACCTGCCGGTAGAGCTGCCCGATGCCCGTCAGGATCGCTCCGGCCGCCGGCATCGGGTCGATGCCCATCCACGGCGTGGACCCGTGTACCTGCTGGCCGGTGAGGGTGATCCTGGCCAGGCAGGAGGCCCCGAACTGGTTCCCGACCCGATATCCGATGTAGCCCTTGGGATATGGGGTGACGTGGAATCCGAACGCCATGGTCGGCGCGGGATCGTCGAGCGCGCCCTCGGCGAGCATCGCACGCGCACCGCCCTTTTCGTTCACCGGCGGGCCCTCCTCGGCAGGCTGGAACACGAAAAGTACGGTGCCCGGCAGCTTTTCGCGGACGCCGGCCAGGACAGTGGCCGCGCCCATGAGCATGGCGGTGTGGCAGTCGTGCCCGCAGGCGTGTGACACCGGGAACGGCCCGCCGGGGTACTGCTGATCGACCACGTGGGAGGCGAACGGCACCCCGCACAGGTCCGGCACCGGCAGTGCGTCGATGTCCCCGCGCAGCGCCACCACCCGGTCGCCCGCCTGCCCGCCGCGCAGCACACCGACCACCCCGTGCCCGGCGATGCCGGTGCGAACCTCGTCCAGGCTCAATGCTTTCAGGTGATCGCTGATCAGCGCCGCGGTGTTCACCTCGCGATTGGAGAGTTCCGGATGCTCGTGCAGATGCCGCCGCCGGCGCACCACCTGTCCGGCCACCGCAGCCGCGCGGGCATCGAGTTCGTCGTGGATCGCAGGCATCAGGACTCCGTTCGGTCGGTACTCCGACGACGGGGCGAGGGCCGAACCGATCTGAAACAAAGTCGTTACGGCCATTTGCCGTCCGCGCCGAGGCTACTACTGTGGACCCCGAGTTCGCCATCCGTTAGCTGACGCGTCGGCAGGCTCGTTGCGAACCCGAGTCCTTCCGAGCGTCACCCGAAGCCACGAGGTGACCATGACCCAGGGTTGGCCCAGTTCGATGGGTTCCTTCGACTCCTTCGACGATATCTTCAACCGATTCTTCGGATCCGGAATGTCCCGCCAGCCGCCGGTGCAGCGCATCGACCTGAGCCGTTTGCTGAGCGAGAGCGCCAAACAGGTCGTGGACTCCGCCCGGCAGGCCGCCCACGACTGGGGCAGCGCCGAGATCACCCCCGAGCACCTGCTCTACGCGGCCGCCGCCATCGAGCCGTCCCAGAGCATCATCGCCGAAATCGGCAGGGACCCCGAACAACTGCGCAAGCAGATGCGGACCGCCGCGGGCAGTGGCGTCGGCGCGCACGGCCAAGACCACGCCCTGGCCCTGAGCCCTGGCGCCAAGCTGGCCCTGCGCAATTCGCAGCGCAGCGCCGCCGAAGCGGGCAGCAGCTACATCGGGCCCGAGCACATTCTGCTCGGCATCGCGGGCGTGCACGACAGCCCCGCCGCCCAGGCCCTCTCGGGCGCGAAGATGCCCGCCGCCCAGACCGCCAAGGAGCCGTCCGACACCCCGACCCTCGACGAGTACGGCCGCGACCTCACCGCGGAGGCCCGGGCCGGCCAGGTCGATCCGGTGGTCGGCCGCGCCGAGGAGATCGAGCAGACGGTGGAGATCCTGTCGCGGCGGCGCAAGAACAATCCGGTCCTCATCGGTGATCCGGGCGTCGGCAAGACCGCGATCGTGGAGGGTCTGGCACAGCGCATCGTCAATGGCGACGTGCCCGCCACCCTGACCGATCGCCGCGTCATCGCACTGGACGTGAGCTCGATGGTGGCGGGCAGCAAGTATCGCGGCGAATTCGAGGAGCGGCTCACCAAGGTGCTCGACGAGGTGCGCGCGCACTCCGACGAACTGGTGGTCTTCATCGACGAGCTGCACACCATCGTGGGCGCGGGCGCCGGTGGCGAGGGCTCCATAGACGCGGGCAATATGCTCAAGCCCGCCCTGGCCCGCGGCGAACTGCACGCCATCGGCGCCACCACCATCGACGAGTACCGCAAGTACATCGAGAAGGACGCGGCCCTGGAGCGCCGCTTCCAGCCGGTCATGGTGTCCGAGCCGTCGGTGACCGACACCATCGAGATCCTGCGCGGGCTCTCCGATGTGTACGAGGAGCACCACCAGGTGCGCTACCTGGACGAGGCGCTGATCGCCGCGGCCGAACTGTCCGA
Source organism: Nocardia sp. NPDC059236 (assembly GCF_042754085.1). NCBI lineage: Bacteria > Bacillati > Actinomycetota > Actinomycetes > Mycobacteriales > Nocardiaceae > Nocardia > Nocardia sp. NPDC059236. Next base: position 68,196 of record NZ_JBHZAF010000006.1, read on the forward strand.
CCGCTACATCACCGACCGCTTCATGCCGGACAAGGCCATCGACCTGGTGGACCAGGCAGGTGCGCGGGTTCGATTGCGTACGCGCACACCGGATCCCAAGGTGCGTGAGCTGGAAGACAAACTGGCGCACCTGAATCGGGAGAAGGACGCGGCGGTCGCCGGCGAGGACTACGAGCGGGCCAACAAGATCAAGGCCGAGATCTCGAAGCTGGAGAAGAAGACCGCCGACGAGGTGGACCGCACCGAGATCCCGACGGTCGAGATCACCGATATCGCCGAGGTGGTGTCGCGGCAGACCGGCATCCCGGTCGCCGACCTCACCACCGAGGAACGCGCGAAACTGCTGAAGCTGGAACAGGATCTGCACCGGCGGGTGGTCGGCCAGGACGAGGCCATCGTCGCGGTGGCCGAGGCGGTGCGCCGCGCCCGCGCCGGGCTCAAGGACCCCAACCGGCCCATCGGCTCGTTCCTGTTCCTGGGCCCCACCGGCGTCGGCAAGACCGAACTCGCGAAAGCCCTGGCGGAGGCCGTCTTCGGTGACGAGGACCGGCTCATCCGCTTCGATATGAGCGAGTTCCAGGAGAAGCACACCGTCTCGCGGCTGGTGGGCGCGCCGCCCGGATACGTGGGCTACGACGATGCCGCCCAGCTCACCGACAAGGTGCGCCGGCAGCCGTACTCGGTGATCCTGTTCGACGAGGTCGAGAAGGCGCATCCGGACGTGTTCAATGTGCTGCTGCAGCTGCTCGACGACGGCCGGGTCACCGACTCCAAGGGCCGCACGGTGGATTTCAAGAACACCATCGTGATTCTCACCAGCAATATCGGCTCCGATCTGATCCTGTCCGCGAAGGACGGCGACCTGGACTCGATCACGCCGCAGCTGGAGGAGCGGCTGCGCAGGCAGTTCCGGCCCGAGTTCCTCAACCGGCTCGACGAGCAGATCATCTTCCACCGGCTCGACAGGTCGCAGCTGCGCAATATCGTCGGCCTGGTGCTCGACGGCACCAAGCGGCGGCTGCACGCTCAGGACATCGGCCTGGATGTCTCGGACCGGGCCATGGACTGGCTGGCGGAGAACGGATATCAGCCCGAGTTCGGCGCCCGGCCACTGCGCCGGACCGTGCAGAAGCAGCTGGACAACGCGCTGTCGAAGAAGCTGCTCGAGGGCGCGCTGGCGCCCGGCGACACGGTGCGCATCGATGCCGACGGCAGCGGTCTGCAGATCGAGGCGATCCACCACACCGGTGGGAAGAAGACCGACGCCGAGATCACCGAGGAATCGGTCATGACCGTCGGCAAGGGCGGCAAGGCCAAGTCCGACAAGCCGGATGCCAAGCACGCCGGCGGAAATGGCCACGGCAAGCACAGCACGAAGGCGTCGGGCGGTAAGGCGTCCCCGACCAAGCACTGAGCACTCTCGCACACGAAAAGCGCCGCGCCGGAACCGATCCGGCGCGGCGATCAGCTCGGTGGCCTGCGCCGGGACGTCCCACACCAGCCAGTGCCGCAGCCCGCTGTCCGTCGGCGCGTCCACATCGAACATGGTCACGGCGAAGCTCTCGGCGTCGCCGGGCGCGCCCGACCACTGCTATCGATCGGCCTGCCCGCTTGGGGGCGGTTGCATGCCAGTTTTGAATAAGCGTTAACTTCTGGTTATGGACCTTGATCGCGACGCCGCACCGCTGCCCCTGGGCGACCTCGTCGCCGATGGGCCCTTCCCGCCGCATCACCCCGGCTGCTTCGGCTGTGGCCCCGCCAATCCGGCGTCCCCGCAGATCGCCTTCGGGCGTCGGGGCGACACCGTGCGCGGCACCTTCACACTGGACGAGCGGCATCAGGGCGCGCCCGGCGTGGCGCACGGCGGCATCATCGCCGCGGCCCTGGACGACGCCTGCGGCGCGATCCTGGTCCCGCTGCGCCAGCCCGCCGTCACCGTCAAGCTCGACGTCACCTTCTGTGCCCCCGCCCGCCTGCACCGCGATTTCGTGGTCACCGCGGTGCTCGCCGGACGCGAGGGCCGCAAGCTCTTCATCGACACCACGCTGACCGATGGCGACACTGTGATCGCCACCGGCCGGGCGATTTTCGTCGAGGTTGCACCGGAGCATTTCCTGAGTCTCGGTGCGACCCTCGGGGAGATGCCCACCATCGGGCTGTGACTCGGCGCAACCGCGGGGCTACAGGTACACCTGGGCGACAAGGCGCCGCGAGCGCGCCGCCGACCCGGGGCCCGAGTACCGGAACCCGGGTGTAGGCCCGGTCGGCGTTATTCCTGGTGGAAAATGATTCCGGCACGGCGATTTTCGGGAAATTGAATACGGTTCCGGCGCCGCACGGGAATTACTCGCGCGGCGCCGGTGCGCACGGGGTGATCGTCAGCCGACGGCGATCATGCGGGCCGCGTTGGCCGACTCGTCGTCCTTCTCCTCGTTGGCCGCCAATTCGGCGTGCACGCGGTCGAAGTAGCGGTTGATCTCGGCATTGGTGCGCTCGTCGTCCCAGCCCAGGTGCGGGGCGATGAGGCGGGCGATCTCCGGCGCCGCCCGCAGGCCGCGGTCGGGCACCTCGATGGAGATGCGGGTGCGGCGGGTGAGCAGGTCGTCCATGTGCAGCGCGCCCTCGTGGGTGGCGGCGTAGACGGCCTCGGCGGCCAGGTAGTCCTCAGCGCCCGGAATCGGTTGGCCCAGTTCGGGAACCGCGGCGATGAGGTCGAAGATCTCCGCGGTCAGCGAGCCGTAGCGGCCCAGCAGATGCGCCACGGTCTCGACCGGCAGCCCGGCCCGCGCCGCCACATCGGCGATGGTGTCGACCATGTCCTGGTAGCCGACCGCGCCCAGGATGGGCAGGTTCGCGGTCACCGACGGCGTGACATCGTTGCCGAGGCGCTCGGCGGCGGCGTCCACCACATCGGCGGCCATCACCCGGTAGGTGGTGTACTTGCCGCCCGCGATGACGAACAGGCCCGGGGCCGGTTCGGCCACCGCGTGCTCGCGCGACAGCTTGGAGGTCTCCTTCGACGCGCCGGTCATGAGCGGCCGCAGGCCCGCGTAGGTGCCGACGATGTCGGCGCGGGTGAGCGGTTCGCGCAGTAGGGAATTGACGTGGTCGAGGATGTACTGCACATCCGCGGCGGTCGCGGTCGGGTGGTTCTTGTCCAGCGACCAGTCGGTGTCGGTGGTGCCGATGATCCAGTGCTCGGCCCACGGGATGACGAACAGCACGGACTTCTCGGTCTTCATGGCGATGCCGGTGTTCAGGTCCAGCTTCTCGCGCGGGACCATGATGTGCACGCCCTTGGACATGCGCACGTGGAACGGGAAGTCCACGCCGGTCATCTTGATCATGTCGTCGGTCCACACCCCGGTCGCCGAGATCACGGTCTTGGCCCGGATGCTGTGCTCCAGACCGGTTTCCAGATCCACGACCTTCGCGCCCACGACCTGCTCGCCATCGCGCAGCAGCCCGGTGACCCGGGTGCGGGTCAGCACGGTCGCGCCGTGCTGGGCCGCGGTGCGGGCGATCATCATGGTGTACCGGGCGTCGTCGACCTGCGCGTCGTAGTAGCGGATGGCGCCGGTCATGGCGTCTTCCCGGAGCGCCGGCGCCAATTCCAGTGCGCCGGAACGGCTCAGGTGCCGGTGCATGGGCACCGAGCGCGCGCCGCCCATGGTGTCGTAGAGGGCGATGCCGGCGCCGATGTAGAAGCGCTCGTAGTGCTTCTGCAGCGGGAACAGGAACGACACCGGGTGCACCAGGTGCGGGGCCAGCTTGTTCAGCAGCAGGCCGCGCTCCTTCAAAGCCTCACGGACCAGCGCGAAGTCGTACTGTTCCAGGTAGCGCAGGCCGCCGTGGATGAGCTTGGAGGACCGGCTGGAAGTACCGGCGGCGAAGTCGCGCGCCTCGACCAGGGTGACGGACAGGCCGCGAGAGGCGGCGTCGAGGGCGGCGCCCGCCCCGGTCACTCCACCACCGATCACGAGAACGTCGATTTCGGTGTCGCCGAGCGAATCAATCGCCCGGGCGCGGTAGGCGGGATCCAGTTGTGCGGACACGAAATACTCCTTGTTATCGGTGTTTCGAAGCTTGTGGGCCACCGGTCAGTCCTCGTCGTCGAGGTCGACCCAGTCGAGGGTGCGCGAGACGGCCTTGACCCAGCGCGCATAGCCGCGCTGCCGCTGCTCCTCGGTCATGGTGGGCTGCCAGCTCTTGTCCTCGTGCCAGTTGGCGACGAGTTCGTCTGTGCTACGCCAGAATCCGACCGCGAGACCGGTGGCGTAGGCGGCGCCGAGCGCGGTGGTCTCGGCGACCACCGGCCGGGAGACCGGCACGCCGAGGAAGTCGGCCTGGATCTGCATGGCGAGTTCATTGGTGGTGACGCCGCCGTCGACGCGCAGGGTGTCGAGCCGCACCCCGGAATCCTGCTGCATGGCCTCGACCACGTCGCGGGTCTGGTAGCAGATGGATTCCAGTGTGGCCCTGGCGATGTGGGCGTTGTTGCTGAAGCGGGACAGGCCCACGATCACGCCGCGGGCATCCGGGCGCCAGTAGGGTGCGAACAGCCCGGAGAAGGCGGGCACGAAGTAGACGCCGCCATTGTCGGGCACCTGACGGGCAAGGGCCTCAACCCTTTCCGCGCCCGAGATGATGCCCAGCTGGTCGCGCAGCCACTGCACGGCCGAGCCGGTGACGGCGATCGAGCCCTCCAGCGCGTACACCGGCTTGTCGTCGCCGAACTGATAGGCGACCGTGGTCAGCAGGCCGTGCTCGGAGTGCACGATCTCGGTGCCGGTGTTCAGCATCAGGAAATTCCCTGTGCCGTAGGTGTTCTTGGCCTCGCCCGGCCGGAAGCAGACCTGGCCGACGGTGGCGGCCTGCTGGTCGCCGAGCACGCCCGCGATCCGCACCGCGCCCTTGAACGGGCCGTCGGGGTAGGTGGTGCCGAAGCCCTCGGGATTCGACGAGGGCGCGATGCGCGGCAGCATGGCGCGCGGCACCCCGAACACGGCGAGCAATTCGTCGTCCCAGTCCAGGGTTTCGAGGTCCATGAGCATGGTGCGCGACGCATTGGTCGGGTCGGTGACGTGCACGCCGCCGCGGACGCCGCCGGTGAGGTTCCAGATGATCCAGCTGTCGGAGGTGCCGAAGAGGGCGTCGCCGTTCTCCGCGTCCGCCCGCACGCCGGGGACATTGTCGAGGATCCACTGCAGCTTGCCGCCGGAGAAGTACGGCGCGGGCGGTAGTCCGGCGCGTTCGCGAATGAGATCGCCGTGGCCGGCCTTCTCCACCTCGGCCACGATGCGGTCGGTGCGGGTGTCCTGCCAGACGATGGCGTTGTAGTAGGGGCGTCCGGTGTGGCGGTTCCACACGATGGTGGTCTCACGCTGATTGGTGACGCCGACGGCGGCCAGGTCGCTCGCGGTGAGACCGGCTCCGGCCAGAGCGCTCTTGATGACGGTGCGGGTGCGCTCCCAGATCTCGTCCGGGTTGTGCTCCACCCAGCCGGCCTGCGGGAGAATCTGCTCGTGTTCGAGTTGATGGCGGGCAACCACATTGCCGCCGTGGTCGAACACCATGAATCGCGTGGAGGTCGTGCCTTGATCGATGGCTCCGACGTACTGCGTCATCACGGTCCTTCCGGGAAGCTCGTCATTGAGTCCGTTTGCCCTGGTGAGACCGGTAGCAGCCGGGCCCGGGCTCAACGTTACGAAGTGGAACGTGCCTACGGCAGGGGGTGCGTTCGACAATGCCGAACGGTTAGCTGATAGGTTACGGGCATGCCGGGTCCGATTCAGTCGATCGAGCGCGCCGCGGCCATGCTGCGGCTACTCGCGCGCGGGTCCGGGCGCATGGGAGTGGGGGAGATCGCCGCGGCGCTGGGGCTGGCCAAGCCGACCGCGCACGGCATTCTGCGGACGCTGCAAGGGGTGGGATTCGTCGATCAGGATCCCGTGACGGGCAAGTATCTGCTGAGTCCGGCACTGCAGGATCTCGGGTCCGGGCACCTGGACGCCAATGAGCTGCGTTCCCGTGCCATCAACCGCGCCGACGCGCTGGCCGCGCGCAGCGGGGAATCGGTGCGGATCGCCGCGCCGGTGGGCGGGGGAGTGGTGGTGATCCACCACGTCTTCCGGCCCGACAATACCGAGCAGGAACTGGCGGTCGGAGAGGAATTGCCGTCGCACGCAACGGCGCTGGGCAAGGTGCTGCTGGCCTACGACGGGGAGCTCGCCGACGCGGCGCGCGACGGCCGGCTGCCCGCGATCACGCACCGCACCCTCACCGATCCGGCGGCGCTGCGGCGGGCCATCTCCGAGGTGCGGCGCACCGGCTGGGCCGGGGATATCGGCGAATACCGTTCCGGTGAGGCGAGCGTCGCCGCGCCGATTCGCTCCCGGGGTGGTTTGGTGGTGGGTGCCATCGGCATCACCGGGCCGGTCGACCGGCTCTGCGACGGGCAGCTGCGGTTCCGGTCCGCGCCCATCGCCCAGGTGCGCGACGCGGCCGCCGCGGTGTCCCGGGATCTCGGTGGCGCGCAATGACTTTTCCGGACAGGAGCAGGCTCGGATGACGCAACGCTATGTGCTCGCCATCGACCAGGGCACCACCTCCACCCGGGCCATCCTCTTCGATCAGCGGGCGCGGCTGACCGGGGTGGCGCAGCGCGAGCACCGGCAGCACTATCCGCGGCCGGGGTGGATGGAGCAGGACGCGCTCGAGATCTGGCGCAATGTGGAGCGCATCGTGCCCGCGGCACTGCGGGATTCGGGGATCACCCTGGAGCAGGTGGCCGCGGTCGGGATCGCCAATCAGCGCGAGACCACGGTGGTATGGGACCGGCACACCGGGACGCCGATCGGGCGGGCCATCGTGTGGCAGGACGTGCGCACCGAGGAGCTCGTCGAGCGGCTGCGGAAATCGCCCGGGCCGGAACGGATTCGGGAGCTGTGCGGCCTGCCGCTGGCCACCTACTTCGCCGCGCCGCGGCTGCGATGGCTGCTGGATCGCACGCCGGGACTGCGGGAGCGGGCCGAGCGCGGCGACGTGCTGTTCGGGACCATGGAGACCTGGCTCATCTGGAACCTCACCGGGGGAGCCGATCACGGGGTGCACGTCACCGATGTCTCCAATGCCGGTCGGACGCTGCTGATGAACCTGTCCACCCTGGAGTGGGATCGAGAACTGTTGCGGTTCTTCGATATTCCCAAGGCGATGCTGCCCCGGATCCAGCCCTCGACCGGTGAATTCGGCACGGCGCGGCGCGTGCTGCCGGGGGTGCGGATCGCGGCGGCGCTGGGCGATCAGCACGCGGCGCTGTTCGGGCAGACCTGTTTCGCGCCCGGCGAGACCGAATGCACCTACGGCACCGGCGGATTCCTGCTCATGAACACCGGGCGGGAGCTGGTGCGGTCCGAGCACGGACTGCTCACCACCATCGGGTACCAGGTGGGGCCGGAACCGGTGTACGCGCTGGAGGGGCCGATCGCGGTGACCGGCTCGCTGGTGCAGTGGCTGCGGGACAATATCGGGCTCATCGCCAGTGCGCCGGAGATCGAAACCCTCGCGGGCACAGTCGAAGACAATGGCGGCTGCTATCTGGTGCCCGCCTTCTCGGGGCTGTACGCGCCGCACTGGCGCAGTGACGCGCGCGGGCTGCTCATCGGGCTCACCTCGTACATCACCAAGGGGCACATCGCCCGTGCCGTGCTCGAGGCCACGGCCTGGCAGACGCGCGACGTGGTGGAGGCCATGAATGCCGACTCGGGACTGCAGGCCGGGGCGCTGCGGGTGGCAGGCGGGATGACCTCGGACAACCTGCTCATGCAGATCATCGCCGACGTGCTCGACATACCGGTCATGCGTCCGATCGTGGCGGAGACGGTGTCGCTGGGCGCGGCCTACGCGGCGGGCCTGGCGGTCGGTTACTGGCCGGATCTCGAGGGCCTGCGCCACAATTGGCGCGTCGCGGCGCAGTGGCTGCCGCGCATGGACGCCGACCTGCGCGCCGAGGAGTACGACAACTGGAAGCGGGCCGTGCAGCTTACCTTCGGCTGGCTGCGGCCCAACCAGCCGGTGCCCTGACGACGCGGAAGTCGTTGACCTAACGTGGCAGGTATGCGGCTCTACGTCGGTTGCGCAATGTGGACACACCCGGACTGGCAGGAGAAGCCGCTCCCCCCTGCAGAACGCCTGCGCACGTACTCCTCCTGGTGCAATGCGGTGGAGGGCAACACCACCTTCTACGCGGTCCCGCAGCGGCGCACCGTCCAATCCTGGGCCCGCCAAACCGATCCCGACTTCCGCTTCGTGATCAAACTGCCCCGCACCATCACCCACGACCGCCGCCTCACCGGCATCGACGACGAGATGGCGGCGTTCCTGGACGCCATCGAACCGCTGGGCCGCCGCCTGCACTCGCTGTGGGTGCAGCTGCCCGCCTCCTTCACCAATCTGCCCGCTCTCGCCGAGCTGCTCGACGGCCTGCCGTCGCACTACCGCTGCGCCGTCGAGGTGCGCCATCCCGCCTTCTTCGAAAACCCGCGCGCCACCGCCCAACTCGAACAGGTACTGACGGCCGCGGGTGCGGAGTGGATTCCGTTCGACACCACTGTCCTGTTCGACGGCCCGCCCGTCAGCCCGGCCGAGTACGAGGCCCGCTCCAAGAAGCCCAACAACCCGCGCCGCACCCGCGCCCTCACCGAATACCCCATCGTGCGCTATCACGGCCGCGACGACATCGCCACCACCGTCGCCGGCTGGCAGCCCTGGATCGACACCACCGTCGCCTGGCTGCGCGAAGGCCGCTCCCCGACCGTGTTCATCCACACGCCCGACAATGCCTCGGCCCGCACCCTCGCCCGCCGCTTCCACGCCGAGGTCCGTGCCCACCTCCCCGACCTGGAACCCCTGCCGGACCCCCTCCCCACCGACCCCATGACCCTGTTCTGACCGGACCCGCGGACCGTTCGGCGCGGGCCGAAGGATGGCGGCGGGACACTGGACCAATGGAACCGATCAGAGACGGCGATGTGGACATCTCCGGAGCCGCCCGCCTCCTGGCCGACCCGGCCCGGGCCCGCATGCTCACCGTCCTGGCCGACGGCCGCGCCCAGCCGGCCGGCGAACTGGCCCGGGCGGCGGGCGTCACGGCCGCGACCGCCAGCGAGCACCTGGGCAAGCTGGTCGATCAGGGCTGGCTGGCCGTCGAGAAGGCGGGCCGCCACCGCTACTACCGCATCGCACTCCCCGAGGTGGTCCAGGTCCTGGAAGCCATGGCCCTGATCTCGCCGGTCCAACCGGTCCGTTCGCTACGTGGCGCTCGCGCCAACCGCGACCTGAAGCTCGCCCGCACCTGCTACGACCATCTCGCCGGAGCCGTCGGGGTAGCGATCTTCGACGCCCTGCACCACGCCGCCCTGCTGAACGTGATCGGCGGCCACTGGACCGCCACCGACCACACCCACCCCCTCCTCGACGAATTGGCCATCACCCCAACCGATCTCCGGCATTTCGGCCGCCGCCCACCGGTCAAGGCCTGCCTCGACTGGTCCGAACGCCGCTACCACCTGGCCGGCGGCCTCGGCGCACTGATGCTGCGCCGCATGCTCGACAAAAACTGGTGCGCCCCCGGAACCACCCCCCGCGCAATGGCATTCACCCCCGCCGGCTGGGCAGCACTCGACCGTACAGCCGGCATCGACAAGACCGCCATCAGCTCCGACCCCGCCGGAACCGCCACCGCAGCCCCCGCAAAGGTCGTTCCACGCGGCGCCTGAAAGACCGGGCCGCGCACCTCCCGCACGAACACCGGCAGGCACGCCATCTCCGGGTCGATCGACGCCGGGATGGTTCGGTCCGGGCCGAAGTTGTTGGGGGCCAGAGTGGAGGGCATGACCCGAACACTGGAAGAGGCGCGGACCGGGAGTGGTGGGCCGGCGCTGGCGGCGATTTCCGCCGGGTATTTCGTTGTCATTCTCGATGCCACGATCGTGAACATCGCGTTGGATCGGATGGCGGTCGGGCTGCATACGACGGTGACGGGGCTGGAGTGGGTGGTCGACGGGTATACCGTCACCGTCGCGGCGCTGCTCATGCTGGGTGGCGGGCTGGCGGATCGGTTCGGGGCTCGGCGGTCGTTCCAGGCGGGGCTGGGGTTCTTCGCGGTGGCCTCGGTGGGGTGTGCGGTGGCGCCGGAGGTCGGGCTGCTGGTAGCGGCCCGGGTGATGCAGGGAATCGGTGCGGCGCTGCTGATTCCGGCCTCGCTGGCATTGATCCGGTTCACGTATCCGGATGCGGCGGAGCGGGCGAGGGCCACCGGGATCTGGGGTGCGATCGGGTCGACGGCGGCCAGTTGCGGGCCGGTGCTGGGCGGCGTGCTTTCCGAAACCTTGGGCTGGCCTGCGATTTTCGCCGTCAACGTGCCGGTGTGCGCGGTGACGGCGGTGCTGATCCATCGGGCAGCACCGTCTGTACCCGGTGTGGCGCAGCCGATTCCGGTGTCGGGGCACGTCGCGGCCGTCGTCGCCATGGCGGGAGTCACTGCCTTCGTGATTCTCGGCGGTGCCCGTCCCATGCGTCCGGAGCTGCTCACGGTCACGGTTGTGGCGGCGTCGGCAGGTCTGCTGCTGGGATCTGTGGCGGCACGCTCGGGTAAAGGGCTGCTGCCCAGGGGGCTTCGTCGCGAACGTGGTTTCACCGGCGGTGCGATGATCGGCCTGGCGCAGAACTTCGGCTTCTACGGCGAGCTCTTCGTGGTCGGCCTGTACCTGCAACGGCACCTGGGCTATTCGCCCGCGCTGGCCGGTGCGGCACTGCTGCCCGAGATGGCCGTCGGCATCCTGGCCTCCGCCCTGGGCGGCCGGCACGCCGCGCGCCGCGGCCCCCGGGTGGTCATCGTCACCGGCCTGACCATCGGCGCGACGGGGCTGATCGGCCTTGCCTGCATCAGTGCCCGGACGCCCTATCCGGTGGTCGCGATCCCCTTGCTGCTCATCGGTTTCGGTATGGCCTACACCATGCCCGCGGCCACCAATGTCACCGTTTCGGCTGCGGGCCCGGCGCACGCGGGGTTGGCCGCCGCCGCGTTCAATGCCGCCCGGCAGCTGGGTTCGGCGCTCGGTGTCGCGGTCCTGGGCGCGCTGATTCCGATCGCCCCCGATTCGCTCGCCATCCCGCTGGCGATCGCCGCCGCGGTCTACCTCGTCGCCGCCATCCTGGCCCGGTCGCTCCTCCCGGCGCTGGGTCGTCCTTGAATGCGGCAGGGTCGACCCTGAATGTGGACGCGGCACACGGCGGGGCGGGCCCGGCCCGCTCCGCCGTGTGCCACCGGATGATTCAGCCCACGAGGACCGGGGGTTTGCCGGAGCGCTGGGCTTCGCGGGCGAGCGAGCGGTCGCGCTGCTCCTCGAAGCGGACCACGTCCTTGCGGAGCTTGTCGAGGAATTCGCCGAGCTCGTTGCGGCGCCGGTCGCCGGCAGGGCCGAAGTCGGTGCGCTCGAAGATGTTCCACTTCTTGAGGTTGGGGATCAGCACCTCGTCGAGGTGCTGGCGCAGATCGTAGATGCCGTGCTTGGCCATCAGCACGCCGTTGCGGCGGAAGTTGGGCATGCCCAGGCCGGGCATCTGGAAGCTCACCACGACATTGGTGATGGCATCCATGGCCTGGTCGGGCGAGAGGTCCAGGGCCGCGGCGCACATGTTGCGATAGAAGAGCATGTGCAGGTTCTCGTCCGCGGCGATCCGCTGCAGCATGCGGTCCGCGATGGGGTCGTCGCACACTCTGCCGGTATTGCGGTGGGACACCCGGGTCGCCAATTCCTGGAATGTCACATAAGCGACGGAATGCATAAATCCGGCATCGGCCTGAATGAACTCGGTATCCGAGTACTTCCTGATCAGATGCGCGGGGTTGTACCCGTCGGTCATGTGAATCATTCGTGCCTGTTCCAGCGCCACCGGATCCACCCCCCGGGTGACCACCAGATAGTCGCGCATCACGATGCCGTGCCGGTTCTCCTCGGCCGTCCAGCGGCCCACCCAGGTACCCCAAGCCCCGTCCTGGGAGAAGTTCTCGGCGATTTCCCGGTGATAGCTGGGCAGATTGTCCTCGGTGAGAAGATTGGTCACCATGGCCGCCTTGGCAACCTCGCTGAGCTTCGACTGCTCGGGTTCCCAGTCCACACCTGCCATAGCTGCGAAGTTGCGACCGAGATCCCACGGCACGTAGTCGTGCGGGTTCCAGTCCTTGGCCATCGATAGGTGACGGTTCACGTTCTGCTCGGCAATCGGTTCCAGCTCGATGAGCAGCTCCAACTGCGTGAGACTCCTGGCCACGATCCTGTGCCCTCCCTCGAAATGGCTCGGCGCTGGGGGAATGATGTTAGGAGAGAAATGCTGGAGATCCGGCGATCGCCGTCGCGGCGAGGGGATCCGTGAAGTTGAAAGGGATGCCCGCGTGTCGCTTAATGAGACTGATCGGCTCCGCCTCGGATAATCTAGCTCAGTTCGCCGAATATTGGCTTCATACCCCGCCGATGCGTTCACGGCCGGGCTTGCTCGCTAGTTCCAAACCAGTCCTTGACAGCCATGCGGATCGCACGCTGGTTCGCCGAAGCATTGCTACGGAGAGTGAACATGCAGACGCCCCATCGCCGGCAGTACCCCAGTGTCGTGGTCACCGCGCTCGCGGCGACCACCTCGATCGCGGGCGACGTCGACTCGACGTGGAAGGGACTACTCAACGGGGAGAGCGGGATCGACGTCCTCGAGGACAGCTTCCTCGACGATTTCGGCTTACCGGTCCGCATCGGTGGTCACCTCAAGGTCTCGCCCGCCGGCCTGGTCACCAATGCCGAGGCCCGGCGCCTGTCCTACGTCGAGCAGATGGCGTTGGTGCTGGGTCGCGAGGTGTGGGCCAATGCCGGCAGCCCCGAGGTGGACCAGGATCGCCTCGGCGTCTCCATCGGCACCGGGATCGGCGGCGCGGAGATGCTCATGTCCGCTCGCGACAAGCTGGTCAACGGCGGCTACCGCAAGGTGGTCCCGAACACCGTGCAGGCCGTGATGCCCAATGGCGCGGCCGCCTGCGTCGGTGTCGAGCTGGGCGCGAGGGCCGGTGTGTGCACTCCCGTTTCGGCTTGTTCGTCCGGTTCGGAGGCAATCTGCAATGCCTGGCGCATGGTCGTCATGGGCGACGCCGACATGGTGGTCACCGGCGGCGTGGAGGGCTCCATTCAGGCGCTGCCCATCGCCGGGTTCTCCATGATGCGCGCCTTGAGCACCCGCAACCACGACCCCAAGGGCGCCTCACGGCCGTTCGATATGGACCGCGACGGTTTCGTTTTCGGTGAGGCGGGCGCGCTCATGGTCATCGAGACCGAGGAGCATGCCAAGGCCCGCGGTGCCACCATCCACGCCCGCATCATGGGCGCGGGCGTCACCTCCGACGGCTTCCACCTGGTCGCCCCCGACCCCGAGGGCACCGGCGCGGCGCGTGCCATGTCCCGCGCCATGGAGTACGCGGGTCTGTCCAAATCCGATGTCACGCATATCAATGCGCACGCCACCGCCACGCCGATCGGCGATACCGCGGAGGCGAACGCCATCAAGCAAGCTGTCGGCAATCACGCTGCGGTGTACGCGCCGAAATCCGCCCTCGGGCATTCCATCGGCGCGGTCGGCGCGCTGGAGTCGATCATCACCGTCCTCAGCGTGCGGGACGGAATCATCCCCGCCACACTGAATTTGGAGAATCAGGACCCCGAGATCGACCTGGATGTGGTGAAAGGCCAGGCCCGGCCGGGTCGCTACGACTACGCCCTGAACAACTCCTTCGGCTTCGGCGGGCACAACGTGGCCATAGCTTTCGGCCGCTACTGATCGCCCCGGCCGTACGCGGTACCTCCATCGGCCGTAGACGGTGACGCGGGATTCCGGCACCTGCTAGAGTTCCCCAGCCCCCAGCTACATTCGGGCTTTCGTGTCGATCTTTGTTCGGTGTCACTGCACAGTTCTGACGACTGTGAGTTGAAAAAGGATAGGGAATGATCGGCGAGACCATCGATGACTATCTGGACGAGCACGGCAACATCAAGATCCCTGACAACCAGACCATGGTCGACCTGCTCGACAAGCACGCCGCGGCCAACGGGGACGAGCTCGCCTACCGCTATATCGACTATTCACGTGAACGCGACGGCGAGTACCACGACATCACGTGGAATCGCTTCGGCATCCGGCTGCGCGCCGTAGCCGCCCGACTACAGCAGGTCACGCAGCCGGGCGACCGGGTCGCCATCCTGGCGCCGCAGGGACTCGACTACATCGTGGCCATGTACGCGGCGGTGTACGCGGGCAATATCGCGGTACCGCTGTTCGATCCGGACGAGCAGGGGCACACCGACCGGCTGTACGCCGTGCTCGAGAACTGCATGCCCGCAGCCGTCCTGACGGTCGGTGCGGCAGCCTCCGGGGTGCGCGAGATCTTCAAACACCTACCCGCGCCGCAGCGTCCGCGCATCGTGGCGGTCGAGGCGATCCCGGACGGCGTGGGGGAGAGCTGGGTACGGCCGCACCTGCAGATGGACGATGTGGCCTACCTGCAATACACCTCCGGCTCCACCCGTACTCCGGCCGGCGTGGAGATCACGCACCGGGCGGTCGGCACCAACCTGCTGCAGATGATCGATGCCATCGGCATCACCGAGAAGGCCCGCGGCGTCACCTGGCTGCCGCTGTTCCACGACATGGGGCTGCTGACGGTCATCCTGCCCACCATCGGCGGCAAGTACATCACCATCATGTCGCCCAGCGCCTTCGTACGCCGGCCCTACCGCTGGATCAAGGAGCTGGCCGCCCAGGAGGACGGCGCCGAGATCTTCGCCGCCGCACCGAATTTCGCCTTCGAGCACGCCGCGGTCCGCGGATTGCCCAAGGCCGGTGAGGAATTGGACCTGTCCAATGTCATCGGACTGATCAATGGCAGCGAGCCGGTGTCGGTGACCTCGATGCAGAAGTTCAACGACGCCTTCGCCCCGTACGGCCTGCCCAAGACCGCCATCAAACCCTGCTACGGCATGGCCGAGGCCACGCTGTTCGTCTCCGCAACCAAGCGCGAGGACGAGGCCCGCACGGTCTGGGTGGACCGCACCCGGCTCAATGCCGGGCAGATGGTCGAGGTCGACGAGTACGCGGAAAACGCTGTGGCCCAGGTGTCCTGCGGCTACGTGGCGAAGTCCCAGTGGGCGGCCATCGTGGACCCGGACACCGGCGCGGAGAAGGCCGAGGGCGAGGTCGGCGAGATCTGGTTGCACGGTGCGAACATCGGTCGCGGCTACTGGGGCCGTCCGGAGGAGAGCCTTGCCACGTTCCACAACAGGCTCACCTCCCGGCAGCCCGCGAGCCACGCGGAAGGTGCGGCGGCGGACGGGAACTGGATGCGCACCGGCGACTTCGGCGCGTACTACGACGGCGAGCTCTTCATCACCGGCCGCGTCAAGGACCTGGTGATCGTGGACGGCCGCAACCACTATCCGCAGGATCTGGAGTACTCCGCCCAGGAGTCCAGCACCGCCCTGCGCCCGGGTTTCGTGGCGGCCTTCTCGGTCGCGGGGGATCAGCTACCGGCCGAGGTGGTCGCGGTCGACACCGCCGCGCCGGCCTCCGAGCAACTGGTCATCGTGGCCGAACGCGGTACCGGCGCGGCCAAGCTCGACCCGGAGCCGATCACCGCGTCCGTGCGGGCGGCCATCGCCAAGCGCCACGGCGTCACCGTGCGGGACCTGCTGCTGGTTCCCGCGGGCTCGATTCCGCGCACCTCCAGCGGCAAGATCGCCCGCCGCGCCTGCAAAGCGGCCTACCTGGAGGGCACCCTCCGCGGCGGCCAGCGCCAGCAGGCGTTCCCGGACGAGACCGACTGACCGGGTTTCCTCGGCGAGTGGCACACCTCCGGGAGGCCTCGAAGGTGTGCCACTCGGCGCTTCGGGTCGAGGGGATGCGTCAGTTATCGAGTTGTACCGAGGTGAGCTGCTCGGCGGGGTGGGCAGCACACGCGGCCAGGGTGCGGGCGGCGGCATTCAGGCGGGCGCGGGCATCCGCATCGGCAACCAGGCCATCCGGTCCGATACCGCTCTGGAGCACGGTGATGCGGCCACAGGCTGCCTCGATCAACTCGGCTCCGACGTAGCCGAGCACGGTGCGCAGGGTGGCCACGGCGGCCTCACCGCGGCCCTCGTAGGCGACGTTCACGTAGGCGACCGGCTTGTCGCTGAGATCGGCATTGCCGACCGTCCACTCGAGCAGGTTCTTCAGGCTGCCGGGGATCATCCCCGCGTATTCCGGGGTGCAGAACAGCACCGCGTCGACCTCGGCGAGCTGCCGGTGCAGGGCCTCGACCACGGGCGGCTCGGGCTCGTCACCGGGGATGAAAGCGGGCAGGTCGAGCAGGCCCTGGTACCGAACGGCCTCGAAGTCGGACCCGGCGTCGGCGGCGATCGAGCGCAGCGCGGCGGTGTTCGTCGAGCCCTCGCGAGTGCTGCCCGAAATCAACAGGATGCGGGGAATAGTCACAACTGCGCCAACACGGCTGGGGCCGGGAGTATTTCGAGGTCACGGGGTCGTTGACTCCTATGCGCCGTCCCACCGAATGGGAGTTGTTGTGACAAGAGGTGTCGCTATCTCTCATAGTGGGTATGGTTCCGTTCAACCGAACTGTCCGGGACAGCTGACGCCACCCCTCAGGTCCGGTTGTACGACAACTGCATAACGCGAGTGTGTGCAAGAAGGGCAGGCAACGATGACTGCGAACACCAACCGCCTCGACGAGGCGGCGGTCGGTGCCGGATATCCCGGTGCGTTCGAACCCGGCAGGCTGCTGGCCGCCGAACCGATGACCGCACGGATGCTGCCCGGGGTTCCGCTGCCTGCTCACGCCTGGCGCATCAAGTACACATCGACCACCGCCACCGGAGCTCCGACACAGGTCAGCGGCACCGTGCTGGTGCCGAACACGCCGTGGCGCGGACCCGGCTCGCGCCCGCTGGTCGGGTACGCCGTCGGCACGCAGGGCCTGGCGAACACGGTCGCCGCCGCGTCCTGGCAGCTGCGGTTCGGGCTGGAGTACGAATCGGTCTTTCTCCGCGCCGGCCTGCGCCGCGGCTGGGCGCTCGCCATCACCGACTATCCGGGCCTGGGCACTCCGGGTCTGCACCCGTACGTCATGGGCCGCGCCCTGGGCCCGGCTGTCCTGGACAGCATGCGCGCCGCGCGCCGGCTGCCCGAGGCGGACCTGGATCCCGATGGCCCGCTGGGCATCTACGGCTACTCCGAGGGCGGCAATGCCGCGGGCTGGGCGCTGCAGTTGCAGCCCGACTATGCCCCTGACCTGCCGCTCGCCGGCGGCGTGGTCGGCTCGGCGCCGGCCGACATGGTCGACATGGTGAAGTTCCTGGACGGCACGCCCTACGCCTTCCTGCTCTTCTACGGTGTGCTCGGCATCGAGGCCGCCTATCCGGAACTGAAGGTGCTGCAGCACCTCAAGCCGCAGGGCCGCGCCCTGGCCGCGCTGTTCCGCCACACCCATGTCGCCGCCGCGGCCGTGCTCGGGATCGGTGCGGGTCTGATCGTGCCCACGAAGGTGTCGACCTTCTGCCACCGGCCCCCGTTCGACGTGCCCGAGGTCAAGGCCCGGCTGCTGGAGAACCGGCTGGGCGGAATCGCGCCCGCCACACCGGTTCTGGTGGCCGGCGGCACCAGCGAGCAGGTCATCCCGTATCCGCAGGCCGTGCGCCTCGCGGAGGAGTGGGAGGCGCTGGGCGCGGACGTCACCATGCACACCATGCGGGGACGTGAACACATCGGCGGCGCAATGGCCTTCGCGGGACCGGCCATGCGGTTCCTCTCCGAGCGTTTCACCGAGGAGGCCGACGCTCCGGTGCTGCTCCGCGGGGCGTAATCATCGAGAAAAGGCCGGGATCCACCGACGGATCCCGGCCTTTTCTCGCGAATCTCAGCCCGCGACACCCCAATGCAGGACGCGCGAGGTGAACAGCACCAGCCCGAGTGAGACCACCGCGACGGTCACCAGGCCGACCACGGCGACCACCAGCGGCCGCCAACCCGTGCGGGCCAGCTCGCGGATATTGGTATTGAGCCCGACGCCCGCGAAGGTGAGCAGGAAGGCCCAGCGGGACACATTGGCCAGATTGGTGACCTGCTGCTTGCTCAGCCAGTGGAAGGTCGCCACCGCGGACACGGCCAGGAAGCCCAGCACGAACTTCGGGAACTTGGACCACACGAACACCGCCTTCGCCCGCAGCCCGGGCGCGATGGCCTCGGCCTCGCCGCGCGCGGCCCAGTAGGCCGCGAAGCCCAGCACCACGAACCCGATGAGGGCATTGCGGGTGGACTTCACCAACACCGCGATCTTGCCCGCCTCATCGGAGAACAGATAGCCGGTGGCGGTGGTCTCGGCGGTATTGTCCACGGCCAGGCCCGCCCACAGCCCGAACTCGTGATCGCTGAGCCCGATGGCGTGCCCGAGCGGCGGCAGCGCGAACAGCGCGACCGCGCCCAGCGCGAGAATGGCCGCGATGGCATAGCCGACATCGGAATTGCGGGCCCGGATCGCGCCCTTGCCCGCGATGATGGCCGACACCCCGCAGATGGCGGTGCCGATGGCCAGCAGCGATCCGAGCTTGCCGGACAGGCCCAGCCAGCGTGCCACCGCCAGGATGATCGCGCCCGACACGGTCATGTCGACCAGGATCTGAATGAAACTGGTACCGCCCAGCTTCGCCACATCGCCGAGTACGAAGCGCGAGCCGAGCGCCACGATGCCGACTTTGAGCCAGAACTCGTAGGTGCCGACTCCGGGCCGGAAGATCGGGTGCAGGCCAACGGTATTGGTGATGAGCAGGCCGATCAGGATGGCCCACAGCACGTATTCGATATCGGGGACGGTCCAGTGCTGATGCTTGGCGGCGGCGTTCCACCAGATCTGCGCGTACTTGCCGAGCACGCCGACCGCGATGAGCAGCAGAATGCCCGGGACGTAGCCGAGCAGGCGGGCAACGGTGAGCGGACCCGAGGGCTCGTCGAAGTCGGTTGCCCCGGGGGCAGTTTCGGCGTTCTTTCCGAGATTCACGGTGGTGTTACTCACGGCGTCACCACGGAATCTTCGGCAGCACGTCGAACACGGCGAGCACGGTCACCACGCCCGACACGACCACCGACCACCAGTCGGCACCCAGACGTCCGAGCGTGTCGGGCCACGACGGCCGGGCGGCGGATGTCTCCGGCGCGGGATTGGGACTGTTCACCAGGGGCCTCCAGGTCGAAAAAGCGCAGTACAGCAGGTCTGCACTATGGGATGCCCGGAGGATTTCGGACAGCGTTGGAATCGGCCTGATTCCAGCCCGGTCGCGCTGTTTCCGCTCAGTCGCGGAGGTACGCGCGCCGATGCGCGGCCGGTGTGGTGCCGGTCCAGCGTTTGAACGCGTGGATGAACGGGGTGGCCTCGGTCCCCGCTCGTCCTGACCGGCGGCCGGATCACCGGAGTACCCGAGCCGAATGGCGATGTCGTCCAACGACAGTGGCGTCGCGGTCAGCATCTCCTCGGCCAGGGTACGGCGCACCTCGTCGAGCAGCGCGCGGTAGGAGGTGCCGGCCGCCTCGAGATGGCGGCGCAGCGTGCGGGCCAGCAGGCCGGGGTCGATGCCGAAAACGGTGTGCGGGCAGTCGAATCGCGGTCGCACGCCGAACAGCGATTCCAGTCGCTGCCCGGCATCGGTTCCCGGATAGCCGAATTCGGCGCGGGTGTAGTCGACGCGCGCGCCCAGCAGATCGCTCATCACCCGGTGCATGGCGACGATGTCCCGTTCGACCAGGAAGCGCTGCACGTCGGCGGGCACGGTGGACCGATTATGGCCGAAAGTGTTGATTTTGTGGCCGTCGCTCTTTCATGACGGGATATGCGCAGGTCGTAGCGTCGGACCCGAGCACATCGAGGTGAGGAGAGGGACGCATGACCACCAGCCCTGGTCCAAGCGATGCGCGCCGCAGGCGGAGATCCAGCGGTACCTGCGCGGGCTGGCCGAGAAGTACGGGCTGCTCGGCCGGATCCGCTTCGGATCCGAGGTCACCGCGGCCGAATTCGACGATGCGACCGGCACGTGGACGGTGCGGCTGGCCGACGGCGACGAGCTGCGCGCCGGCATCGTGGTCTCGGCGGTCGGCCAGCTCTCCCGCCCGGCGGTGCCGGACCTGCCCGGCATCGAGACCTTCACCGGCGCCGCCTTCCACTCGGCGGAGTGGGATCACGACGTGGACCTGCGTGGGAAGCGGGTGGCCGTGATCGGAACCGGCGCCAGCGCAGATACCGCCGCGCGACCCGCCGCCTGCACCCCGCCGACTACCGGCTCACCCCGGTCGCCCACGCAGAATCCCAGGAGTAGCAATGCGATTCGACTACGACGTCCTCGTCATCGGTTCCGGTTTCGGCGGCAGCGTCAGCGCCCTGCGGCTGACCGAGAAGGGGTACCGCGTCGGTGTGCTGGAGGCCGGCCGCCGCTTCGAGGACCACGAGTTCGCGAAGACCTCGTGGCGGCTGCGGCAGTACCTGTGGGCCCCGGCCCTGGGCTGCTTCGGAATTCAGCGGCTGGCGCTGCTGAACGACACCTTCGTGATGGCGGGTGCGGGTGTCGGCGGCGGCTCGCTGGTCTATGCCAACACCCTCTACGAGCCGCCGGACAAGTTCTACGCGGACCGGCAGTGGGGTCACATCACGGACTGGAAGGACGAGCTCGCCCCGCACTACGACCAGGCCAGACGCATGCTGGGCGTGACGGCCAATCCGGCGACCACCCCGGCGGATCGCGTGCTGCGAGATGTGGCCGAGGGGATGGGAATCGGCGACACCTACCGGCCCACCCCGGTCGGCGTCTTCTTCGGCGGACCCGGCCGCCGCCCCGGCGAGGACGTGCCGGACCCGTTCTTCGGCGGCGCCGGGCCGGACCGGCGCACCTGCACCCACTGCGGTGAATGCATGACGGGCTGCCGGCACAATGCCAAGAACACGCTGGTCAAGAACTACCTGTACCTGGCCGAAAAGGCCGGTGCCGCAGTGCATCCGCTCACCACGGTCACCGATGTGCGACCGCTGAGCGGCGGCGGCTACGCGGTGGAGACGGTCCGTACCGGGCGCGTGGTCCGCAGGCAGCGTCGCGAATTCACGGCCGAGCACGTGATCTTCGCCGCCGCCTCGCTCGGGACCCAGCGGTTGCTGCACCGGCTGCGGGACAAAGGCTCGCTCACCGGGATCTCCGACCGGCTCGGCTATCTGTCACGCACCAATTCCGAGGAATTACTCGGTGTGCGCAGCCGTGACGAGCACGCGGACTACACCAGGGGCGTGGCGATCACGTCCTCTATCCACCCCGACCACGACACCCATGTCGAGCCGGTGCGCTATGGAAAGGGCAGCAATGCCTTCGGCGTGATGAGCACTCTGATGGTCGATGATCAGGGCGATACCCCGCGCTGGCGGCTCTGGTTGCGAGCGGCCGGCCGTCGGCCTCGCGACGCGGTCCGGGTGCACAATTCGCGACACTGGTCCGAGCGCACCATCGGTCTGCTGGTCATGCAGTCGGTGGACAACTCCATCACCACCTACACCAAGCGTGGGCTGTTCGGCCGCCGCATGACCACCAAACAGGGGGAGGGCCAGCCCAATCCGACCTGGGTCCCCGCCGGGCACGAGGTCGCCCGTCGGGTGGCGGACGCCATCGACGGCATCCCCATCGGCGCCAGCTCCAGCATTCTGAAGATCCCCATGACCGGACATTTCCTGGGCGGCTGCGCCATCGGCGACTCGCCCGCCACCGGCGTCGTCGATGCCTACCACCGGCTCTACGGTCACCCGGGCCTGCACGTCATCGACGGCTCCACCATCTCGGCCAACCTCGGCGTCAACCCGTCGCTCACCATCACCGCCCAGGCCGAACGCGCACTCTCGTTGTGGCCCAACAAGGGTGAGCCCGACCCCCGCCCGGAGGTCGGTGCGGCCTACCGCCGTATACCCCCGATTCCGCCCCGCAACCCGGTCGTCCCGCCCACCGCCCCGGCCGCCCTGCGGCTCCCGCTGGTCGGCTTCAACGAGGGTTCGAAGAGGCACGCGGAGGCCACCCGGGAAAGTCGTTGAGCTGCAATGGCGAAAGGGCGGGCGCGGGTGCGCCCGCCCTTTCGTGGCGGTGGAGCGGGTTCGGTCAGAGCGCCAGCAGGCGAGCCTTGGCCTGGTCGTATTCGCGGATGAGGCGTTCGACGACATCGGCGGCCGGGCGGATGGCGTCGACGGCGCCGATGCCCTGGCCGGAGCCCCAGATGTCCTTCCACGGCTTGGCGCCGGGCGTGTCCGATTCGCCGGTGCCGAAATCCATGGCGGACGGGTCGGACTGGCCCAGGTTGTCGGGGTCCATGCCGGCGGCGGTGATGCTGCCCCGCAGGTAGTTGCCGTGGACGCCGGTGAAGAGGTTGGAGTAGACGATGTCGCCCGCGCCGGAGTCGACGATCATCTGCTTGTAACCGGGCACCGCATTGGCCTCGTCGGTGGCGATGAAGGCCGAGCCGATGTAGGCCAGGTCCGCGCCCGCGGCCTGCGCGGCCAGGATGGAGCGGCCGTGTGCGATGGACCCCGACAGCAGCAGCGGGCCGTCGAACCAGGACCGGATCTCCTGGGTCAGCGCGAAGGGGGACTGGGGCCCGGCGTGCCCGCCCGCGCCCGCCGCCACCGCGATCAGGCCGTCCGCGCCGCGTTCGACGGCCTTGTGCGCGAACACATTGTTGATGATGTCGTGCAGCACGATGCCGCCGTAGGAGTGCACGGCCTCATTGACATCGGGCCGCGCGCCCAGCGAGGTGATGACAATCGGCACCCGGTGCTCGACGACCGTGGCCAGGTCCTCCTCCAGCCGGTCATTGCTCTTGTGCACGATCAGGTTCACCGCGTACGGCGCCGACGGCTGCTCCGGATTGTCGGCGTCGTGCTTGGCGAGCTCCTCGTTGATCCGCACCAGCCACTCCTTGAAGAGCGACTGCGGCCGCGCGTTCAGCGACGGGAACGAACCCACGATGCCCGCCTTGGACTGGGCGATCACCAGCTCGGGCCCGGACACGATGAACATGGGGGAGGCGACCGCGGGCAGGCGCAGGCGCTCGGACAGGATGGGCGGCAGGCTCATTGACCAGATTCCTTCATCAAGGGGTTACCCGGCGTAGGTTACCGCTGGTAAGAAGTTCAGGCCGCGCGGGTTTCGGCCAGCCGATCGTGGCGGGCGTAGCTGCGGTCCGGATTGTTCACGAGGGCGGCCCGCCGCATCATGCGCTCGGTGGCGCGGCGGCCCAGCCGCTCGCTCAGCCGGGTTGCGCCCGGAATGATCCGGCGCGGCACCTCCAGCACGCCGTTGACGGCCGCCGTGGCCAGCACCGCCGCCAGGAAGACGCGGCTGCAGGGCATTTCCAGGAAGTCGGAGTTGGTCTTGCCCAGCAGGATTCGGCTGTAGGAGACCGCATACATGGTGAAGGCCCAGCGCAGCGCGCGGGATCGCAGGCCGGGCCCGTCGAATCCGTAGACCGGGCCGAGCGCGGACACCAATGCCTTGGACAGCCGCCGCGAGTCCTCGTCGGGCAGGAATTCGTAGTCGGCCTGCAGCCACAGCAGCCGCCAGGTGTCGGTCTCGTCGGCCGGCAGGATCTCGGGATCGAGCCCGATCACGTGGCCGACATACCGCCACAGGTGATAGACGGCCGCCTTCTCCTTCTTCGAGAACCGCAGCCCGACGGCATTGCACCCGGCAATCGTGGCCAGCGAGAACAACATCAGCGTGCCCGCGGTCAGGGACTGGTTGAGCGGCTGATCCCACTGCTCGTAATCCCAATCCGGCCGCCGGTTCATGCCCGCCCGCACCTGCGCGTGCATGATGCGCACCCGCACGGTGTTCTTGAATCCTGGCGCGTACCGCTGCAGTCCGCCCGGCGCGGTCACGTCGATCCACCAGGTCGCGGTCTCGACGACCCGGCGGGGCGCCATGGTCTCGGCCGACAGCCCGCCGGTGCCGACCAGTACCTTGCCCGCCCGCGAGGCGAGGTAGCCGCCATTGAGCGAGAACATCGACAGGGCCAGGTTGGTCGCCCACGGCCCGACCCGGCCACTGACCCGCGCGGCCCGGTCCATCTTGTCCTGGTCGAGCCAGAACGGCACCGAATCGATGTGCGCGAAAAAGGCTTTCAGCTCGGCGGGCGCGTCCGGCACCGCGTCGATGCCGCGCTCCAGGGCCGTCTCGAACATGGCCCGGCCCTGCCCGGTCGCCGGAACATCTCGACCACGGCGTCGGCCAGCGGGTCGCCCATCTTGGTGAACTTGCGGTAGGCGGCCTGCTGCTCGGGGGTCGGGCGGATATCTCCGGGGGCGAGGATCTTGACCCCGATATTGAACGGGAACTCCCGGAAGATCACCGGATCGGGCAATTCGGAACGCGTCATTGCGTGCCTCCTGGGTGCGTTCAGATTCTGGTGAAGGACGTCACCAGAACTTTGGTGATAGTCTTCACCAAACCTTGCGGCATGGCAACAGACAGGGCGGAACCGTGGACATACCCCGTGGCCGATACGCCGGTCTCAGCGCTGATGAGCGCCGGAACCAGCGGCGCGAGCGGTTGCGCGAAGTCGCGCTGGAGGTGATCGCGGAGGAGGGCATCGGCGGCTTGAAGGTGCGCGCGCTGTGTGCCCGCGCCGGGCTCAACGATCGCTACTTCTACGAGACCTACAGCCACACCGACCGGCTGCTGTACGAACTGGTCGACGAGCAGCTGGCCGAGGTCGTCGCCGCGGTGATGGGCGTCATCGCCGCCGCGCCCGCCGACACCCGGATCCGCCTGCGGGCCGTGATCGAGGCCGGTGTCACCGCCATCGCCGATCATCCCGCCCGCCGCCGGCTGGCCATCGACATGCAGACCACCGACGAATTGCGCCGCCGCCGTACCGAACTCATCGACGTGGTCGCCCAGGTCATGCTCGATCAAGGGCGCGAACTGCTGGGCGACGCCGCCGTCACCGGAGTGCACGCCGAGCTCGCCGCCCGTACGGTGGCCCACGGCGGCCTGGAGATCCTCATCGAATGGCTGCGCGAGGAGCTGGACATCGACCGTGCCCAGCTCATCGACTTCCTGGTGGCCATGATCCTGACCGCGTCCGAGATCACGACCACCGTGCAACGCGAAATGGCTGCTAACTGAGTCCCTTTCCGGCGGCGCGGATCTTGCGGTAGACGCGCCGGTCGTAGCGCAGCGGCCGGGGAATCAGAGGCCACGTCGTCCGGACCGCGCCGGCGAAGACCCGGAAACCGAACCAGCCCTTGATGACCGCACCCTGACGCTCGGTCACGGCGCGGCCAATCGCTTCCGCCGCCACATGATCACCACGCTGACCACCAGGCACCAGGTCGGCAGGATCCAGGCGATGTGGATCGAGACCGTCACCGCGACCAGCATGAAAAGCGCTGCCACCGTGGACAGGATCGTCAGCCACTTCGGGAATGCGCCGGTGATCCGCGCCAGGTTCGCCAGGGAGAGCATGAACACCGCCGCGATGCGCGGCGCGACGATGGTCATCAGGATCATGCCCAGGCCGTGACCGACCGGGTACGCGTCCGCGGCGGCCTTCGCGCTGACCTGCTGCGCCAGTGTCGCCGGCACCGCGAAGGCGGCGACCGCGGTCAGCAGGACGGTGATGAGAATCAGTCCGCTACCGAGGAATACGGTGGCGAAGAGCTGATCCTCGGCGCGGCCGATGCGGCGGCGGATCGTGCCGATGAACCACAGCAGGGCGATCGAGGCCACCACCATGATCAGGACGACGGCCGTGAGCTGATTCCGATGCCCGGCCATTCCGAACCACTGCTCCACGGTCGCGTGATCGGCACTCCAGCCCGGAAGGCCGCGCAGCATCTCCACCGCGATGAAGGCGAGCAGCGCGAAGACGATTCCGGTCACCCCCATGGCCTCGATGGACATCGCGCGGCTGGATCCGGGCGTGGTCTGCACCGGCGAGTTCATGCTCTTACTCCCTCATCCTCGATGGTGAATTCGGTGGTGGCCGAGTCGGATCCGGACCGCCTCGGCGGGTGTCGAGGCGGTCCGGCGGTTTTCCGAGCGTCAGGGCACGACGATCGTGAAATTGGGATCGGCCTTGTCGAGCAGGCCGGTGAGCCGCTTCCACACCCCGGTATCGCCCTTGGTCTGCAGGCCGTCGAACTTCCCTGTCGCCATCAGCTGCAGCAGGCCGAGTTTGGTGAGGGTGATGTCGAGATCGGCATCCCGCTTGCGGGTGGCCGGATGGTGGATGAGCGCGCCATGGCTCAGCTCCATTCGGTATTCCTCGCCGCTGTCGGTGAAATGCCAAGCGATGCTGAACTTCTCGTCCCACGCCTGCGATCCGACGATGTTCAGCGACAGCGTGTCGAACAGTTGGGTGATGCTCATGGCGAGGGCTACCGCCTGGCTGGCGGCGATCGCCGTGGGGGCGACGCCCCGGCGGAGTTCCTGTGCGCCGGTGAGGAAACAGTTGCGCCAGGTCGCGTTCTCGGAACCGAGGCCGAGCTGCTCGAACACCGCCGCCAGGGTCTCCTTGGCCTCGGCGTGGGACGGATCGGCGAAGACCGCGTGGCTGCCGAGTTCGGCCGCGAAGCGCAGGTCGCCCTGGTCCACGAACTCCTTCACCTTGGCGACGGTCGCGTCCACGCCGCCGAGCAGCGGTTCGCGCGGTACAGCGCCAGCGCCGCGGCGGCGGTCTCCGCGCTCACGAGCGGGTCGATCACGATGACGCCGTTGTCCGATTCGATCAGCGTCATGTTCGAAATATCCAGGCCGCGAACCTGATACACGCCCTCGCACACCTCGTAGAGGCCGTGCATCGCGGTGAGCTGGGACTGCCGCCACAGGCTCGGCGGGACGGTGGCCGCGCCGTCGGCCTTCAGGAAGTCGAAGGAGTCCGCGTCGTAGGCCACGCCGCCGCTCTTCCCCGGAATCACGGCGGGCGAGAGTCGCGCGATGAATCCACGCTCGGCATTGTCGAAATCGGTGCGATCAACGGGTGCTGCTGTCATGTGCCACCTCACTGTTGGGATTTCCGACTGCCACGTCTTTCGCCAGCCTCACACAGAACGGGTGAACTTCCAGCAATTTTAGATAGGTCTGTTGCAGGTGGGTGCCCAAGGTGAATTTGGTGCATTCGCGGAGATTCAGCTATCCAACGGATATCCAGCGGCCCGGCTGCGGTGGCCGCATTGACTCTGGACGAATCGTGACTCACATCTCAGGATGAGACCTGATCTTCATCGATGAGGAGTGGGCATGGTGACCGAGCAGCGCGTGGACTGGCTGGCGGGTGGCGTCCGGCGGTCGGTCGCCGCGGACCGGATCGTCGGGGTCGCGTCGGAACTGTTCCAGGCGCGCGGGTTCGACCATGTGGGGATGGACGAGGTGGCGAGCGCGGTCGGCTGCTCGCGGGCCACGCTGTATCGGCACTTTCCCGGCAAGGCCGCACTGTTCGACGCGGTGATGGCCAAATCGGCGATCGCGGTGGCGGAGCGGGTGGCCGCGGCGGTGCGGCGCTACGAGGGCCCGCGCCGGATCGTGGAGGCGATCCTGGCGTCGGTGGCGGCGGTGCGCTCGGATCCGGTGCTGGCCAAGGGATTCGCGGGCACCCGGGCGGGCGGCAGCGACGGGGCCTTCGCGAGCTCGCCGGAGCTGGGGCGGATCGCCACCCTGCTCACCGGGATCGCGCCGGATGACGAAGCGGCGCAATGGATTGTGCGCATGGTGCTGTCGCTGCTGACCTGGCCGCTGGCCGATGCCGCCAGCGAGCGGCGGATGGTGGAGCGCTTCATTCGCTGAGCTGGGGCAGCGGCAGCAGCGGCGCGTCCGGATCGAGGGTGAGGCCGCGGGCGGCGGCGGTGGCCGCGAGCGCACCCCAGGCGAAGGCGGTCAGTTCCTCGGCGAGTTCCTTTGCGGTGATGGCCGGTTCGTTGAGCCAGCGCAGCACACCCAGGCCGATCGCGCCGAGCATGGCGTCCACCGCGAACTGGGTATGGTCGCCGTTCGCGCCGCGCAGGCGCAGCACGCCGGAGAAGAAGTCCGCGACTGTATCGGACAGTGGGCGGCCGTCCTCGATCAGGCGGGTCGCGCCGAAGGCCGCGACCACATGTGAGCTGACAATGAAGCGAAACAGGTTGGGGCGCTCGGCCACCAGATCGATGTAGGCGGTCAGGGCGGTGCGCAGACCGTCGCGGACCGGTCCGGCGGGGTTCAGGTGCGGGGTGACCCGCTCGACGATGAGCTGCTGGACGCTCCCGCTCACCGCGGCCAGCA
Organism: Nocardia sp. NPDC059236; assembly: GCF_042754085.1. Lineage (NCBI taxonomy): Bacteria > Bacillati > Actinomycetota > Actinomycetes > Mycobacteriales > Nocardiaceae > Nocardia > Nocardia sp. NPDC059236. Next base: position 96,611 of record NZ_JBHZAF010000006.1, read on the forward strand.
GTTCCACCTTGTCGCCGAAGAAGCGATACAGCTTGGGACGCGGTATACCAGCGGTTTTCACCACATCGTCGATGGACAGATCGGGGCCGTGGGCGTCTATGGCGCGGATGGTGGCCTCGATGAGTTCGGCCCGGACCGAGGTGCGGTGCGAGTGCCAGCGGTCGTAGCGCGCATCGCCCTTCCTCTCGCCCGGGCGGTGACGCGGGTGGGAGGCCATGCGGCAGATTGTAATTCGATCCGTTACGGCACACCTCTTGTGTGCTGTCTGGGACAATCCTACACTGAGCATGGTATCGAACACGCAGTACTAGGTACTTCGTGTTGCATCAAGGATGGTCCAGATGGCGAATGCCTCTCCGGCGCAGGCCTATCCCAAGGCCCGCCGCATCAGGTTCCGATTCGATCAGCGCGCTTCCAGCGACAAGTACTTCGTCGAAAACGACATGGTCTACAGCCATTTCGTGGCCGGTATGTCCGGCGGCTTCCCGGCGGGGGAGGAGTCCTTCATCCGTTCGGTGCGCCGGGTGGCCGACCGGGTCACCGATCCGATGCTCAAGAAGCGGGTGACCGGTTTCGTCGGGCAGGAGGCCATGCACGGCCAGGAGCACCGCAAACTCAATGAAAAGCTGGTCGAGCTGGGCTATCCCATCGCCTGGCTGGACTCCGAGCGGGCCAAGGAGCGCATGCTCTGGATCGAGGAGCGGGTGTCGCCCGAGGTGCACCTGGCCATGACCGCGGCGGCCGAGCACTACACCGCCGTGCTGGCGCAGCGGGTGCTGTCCAGCGACGAGATCCAGGCCATTCCCGGCGATCCGGAAGTGTGGAATCTGCTGAATTGGCATGCGCTGGAAGAACTCGAGCACAAGTCGGTGGCCTTCGACGTGTTCCGCGCGGTCGGCGGCACCGAGCGCACCCGTATCGGGGTCATGCTCGCCATGTACTCGCTGACGCTGCCGCTGACCTATCTGAGCCTGGCGCTGGCCGTCGGGCGTGACCCGGCCGCGCGGCGGCAGCCGATCCGCGTGGCGCGCGAGGCATACCGGTTGTTCACCGGCCCCATCTTCCGCGGGCTCATGCCGGAGCTGGGCAGGTACCTGCGGCCCGGCTTCCACCCCGACGACATCGACACCGCCGCACTGCTGTCCCGGTGGCAGCAGGCGCTTTTCGGGGCGGACGGTCAGCTCGTCGACCACGTGAAGTAGTCACAACCCCATTGCAAGAAAGGACCGGCCAATGGCGATCGGTCGGCAGGACAGCACGTCCCTCATGCCGTATCCGAAGGTGCGGCGCATGCGATTCCGGTTCGGCGAGCCCGAACCGATGGCGCATCAGTTCGTCCAGGGCGACATTCCCCTCACCCACCTGATTGCGGTGCTCTCGGCGGCCTTCCCGCCGGGCGAGGAATCCTTCATCCGCTCGGTGCGCAAATTCTCCGGTGAGATCACCGATCCCGTGCTCAAGAAGCGGGTGGCCGGATTCATCGGTCAGGAGGCGGTGCACGGGCAGCAGCATCGGCGGTTGAACGAGCAGCTCATCGAGAACGGCTTCCCCATCGTCCGCCTGTTCACCTTCGCACCCGGCGCGCTACGGGAGAAGGGTGTGGTCGCGATCGAGAACGCGGTGCCGCGGCAGGTGCATCTGGCGATGACCGCTGCGGCCGAGCACTACACGGCGACGCTCGCCAAGCGGGTGCTGGGCACCCAGGAGATCCAGGACATACCCGGTGATCCGGAGGTCTGGAATCTGTTGAACTGGCACGCTTTCGAGGAACTCGAGCACAAGTCGGTGGCCTTCGATGTGTTCCGGAGCGCCGGCGGGACCGAAATGGTGCGTATCGGCGTGATGGCGGGGATGTATGTCTTCACCATTCCGGTGGTCTCGCTCGGCGTGCTCGCCTCGATTCTCGGTGATCCGCGCAGCTGGCGGCCGTTGCAGGTGGTGCGGCAGTCGATTCGGCTGTACCGCGGGCCGATCGTGAAGGGGCTGCTGAAGGAGATGCGGCCCTATATGCGGCCGGGGTTCCACCCGGACGACATCGACACCGACGCGCTGCTCGAACGGTGGCGGCGGGAGCTGTTCGGCACGGACGGCGAACTGCTGGACCGCATCGGCTGAGGAGGCGACATGAGAGCCGGCGACAAGGGTGCGCCGGTCGATGCCCGCCCGGAGCACGAGGTCATCGTGGTCGGGGCCGGATTCGGGGGCATCGGCAGCGGCATTGCTCCGTCCACGCACGGCGAGATGTATTGGCAGAACCGCCATTTCGATCTCGACGTGTACCGCTACACGGTGGGCGCTCCGGCGGCGTCGGAGGCGGTCGTGCTCTCCGAGGAGGTCTCGTGAAACTCAGCAGTGTCGATCCGAAGCTGGTGGTCGTCACCGGTGCGGGCAGCGGGATCGGGCGGGCCACGGCGCTGCGGTTCGCGCGCATGGGATCCCGGGTGATCGTGTCGGACATCGACAAGGACGCGGCGCTGTCGACGGTGGCCGTTATCCGGTCGCAGGGTCAGCGGGCGGTCGCCATGCAGCTCGACGTCACCGACCCGCACGCCTGGGCCACCTTCGCCCGGGACGTGCACGCCGATCACGGGGTGCCGGATGTGCTGGTCAACAATGCCGGAATCCTGGTCAGCGGGGCGTTTCTGGACCTCGAGCCCGAGGATTGGGAGCACCAGCTCAGCGTGAACCTGCTCGGTGTCGTGTTCGGTTGCCGGGCCTTCGGGCGGCTCATGATCGACGAGGGCAGGCGCGGGCACATCGTGAACATCGCTTCGGCGGCCGCGTTCACGCCGACGCCGGTCATGTCGGCGTACTCGGTGTCCAAGGCCGGGGTGAAGATGCTCACCGAGTGCCTGCGGCTGGAGCTCGCGCCCAAAGGCGTTGGGGTGAGCGCGATCTGCCCCGGCGTGATCAATACCGATATCGCCCGGCACGCAATCGCGGTGGGCGTCGATCCGCGGCTGCTGGAGCGCGGGCAGCAGCTCACCGCGCAGATTCAGGAACTGGCCGAGCGGCTGCCCTTCTCGCCGTTGAGCCCGGATCTGGTGGCACGGGCCGTGGTGCGCGCCGTCCGGTACGACCTGGCGGTGGTTCCGGTGCGCGCCGAGGCCTGGCTGGGCTACTTCATGCTGCGTATCGCGCCCGGCGTCAATCGCCGTATGACGCAACCGCTTTCGATGGAGCGCATCCAGTCCCTGGGGGAGCTGGCGTTCGGCAGGGGAGGACCCCGTTGAACGCACGCGCCCACCTGTTGAAGGTGCGCGAAGTCATCAGCGAGACCGCCGACGCGGTCTCGCTGATCTTCGATATCCCCACCGACCTGACCCGCCGCTTCGCCTACGCGCCGGGGCAATACCTCACCCTGCGCGTTCCCAGCGAGCGCACCGGCTCGGTAGCCCGCTGCTACTCCCTGTCCAGCAGCCCGCACTGCGACGACCGGCCCACCGTGACGGTCAAGCGCACGCCGGGCGGTTACGGCTCGAACTGGCTGTGCGACAACGTCTCCGCGGGCGACATCCTCACCGTCCTCGAACCGGCGGGCAATTTCGTGCCGCGCGCGTGGGACCGCGATCTGCTGCTCTGCGCGGCGGGCAGCGGCATCACGCCCGTGTTCTCCATCCTCAAATCGGCGCTCGCCATCGGGCGCGGCAATATCGCGCTGTTCTATGCAAACCGCGACCGGGAATCGATCATCTTCGCGAACCGGCTGCAGCAGCTGGCCCGCGGTTACCCGCGACGGCTGACAGTGACCCACTGGCTCGAATCCGAGCGGGGGCTGCCGTCCGCGCGTGTCTTCGCGTTGTGGGCGCGTCCCTACCGGCGTCATGACGTCTACGTGTGTGGCCCGGCGGGTTTCGCGTCCTCGGTGGAGCAGGGCCTCGGTCAGCTCCGCATTCCCGGCCGGGCCATCCACCAGGAGAACTACCGCTCGCTCACCGACAACCCGTTCGAACACCACACCCCCGTGGCGTCCGAACCCACGCAGGTCGTGGCGACCGCCCCGGGCACGGCCGCCGCGGATGTCGCGACCGTCCGGGTCGACATCGACGGCGAAACCCACACCCTGCCGTGGCCGAGATCCGAGAAACTCCTCGATGTCCTGCTGAGCCACGGCATCGACGCCCCCTACGTGTGCCGCGAATCGGCCTGCGCCACCTGCGTCTGCAGCGTCAAGCAGGGTCGCACCCGCATGCTGATGAACGAATCCCTGATCGAAGACGAACTGGCCCAGGGCCTGACCCTCGCCTGCCAGACCCTGCCCGAATCGGACGACCTCCACATCGCCTTCGACCAGTGAGTGCCCGACGCAAGCCGCGCGTCAGGTCGACGTCAGGTCGATGTCAGTCGCGCTGGCGACAGTGATCACATGAACACCACCGCCGATGTCGGACTGCGCTGCCTGCGCGGCGATCACGTCTTCGCCCAGCTGATCCGCTTCGCCGTGGTCGGCGGCGCCAGCAATATCACCTACCTCCTGCTGTTCCTGACCCTGAACAGCGCCGGTCCCCTGATCGCCAATATCGCCGGCTCGATCCTCAGCACCGTGATCGCCAACGAACTCCACCGCCACCTCACCTTCCGCGCCGCCGGCCGCGTCACCTGGTTCACCGCCCAATGGGAAGGCGGCGGACTGGCCGTGATCGGCCTCCTGATCAGCACGGCCGCCCTGGCCGCCCTCGACTCCTATGCGCCCGGCCTGAGCCCCCTCGCCCGCGCGGCCTCCGTCATCGCCCTCACCGCGGCCATCGGCGCGCTCCGCTTCCTGGCCCTGCGCGGCTTCGTCTTCGGATCACCGTCCGCCGAATCCCCCGCGGGGCCCGAAGCACACCATGCCACGGAATCCGGAGACGCCCTTCGGTATTCGCGTCCGGGCGACGACGTGCGGTCGGCCTTTCTGATGGGTCCGATAATGGCCTGAACCTGCCGAACCCGCCCTGTCGTCGGCTTTCAGGCGCGGGTGAGTTCGGCTCGGGTGGCAGTGAGCATGGTGGTGATGGCGGCGGGGAGGGCTTGGGCGGGGTCGGGGGCGAAGCGGGGGGAGTGGTTGGAGGGGAAGTGGGGTGGGAGGGCGCCCTCGGTGAGCATGTAGGCCTGGTCCTCCTCGGTGAAGCGGGCGGGGTCTATGCCGCCGATGTGCCAGAAGACGGAGGGGGCGTGGGCCGCGGTGCCGAAGGCGCCGAAATCCTCGCTGCCGGTGATGGGGTGGTCCATGGGCATGACGGGGAGGCCGGCGGCGGTGAGGGTGGCCAGGACCCGGTCGGTGTCGCCGAGGGTGTTCTCGGTGACCGGGAAGTGATCGTAGAATTCGACTTTCGGCTCCTGGGGTGCGCCGGCGGCGGCCGCCTCGGCCTCGGCCATGCGCTGGATGCCCTCGACCATGTGGTTGCGCGAACTGTCGGTGAAGGTGCGCAGGCTGAGCAGGACCTCGGAGGTGTCCGCGATGATGTTGGGGCGGGTGCCCGCGTGCAGGGCGCCGGCGGTGAGGACCGGGCTGGCGGCGGTGGCGGTCTGGCGGGCGGTGAGCGATTGCAGCCGCACCACCAGGGAGGCCGCCATGAGCAGCGGGTCGATGGCGGTGTGCGGCTGAGAAGCGTGGCCGCCCTTGCCGACGAAGGTGATCCGGACCGAGTCGGAGGCGGCCATCAGGGTGCCGGGCCGGCTCAGGATGATGCCCGCGGGCAGCGGGCTCACATGCTGGCCGAGCACGATGCGCGGATGCGGAAAGCGTTCCAGCAGACCGTCATTGATCATGCCCTGCGCGCCCGCACCGGTCTCCTCGGCGGGCTGGAACAGCGCCACCACCGTGCCGGGCAATGGATTCGCCGACAGTTCCGCGCAGGTGCCGAGCAGTGCCGTGACGTGCACGTCGTGACCGCACGCGTGCATGACGCCGGGGATCGTGGAGGCGTAGTCGAGCCCGGTCTCCTCCTGCACCGGCAGCGCGTCCATATCCGCGCGCAGCCACACCACCGGCCCGGGACCACTCTGCAGCACGCCGACAACGCCGGTGCCACCGACGTTCTCGGTCACCTCCCAGCCGGGCAGGGCGCGCAGCTCATCGGCCACCAGGCGGGCGGTGGCGTGCTCCTGGCCCGACAGCTCCGGGTGGGCGTGCAGATGGCGGTAGACCTGCTGCCAGTGCTCGGTCATGTGAGACTCTCCTTCGTCGGGACGGTCGCCGAGGCGCGGCGGGCCAGCGTCGCCCGGAACGCGTCGGCGGTTTGCGGGACCACAGCCGCCGCCAGCAACGCCAGCAGCGGTCCGAGGGCCATGGCTTCGAAAGCCGTTGTGTACGAGACGTGATCGGTGATGACACCGAAGGCGAGCGGGCTCACCACACCCGCCAGCTGCCCGCCGAAGATGATCACCCCGGTGGCCGCGCCGATGTAGGCGCTCGGCAGCGACCGCAGCGGCACCGAGAACGCGGGCATGTAGGCCATTCCGGCCACCAGGCTCATCGTCGTGCCCAGCAGGACGAACAGCGGGAAGGACTCGGCGCGCGGCAGGGCGAACAGCATGGCGGCGGTGAAGGCCATGGCCGGCACCACGATCACCCGCGGCCGCCCGCCGATCCGATCGGAGAGCCGGGCACCCAGCACCACCCCGGCCGCCGCGGCCAGCGTGGTCGGCACCGCGGCGATGGCGATGCCGCCCATGGAGATTCCGCGTTGCTCGTGCAGGAAGGTCGGCGTCCAGGCGGTGACGCCCCACACCAGCACGTCGTAGCCGAAGAAGATGACCGCGAAGCCGATCAGTGCGGGCGAGAGCAGCACGGCGCGGCGTTCGGCCCTCGTGCCGGTGTTCGTGACCGGAATCTCGTCCTGCACCAGCGGTTCCGGCATCCATCGACGCCACGCCAGAATGACCGCCACCCCCAGCACGGAGATGACCCCGAACATCACCCGCCACCCGACCGTGGGCAGCATGACCCCCGCGATCACCGCCGCCAGCAGCAGGCCGGCCGCATTCGAGGAGTTCGTCCACCCCGCCGCGGTCGTCCGCTGCTCGGGCAGACTGCGTTCCGCCAGCGCCTTGATGGCGGCCGCCGGAAAAACACCCTGCACCAAGCCGAACAGGAACCGGATGCCCAGCAGGACCGCGAAAGACCAGGCGACCGCGGTCAATCCGGTGAAGACCGACCAGGCCGTCAGACCTGCGATGCCGACCTTCAAGGCCCCGAACCGATCCGCCAGCAAACCTCCGGGAACCTGGATGAGCGCATAGGCGATGAAGAACACCGACACCAGCAGACCCTGTTGCGTGTGGTCGAGACCCAGGTCGTCGCCGATCGAGGGCAACGCGAAATTGATCACGGTCCGATCGATGTAATCGACCACCCACGCCGCGAACAGCAGCATGATGGTTATCCGGGTGGTGCGTGGCATCCAGGCCCCTTCAAAAGCGGGAGTAGTGGCTGGGTGCCACGTTCGTGCCGATGCCCGAGCATACGGCGCAATTGCTGGGAGCCGCCATGTGAGGCGGTGACGCCCTGATCGCGCGATTGGTGAACGCTCTGCAATTGGCTGGAAGGGGTGCGAGAGGCGCGAGTCACTGCCCGCACCCGTGGCGTGCGGCGTGGCATTGGGCGTGTCGTAGTCTCGCGTCCGATGAGGGACATGACTATTCACGGGTATGTGGCCGACGGGTACGGGCGGGTTGCGGACGCCTTCCGACGCAACTTCCAGCACGGGGAGATCGGCGCGGCCGTGGCGGTGTTCGATGGGGACACGCCCGTGGTGGACCTCTGGGGCGGCTGGCGCGATGCGGTCCGGCGGCTGCCGTGGGAGCGGGGCACCATAGCCCCGGTGTTCTCGTCGACCAAAGGTGTTGCGGCGCTGACGCTTGCCATGCTGGTGTCGCGCGGGCAGCTGGACTATGACGAGCCGGTGGCGCGGTACTGGCCCGAATTCGCGGCGCGTGGCAAGGCCGAGGTCACCGTCCGGCAGCTGATCGATCACCAGGTGGGCCTCCACATTCTGCGCGATACCCGGATGACCCTGGCCGATCTGTTCGATCTGGATCGCGTCGCCGGCGTGCTGGCGGCGCAGCGGCCGGGGTGGACGCCGGGCACACGGCAGGGCTATCACCCGGTCAGTATCGGGCTGTACATCAATGAGCTGGTGCGCCGCGCCGATCCGGCCGGGCGCAGCATCCGGCGGTTCATCGCCGAGGAGATCTCCGGGCCGCTGGGCGTCGATTTCACGATCGGGCTGGATGCGGATCTCGGGGGTGAGCGAATCGCCCGGCTGGTCCGCACCTCCGGGCTGGACCTGCGCCACGAGCGGAATCTGCCCTGGAATCAGGCGGTTCCGGCGCTGCTGCGCCGGGGCCCGCTGTTCCGGGCGCTGACGGTTCCGGACCTGGGCATGCCCGAGGACTTCGTGCGACCCGAGATCATGTCGGTGGAGCTGCCGGGCACCAATGGCGTCGGCTCGGCGCGCGGCCTGGCCCGGATCTATGCGGCCGGGCTGTCCGGTGAGCTGCCGATCGCGGACGATGTGCGGGCCCGTATCGCCGGCCCGGGACCGGTGCCCGCACCCGATGCCGTGCTGAAGACCACGACCCGATTCCATCTCGGATTCCGGAAGTCGTGTCCGACCTTCCCGTTCGGTTCGTCCGGTCACCGCGCCTACGGCACGCCCGGTATGGGCGGTTCGCTCGGTTTCGCCGATCCGGAAACCGGGCTCTCCTTCGCCTACGTTCCCAACCGCCTCGGGCTCACTCTCAATGGCGACCGGCGTTGCCTCCGCCTGGCCGGCGCGGCCTTCGGGAAGCCGACACGCCGATCGGGTATTCGCACTGAACCCCGGCAGGCCGTCGATCGTTGACTGGTTAGACCGGCCCCACGCCGGTAGCCATCCAGATGCGGTCCGGTTCTCCCCCTGCGTCCGGACCGGGACCCCGCCGAGGCATCCCCGGCGGGGTCCTTGCGTGGCTAATCACGCTGCGCAACAGCAACTTCCGGCTCGGATGTGATTTGGGACACGTTGATCGAGTTCGCTTCGGATGGATACCTTGTGTGCGATGTATCGCGGACAAGGCAATGTGAAACGGGGGATCGTGTTCGAGAGAAAACCCGAATTCCGAACCGTGGCCGACCTCATCGCCGAGCGGATCGCGGCACACACCGACCACGTCTTCGGCGTGGGCGGCGCCAATATCGAGGACCTCTACGACGCCCTCCACCGGCACCCCGGCCTCACCGGCATCATCGCCAAACACGAATTCGGCGCGGCCACCATGGCGGACGGCTACGCCCGCGCCACCACCCGCCTCGGCGTGGTGGCGGCCACCTCCGGCGGCGGCGCCATGAATCTCCTCGCCGCCCTCGCCGAATCCTTCGACTCCCGGGTCCCGGTCCTGGCCCTGGTCGGCCAGCCCCCGACCACGCTCGAGGGCCGGGGCGCCTTCCAGGATGCCAGCGGTCACCCCGGCCGCCTCGACGCCGAGCGCATCTTCACCGCAGTTTCCCGCCACTGCGTCAAAATCACTCGGCCCCAGGACATCTCCGCCGAACTGGACCGTGCCATCGCCTCCGCGCTGTCCGGCGGCCCAGCAGTCCTGCTGCTCCCCAAGGACATTCAAGCCACCCTGATCTCGAGCGGCTCCACCCTGGCGGCCGGCCTGCGATACGAGCTCACTCTCGTGGGCAGGGATGAACCGATTGCGAATTCGGAAGAAACGCCGGCGGACATCGCGACGCTGCTTGCCGATGTGCCGGCCGGAAGCCGGGTGGTCGTCATCGCCGGACCCGAGGTCGCGGCGGCCGATGCACGGGCCGAGCTGGCGGAGGTGGTGCGGGTGCTGGATGCGGCGGTGCTGGTCACCCCGGATGCCAAGGATGCCTTCTCGAATCGGGATGACCGCTTCGCCGGGGTCGTCGGGGTCATGGGGCACCCCCATGCCGCCGGGCTCGTCGCGGCGGCGGAGCTGTGCCTGCTGGTGGGGGCGCCGCTGTCGATGACCGCACGGGCCGGATTGGATGCGGCGCTGGCCGCCTGTCCGCGCGTGGTGTACCTGGGAGCGGAACAGCCTTTCGTACCGGTTCATGCCGAGGCGCGGGGGCCGCTGGGTGCTTCCCTTGGGGAACTGCGTGCCTCCTTGGCGGAATCAGCCGTCCTGCCCGATCTCCCGGCGCTGCCCGGTGACACGGCGGCAGCCTCGGAATCGATTGGTGTGCAATCGAATCCCGACCCACCGCACGAGCTGACCGTCCCGCCCACGTCCGGGCCGGGTGTGCGATATCGCCCGGCCGTCGTGGCCATCGAGGCGGCGCTGGAGCCCGGCACCGATGTGGTCGCGGATGCCGGGAACACCGGCGCCGCGGTCGTGCACTACCTGCGGGTCCCCGAGGACGGGCGGTTCCTCATCGCGCTCGGCATGGGCGGGATGGGGTACTCGTTCGGGGCGGGGATCGGGTGTGCGCTGGGGCGGGGTCGGCGGGCCGTGGTGATCGCCGGGGACGGCGCGTATTTCATGCACGGCCACGAGGTGCACACGGCTGTCGAGTACCAGGTGCCGGTGACCTTCGTGGTGTTCAACAACAACGCGCACGCCATGTGCGTGACGCGGGAGCAGGTCTTCTACTCCGGCGAGTACAGCTTCAACCGGTTCCGCGCGGCGGAGATCGGGGCCGGTGTCGCGGCCATGTTTCCCGAGCTGCCCGCCTGGACCGCGCGCACGCTGTCCGACTTCGAGAACGCACTGGACAAGGCGCGGGCCACGCCGGGGCCCGCGTTCATCGAACTGCAGTGTGACCCAGACGAAATCCCACCGTTCGCCCCCTTCCTGAAGGAGTCGCTCGCATGACCGAGACCGCCACCGACGCGCCGATCGAAGTCCCGGAGCTGGATATCCCGGGCGTGTACCGCATCGAGACCATGGCCCTCAAGGAGGGCATGCCGCTGGTTCTCGACATGACCCGCGCCGTGTACCCGCACGACGAGATCTACGGGGACTACTGCACCGTCACCGAATTCATCGCCGCCCCGCCGGACGAGGTGTACGGGTACCTGGCCGACACTCGCAGCCTGTGCGAATGGACCTACAGCATGCGGGGTTTCGAGCGCACCGCCGATCCCGAGATCTGGGTGTCGGATGACCGGATCGGCTCGCACACCCGCATCTACACCCGTACCGTCGCCAACCCCGACGCCCGCACCGTGGACTACCACTGCGCCTGGGACCAGGCCGACCACCTGTGGATGATCTATCTGATGCGGGTCGTGGACGCGCAACTCGTGCTGAACAAGCCGGGATCCGTTGTCACCTGGACCAATTGCCACCACCCGTTCTACGAGGACAACGGCTATCCCGAGACCGAGCCGGAGGGCCGCCCGGTCTGGGTGGGCGACTTCTGGCACCTCTTCGCCGCCGGGCACCTGCTGGAACTGCGCAATCTCAAAGCGATCTGCGAACACCGGCATGCCGCCGGGCAGCCGATCAAGCCGGAATGGATGGCCTGACCATGAGCGCTGTCAGCTTGCTCGACGTCGCCGGATACCTGCCCGAGAACATCGTCCCCGCAGACTATTTCGCGCAGTACGCGGATCCGGACGAGGTCACCTCCAACATCATGTTCAAGGCCCCCAAGTTCCGCCACCACGTCGCGCCCGGTGAGACGCCGGCCGACATGGCCGAGCGCGCCGTGGCCCCGATCCTGGCCCGGCAGGGCCGGGATGCGTTGCGCGACATCGATGTTCTCATCGTGCACACCCAGCTGCCGGACATCGGCATCGTGGGCAGCGGTGGCGACGTGGCCGCCCGCCTGGGCATCGCGCCGGAGTGGCTGATCGACCTGCACAACGGCGGCTGCGCGGCCTTCGTCTACGGCATGAAACTGGCCCGCCAGATCCTGCTCTCCTCCGACGCCCGCTCCGCCCTGGTGGTGACCATCCAGAATGTCGCGGGCCAGGTCTTCACCCAGGAGCAGGTGCGCGGCAAGGCGCAGGCCGCGATTCCGGGCGACGGCGCGGGCGCGGGACTGCTGGTGAAGTCCGGTGTTTCGCCGATCCTGGATATCGAGACCCGGCACCTGCCGGAGTTCGCCGGGCAGATGACCGTCATCGCCGACCCGCCGCGCCGCTACTGGGAGGCCGGATCCGGCCAGATGCACGTGGGTTTCACCGAATCCAAGATCGCCAAGGTGCTGCAGCGCGGCAACCGGCTGGTGCCCGAGGTGGCGAACGCGGTGTGCGGTCGCATCGGGGTGTCCGCGCAGGAGCTGGATCTACTGGTCACCAATCAGCCCAACCGCGCCTTCCTGCGCAACTGGCGCGATGCCCTCCAGCTGCCGCCCGAACGGCACCCGGACACCTTCGACGACTGCGGAAACCTGTTCGGCGCGGGCATTCCCGTCACCTTCGACCGGGCGGTCGACGAGGGCCGGGTGCCGGCCGGGGCGCTGGTGATGTTCGCGGGCTTCGCGCACGCGGGTGATTTCGCCGGGGCCGCCGCCGTCCGCTGGGGCGGGCGCTGAGGGGCCGGCCGCGATGAGTCCGCTGATCATGGCCGGACATCGGCTGCAGCTCAACGAGATTCCCTACGGACCGCCGCCCTCGGTCCAGCAGGCGCTGAGCGCCGCCCTGGCCTCGGCCAATCGCTATCCGGAATTCCTGCCGCAGCGGCTGCCGCGGCTGATCGCCGCCCGGCTCGGCTGCGACCCCGATCGCATCGTGGTGGGCGCGGGCGCGACCGGCGTGATCATGCACATCGTCCAGGAATTCGGTTCCGGCGCGGCCGAAGTCGTCATGGCGACGCCCACCTTCGACGGGTTCCCCATCCTGACCAGCATGGCGGGCGGGCGCCCCGTCACGGTGCCGCTCACCGGCGCGGGCCGCCAGGACCTGGCGGCGCTGGCCGCCGCGGTGACCGAACGGACCCGGCTGCTGGTGGTCTGCAGCCCGCACAATCCGACCGGAACCCTGGTGCCGGCAGGGGAATTCGAGGATTTCCTGCATGAGATCCCGGCGGCGGTCACCGTCGTCCTGGACGAGGCCTACGTGGATTTCGTCGCCGAGGCGGACCGCATCGATGTCTTCGCCCTGCTGGACCGGCACCCGAATCTGCTCGTGCTGCGCACCTTTTCGAAGGCCTACGGCCTCGCGGCCCTGCGGGTCGGCTACGCGCTCGGTGCACCGGAGCTCATCGAGCGCATCGCCCGCTGGCAGCTGCCGTTCGGCATGACCGCGCTGGCCGAGGTGGCGGTGCGGGCCTGCTACGAGGCGGAGGACGAGATCGCGGCCCGGGTGACAGTGCTGGGCGAGCATCGCGCTCATCTCACCGCCGGGTTGCGCGAGCTCGGCCTGTGCGTTCCCGACAGCTATGCCAACTTCTCCTACCTCACCCTGTCCGGCGCCGAGGCCGATCGGGTGGCAACCGCATTGGCGGGCGCGGACATCCACGTCAAGACCTATCCCACCGGTATCCGCATCACGGTCGGCGATCGCGCGGCCACCGACGCCGTGCTCGCCACGGTCCGCAGTACAGTGCAGTAATGCACGAACATCCGCCTTCCGCACCCGACGGGCAACGGGCCGGAGCGGACGAGGAGATCGACTACGCACTGCTGTCGCTCAATGCCCAGCTGTGCTTCGCGCTGTACTCCACGTCGCGATCCATGACCGCCGCCTACCGGCCGTTCCTGGACGACATGAACCTGACCTACCCGCAGTACCTGGTGCTGCTGGCGCTGTGGGAACGGCCCGGCATCACCATGAAGGACCTCGGTGAACAGGTGCATCTCGACTACGGCACGCTCTCGCCCCTGGTCCAGCGACTGCAGTCGCGCGGCCTGGTCGAGAGTGTCCGCAGCGCCACCGACGGCCGGGCGGTGGTGCTGCACGCCACCGACGCCAGCCGCGACCTCCAGCACGGCGCACAAGAGATGATCCGCACCGTGGTGGACCTGGTCGGCGTCCCGATCGAGGACATCGAGACGCTGCGTGACCAGGTCAAGGCCCTGGGCGCCCGCCTCGACGCAGCCGCCGCAGCCGCCCGCGCCCGCTGACCGCGGATCCCTGGACCGCCGACCCCGCCCGATCACCCCGCCGGTGATCGGCGACGGGTACGCGGGCAGTGTTTCCGGTCACGCGAATTTGGCGAGTGCGTCCGCCACGATGGCGTCCAGCCGGGCGTGGTGGGCGCCCTTCCAGTAGGTCTGGCCGCAGTCGACGCACTGGGCGAAGGAGTCGTAGGTCTGGCCCGTGTTGTCGGGCAGGTGGTCGCGGACGGTCTCGCGGTCGGCGGGGCGCAGCGTGCCGTTGCAGGAGGTGCAGCGGGTCCACGGGGCCAGGCGCGGGGCGAAGCGGGACAGCACGTCGTCCAGCTGCTCCGCCGGTTGGTGGCTGTAAACGTAAGCGCCGGAATAAATTTCGCGACGGCGCAGCAGGCCGCGATCGCGGGAGAGTAACACCCGGCGCTCGGCCGCGGAGCGCGCCGCCAGCGCGGCGTCGCCGATATCCGGATTCTCGTATGCCGCATCGATCCCCAGCAGGCGCAGCCGCCGGGCCAGGGTGCCCAGGTGGATGTCGAGCAGGAAGCGCAGCGGTTCGGGGCTGGTCTGCGGACGCGCCACCGCCGCCACCGTGACGCTCTCGCCGCCGCGTGGAATATGACCGGCCGCAACCGGTTCCCCGTTCACCAGCAGGGCGCCCACCTCGGTGAGCGGCACGCCAGATGACTCCACCACATGCCCCAGCGTCGAGGTGCCGTCCACCCGGACCGGCGAGCCGTCGCGCTGACCGACGAACACGCGCAGCTCGGGCGCGAACTCGACGGTGATCTCCCCTGCGTTCACCAGCCCAGGATCCCAGAAACCGGGCACCGGCGAGCAACTCCATTTCGATCCGGGCCGCGCGAAGGGCGCCGAGGTGGTCATCACCCGCCGGGCCAGGAACTATTAATAAGTGTTTGCGCACATATTAAGAAGTTGAATTCCTGGATGACAGCATGGGTTGTCTGCTGATAGATATATGCGTGCAACTCTATCCAGGAGGGCTTTGTGCGCACTCTCGCCGGCATCCTCGGCACGCTCGCGATCATGGGTTCCAGCGCGGGCGCGGCCACCGCGGAACCCGTGGGCAGCACGCCGCTCGACACCCTCGAGGCGTGTCCCGCGGCCTCCCGCGTCGACCCGCCGGTGCTGTTGATCCACGGCACGCATGCCGACGTGGACACCAGCCTCGGACCGGTGCGGCAGGCGCTGCTCGACGACGGCCGCTGCGTGTACGGTCTCGACTACGACTCCGACGAGTCGCTGCCGACGTCGGTGGACTACTTCACCGCCGCCGTGGACCGGATTGTCGCGGTGAATCAGGCGAATTCCCTTGATCTGGTCGGCAAGTCACAGGGCGCGTTGATCGCCAGAGCCGTCAGTCTGCAATTCGCCGGCCGCGCCGTGAACCCGGTCCGGACCGTCGTCGCGGTGAGCGGACCCCAGCACGGCACGAGCATCGCGGGCATTCGGCTGCCGGCTCTGCCCGCCGGTTCCACTGTGCCGCAGGGGCTTCCGTTCCTGTCACCGGCAATGTTCGACATGCTGGCCGGTTCGGCGTACTTGGCCGGGCTGGACAGCGGTCCGCCGGTCGCACCCGGCGTCCGCTATGTCATGACCGCGACCGCGTACGACGAGATCGTCACGCCGTACGCCACGGCGTTCATCGACGCACCCGGCGTCACCAACATCCTGGTCCAGGACGGTTGCTCCGAGGACCACACCGGCCATATGGCCGGCTCCACCGATCCCCGCACGGTCGACCTGGTGCTGCACGCGCTCGACCCCGACCGCCATCCGGCCGTCCGCTGCGTGCCGAACGACAACCGAAAGTAGCCGCACCGATGCCGCATTCGAACGTGTACCGCGAGTTCGGCGCGGAGGCGGTGCTCCACCGCAGGTGAGCCCTCGAGGTGAGTCTGCCGGCCGCGGCTATTCGCCGGGGCGATTTTCGAAGTCGGCGAGGGTGACTTCGAGCCAGCCGATATAGGCGGCGGTCGAGGCGCGACCCTGGTCGTGGGCGGCTCGCATGACCTGCCCGGCCCAGCCGGGATCGATGGCGTCGATGGGTGCGAGCGCACTGGTCAGCTCATCGATGCGGGTGGGCGTGCGCACCTGCTCGCGGCGGTGGTCCAGTTCGGTGCGCAGGACCTCGATGGCGATCTCGCGGCCGAGTGCTCCGGCCAGCAGGAATCGCATCATGAAGTCGGGATCCATGGGCCGGGGCGCGGGCTCGTAGGGGGAGTGGGCCCAGTCCAGCAGGGTCTGCCGGCCGCTGCCGGTGAGCCGGTAGACCTTGGCATCCGGCTTGCCCTCTCGGGCCTCGACCTCGAACTCGACCAACCCACGCTCGACCAGCTTGCCCAGCGTGCGATACACCTGCGGCAGGGTCACCCGGTAGCCGACGAACCGGCCGGGCCCGTTCATCCATTTGCCCAGGTCGTAGCCCGACAGCGGGCGCAGTGCCAGCAGGCCGAGGATCAGGGTGTCGAGCATGGACCCACCCTATGTGCTCGCGCACCTAGGGCCCCGAGACGGCGGGCAGCGCGGGTGGATTCCTGTTGACGACCGGCCAATATAGGCGTAACTATGGGAAACAGATACATAGATCACTTCCCGAGAGGCTCTGACAATGTCGTCAGCATCCATGACGGCCGGCGACCCCGCGGTCGCACTCGCCCGGCAGTATGCCGAGAAGCTCATGCTGCTCTCGCAGGGCTCGGTCGACAAGAATTTCGATCCGTTCACCGATATCGACTGGGATCACCCCGATTTCGTTGTGAAGACCGACGACAAGCGGTGGATCCTGCCGGTTTCGGGCGACATGTTCGCCCGGCATCCGTGGTACCAGGCGCAGTCCGAGGCGCGCAAGATCGCCATCGGGCTGTGGCGCCAGGCCAATATCGCCAAGGTGGGGCTGCAGTTCGAGACGCTGCTCATCGGCGGCATGGTGCAGCACACCTTCAAACTGCCCAATGGCTCACCGGAGTTCCGGTACTGCACCCACGAGGTCATCGAGGAGTGCAACCACACCCTGATGTTCCAGGAGGTGGTGAACCGCATCGGGATCGACGTGCCGGGCATGAATCCGATCCTCAAGCAGCTCACCTATCTGGTGCCGCCGCTCGCCTCGGTCTTCCCGAACCTGTTCTTCATGGCGGTGCTCTCCGGTGAGGAGCCGATCGACCACATTCAGAAGGCGATTCTGCGTGCGGGCGAGGACATTCATCCGATCATGCGCGGTGTCATGGCGATCCACATCGCCGAGGAGGCCCGGCACATCTCCTTCGCCCACGAGTTCCTGGAACATCATGTGCCGCAGGCGAACCCGATCGACAGATTCGTGCTGTCGCTGGCCTTCCCGATCGTCCTGTGGATCGGCGGGCGGGCCATCCTCGTCCCGCCGCGCGCGTTCTTCCGGGAATTCGGGATTCCGCGCTCGGTCCGTAAGGACGTCTTCTTCGGGCTGCCCGACTCCAAGGAGGCCTTCGCGGGCTTCTTCGGTGACGTGCGGTCGCTGGCCAAGAAGATCGGGCTGATGAATCCGGTGTCCAAGCAGGTGTGGAAGGCGCTGGGTATCGACGGCGCGACCACCCGCTACCGATCGGAACCGGATCGCCCGGGTCAGGTCCGCGCGGCCTGACCCGGGTGGCGGGCGTGGACCGGGGGGCTTCGGTTCCCGCCCGCTCGCGACAGTAGACGTTACCGTAAATAACATGTAATACTCGGTGCGTCCGGACGCCGATGTCCGGGCGCGACGAGAAGCGAGAACCTCAATGACGCGGCATGTCGACGTACTGATCATCGGAGCGGGTCTGTCCGGAATCGGCATGGCCTGCCATCTGACCCGCGAGCAGACCGGGCGCAGCTACCTGATCCTGGAGCGCCGGACCGCCATCGGCGGCACCTGGGACCTGTTCAAGTACCCCGGCATCCGCTCCGACTCGGACATGTACACCTTCGGCTACGGCTTCCGGCCCTGGCACGGCACCAAGGTGCTCGCCGACGGACCGCACATCCGCCAGTACATCGAGGACACCGCCGCCGAATACGGCGTCACCGACCACATTCGCTTCGGTCGCAAGGTCACCAAGACCGCCTGGTCCAGCGACGAGGGCGGGTGGACCGTCGAGGTGCTCGACCAGCGCACCGGCAAGACCGAGACCTACACCAGCAACTTCCTGGTCGGCTGCACCGGCTACTACGACTACGACAAGGGCTACCGGCCGCAGTTCCCCGGCGAGGAGAACTTCGGCGGGCAGATCGTGCACCCGCAGCACTGGCCCGAGGACCTCGACTACCGCGGTAAGCGCGTGGTCGTGATCGGCAGCGGCGCGACCGCCATCACGCTCATCCCGGCCATGAGCAATGACGCCGCGCACGTCACCATGCTGCAGCGCTCGCCCACCTACATCGCCGCGCTGCCCGCCGACGACCCGGTCGCGGTCGGCTTCAAGTTCGCGAGAGTGCCTGCCGCCATTGCCTACAGGGCGGGCCGGGCCCGCAATATCGCGCTGCAGCGGGCCAGCTACCAGCTCTCGCGCACCAACCCCAAGCTGTCGGCCAAGCTCATGCTTGCCGCGGTGCGCGCACAGGTCGGGCCCGATATCGACATGAAGCACTTCACCCCGAGCTACAACCCGTGGGACCAGCGCCTGTGCGTGGTGCCCAACGGCGATCTGTTCCGGGTGCTGCGCAAGGGCGAGGCGTCCATCGTCACCGACACCATCGAGACCTTCACCGATAAGGGCATCCGGCTGTCCTCGGGCGAGGAGCTCGAGGCCGACATCATCGTCAGCGCAACGGGTCTCACCGTGCAGATGCTCGGCGGCGCGGAGCTGGAGGTGGACGGCGAGGCGCTCGCCACCCGGGATCTGGTGGCCTACAAGGGCGCACTGCTCGGCACCGTCCCGAACATGATGATGATCCTCGGCTACACCAACGCCTCCTGGACCCTCAAGGCCGATCTGGCCGCCGAGTACTTCTGCCGCCTGCTGAACCACATGCGCGACAACGGATTCACCGAGGTCGTCGCCATCCCCGAGGAGGGCGACCGCTCCGAGGCGTCCCTCATGGGCGGCGCCCTGACCTCCGGCTACATCCAGCGCGGCGACGGCGTCATGCCCCGCCAGGGCACCCGCGGCCCATGGCAGGTCATCAACAACTACTTCCGCGACCGCGCCATGCTCCGCAAGGCCCCGCTGGAGGACGGCGTCCTGCGCTTCCGCCGCAGCACCCGCCAGTCCACCCCGACCCCCGCCGAATCCCGTTCCGCCTGACCCTTTTCCCGCGCCGCCGGATTCACGATCAAGCCAGTGATCCGGCCGCTGGCCCTTTCGCGCACCGCCGGCGGGGTCGCAGGATGGTGGAATGACCACCACTCCGCCTTCGTTCCCGGCCATGGTGCGCGAGGAGTTCGCGCCCGCGACGACCTACCTGAATGCGGCCAGCTACGGCCTGCTGCCGAAATCGGTTGTGGCGGAGGTGATCGCGGCCGAGGAACAGCGCATGCGCGGCGAGTTCGACATCCCCGGCGTGGACGCGCACGTCGACGCGTGCCGGGCCGCGTTCGGACGGCTCACCGGGTTCGAGGCGGCCCAGGTGGCGGCCGGCGCGCAGGTCTCGCAACTGGTCGGGCTGGTGGCGCAGAGCCTCCGGCCGGGCGCGAACGTGCTGGTGCCCGAGCACGAATTCAATTCGGTGCTCTGGCCTTTCCTGGTCCGAACCGACGTGAACGTGCGGGTCGTGCCGCTGGCGGACCTGCCGGACGCGATCCGGCCCGGCGACGATGTGGTGGCCGCCGCCCTGGTGCAGTCCGCCGACGGTGCGGTGCTGGATGTGGCGGCGACCGTGGCCGCCGCCCGTGCCCACGGCACGCGGGTGCTCTTCGACGTGAGCCAGGCCGTCGGCTGGCTGCCGGTGCGCGATACCGGGGCCGATTGGGTCGTGAGTGTCGGCTACAAGTGGCTGCTCGGTCCGAAGGGCACCGCGTTCCTTGCGGGAACGCCTGCGGCACTGGATGATCTGAGGCCCGTCGCCGCCGGCTGGTACGCCGGGTACAACCCTTGGGAGACCGTCTACGACGGCCCGTTGCGGCTGGCGGAGGACGCGCGCCGGTTCGATGTCGGGCCGGTGTGGCCCGCATGGATCGGGCAGCGGCGGAGCCTGGAGCTGATCGAAGGGGTCGGTATCGACGCCATTCACCGGCACGATGTGGCGCTGGCAGATCGGCTGCGCAAGGGACTCGGCCTGCCCGAGGGCAATTCGGCGATCGTGTCGATCGAGGTGCCGGAGCAGACCCTGGAGCGGGTGCGCGAGGCGCGTATCGTCGGCGCCCTGCGGGCCGGGCGACTGCGGCTGGCCTGCCACTTCTACAACACCGAGGCGGACATCGACCGGGCGCTCGACGTGCTCGCCGGGTAGGCCGGAGGTCAGATCGGCTGGAAGCCGCTGCCGACGCCCTTGCCGGCGTCGACGGCGGCGCGGACGGTGTCGAAGGCTACGGCGATGACCGGTGTGTGGACCGGGTTGTCGGCGTTGGTGCAGCTGAAGTGGATGACGCGGGTGTCGCTGATCAAGGGAGCGGAGACCATGCCGACCAGTTGGTCGCCGCTGGTGACGGGGCCGCCGGAGTCGCCGTAGCTGGAGCAGGCCTGTTCGAGGAAGCCCACGGGGCTGGTGGCCAAGACGACGCCGCAGGCGTGGCCACTGGTGCGGCCGTTCTGGCAGACGATGCTCAGCGCCGGTGGTGCGGGGGCGACGGCGGTGATGGTGCTGCCGTTGACGGCGCGCAGCGGGGTGACCACGGACGGATCGAATTCGATGACGGCATAGTCGAGTTGCTCGTCGGCGTCCCGGACCACGCCGACCACGCCGGCATCGGGGAACTGCTCACCGCGCACCGGAGTCCCCGCCTCGGCGCAGTGCCCGGCGGTGAAGCCGACCAGTCGCCCGGCGGCGTCGTAGCCGATGGTGGTCAGGCTGCATTTGGTGGCGCGGCCCAGGACCAGACCGGACCCGCCGCCGAGCGCGGCTTGCGTGTCGCCGGGATCGGCGTGGGCGGCGGGTGCGGCGGACAGCCCCAGCGTCACGCCCACCGCGACGGGTGCGATCCAACGGTTCACCTGCATGCCTACCACCTATCCGACTCGACGCGTACGGCTTCCGGCTTTCGCTACACGGTAGCCTCCGGGATCAGCGCAGCCAGATCGGACGCTGTGCGGCGAATGGATCGGACTGGACGTGCGGAGCATCGGACCAGATCATGGTCTCGCGCCGGTCGAGAGTGTAGCGGGGCCAGCCGCCACCCGGGTCCGCGTTGCTGACGAACGACACCCACGCCCGGTGCACGGCATCGGCCAGCGATTGCGGCGGATTGGCGCCCGCCACCGCGGTCACGCCCGGCACCCCCAGTAGGTCGAAGGCGAACGGCACGTCGAGGCAGTGGAACGACATGCCCTGGTACTTGGGCGCATTCGAGGCCCACGTGAACTCGTAGAGCCAGGTCGGCTGGTTGCGCCCGGCCCGCATCTCCGCCACCCGGTAGGACGGCATGCGGATGACGGCGTCGCTCTGCGCCTGTCCCGCAAGCTGATTCGCGTTCATCCCCGGGTAGGCGAGGCCGAACGCGGCGGTGGTGGCGGCGCCGAAACCGAGCGCGCCCAGCGCCGCCGGCAGCGTGGCGTCGGTGACCGGCGGCTGTTCGCCGCTGAGCGAGGCGCCGTTGAACTCCTGCGCGGTGAAGCCGATCATGAGCGGAATATCCTGGTCCGCACCGGATTTCAGGACCTCGGCGCTGGTCGCGGGGATCAGCGTGCCGTCCGCCCAGGGGGCCAGGCCGAGCAGGGTGGCGGCGGTGCTGTCCGGACCGGGTGCGCGCAGCCTGTCCTCCATGTCCTGCAACTGCACCTTGCTGACGTCGCGCAGCGCGGCGGCGGTGGCGGGCATGCCGGTGCGCTTGGTGAACAGCTCGGACATGGCCAGCGCGGTGGCGCGATCATTGGGTTGCGTGACCGCGCCGGACTCCGAAATGCCCGCGCGGAACAGGCCTTTCGCGGACGGGGTGTTCATCAGCGCCCACACCGCGCCGCCGCCGGCCGACTGGCCCGCGATGGTCACCCGGGCCGGGTCGCCGCCGAACGCGCCGATATTGTCGCGGACCCAGGTGAGCGCCGCGATCCAGTCCAGGACCCCGCGATTGTCGGGAGCGTCGTCCAGATGCAGGAAGCCCTCGATGCCGAGCCGATAGCCGGCCGACACCAGTACCACGCCGTCGCGATTGAAGGCCGCGCCGTCGTACCACGGGCTGGCGGGGCTGCCCGCCACGAAGCCGCCGCCGTGAATCCACACCAGCACCGGCAGTTTCGCGGTCCGGTCCGGGTTCGGGGTGAAGACGTTCACGGTGAGGATGCCGTCGCCAGGGATGGAGGGTTCCGGGATGGCGGTCACCTCCGACAGCTGTTTGATCTGCGCGGTGGGACCGTACTTCGTGCAGTCGCGGGTCTCCACCCAGGGAACCGGGCTCTTGGGCGCGGCGAAGCGCAGATCGCCGATCGGCGGCTGGGCGAAGGGGATGCCGAGGAAGGCGACGCCGGTGTCGCGGCGCTCGCCACGGACGGGCCCGGAGGTGGTGGTGACGGTGTCGGTCACGCGTGTCCGGTCCGATCCGGATTTCCCGCTCGAGCAGGCCGCGGTCAAGGCCAATACCCATCCCCCGAGCAGGAGGGTCCGTCGTCCGATCTGTTCCGCGGCCATGCCAACCCCTGATCCATATTTACGTCAATACTTGAAATAATTAACCGACACCCTAGTCTCAACCCCGTGGATCCCGCACCCCCGCCCACCGACGCCGCCGCCATCCGCCGCCGCAATCTGGGCCTGGTCCTGCGTCACCTCGCCGACCACGGTCCCTGCCCCCGCACCGAGGTGGCCGCCGCCACCGGACTCGCCCACGGTTCCGTCACCGCCCTCGTCGCCGATCTCACCGACCGCGGCCTGCTCCGCGAGGACGACGTCCTCCGCTCCGGCACCCGCGGCCGGCCCGGCCGGCCGCTCCGCCTCGAACCGCGCCGCGCCGCGGTGGCCGCGATCCAGATCTCCTCCGAGCATCTCGGTGTCGCCGTCTCCGATCTCGCGGGCGGCGTCGTGCACCGCGAGGTCGTGCCGCACGACCTGGCCCCCGGAACGCCCGAGGCCATGGCGGACGCCGTCGCCGCCGTCGCCGCCCGCATCGAGACGTCCTTACCCGGATTCGCCGCCGCCGAAACGGATTCGGGCCCGCACACCGCGCCGGTGCTCGCCCGGGTCGTGATCGCCATGGCCGGACCCGTGCGCGACGACGCGGCGCAAACCGTCGTGCTGGCACCGGATTTCGGTTGGCTGGAACCTGTGCGCCTGGGTGCTCTGGTGGCCGCCCGGCTGCCCGCGCCTGTCGTCGCGATCGACGTGGTCAATGACGCGAATGCGGCCGCGCTGGCCGAATTCCATGCTCTGCAGCACGATTCGCGCGGCGTGGTTCTGATCGAGGCCGGCACCGGGATCGGCGGCGGCGTCGTCCTCGACGGCCGCATCCACACCGGCAGCCACGGCATTGCCGGTGAACCCGGGCACATCCCGGTCGCCATGGACGGCCCCGCCTGCGTCTGCGGCGCCCGCGGCTGCCTGGTCTGCTTCGCGGGCCCGGAGGCGGTGTTCGAGGCCGCCGGACTCGGGGAACTGCTGCGTCACAAGGGTTCGCAGGCCGCCCAGGCCGAACTGTTGGCCCTGCTGAGCCGGGCCGATACCCGCGCGCTGGCCGCGCTCGACGCCGCGGCCCGGGCCCTCAGTACCGCGATCCTGTCCATCACAGCACTCCTCGACGCCGACGAAGTGGTCCTGGGCGGCCTGCTGAGCGACTGGTTCCGCTGGCTGATCCCGGCCATCGAGTCCCGCCTCGCCGGTCGCCGGGCCCTCGCGCCCGCCCTGGCCCTGCGGGTCACCCCGACGGCCCTCGGCGAGAACGGGATTCTCACCGGCGCCCTCGGCTTCGCCCGCCGCGCAGTCCTTTCCGACCCCGCGGTGGTGCCGCCGCTACCGGCGGCGGCCCGGGCGGGCGCCTGATCAGGCGGGAGCGGTCCCGAGCATCAGCCCGACCAGCACCACGCTGGTCGCGGCGGCGATCGAGCCGGTCGCCCAGCGGCTGAAATGCCGGTTGCCGGTGCGGATATTGGTGACGGTCAGCGCCCGGAACTCCCCGAACCGGTTCTCGTGGCCGTCCGCGAACGCGGGATCCCCCAGATGCAGGTCGGTGCCGAACAGCGGCAGGAAATGCAGAACCCAGTGGGCCCCCGCATCATCGGTGATACCGACCCGCATCCCGAGGTACCGGCGTACCGGCGCGCAGCGCCCGGCCAGCCGGGCCAGCGGGCCGATCCGGGGCCGGGCCGCCAGATGAACGAGCAGGGCGGTGACGGCCACCCCTCCCGCCGTCACCGCCATCGCCGCCCGCGAAAGCGGGAGCATTCCCTCGCCGACCAGCGCCACCGCGGTACCCACGAACCACAAGGGTTGCAGCGCAGGCATTTCCATCGGTCGCGGCGGCGAGGTGATGGTGCCGATCAAACTGGACCTCCGATACCCGGCTGTCGGCAGCGGCACCGCCGCGACCTGCCCGAGCGGCCGCCTGCAGCCCCGGCAGGCGCCGGCATCGTGCGCATTGGTCCAGCCGCAGCGCGAACATCGGAGGGTGGAATCGGTGGTCATGGAGATCTCCTCCCCGGGATCTCGAAAGGTGGTGCCGGTCAGCGGATTCGCTGATCAGCTGTGGACCGGGGCGGCCGGGTGCGGCGGCGCCGGTGTGAATTCGGTGTGCAGGTCTCGCTGTGCGGACCGAACCCACAGCAGCACAACGACTTCGCGCAGGGTGAGGTCCAGCTCGGCGGCCAGCAGCTCGGCCACCGACAGCGCCTGATCGGGATCGTCCGGACTCGGATCGCTCAGGATCTCGTCGAGTACCAGGCCGCGGCAGGCCGCTTCCTGGGTGAGCAATCGGTCCGGGAGCCAGGTGAGCACCCAGCTGTCGGTGGAAGGTGTTGTGCGAACGGCCATCTCGGGCGTCTTGTCGCTGCGGACGGTCCAGGGCGTGAATTCGAGGGCCATGAGGTCGGGAACCTCCTCGAAGAGTGGTTGTAGCACCAAGGATACTGGAGTGCTTCGATGGCACATAGCCAGAAGAATTGCTCAAGGCAGATACTGAAAAAGCAACGGTTGCTTAGAAATAAGCGTATCGGCGTACAAGTATCCCGGATATCGTAGATATCAAGCGGTTTGGGTGCTGCCGCGCTGAGTGTTGCCGTATTCCAATCACAGATCTGCGGCCCAGCTGATATCCGCCATGGTCGTTTCGCCCGTTTAGCCTGACCTGTAAAAGAATCGGCAGACTCGTGCTAGATCTGCGATGGCGAAGATGACACATCGTGCTTAGGATGGGCTTCGCGTGACACGTCTGAGCAATGCGGATCATGATGGGAGACGAGCATGTCTGGCTCGGCCTCGGACGGCGAGCAGATCGGCGCGGCAGTCAAGCGACTCCGCCGGCAACGCAATCTCACCCAGGAGGCGCTGGCCGATCGGGTCGGCTGCTCGCGCAGTCTGATTCAACAGATCGAGAACGGCAGACGCGTTCCACCCCGCCCCCAGCGCGAAAAGCTGAGTGCGGCCCTGGGCGAACGCCTGCCCGGCCTCGACGACGAGACCGAGGCCGAGCGTGTCATCAGCGACCTGCGCATCCGCTTCGAGATCCTCTCGACCGAGAAGCCCGACCTGGCCGCCCGCGTCCTCGCGCTCGCTCAGAGTCTGTCCAACCTCGACGACATGGGTGAGCAGCTCGTGCCGCTCCGGGAGATCGCCGAGCGCCAGCTGGTCCGGGCCGAGGAGGTGTTGGTGCAGATTCCCTCGGGCAGTGTCGTTGTGCCGGAATGGAATACGGTCCTGGACTGGCTGACGGTGCTGGATCGCGCCCAGCAGCGGATCTGCGCGATCCACACCGCCGAACTGGGCGCGATCGGCGGCGACGTCGGCGTCGAATACCACCGGGCGATCCTCGCCAAGGCCCGAGCCGGTGTTTCGGTGCAGCGTGTCTATGTGCTCGACGACGTTGTGAACGTGACGCCCTATGAGGACAAGCTCTGGCAACAGGTCAAGGCGAACGTGGAAACCACCCTGGTGAACCGGGAGTTCGCTCCCAACGCACAGGGCATGCTCATCGTCGACGACAGTTACGTGCTGGCGGGCGACTATGACTTCCGCCGCCGCGAGCGTGACTCCAGCCGGTTCTCGTCACTCTGGCACGATGTCCAGACCGCCCACCGCAAGTTCAAGCACCTCCGCGATCTCAGGGCGGACGGAATGGCGCTCGTCGTCAACGATCTCGTGGAACGGACGGGACTCATTCGGTTCGAGCACCTGGACCAGGAGGACTGCCGCGACCGTTTCCGTGCGGCCCTGCGTCAGGCGTGGAGCGACGAGCAGCCCGGATCTGAAGGCGCGCCCAGATGAGCCGAGGGTTCGCGGTGTCGCCGCCGCTGGACCCGGTCGACGTGGCGGACCGTTCCGACCAGCGCAAGCATCTCGCGCGGAACTACCTCGACAGCGAGAGCCGATTCGCCGGGACGAACGGCCGGATCTATCGCGGGATCATCGACGCGTATCACGGTGAAACCGGGCTGCCCATGGACCGTAACGCCACGGCGGCCCTGAATTCCGCATGGGCCGAGGTGATGGCCGGTCATGGCGCGGCGGGCGGCGGAAATCTCACCGGCGGCCGGGACGGGTCGCCCTACGCCAAGAAGCAGCCGGCGGTCCTGCGCCGGTTGGCCGCCGAGCGGCTGTTCGCGCGGATATCGCAACCGATCGACGGAATGCCGGGAGTCGATATCGATCCCGGCGAGGTGATCGTCAGCCCCTACTCGAGCACCGTCCTGCTGGAGGAGGCGATCGCCACGCTGGCTCGGCCCGGTGGCGTCCTGGTCTGCCCGGAGGGCTACTACAAGAGCGTGGCCGGGCACATCGCCAAGTTCGGCATGCGGATGGCGACCAGCAGTGTGACCGCAGGTAACGACTTCCGGATCGACCCGGTATCGCTCGAGCGAACCCTGAAACACCATGCGGCGCAGGGAGATCTGTGCGGCGTCTTGCTGACCCTGCCCGGCAACCCGGTGGTCGCCGACTACACCGTCGAGCAGCTGGTCGAGATCGGCCGGGTACTCGTCGCCGCCGATGTGCCGGTGATCTGCGATATGTCGTTCGACCTACTGGTCGAGGGGCACATCCCGATTGCGTCGATCGTCGTCCCGACGGCCGATGGTCCGGTCCGCCTGTATGACCGGGTCCTCAGCATCACCGGTAATTCCAAGGCGTTCAATGCCTTCGGGCCGTGCAAGCTGGGTGCGGCCTGTTCGGGAGACCAGCAGTGGCTGGCCCGGGTACGCGAGCGACTGCGTGTCGCCTTCCAGCGTGAGACCACGCATCTGGCCCGTGCCACGATCGAGGGCACCTCGGACGGCTACCTGATCCGGAACCGCGTGCTGCTGCGGGAGCGGATGGATTCCGCGCGTCGGCTGGTGGCCGGGATCAATGCCGGATTCGGCACCGAACTACTGCGGCCGCTGGGCAGCCGGGACGGCATGTTCCTCACGATCGAATTCGATGCCGGGGTGATGTCGGCGGCGGCGGTGCGATCCAGCGCGGACCTGGAGGACCTGCTGCTGATGGCGGCCGGTATCGACTGCGTGGCGCTGGACCGCACCGGATCGCATCGAATGGGCGTGCGGCTCAATGTGACAACGCCCCGGCGCGCCACCGGTGAGGTGGGTCCGGACCTGGTCGTCGAGTTGTTCGACCGCATCGAGCGGCTGCTCCAGCGGATCGACGCCGGCATGACGTATTCCGGCGCCTTGCTGGAACGACGGATTCCGGCTCGGTCCCCCCGTGTCTCCACCGTCGGCGTGCTGCGCGAAACCGCCGCCCACGAATTGCGTGTCGCCTCCACGCCGGATGATGTGACGGCGCTGGTCCGCAGCGGGCTGAAGGTGGTGGTGGAGCAGGATGCCGGGCGGTGGGCCCGGTTCGACGACGCCGACTATCGGGCCGCCGGCGCCTCGGTGGTGCCGGGACCCGAGTGTGTCTTCGCCGTCGCCGACCTGGTCGCCTGGGTGAAACCGCCTGCCTACGATCTGGATACGATGCCGACCCGGACCGGGCAACTTCTACTCGGATTCCAGGATCCGGTGAAACGCCGCCGGTCCATTCACCGGCTGAGTCAATACGGGGTGGAGTCGGTGGGCTTCGAGCACATGCCACCGGATCTCGAAACGGCTCACCTCGATCCGCTGACCGCCATGAGCCGGATCGCCGGTGAGGTGGCCTACCGCGAGGGGCGTGAGCGCCTACGCGAGCAGGATCCGGATTGTGTAGTGCGCGCGCTGATCATCGGCTGTGGGCAGGCCGGGCTCGCCGCCATCGACGCCGCGGTTCGCTGTGGTGATGCGTCGCCGGCCGCCATCGGTCGCCGAGCCGAGCAGCGCGCCGCCGCGTCGGCCCGGGGCGCGAATCGTTTTCTCCTCGATCCCGATCCGGACCGGGTCGCGGACTACATCCGTTCCGTCCGTCCGAATCTGGTGGTGTGCGCGGCCGGACGGCGCGGGGCGGCCGCGCCGGTGCTGCTGGACCGGTCGGGTCTGGCGGCCTTGCCGAACGGCGCGGTGGTGGTCGATCTGACGGCCAAGTCGGGTGGCAACTGCGTGGTGACCCGCGTGGACGGCACGGTGACGCTGGCCAACAACGTCACCGTGATACATCGCTCGAACTTCCCGTCCGTGCGTCCGGATGTCGCGAGTCGTGCGTACGGTGCGGCCGCGGCCACCGCGATCCTGGGGTACAGCGCGACCCCGGGGTCAGATGGAAGGGATGTCGTCCCAAGCCTTTTCGATGGCGGTGCGGAACAGGGTGCGGCAATCGCCGGTGTCGAGATGAGCGAACTGTGACAGCGGCGGGGTCGCGATCAGTGCATTGATGCCGATGGCTCGGCCGCGCCGGTGCAGCGCTTCGAGCCGGTCGAAACGATCCAGCTGAAAGTTGATGTCGGGCTGCAGAGCCGAGAACCGGGTCGCCAGGCGGCCCTCGCGGAAGTTGTCGTATTCACCGGAGACGGTGAATTTCTCGTCCACCACCAGCAGGCCCTGGGCATTGGGCGCGTGCTCGCGCTTGACCACCAGGTTCGTGATTCCGGCGCGGGCCAGCCGCCACAGGCGATCGTCGTAGGGCCACAGGTCCGCGATCGAGTCGATGACATAGATCCGGCGCATATCGAGGGTGGCCGCCCCGGTCCGGGCCGCGAGCCGGAGCATCGCGGTGTGGTATTCGTCGCCCGCCTCCCCGCCGATCGCCGCGAATCCGGCGACATGCACCATCCGAACCGATCTGGTCGCCTGCTCGAGCACCGTGCACCAGTCGGTGACGGTGTTCCATTCCGGTACCCGTGCGATACGCGAAGGCACCTGCGCCAGAATGCTTTCCGCGCGTTCCAGCTGCCGGCGGGCAATGGCCTGGAGGGCGGTCACCTCCGGACCGGCGGCAGCGGCCTCGACGAGACGCTGGGCGATGCGCAGGGCGTGTTCGGCCACCGCGGGATCCTGGCCCAGCAGCACGTTGAATCGCATGCGCAGGGTGTCGGGTACCTGGTCGGCGGTCCCGGCCACGGAGCCCATCCGTCCGGTGGCGGGCAGGGCGACACCGAGGACGGCGCTCAGTCTCTCGCGCAGGGACAGCTGCGGGACGCGGGTGCCCTGTTCGATCTGCTGGATCAGGCTGCGTGAGCATTTGGCCTTGTCGGCCAGGGTTTTCTGGGTGAGGCCCCGTTCCTTGCGCAGCCTGCGGATCATGTCGCCGATCGGTTCGCCGATCGGATACGCGCGCGTCATGCCGGGCCCCCTGCGCCGACCCCGATGCCCAGGGCGTGTCACGAAAGCTTAGTTCGTGGCCATGCCGGTGGCCAGCGATCCGATGATTCGCGGCCGCGCCTGCGACATGTCCGTTGTTCGCGGCAAAGAGCAAGGGCCAGTGGGCAGTTCGATGGACGACACCGAGCCGGACTCGCAGACTTTCGGCATCGCACCGGAATTCGAGACAGCGAGGACGATATGACCCTGCAGGTGACCGATCGGTCCATCACCAGCGACGTCACCCCTGAGATCGCGTACCACATCCCCGATCCGGGTGGCGGGAACTGGGTGCTGACCTGGCTGCCCGGACGTCTGTTGACGCGCGAGCAGGCCCTCGAGGGGATGCGGCTGGACGAGTTGCTCAGCGATCCGCTGGTGGACGGCACGGCGGCCCTGCGGTCCGCCGCGGAACGCGCGGCGGCGCTGGGGCTCGACCTCCCCGAGGTGGTGGTCAGGCTGGCCACGCGGATCGCGGAGCGGGATCGGTGGCGCGCCGCCCGGCCGCCCCACCGGCGAGCACACGGACCGCGCTGCGCGAAATGGATGGTGCCGCACCGGGTTCTGATCGGCTGCCTGTCGCTGTCCGCGGTGCCGGCACGCACGCTGTACGCGGTGGCGACCCTGCCCTCGCTGTCATTGGTGGTGGCGGCACTGGTGACCGCGCGGGTGACCGGCAACGGGTGGTCGGTCACCGGCGTCTCGGTGGCGACGTCGGCGCTGATCGGCGCGCTGACGCTGGCGGGCAGTCATTGAGGCGGCGTGGATCGGTCAGTCGCCGCTGAACGTCATGCCGGTGAACCGGGTCCAGCACTGCCGGAGATAGAACTCCATGTCGATGGACGGGTCGATGAGCCAGCGCGATTGCAGGCCGTCGGCCAGGGCCATGAACGCGGTGGCCATCACCTCGGCGTCGACGGACTCGGGGATGCCGCCCGCCCGCTGCATGCCGCGGATGAGCTCGGCGAAGCCGGCGGTGCCGAGTTCGTAGTGCAGGCGCATGTACTCGTGGGCGGGATGGTTCGGATCGGCGGCGGCCGCCTGCATGTGGGTGAACAGCTCGATGAGGCCGGGCACCTGGGTATTACGGCGAATGAGCTGGATGAGCGCCTCGGGCGTGGGGTCGCCCATGGCGGCCACGTCGATCTCGTCGCGTTTGCGCAGGACCGCGACGAACAGCTCCTCCTTGGAGCCGAAGTAGTGCAGCAGCCCGCTCTGGCTCAGGCCGACCGCCTCGGCCAGCTCGGCCACCGAGGTGGCCAGGAATCCGCGCTCGGCAATGGTGTGCAGCGCGGCCTCCAGGATCTGCTCCCGCCGTTCGATGCCTTTCCCGTAGGGGCCTCGTTTCGCCATCGGTCGAGTTTAAGCGGACTCTGAGAGTTGCTTGTCCACCAAAACCGAGCGCTGTACGGTTTTGCCCATGCGATTCCGCCGCCGCAACCTCGCCCTGGTCGTCCTGGCTGCCTCCGCCGCCCTCACCGTGAGTGCGGCCCCGGCCTTCGCCCGGCCGGAACCGCCCGCCAGGATCGCGCCGCTCGGCCCGGACTTCCTGTGGGGCGTGGCGGCCTCGGGATTCCAGTCCGAAGGGCATGCGCCGGACAGCAATTGGTCCCGCTACGCCGCCTCCGGGAAAACCGATGACCCGTACGGGGATTCGATCGACTTCGCCGACCGCTACGAGTCCGATATCCAGCTGGCGAGGCAGCTGGGCGTGAAGGTGTACCGGATCGGCATCGAATGGGCGCGGGTGCAGCCCCGGCCGGGCGTGTGGGACGAGGACGGACTTCGCTTCTACGACAGGGTGATCGGGGCCATCGAGGCGGCGGGCATGCGGCCCATGCTGACCCTCGACCACTGGGTGTACCCGGGCTGGGAGGCGGATCGGGGCGGCTGGAATCGGCCGGGGATGGTCGACGACTGGCTGGCCAACGCGCGCACCATCGTGGACCGCTACGCGGCGGGCAATCCGCTCTGGGTCACGTTCAACGAGCCGGCCATGTACATGATCAACGAGGTCCGGATGGGCTCGCTGCCGGTGACCGCGGTGCCGATAATGCAGGACCGGATCGCGCAGGCGCACAACGCCATCTACGACTACATCCACCAGGTCCAGCCGGACGCGCTGGTCACCAGCAATGTCGCCTACCTCCCGTCGGCGGAGGACGCGGTGAACGGCCCGCTCATCGGCAAGATCGCCGCCAAGCTGGACTACATCGGAATCGACTACTACTACGGCCTGTCCCCGGACGCTCTGCGTTCGGCGAACATCAGCCAGCTCTGGCACAACCCGCTGCAGGCCGACGGCATCTACTATGCGCTGGAACACTATTCGCACGCCTTCCCGGGTAAGCCGCTCTATATCGTCGAGAACGGCATGCCCACGGAGAACGGCAGGCCGCGCGACGACGGGTACACCCGGGCGGACGACCTGCGCGACACCGTCTACTGGGTACAGCGCGCCAAGGCCGACGGCATGAACGTGATCGGCTACAACTACTGGAGCCTCACCGACAACTACGAATGGGGTTCCTACACACCGCGATTCGGCCTCTACACGGTGGACGTCCTGACCGACCCCACCCTCACCCGCCGCCCCACCGACGCGGTCCCGGCCTACACCGAGATCACCCGCGCGGGCGGCGTCCCCGCCGACTACCGCCCGACCCGCGAGCCCAAGACCTGCTCGCTGGTCGACGCCCCCGCCAGCTGCACCGATCCGGTGACGCTGCCCCGCTGACCACCCGGCGGCTCGCCGGATCGGCCGTGCGACACCGTGTCAGGTGCTTCCCCCTGACCGACCCGAACCGCGCATCGGGTGTCGACCCATCGGTCCGATCCGGCGATGCACCGCATGCCGCCCGCTGACCCGGACATCGGTGTCAGCGGGCGGTTTTCGGGTTCAGCGCAGTGCGGGAACGACCTCGCGCTCGAAGAGCTCCAGGCCGGAGGTGTCGTAGGCGGTCTCCGGGAAGTAGTGGATGGAGTAGCCCAGCCCGAGATCCTTGACGCGCGAGAGCCGTTCGACGATCTGCTCGGGGGTGCCGACGGCGGGGGAGTCACGGAACATATCCTTCACGTGCTGGGCCGCGCCCTCGGCTCCGACGAAGGGGGTCAGGCGGGCCTCCAGCTGGGACAGGCGGTCCTGCACCTCGGCCTCGGTCGCGCCGACCAGGGTATTGAAGTTGGAGCTCCGGGTGATGGCGTCGAATTCCGTTCCGACCGCGGCACAGTGGGCGCGCAGCAGGTCCGACTTCTGGGTGAAGGTCTCCGGATCGCCCGCGAAATTGGTGTACTGGGCGTACTTCGCCGCGATGCGGAGCGTCACCTTCTCGCCGCCGCCCGCGATCCAGATCGGAATTCCGCCCTCCTGCAGGGGAAGCGGGCGCACAATCGCGCCGTCGACCTGGTAGTGCTTGCCGTCGAGAGTGGCCTTGCCGGTGGTCCACGCCTGCTTGAAGATCTGCACGCCCTCGTCCAGGCGGCCCAATCGCACACCGGCGGAGGGGAATCCGTAACCGTAGGCGCGCCATTCGTGCTCGTACCAGCCGCCGCCGATGCCCATTTCCACCCGGCCGCCCGAGATGAGATCCACGGTGGCGGCGACCTTGGCCAGGTAGGCGGGGTCCCGGTAGCTCATGGCGGTGCACATCTGGCCCAGCCGGATGCGCGTGGTGCTGGCCGCCAGCGCGGACATGAGCGACCACGCCTCGTGGGTGGCCTCCTCGGTGGGGACCGGCACGGTGTGGAAGTGGTCGTACACCCACAGTGACTCCCAGACGTCCCCCGAATCCGCGCGCTGCGCCAGGTCCCGCATCACTCCCCACTGTGCGGCGGGATCGATGCCGACCAGGTCGAGCCGCCAGCCCTGCGGGATGAAGATGCCGAAACGCACTAGATGTCTCCTCTGTTCGAATCCGGTGTGGCCACCTCGACCGGGCCGAGCACCTTGCGCAATGCCGTTGCCACGGTCTCGAGTTCGGCCGGGTCCAGTCTGCCCCCGAAGCGCTGCTCGATGCCGGTCAGATAGTGCGGCGCGGCCTCACGGAAGCGGTGGCGGCCCGCATCGGTAATGCTCACGAACGCCGAGCGGCCGTCGTCCGGATTGGATTCACGCCGAACCAAACCGTGCGACTCCATCTCGGTCACCAGGCGGCTGACCCGGGTGCGGCTCAGCACCACCCGCTCACCCAGGTCGCTCATTCGGAGCCGGTGTGGCCCATCGAGTTCCAGCAGCACGTCGTACCAGCTCAGTGGCAGTCCGGTGGCGCGGCGCAGGGCCGCGTCGAGCTCGGGCACGAGTTTCGCGTGGACCTGCAGCAGGGCGGCCCAGGCGTGGACGGCCGGATGGGATCGGGAGGCGGACACCGGCCCATCATAACCAGTTGCGTGCGCGCGCACGTAAGTAGTAGCGTGCGCACGCACATAATTTTCGGAAAGGAACTCCCATGACCGCACTCATCACACGCGACGAACTCGTGCAGGAGATCGAGGCCGGTTCGGTCATCGTGCTCGACGCCCTCGGCGGCGAGTACTACGCCAAGGCCCACCTCCCCGGCGCGCTCGCGCTGGTCGAGGCCGAGGTGGAAAGCCGCGCGCCGCACCTGCTTCCGGATCGCGACGCGGCCATCGTCACCTATTGCTCCAACGCCGCCTGCCCCAACAGCCAGAACGTGGCCACACGGCTGGAGCGGCTGGGCTACACCAATGTCCGCAAGTACCGCGACGGTATTGAGGATTGGACCGAGGCGGGTCTGCCCGTCGAAAGCTGATCGCACGCACCGGAACTCGGCCGCCCCCGTCGCGATACGCGGCGGGGAAGCGGCGCATTGTCCCAGACGCGCTACGATGCCCCGGTTAGTTCGATCTCCGACGGAGGGGGCTCACCGGTGAGCACGATCCAACTGACCACACCTGACGGCACCATCGACGCCTATATCGCCACTCCGGCCGGACCCGGGCCCTGGCCCGGTGTCGTGGTGGTGCACGACATGGTGGGTGTCAACGACGACATGCGGACCATCGCCGGCCGCCTGTCCGGCAACGGGTATCTCGCCATCGTCCCGAATCTTTTCGCGCGCGGCCGGGTTCGGTGCGTGCCGAGCGTGATCCGGGAACTGCTGTCCAATGGGAACGGCACCACCGTCCACGACATCCTCAGCGCCCGCGCCCATCTCATCGCCGATCCGAACTGCACCGGCCGGGTGGCCGTGGTCGGCTTCTGCCTGGGCGGCGGGTTCGCACTCCTGGCCGCCACCAAGGGTTTCGACGCCGCGGCGCCGTTCTATCCCTCCGGCCGCGGCAACTACGAGGACATCCTGCGCGGTTCCTGCCCCATCGTCGCCAGCTACGGCGCCCTCGACCCCGCCAATCCCGGCCGCGGCCCGAAACTCGAACGCGTCCTGACCGACTACGGCATCGACCACGATGTGAAGACCTACCCCGGCGTCACCCACGCCTTCGCCAACCTCACCCCCGCCGAACCGGTCATCCGGGTCGCGGGCCTCGGCTACAACGAAGAGGCCACCGAGGACGCCTGGAATCGCATCTTCGCCTTCTTCGAGACTCACCTGCGCTGAGCCCGGTCCGGCTCCGGGTGCTCAGTCCCTGACGGTGATCGACAGGCGCGGGCGGGTGGGGTTGTCGGGGGAGACGCGTTCCCAGACGGCGTCGAGCATCGGGGCCAGCAGGAGTTCGCCGAATTGGCGGATCAGGACGGCGACAATCTGGGCGGATTCGGGCTTGTCGGTGGAGGCCAGGCCGGCCTCCCGCAAGCCGGTGACCTCGCTGCGGGTCAGGTCCACGAGCGCGTCCAGCAGGTGGATGCGGGTTTCCGAGGGTTCCAGCAGCGAGCGGCGGATGTAGTTCACGACGGCCGGGTTGTCGTGCAGCATCCGGCGGACCGCTTCGTCGCGGGCCGACGCGACTTCGGCGTGCGTGCCGGTGGGGGGAATCGAAGCGACGGTCTGGGCGAAGTAGTCGACGACCAGCTTGTCGACCGCGTCGCGCAGGCCGTCCTTGGTCTTGAAATGGTGCTGGACGAGCCCGAGAGTGACGCCGGCCTCGGCGGCCACCGCGCGCAGCGAGACCCGGGAGTCGCCGTACTGGGCGAACAGGTCCATGGCGGCATTGCGGATACGGGCCTTGGCGGTCAGGTCGTCATTGGTGGCTCGTGGATTCAGCATCGCCCCTCAACTCGTCGATTGCGTCCGCCGATTTTACGTCGAGTAGTAGCGGTTCCCGGTCAGGCGCTGAGCCGGCGTTATCATTGACCCGTTTACGATACAACTGTATCGTTCGCTGCATGGCGGAACCAGCGATGCGGCCCCTGACCGGGGATCGACCGGTGGCCGACATGCTCGGCGCGGAACGCGCGGTGTCCACCGCGCTGGGGGCGGCGTTCGCCGACAAGACCATTGCCGAGCTCGAAGCCATCGCCGCTCGGGACGACCTGCCGCTCAACGGCATCCGATGCAACAACGGAGAGTGACACCGATGTCCGTACTGTTCCCCGACTACCGTCCCACCTGGGAGACGGACCAGCACCGCGAGCTGCGCAAGCACGCGGCGGAGTTCTTCCGCAAGGAGTCCGCGCCCAACCGCGAGCGCTGGACCAAGCAGCACATGGTCGATCGCGAGTTCTGGAACAAGGCCGGTGACGCCGGTCTGCTCGGGCTGGACCTGCCCGAGGAATTCGGCGGCGCGGGCGGCGATTTCGGCCTGCAGGCCGTGGTCCAGGAGGAGCTGGTCTACGCGCACGACAATGGCTTCGGTTTCTCGGTGCACTCGCCGATCGTGTCGCACTACGTCTATCACTACGGCAACGAGGAGCAGCGCCGGAAGTGGCTGCCGGGCATCATCAGCGGTGAGCTGGTGCTGGCCATCGCCATGACCGAGCCGGGCACCGGTTCGGACCTGCAGTCGGTGCGCACCACCGCCATCCGCGAGGGCGACCACTACATCATCAACGGCTCGAAGACGTTCATCTCCAATGGAACTCACTGCGATCTGCTGGTGATCGTGGCCAAGACCGACCCGTCCCAGGGTGCGGCCGGCGTCTCGCTGATCGTGGCCGAGACCAAGGATCTGCCGGGCTTCGAGCGCGGCCGGGTGCTGGAGAAGATGGGCCAGCACGCCCAGGACACCCGCGAGCTGTTCTTCTCCGACATGCGCGTTCCGGTCGCCAATCTGCTCGGCGCGCAGGAGGGTCTGGGCTTCTATCAGCTGATGGAGCAGCTGGCCCGCGAGCGCCTGATCATCGCCAGCCTGTGCTCGGCCTTGGCCGAGGCGGCGGTGCTGGAGGCGCTGCGCTACTCCAAGGAGCGCGAGGCGTTCGGCCGCCCGATCGGGAAGTTCCAGCACAACGCCTTCACCCTGGCCGAGGTCAAGACCGAGGCGCTGGCCATCAAGACGCTGGTGGACTACGCGATTCAGCAGTACATCGACGGCAAGAACGATCCGTCGACCGCGTCCATGGCCAAGCTGTTCGCCGCCGAGACCGCCGACAAGGTGGTCGACAAGTGCCTGCAGCTGTTCGGCGGCTACGGCTACATGATGGAGTACCCGATCGCGAACATGTACACGGGTTCGCGTGTGAACCGCATCTACGGCGGCACCAGCGAGATCATGAAGGAGATCATCTCCCGCTCGCTGTGACGCGGAGGCGATACGACAGTGGCGGCGGCCGAATTCGGGCCGCCGCCACTGTTTTCCGGAGTTTTCTGCAGCTCGGGTCAGGCTGCGCGGGCGCGGCTCACGATGCCCAGGCAGAGAGCGCACCCGGCCGCGAGGACGCCGAACATGGCCGGGTAGCCGATGCCCGTGCTGTCGTGGCAGACCGCCATGACGGCCGGGACGCCGAAGCCGAGGTAGCTGACCGCGTAGAACACCGCGGTCAGTCCGGCGAGATCGTCGGGCCGGGCCATGCGCTCGATCTCGAGCAGGCCCGCGACCAGGCCGCTGCCGAAACCCATGCCCAGCGCGATGGCGGTCAGCACGGTCAGCCACATGGTGAGGGTCGCGGAAGCCGCTGCGGCCAGCACCATTCCGGTGATCACCAGGCTCAGCGCCAGGACCGGCAGGCGCAGCGAGCCCGGCCGGTCGATGCGGCGGGCGACGGACTGGATGCCGAACCCGCAGCCCAGCGTGATGACCGTGATGAGGGCCGAGAAGGCGATGGGCGCGCCGTGCACCTTGGGCATCATGAGCGTCGGCATGATGGCGTAGGCCGCCGCCGACGAGGTGAACAGCCACAGGCACACCGGCAGCGCCACGGTGCGGAAGCGGTGGTGCGCGGCGGCGGGGACCTTCAGATCGTCCAGCAGCCGACCCGGATTCGCCTGCGGGGCAGTGGTTTCCGGGGCGCGGAACAGCAGCGCCGCCGCCAGCACGCACAGCGTCACATTGATCAGGTAGGCGAGGGTGTCCGGCCACGGCGCCCACTGGGCCAGCACCCCGGCCACGCCCGCGCCCACGCCGAAGCCGCCGGTGAGGCTCATGGCCGAGCGCCGCGCCCCGGTGCCCGAGGCGGTCTCGGCCGTGAACGGCGGCTGCGAGAGTTCCTTGAGCCAGCTGCTGCCCACCGCCATGGCCAGGCCCAGCGCGATGCCGCACAGCACGCGTCCGGCGGAAAGCATGGGGACGGAAGCGGATCCGAAGGCCAGCAGGGTCGAGCCGGTGGCCGCGATGAAGGGCGCGGGCCGCATCAGCGGCCGACGGCCGTAGCGGTCGGAGAGCGGGCCGCCGATGAGCAGCGCGGGGACGATGCCCAGCACGTATTCGAACAGCAGCAGATCCACGGTGGTGACGGGCAGCCCGTCCCGCTTGTACATGACCAGCAGCGGCGTGAATTCATTACCGCCCCAGGCGATCGCGAAGATCGCCGCGGCCACGCCGAGCCACGCCCTGGGATGGGTGCCGATACCGGTGGTGCGGGTGCCGACGGCTGTCAGCGTCGCCATCACAGTCCTCTCAGGGTCACGCCGTGCACGTCGGTGAGGTGCTCGGCGAGTGCTTCGGCGAAACCGGCGGCGTCGGCAGCTTCGATCAGGTCGGCGAGCCGGGTGTGCTGCTCGATGATCCGGTGCGGATGGGTCTCGCCTCGGTGCAGCGCAACGCTGTTCATCCGGCGCTGGCGCTCGCGCAGCGAGTCGTAGAAGCCGATGAGCAGCGGATTGTCGGCGGCCACCACGTACTCGCGATGGAAATCGGCGTCCACGATGGCGAATTCGTCGAGGTCGCCCGCGTCGGCGAGTTCGCCCTGGCGGTCCAGGGATTCGCGCAGCCGGGGGATCAGCCCCGCGCGGGCGATACGGGTGAGCGCGTCCACCGCGCCGGTTTCCACGATGTAGCGGGCATGGATCACATGCTCGGCCTCGCGCGAGGGCACCGGCACCACCAGCGCACCGCGCTTGGGGTAGAGCCGCATCCAGCCCTCGGTCTCGAGCCGGAGGAAGGCCTCGCGGACCGGGGTGCGGGAGGTGCCCAGCTCCCCGGCCATCTCGTTCTCGCTGACCAGCTCCCCGCCCGGCAGGTCGCCGCTCAGGATCCGTTCCTTGATTTCGCGGTAGGCCCGCTCGGCGGCGGAGAAGGTCTTGGACACAACTTGCATACTAGGGGTGACATGGGATGATTTGCCCGAATGTGGCGGGTTTCACCCGGGGGCTGAAAGAGTTGCGCCGCAACCCTCTCACCCATAATGATTCACGTTGTTGGCAATACGTCAGTAAGTTGCC
Source organism: Nocardia sp. NPDC059236 (assembly GCF_042754085.1). Lineage (NCBI taxonomy): Bacteria > Bacillati > Actinomycetota > Actinomycetes > Mycobacteriales > Nocardiaceae > Nocardia > Nocardia sp. NPDC059236. Next base: position 136,309 of record NZ_JBHZAF010000006.1, read on the forward strand.
CTATTTCCGGGACGAGGAGGTCCGCATGGGGAACGATGCCCCGCCGCTGAACGAGGTCGTGAACAGTGGTCTGGAGTTCACGATTCCGATCGCGCACAAGATGGGGGTGCGGGCCGACGAGGTGCGCCCCGGTTTCGCCGCCACCACGGTGCCGGTCGAGGGCAACGGCAATCACTTCGGCGTCATGTACGCCGGCGTGCTGTTCACCGTCGCGGAGATCCTGGGCGGCGCGCTCGCCATCGCCAGCTTCGACACCGCCAAGTACTTCCCCCTGGTGAAGGATCTGCACATCTTCTTCCGGAAGCCCGCCGCCACCGATGTGCGCGCCGAGGCCACGCTGTCGGAGGAGGAGATCGCGCGCATCACCGCGGAGGCCGAGGCCAAGGGCAAGGCCGACTTCACTCTCGAGGCCGTGGTGACCGACGCCAATGGCGTGGTGGTGGCCGAGACCGAGGGTCTGTACCAGTTGCGCGCCCACGGCAAGTGAGCCGAAACGATCGAGCCCCGGAGGAAGACCTCCGGGGCTCGGTCGTTCTCGCGGGCGTGTCAGGCGATGATGATCCAGCCCTTGCAGCCGGTGCCGGCGCTGCCCGGCCACTCCGAGCCGGAGACCTCGAAGGGGATGACCCCGGGCATCGGGGTGCCCAGGTCGATCCGGGTGGTCTGGGCGCCGTAGGTGTCGGGCAGCGGGGTGCGCTGCCCGTTCATGTCGATCTTGGCGTCGTCGGTGAAATTGTTGGAGGTGGTGATCTCCAGCGTGGTGGGCGTGAACGAGTGGGCCAGCAGGGTGGTCTGGGCGCAGCGGCCCTTGGAGTAGTCGAGCGTGATCTGCTGCGGGGCCGCGTCGGCGGACGCGGGGGCGGCGAAGGCGCCGGAGGCGGCGCAGGCGAGCGTGGCCAGGGCGATGCGGCGGAGGTACACGGTCTTCACGAACAGAACCCCTTTTCCTGTGGTCACGACGGTGAATCCCCCCGATCGACGACGATCATGCCGTGACCGAGCCTCCGGCACGCGGCGGACGCGCGGAAGAATCCGGGCGGATCAGCGGATGCGCAGCGGCAGGTTGCGGTGGCGGCGCACGAAGATGCTCGGAAACCACTGCGGCGGGGCGTCTTCGACGAGGGTGAATCCGGTGGTGCGGTCCAGCAGCGCGGTCAGGGCCGCGGTGGCCTCCAGTTTGGCCAGCGCCGAGCCGATGCAGAAGTGGATGCCGCGCCCGAAGGCGAGATTGTTGGCCCCGCTGCGGCGGTCCAGGTCGATGGCGTCGGGATGTTCGAAGCGGGCCGGATCCCGATTGGCCGCACCCCACAGCAGCAGCACGTGGCTGCCCGCGGGAATCTCGGTGTCGCCCAGCGCGGTATCGGTGGTGACGTGCCGATGATGGCCGCGGAAGGGTGATTCCAGCCGCAGCGCCTCGTCGAGGAACGCGGGCAGCAGCGCGGGTTCGCGGCGCAGCTCGTCCTGGAGTTCGGGGCGGGTGGCGAGCATTCGCGCGGCGTTGGCGATCAGCCCGGCCGTGGATTCGCCGCCCGCGCCGACGAGTTGGACCAGGATGAGCACCGCCACCGCGTCGGTGATGTCGCCGGCCGTGCAGGCGCGGGCCAGTACGCCGAGCAGGTCGTCGCCCGGATCCTGTCGGGCGGCGGCGAACCTGGTGTGCAGGTGGGCGGCCAGCTCGGTGGCGGCGGTGACCAGCTGTCCGAAGCGTTCGGCCTCGACGACCCCGCCCAGCATCTCGGTGCTGTCGTAGGCCCACGTGAGCAGTTGCGGCACATCCGAATCCGGAAGCCCGACGATGTCGGCGACCAGCGCCAGCGGCAGCCGGTCGGCCATACCGGTCGCCCAGTCGATGCGATCGTCGTGCAGCTGCTCGGCCCACAACCGGTCCACCAGCTCGGCGGCGGTGGGTCCGAGCCCGCGAATCCGCTTGGCCAGCAAGGGCTGGACCAGTTTCCGCTGTGCCTGGTGGCTGGGATCGTCCTCGGTGGCCAGCACGTGGATGGCCTGGCCGCCGCCGTCCATGTCGAAGGTGGCGGGCGGCCGACCTTCCTGCCGCAGCAGCGCGCCGGTGAGGTGCGAGGAGAACTCGGCGGGCCGATTCACCGCCTCGGTCACCAGATCCCATGAGGTCACCAGGTAGAAGTCGGTGCCCGGGATGCGGTACACCGGCGATTCCTCGCGCAGTCGCCGGTACAGCGGATAGGGATCGTCGAGGTGCGCGGGGTCGAACAGATCGAGGGCGTCGGGTGAGGTCCGGGTCATGGGCCCACGGTTTCCGGCCCTGAACCGACTGTCAACGGCCGTCTCGCCGTGAGACGGCCGCCGCGCGGTGACCCACTCGTATGCAGGGGTTTTGCGCGGATCTCGAGACTCCGGGCCTCCGTACCGGACAGCCGATTAGTATCGAACGATTACGCGATAACGCTGCTGGCCCAGGAGGCTCGGGTGATCGTGCGCGACCGGAAGTGGATGGGATGGGGAGCCGGGGCGGTGCTCTCGGTGGTCGCCCTGCTGGTGACGGTCTTCGCGGTGAACGGACCGGTGGCGCGGGCCCTGCCGGCTGCCCCCGACACCGTCGCCATCGACAGCGGCAGCCTGCACGGCGTGCTCGCCCCGGACTACCGGCTCTTCAATGGAATCCCTTACGCCGCACCGCCGGTGGGCGGGCTGCGCTGGCGGCCGCCCGCACCGGTGCCGCCGTGGCCGGGCGTGCGCGAGGCCCGCGACGCCGGGCCGAAATGCGCGCAGGCCACGGGCGCGGGCGGGCTGCGCTCGACCGATGAGGACTGCCTCTACCTGAACGTCTGGACGCCGCCCACCCTGCCCGCCGACGGCCGCGGCCTGCCGGTCATGGTGTGGATTCACGGCGGCGGCCTGCAGACGGGCACCGGAAGCATGTACGGCGCAGCGCCGCTGGTGTCGCAGCCCGATGGCGACAGCATCGTGGTCACCATCAACTACCGACTCGGGACGTTCGGCTTCCTGGCCGCCTCCGCATTGGACGAGGGTGACGGCTCGGGGGACTACGGGCTGATGGATCAGCAGGCCGCGCTGCGCTGGGTGCAGCGCAATATCGCGGCGTTCGGCGGCGACCCGGACCGGGTGACGGTGGATGGTGAATCGGCGGGCGGGGTTTCGATCTGCACGCAGCTGGCCACACCCTCCTCGGCCGGGCTGTTCCAGGCGGCCATGATGCAGAGCGGCCTGTGCGCCGGGCAAGCCCTCCCCGCCGCCGAGGCCGAGGGTGATGCCTGGGCGGCCGGAGCCGGATGCCCGGGAGCGGACGCGGCCTGTCTGCGCAGTCTTCCGGCGGACGTGCTCGTCGATCACGCGCCGGAGTCGGCGAATGTGGTGTACGGCAACGACTTTCTCCCGCGCGATCCCATTGCGGTCCTCAAAGCCGGTGGGATGAACCATGTTCCGACCTTCATCGGCTCCAACCATGACGAGATGGCGCTGTGGGTGTGGATGGATTACGGCATCCCGCTCGGCGCCAGGATGACCGCCGCGGACTATCCCACCCTGCTCACCACCCGGTTGGGCGGCATGGACCGGGCGCAGGTCGATCGGATCATGGCGGAGTACCCCCTCGGCGACTACGCGCAGCCCGCGCTGGCGCTCACCCGGGCCTGGACCGACAAGTTCGTCTGCCGGCTGGCCGACCAGGTCGGCGACTTCGGCCGCCAGAACCCCACCTACGTCTACGAGTTCGACGACCGGACCGCCCTGGCCCCGCCCAGCACCTTCCCGATGGGCGCCTACCACGCCGCGGAACTCCCCTCCCTCTTCGACCTCGTGCAGGCCGGCCCGGTCCTGCACGTCGCCATGACCCCCGACCAGCAGCGCCTGCAGGACGAAATGCGCCGCTACTGGACCCGCTTCATCACCGCGGGCACCGCGGATCCGCAAGGATTGCCCGCCATCCCGCAATACACCACGGCCGCACCGTCATTCCTCTCCTTCCGCCCCGGCGGCAACCAGTTCTCCGATGCCTTCTACGCCGACCACCGCTGCGAGTTCTGGACAGACCTGATGCGGTAGGCGGGGCGCCGATGGAAGGCGGCTCAGTGGTGACCGCCGGCCGAGGTCGGGTGGCCCGGCGCCTGGGAGGTGGCCGAGGTGTGCGGACCGGTGGCGGGCGTGTGGTCGAAAGCGACGACCACACCACCGAGGACCGCCAGCACCGCGGCGGCGACGGCAGCCGCCCACAGGGCGGGCCTGGACGTGCGGCGTCCCGACTGTGATCGGTCGTCGCCGGCGTCTCCGGGTCGGGGCGGTGGCGACGTCGGGAGTCGTTTCGCCACCATCGGCTTCGGCTGGGGTGCAGCGGATCTCGGCTGTGGCACGGGTGCGCGCTCGGGTGCTGGTGCGGCGGCAGCGGCCGATATGCCCGGCGGCAGGACGCGTGCCGCAGAGTCGGGACGGGGACGGGTACGCAGCGTGCGGGCGGCGAGCAGGGTGGCGCCGCGGATCACCGTGTGTGCCGGATCGGTGGTGGTGATGATCGGGACTTCGGTTGCAGCGGAAAGGTTCTCGGTGAGGAGCGGAATCGCCGAGCTGCCACCGGTGAGGACGATGCAGTCGACGGCGTGGCCGGTTCGGAGCGCGCTGTCGAGTGATTGCGTGATGCGCTGCACCGCCTGCCATACCGGATCGGCGATCACGGACTCCAACTCGGATCGCACGATGCGCAGATTGTCGCGGATGCCGGGCAGATTCACCTCGATGGTGGCGGAGACGTTGCTCGACAGCTGATGTTTGGCGCGCGTGACCCCGGTGCGCAGCTCGCGCAGCGCGGGCCAATTGCGGCGATCGGCGGGATCGAATCCGGGGTGTGCGGCGGCCACCTGGTCCAGCACATGTGTCACGAACAGGGAATCCACCAGGTCACCACCGAATTCGTGGCAGTGGACGGCCTGATCGACTCGGACGCTGTCACCGATCGCCGTCAACACGGCCACGTCCATACCCGACTTGCCGACATTGCACAGCAGGAGTGTGGCTTCCGGATCCATCTCGCCGGACGCCCGCAGCGCGGCGACGGCGGCCTCGGCCTCGCTGGCGAGTGTTGCGTGAGTATGCTTCTGCGCCAATGACTCTCGGAGCTCGCGCACGGCCTGCTCGGTCCACGTCACCGGGTGCGCGACGACGGCGGTGCATCCCGGCTCGAGCAGCAGGGCGATCGCGGTGGCGACCAGTTGGGCCCCGGTCCGGGCGGTGCCGTCGCCCGCGACCACGGGAATCGGATCACCCACCCGGGTGGTGAAATCCCGGAATTCGCAGTTCGAGTCGGAATGTGCGTAGGTGCCGGCCAGCGTGCCGAGTACCGGGCGGTCGGCGGATTCGAAACGAATTACACCGGGAATTCGGGCGCTCCGCCGGTTACTGTTCGCGGCGCGCACGAATGCGTCGGATCCGATGACTATGCCCAGCGCCTCTGCCATGCTGCGGCTCCATTCCGTCGTCGGGGATATTCGCTCGTGCGAAAACAGTAGGGACCCGAACTGGTAACCCGCTGTGTGCCGGCTGTGCGTGCGCTGTCCGGATGCTCAGGGCCACGTGTCTCGAATCCACAGCCCGCTCCGAGCGTTCTCCCAGATCAGGGTCATAGCCTCCTCTTCAACTGAGGAACGCCGCCACGGTATCGAGAGGAAAAGGCAATGGCTGTCGACGCGGAATCATACGGTTCGGCCCAGATCGGACCGATAGGCATGGGAATCGACGGTAACGTATTCCATGAATCGCCCGCCGTGGAATTCGGAAACATCGGTGAATCATCGGTGTCGAGCGAGGTGAACATCTCACTCGACCATTCCGAGGGCATCGGTCCGGGCTTCGACGTGCAATCCGTCGACCAGTCGGTATCGGTCACGCAGAACTCGAGTTCCGACATCGGCCGGTACGGCAGCGATGTCGGAATTGCGAACACAGGCCTCGCCGATCACCAGCACCACGCCTTCCAGGGGCAGACCGCCTTCGCGGAACGTGAGAGCTTCAGCGAAAACCAGACCTTCGGCGAGCGTGAGCACTTCCAGGGGCGCGAGGGCTTCGGTGAGCGCGAGGGCTTCGGTGAGCGCGATGGAATCGGTGCGCGTGAGAGTTCTCGCTGGGGCGAAAACCACAGCGCCCGACCGGTATTCGGCGACCATGCCCGCTTCGACGACCGGGAGCGTTTCGACGACCGGGAGCGTTTCGACGACCGGGAGCGTTTCGATACCCGTGCGACGTTGAGCGATCACGAGCGTATGGACACCAGTGAGCGGTTCGACCAGCGTGAGCACTTCGACGTCCACGAGGGTCTTCACACCCGCGGCGAATTCGGCGAGCACAGCAACTTCGACGCACGTGCTGATTTCGGTGAGCGTGGTGATTTCGGCGACCACCGTGATTTCGGTGAGCGCGGTGACTTCGGCCGCCCGGCCTTCGGCAACCCCGCAAACATTCGTGGCGACCTCGGATCCCACGACCACGACCGATCCGGCGACCACAACGGCTTCGGTGACCACCCCGGCCACGGCCAGCCCGGCAACTGGGGCGGCCACCCGAACCCCGGCGGCCCCGACCACCAAGGCGACGGCCGACCAGGTGAGCCCGATCGCTCCCACGATCATGGCCGCCCTGGTGAGCACGGTGGTCCCGGTGAGCATGGTGGACCGGGTGAGCATGGTGGACCGGGTGAGCAGGGTGGGCCGGGCCTGCGTGGTGGCTCGGATGGACATGGGGGTTCCGGTGATCATGGGCAGCACGGTGGGCCTGGTGGGGCGGGACAGGCTGGGGCGCACGGGGGTTCGGATGGGCACCGTGGTGTGAGCGGGCACGGGGATGTCGGTGGGCATGTGGCCGGTGGGGTCGGGACGGGTGCGTCCGTGGGGGTTGGGGCGCATGTCGGGGACGGGGCGCATCATCCGGATCAGGGGCAGCGGGGTGCGGGAGCGGCGGGGGAGCGGTTCGCGGGGAATGGGGTTGGCGGGGGTGAGGGGAACGCGGGCGGTGGTTTGCAGGAGCGGAGCGGACTGTCGGTCGGGGCGTCGGGGGCGAGTGGCGGCGGTGTTTCCGGTGAGGTGGGTGGATCGCACGGAGCGGGGTTGTCGTCCTCGCTGTCGTCGTCGTTGTCGTCGGGTGGCTCGCTCGGGGCGTCCGGGATGGGTGGCGGCGTCGGTGGGTTCAACTCCTCCGGTGTGAGCGGTCTTCATGCAGGGCAGGGGATTTCGGCTGGTATGGGCGCCACTGCTGCCGTGTCGGGTGCGGCGGTGGCGAATGCGGTGGCGCCGGTGGCGGTGACGCCGGTGTCCACGGCCGTGCCGTCCAATGCCGCGGCACAGCCCATTTCGGACACGCTGTCGAAGGCGGCCGCGGTGCCGACGCCGGGTGCAGTTGCGAATTCCTTTGCGCTGACCAGTGGCTCGGTGCATCCGGTGGCCACCGCGCCGGCCGCCGATCTCGGCGCCCTCGGGAGCTCTTCGCTCGGGCAGACGGCAACCCCGGGCGCGGATGCGGCTGGTATCCCTGCCCATTCGACGATCCCGGCTACGCCCGGCGGCGCGCCTGCGCTGACCACGTCGGGCGGCGGGACCGGACAGGTCGGCGTGTCTGCCAATGGCGCTGGAACGGCGACGCCCCCGAGCACCGGTGGCGGCTCGTCCACGAGCGCGCCGGGCGGCGCGGGCATCCATACGAGTGCGACCGCGCCCGGCGCGGATCTCGGGACCGGTGCCACCGCGGGGGTCGGAGCCGGTGCCACCGCGGGGGTCGGAGCCGGTGCCACCGCGGGGGTCGGAGCCGGCACCGATGCGGGCACGCACCCCACCACCGGGGCGACCGCGCCCGGTGCCGATCTGGGCGGGAGCGCCACCGGAGGTGCGGAAGCGCACGCCGGCACCAACGCCGATGCGCTGCTGGCCGGCGGCGGGTCCACTCCCGCCCCCGCGCCCACGCCGGTGACGGCGGACTCCTCGCATGTGGCAACGACTTCCGTCGTACCGACCGCCGCGCCCGCCACCCCCGCGCCCGCCGCCGTCACCACGGTGCCCGACCACACAGCGGTCACGACGACGCCGCATCCGGTCGACCTCACCGCGACGGATTCGGGGGCGGTCGATCACAGCGGGTTGTCGGCATCCGGGGGCGGGCTGTCGACGGGGTTGACCTCGGACCCCGGAACCTCGTTGTCGCACAGTGCCGTCGACACCTCGCACCCGACGACCACCGGCGACATGCACCACTGAAACACCGTGACCGGTCCGCCGCGCCCGCACCCGGCGCGGCGGACCACCCGGCAATCTCCCCCATCGCATCGAAGGAGCAGGCAGTGACCGCGATCAGCACGGTCTTCGCGGCGAAGACCACCGCGGCGACCGACCCCATGACAGCGCTGCTGGACGAGCTGCGGTCGATGACCGACGGTCTCGGCCGGTCCGACCTGTCGAATCGCCTGATGTCGGCGCGGCAGCGGATCACCGATGCCCGCCTGCGCATCCTCGTGACGGGGGAGCCGAAGAAGGGCATCAGCTCGGTGGTCAATGCGCTCGTCGCGGCCGACGTCTGCCCGACCGGCACCGCGCGGCCGGGGCGCGTCACACACCGGCCGATCGTCATCGAATTCGGTGAAACCCGGACCCGCCGGTCCGGTGGCGCGGGCGATCCGGACGAGGTCACCGTGCCCGCGTCACTGCTCGCCGACGGCGTCGTCCTGATCGACACCCCCGGCGTGACCGGAACCGATTCCCGGCAGGCCGCCGCCCTGCTCGAGTTGCTGCCCACGGTGGACGCGGTCCTGTTCGTCTCCGACGCCAGCCAGGAGTACACCGCGCCGGAAATCCGCCTGCTGCAACAGATTCACCAGCTGTGCCCAATGGTCGCCTGCGTAATCAACAAGATCGACAGCTATGTGCGGTGGGCGGACATCCAGCAGGCGAACCGCAAACACCTCACCGATGCCGGCCTCGGCCTGCCGATTCTGCCCGTCTCCGCGAAGCTGCACATGATGTCGAGCCGGCTGGCCGATCCGACGCTCGAGGTCGAATCCGGGATACCGCAACTGGCCGACTTCCTCCGGACCCATGTCGTCGCCCAGGCCGACGCGGTGGTCCGCGACTCGTTCGCCAATGATGTCCGGGTCGTCTCCGATCACGTTGCGCTGACCCTGAACACCGAGATCGAGGCCCTGCAGGATCCCGCCCGCGGCGCGGAACTGGTGGACCGCATCCGGGTCGCCCGCGCTGCCGCCGAGACGCTGCGCAAGCGCACCGCCAACTGGCAGTACACGCTCGGCGACGGCATCACCGAACTCACCGTCGCGGTCGACCACGACCTGCGAAACCGCTTGCGTGCCTTGATTCGTGAGACCGACGAGGAGATTGCGAAGTCCGATCCGGCCCGGCACTGGGATGCCTTCGCGACGCGGCTCGACGACCGGATCGCCGAACAGGTCAACGAGAATTTCCTGCTGGCGCACAAACTTTCGGCCGATCTCGCCGCAAAGGTGGCCGAGAGATTCGCCGAGGAGGGCCGCACCCAGCTGCCGTCCCTGCCCGGCGCCGAAGCGGGCATCCGCGCCGACCAGTGGGGTTCGCTGGAGGCATTGGAGAGCGGCAGAGCCGGCTTCGTCCAGCGCACCATCACCAGCGTGCGCGGCTCCTACGGCGGGGTGCTGATGGTCGGCCTGGCCACCAGCCTGCTCGGCCTGGCACTGGTCAACCCGTGGTCCATCGGCGCGGGCGTGCTGTTGGGTGCCAACACTTTCCGCGAGGACCACAAGTCACTGCAGGCGCGCCGGAAGGCGGAGGCCAAGGTGGCGGTCGCCAAGCTGATGGACGAGGTCGTCTTCCACGTCAACGACGAATCCAAGCAGCGGCTGCGCGAAGTACAGCGCATCCTGCGCGACCACTTCACCGCCCTGGCCGATGAATTGCTGCTGTCGGCCAACGAAGCCTTGATGGCGGCCCAGGAGGCCGCCACCCTGCACGACGGTCAGCGTGCCGAACGGATCCGGCAGCTGGGGGCCACCTCCGAGCGGCTGCGCGAACTGCGGGTCCGGGCCGGGAATCTGGCCCTCACGCCGGGCGGCGCCTGATGGCCGGGCGGGAAATCACCGAGGCGCGGCAGCTGATCCGCGCGGCTCGCGGGCAGGTCGATCCGAGGTCGAAATGGGCGGGCGAACTGGCCGCCTGTGAACAGCGGCTGGACGAACCCTTGCGGGTGGCGTTGACGGGCACCCTGAAGTCCGGCAAGTCAACCCTGCTCAATGCCCTGATCGGCGACGAGATCGCCCCGACCGACGCGACCGAGTGCACCCGGGTGGTCACCTGGTTCCAGCAGTCGGCCGCGCCTCGCATCGATCTGGTCACCCGCGGGCAGCACCGGCGGATACCGGTGCTGCGCACCGACGGTCGCCTCACCATGGACCTGGGCGTGGCCGCCGACGCCGTCGAACGCCTGACCGTGAGCTGGCCGTCCGCCCTGCTCGATGACTACACGCTCATCGACACCCCCGGCACCTCCTCGAACTCACGAGATGTGTCCGAACGCACGCTCGCCCTGCTGGCGCCCGAGGAGGAGCCGTGCGAGGCCGATGCTGTGCTGTACCTCATGCGCGATCTGCGGGACGCGGATGTGCAACTGCTGCAATCCATTCACCATCGGATGACCCTGGGCGCCGGGCCGCTCGGCGTGCTCGGCGTCCTGTCGCGCGCCGATGAGATCGCCGGCGGCCACGGCGATTCGCTGGCCGACGCCCACCGGCTCAGCGCGACCCTGGCCGAGGCGCCGGAGCTGCGTGGCCTGCACCAGAGCTTCCTGCCGGTCTCCGGTCTGCTCGCCCTGCGCGGACAGACCCTGCGCCAGCACGAGTTCCAGGCTCTGCGTGCCCTGGCGTCGATACCGCAGCACGGGCTGGAGGCCGCCCTGGTCTCGGTCGCTCGTTTCGCCGCGCCCGAGACTCCGCTGCCCGTGCCTGCTGCCGAGCGTCGTCGCCTGGCCGAGGCGTTCGGCCTGTTCGGTATTCGGCTGTCGGTCGCGTTGATCCGTTCGGGCTGCCCGGATGCCCCCGCCCTGTCGGCGGAACTGATCCGCCGCAGCGGTCTCGGCGAGCTGCGCCGCACCCTCGAGATCCGATTCGGCCAACGCAACGAACAGTTGCGCGCGCATTCCGCGCTGGCGCGGCTCGCGCACATACTGGCGCGCTATCGGACGGCCGGGACGGCGGAGCTGGCAGACCGGGTATCGCGCTGCCTCGCCGACACCCACACGTTCACCGAACTGCGGTTGCTGTCGACCATTCGCTCGAATCGGCTCAGCGAGCCCGACCGCGCCCGTGCCGCCCGGGTCCTGGGCGGGGAAGGCATTGCGGCGCACCGTCGTCTCGGGCTCGCTCCCGACGCGAGCCCGGCCCAGTGCCGTGGCGTCGCCCTGCAGGCCATCCGCCACTGGCGCAACCAGCTGGAGAATCCGCTGTTGGATCCCCGCACCGCCGCCACCTGCCGCGCGGCCGCCCGTAGCTGTGAAGCCATTGTGGCCGCGAACAATTGAGCACGGGCCGCGCGCGTCCGTGGCGCTGACCACGCGATGCCGTGCAGGTACATTCGAGGCGTGACGCTCGGTAAGGGGGAGTCGCGGGCGGGGCTGGGGCGGGCGGGTCCCGAGCCGCCGGCGCGGTGGGCGGGATTGGCCGCGCGGCTGCGGGCGGCGGTGCTGGACGCGCACGCCGAGGCGGTGGGCGCGATGGAGTCCACGGAAGGCGCAGTGGCGCCGGGGAATCGGGACCTGATCGAACTACTCGCCCTGCAACGCCGGATCGCCGTGATCGCCGAACAGCTGGACGCGGAGTCGGCAACCTCGTTCTCGCACAGCGAGGTGGCCGCGGTCTCGCTGCGCGAGGACGATTGGGCGTGGAGGTACCGCTCGCGGAGGGAAGGTAATGCGATGAGTGTCAGTCTGGCCAAAGGCGGCAATGTCTCGCTGTCGAAGCAGGCGCCGAATCTGACGAAGGTGGCCGTCGCCCTGGGGTGGGACGTACGCAGCACCACCGGAGCCGATTTCGATCTCGATGCCAGTGCGCTCGCCTGCGGGCCGAATCAGCGTGTCGTCTCCGACAGTCATTTCGTGTTCTACAACAACCTGCGGTCCCCGGAGGGCACCATCGAGCACACCGGCGACAACCTCACCGGTGAGGGCGAGGGCGACGACGAGGTGATCACCGTGGATCTGGCGGCCATGCCGCCGAGCATCACCAATATCTTCTTCCCCGTATCGATCTACGAGGCCGAGACCCGGCGCCAGGCCTTCGGTCAGGTGCGCAATGCCTACATACGGGTCATGGACGCCGTCACCGGGTCGGAGCTGACCCGCTTCGACCTCACCGAGGACGCCTCGACCGAGACCGCCATGGTGTTCGGCGAGCTGTACCGGCACGGCACCGAGTGGAAGTTCCGGGCCATCGGGCAGGGCTACGCCTCCGGATTGGCCGGTATCGCACGGGATTATGGGGTCAACGTCTAGAGGCGCACCGGGAGCGGCACCGGGCGCTTGGGCGCCCGCCGGTCACCGGAGGAGATGCCGCGCAGGCGGCGCATCACCCACGGCCCCAGCGCGGTTGCCGCCCACTGGAATTCGGCCGCGATCGAGCGCAGCGCCCCGTGCTCGGGCAGATCCGGGAGCAGCGGACGGGTCCAGGCGTCGTTCGCGCCGGGCAGCCGCAGGGCCTCGGCCATGGCGTCGGCGATGCGCTGGTGCCCGAGCGGGCTGGCGTGCAGCCGGTCCGCGTCCCACAGGCGGGGATCGGTCACCACGGCATGATGGCCGGTCTCGGCCACCAGTACCCCGTGCCGGTGGGCCGCCGCCCGCAGCCGGTCGTTGATCGCCGCGATCCGGCCGCGAATCGGCCGGGCCAGCGGAATCGTCTCGGCCACATCGGGAAAGGTCAGCGTCGCCACCACCGCGCCGGTGGCGGTGAGTGCGGCGAACATGGCCTCGACGTGCCCGGCGATCTCGTCCGGGTCGAAGTTCGGGCGCAGCAGATCGTTCATGCCGGCCAGCACGGTGGCCAGATCCGGGCGCAGCGCCAGCGCCGCGTCCAGCTGGTCGTCGCGAATCTGGTGGGCCAGCTTGCCGCGCACCGCCAGATTGGCGTAGCGCAGTTCGGGATTGGTGAGGGCGAGACGCTCGGCCAGCCGGTCCGCCCACCCGCGCAGGCCGGTCAGGTCGTCGCCGTCGCCCACGCCCTCGGTCTGACTGTCGCCCAGGGCGACGTATCGCGTGTACCTGCCATCGGTCATGGCGGATCGGCCTTTCGGTGACTTTTCGTGGATCATCCCAGGAAATCGGCCGGCACGGGGGTCGGGCCGAACTCGTTCACGAGCCCGCCGCTTGGCGTTCGGCCGCTGCTGCCTCCTGTTCGATTTGCGCGACGGCCTCGGCCTGGATCTGCTCGAACTGCGCGGCCATCGCCTCGGCGAGCGCCTGCGCGCCGGAGAGCGGACGCACCATCACCATGAACTCGTCGATCCGGCCGTCGGCGTCGAAGTGCAGGAAGTCGCATCCGGTGATGCGCTTGCCCGCGACCGTGGTCTCGAAGACCAGCGCGTGATCGCTGCTGTCCGCCGCGCCGATCTCCTTGATGTAGCGGAAGTCCTCGAACACCCGCATGACACCGCGCAGGATGGCCGCGGTGATGGCCTTGCCCGGGTAGGGCTTGAAGGCGACCGGGCTGGTGAACACCACATTGTCGGCGAGCAGGGCCGCCATGGCCGCCTCGTCACGGGCCTCGACGGCCTTGCGGAAGGGGTGCATGATTCCCTCGTTTCATATAGTCAAATCATTGTCTACTGACTTCGAACAGTAGCGTGCGGCTCTTCAGGATGTCCAGGTCGAAGGTATTCAATAAATTGACCATCGCAGAGCTGTTGAACCCGCGCCCGCAGCGGCCGCGCATCACCGGGCCAATAGACTCGCCGGGTGCGACATAGGCAGGCCGATGGCTCCATGGACCTGACGCAGCTGCGGACCTTCCTGGCCGTCTACCGGGCCGGGTCGATCACCGCCGCCGCGGGTCAGGTCGGCCTCTCGCAGCCGACGGTGACCACCCAGCTGCAGGCGCTGGAACGCCAGGTTGGACGGCCGCTGTTCGAGCGGCTGCCGCGCGGTGTCGCCCCGACCGCGGCCGCGCACGATCTGGCCGCGCGGGTGGCCGCGCCGCTGGACGCCCTGGAGTCGGTGATCGGCGACGGCTCCGATGCAGGCGTCGCAGCCGTGGAACCGCCGGTCCTGCTCGGCGGCCCCGCCGAATTGCTGGCCACCCTGGTCCTGCCCGGACTCGCACCGCTGGTCGCGGACGGTGTCCGGCTCGCGGTGAGCACCGGCCTGGCCGACGACCTGCTCGCGGATCTGCGACTCGGAAAACTCGACCTGGTCGTCTCGACCATTCGCCCGCGGGGCCGGACCGTGCTCGCGGAGACGCTCGCCGATGAGGAGTTCGTACTGGTGGCCGCGCCCGAGGTGGCCGCCCGCGCGGATCTGGACCGCCTGCGCGCCAATGACTTCGGCGGAGTGCCCCTGGTGACCTACGCCCCGGATCTGCCGATCGTCCGCCGCTACTGGCGGCACGTCTTCGACACCCGGCTGGAAGCCGACCCCGGTCTGGTGATCCCGGACCTGCGCGCCGTCCTCGCCGCGGTGGTGGCGGGCGCGGGCGTCTCGGTGCTCCCGAGCTACCTGTGCACCCGGGAATTGGCCTCGGGCACCATCGAAAAGCTCTGGGACCCGCAGGATGCGCCGATCAACACCGTCTTCCTGGCCCGCCGGGTGGGCGGTCCCGTCCGCCCGCACGTGGACCGGGTGCGCGCTCGCCTGCTCGCGGCCGCGCGCGAGTGGCACGACTGCCCGGACTGACGACCACGGCCCGGTCCCCAGGGAACCGGGCCGTGGTGGCACGTCGGACGGAGTCCGTACCGCCTACTTCTCGATGAGACCGTACTGGGTGAGCAGTTCGCCGATCTCGTTGTTGCCGAGGCGCTTCGCCAGCCCGCGCCAGAGCAGGTCCGGGCCCGGGAGGTCGATGGGATCGCCGTCGCGGAGGCGGCTCATGGCGGCCAGCAGGGTGCGGACGTCGTAGGTGGAGTTGAAGACCTCCGGGACGCCGCGTTCGATATCGAGCAGCTGGTACGCCGCCTCCATGCCGGTGCGCACCGAGTACTCGGTGGTGAAGATGCAGTCGCGGCTGGTCTCGGCGAACTGACCGATGAAGGCGAAGTTGACCGAACCCTCCGGGACCACGTCCGGGCGGTCACCCGCCTTGCGGGGCATGAAGAAGGCGGTCACGTAGGGCATCATGACCGGCACGCATCTGGCGCCGCTCGCGGCCAGCCCGGGGATGTCCGCTTCGGGAACGCCCAGGTGGTACAGCCATTCCTGGGTGATCTCCTCGCCGGTGCACTCCTGCATGGTCTTCTTCACGTAGTCGCCGGGCTTGTCGACGAACAGCGAGTACACCCAGACCACGATCTGGTCCTTGGGCTGCTGCTTGAAGTGCGGCTGCCGGTTGACCGTCCAGCTCATCAGCCAGTTGGAGTCCTTCACGGTGACGATGCCGCCGGTGACGACCTTGCCGCTGAAGGGATCCCGCTTGCAGATGTTCTGAATGTATTCGGGGATGCGCTGATCCAGCGTGGTGACGGTGGCCGACTCCCACTTGGTCTCGGGAATGTGCGAACCGAACACGTCCGGATGGCCGAAGGCCTTGTCCCTGGCGGCGATCCGGCGCCACAGATCCCACGCGGGGGCCGGGCCCTCGTCGACCTTGGCGGGCGTGTGGTGGTCGCCCTCGTCGGAGTTCTCGGTGAGCGAGCCGATGGTCATCAGCAGCAGATCGTCCGGCCCCAGGTCGACCCCGCCCTCGACGCCCTCCGAGATCCAGTGAATCCTGGTGGCCTGCTTGCGATCCGCGGTGAGGTCGAAGTCGACGTCGGTGACCGTGGTGTCGAATTTGAAGGTGACGCCCTGGTCCGATAGCCAGCGGCGGAGCGGCAGCACCAGCGACTCGTACTGGTTGTACTTGGTGAACTTCAGGGCCGAGAAGTCCGGCAGCCCGCCGATGTGGTGGATGAACCGGTGTAGGTACAGCTTCATCTCGAGCGCGCTGTGCCACTCCTCGAAGGCGAACATGGTGCGCCAGTACATCCAGAAGTTGCTCTCGAGAAAGTCCTTCGAGAACACCTCGTCGATGCGCTTGCCCTCCATCTCCTCACGGGTGGCGAGGAAGATCTTGGTGATGTCCTGCTGCGCCCTGTTGTTCAGCGTGAAGAGGTTCTTGGTCTGGGCGCTCTGACCGCGGTTGACGGTGGCGCGCTCGAGGGAGAAGTTCGGGTCGTCCTTGTTGAGCCAGTAGAACTCGTCGAGCACGCTCGCGTCCTCGACCTCCATGGACGGGATGCTCCGGAAGAGGTCCCAGAGGCATTCGAAGTGGTTCTCCATCTCGCGGCCACCGCGAATGACGAAGCCCTTCTCCGGTTCCCGGATGCCGTCGAGCGCGCCGCCCGGCAACTTCAGCTCTTCCAGAATGGTGATCTTGCTACCGGGCATCTGGCCATCACGGATGAGGAAGGCCGCCCCGGAGAGCGAGGCCAGACCCGACCCCACGAACCAGGCCGTCTTGTCCTCGACGCCCGCCGGCTTGCGCGGCCGCGCGAAGGCTTCGTAATTGCCACTGCTGTAGAACATGAGAACTCCCGTCTCGAATCACGCCGTGTACTTGTAGAAGCCTTCCCCGGTGGCGATGCCGAGCTTGCCCTGGTCGATGTAGTTCTCCTTGAGCCACTTGGCGATTCGCTGGGCGTCCTCGTCGCCGTGGGCCATGATGTTGTAGGGCGTGGTCAGGCCGATGATGTCGAGGATCTGGAAGGGTCCCGCGGGCGCGCCGGTGCCGATGCGCCAGGTGTTGTCCACCGCCTCGGGCTCGGCGTAGCCGCCCTCGGCCAGGTTCATGGCCGCGTCCAGCAGCGGCACCAGCAGCGAGTTCAGGACATAGCCGGCCTTCTCCTTGTGCAGCTCGATGGGCACCATGCCGATGGCGGTGGCGAAGTCCACGACGGCCTGGAAGACGGCCGGATCGGTGTCGGGGGTGCCCATGATCTCGGCGGTGTTGAAGTGCCACACCTGATTCGCGAAGTGCAGCGCCAGGAACCGGTCCGGGCGGCCGGTGAAGTCCTTCATAGCGCTGGGCAGCAGCGTGGAGGAGTTGGTGGCGAAGATGGTGCGCTCGGGCGCGAGCTTGCCCAGCTTCTCGTAGGTGTCCTGCTTGATGGCGAGCACCTCGGGAACCGCCTCGATCACCAGGTCGGCGTCGGCGACCGCCGCGGCCAGATCGGAACTCAGCGCGATGCCCGCCGCGGTCGTCTCGGCCTTGCCGTCGCCCGCGCCCGGCACCTGCTCGCGGTAGGTGGCGGCCAGCTTGTCGAAGCGGCCGCGCGCCGCGGCCAGCACCTCGTCGGTGATGTCGTACGCGGTGACGTCGAATCCGCGGAACGCGGTCTGGAACGCGATCTGGGAACCGAGAACTCCGGTGCCGAGCACGGTGACCTTGCGGATGTCGATGCTCATTGTCATTGCCTCCCTAGGGATGTGAAGGATCCAGCGATTATCTGTGCGATCTGCGCCCGCAGATCCGCCATGGCGTCGTGGCCGGGATGCGCCCCGGTGGACGGTTGCACCAGCGCCAGGTGCAGGACCGCGAAGATGCTGCGACCCGCCAGCCTGGCCTGCTCTTCCCAACGCGCCGAGGCGTTTTCGTCGCCGGCCGGCGTGCCGATTCCGTCGCGGCGCGCGTCGGCGATGAGCCGCTCGGTGATCATGGACTCCAGCCCGGCCACCAGGGCCAGGCCCTCGGAGCGGTAGGTGTCGGTGGGTGAGCCGAACAGCAGCTCGCGCTGATAGACGATGGTGTTCTCGGGCCGCTGCTCGGCCGCGCGCAGGAGCGGGCGCAGCAGAGCCGTCACCGCCTCGACCGCATCGGTTTGTGTGCGGGCCGCCGCGGCGCCGTCCGCCAGCGCGGTACGTAATTCCTCGTTGTAGACCATCAGCAACAACTCACCTTTGGTGGCGGCGTAGCGGAACAGTGTCCCGGCGGCGATATCCGCCCGATCTGAGATTTGCTGAGTGGTAACTCTATCGAATCCGTGCTCAGCGAACAGGGCGGCGGCGGCCTCGAAGATGCGTGACTGCTTGTCGTGCATCTTGCGCTGGCGTCGGCCGACGTGCACCGGCTTGGCCTGCGCGACCATCGGACACCTCCAACCCGGATCAGAAAACTGAGTGGACTCAAAAATGAGCGTACTCTGAGTTATCGATTGCGCAACCCGGCTGGGCCGCCGGATCCGCGTGGACCGCCCGCCGGTGGTCGCGGTACAGCTCATCGGCCGCGTAATCCGTTACCGCACAGTGCTTTCGACATGGGCAGTGCGGTTGTTCCCGAGCCGGACCAGGGTGTCGCCGAACGAGCCGGCCGGGTCTGCCGGGCGTATGTTGGTCGGATGGCCACGCATCTCACCCACTGGGGCGTTTTCGAGGCGCGCAGCGACGGGGACCGGCTCACCGCGGTGCGACCCTGGCGAGGTGATCCGGAACCCACCCCGCTGATCGAGAATGTGGCCTCGGCCCAACATCATCCGGCACGCATCTCGCAGCCGTACGTGCGAAAGGGCTGGCTCGAGAACGGTCCAGGACCCGCGGCGCGCGGCGCCGACGAGTTCGTGCCGGTGTCCTGGGACACCGCGCTGGATCTGCTGGCCGGTGAATTGTCCAGGGTGTACCGCGAATTCGGACCGACGGCGGTGTACGGAGGTTCCTACGGCTGGGCCAGTGCCGGCCGATTCCACCACGCGCAGAGCCAGGTTCACCGCTTCCTGAACTGCCTCGGCGGGTATGTCTCGCACCGCAACAGCTACAGCCTGGGCGCGTCGACGGTGTTGCTGCCGCACATCCTCGCGGATATGGGCACGATCATGTCGCGCGCAACGACGAAATCGGTGCTGGCGGAGCATTCGAGGCTGGTGGTCTCGTTCGGGGGACTCTCACCGAAGAACACCGCCGTGGCGCCGGGCGGAGTCTCGCGGCACAACGGTCGCGGTTGGATCGAGGCGGCGCGGGAGAACGGCTGCCGGTTCGTCACCGTCTCGCCGCTGCGCGACGATATTCCGGCCGAAGCGGACGCCGAATGGATCGCGGCCCGGCCCGGCAGCGATACCGCCCTGATGCTCGCCCTCGCCCAGGTGCTGGACGCGGAAGGCTTGGCGGACAACGCTTTCCTGGACCGCTACACCGTCGGCTACGAGCGCTTCGCCGGCTATCTGCGCGGTGCGGTCGACGGCGTCGTCAAGGATCCGGAGTGGGCCGAGCCGATCACCGGTATTGCCGCGGAACGGATTCGGACGCTGGCCCGGGAGATGGCGGGCACGCGCACGCTGGTCACAGTGAGCTGGTCGCTGCAACGCGCCCGATACGGCGAGCAACCGCTGTGGCTCGGCGTGGTCCTCGCCGCCATGCTCGGCCAGATCGGTTTGCCCGGCGGCGGATTCGGCCACGGCTACGGGTCGGCCGCGAATGTCGGTCTGGCCGTGCGGCTCACGTCGCCGCCGCGCCTGCCCCAGGGCGTCAACGGCGTCGATGACTTCATTCCGGTCGCGCGCATCGCGGACATGCTGCTGAACCCCGGCACGCCTTACGAATACAACGGCGAGCACCGGACGTATCCGACTATCCGGCTGGTCTACTGGGCCGGCGGCAATCCTTTCCATCACCACCAGAACCTGGCCCGGCTGCGCACCGCGTTCGGCCGTCCGGACACCGTGGTGGTGCACGATCCGTTCTGGACGGCCACCGCCCGGCACGCCGACATCGTGCTCCCGTCGACCATGACGATCGAACGCGACGACTACGGCTCCGGCGAGGGCGACCGCTTCCTGTTCCCGATGCCGGCCCTGACCCGCCCGCACGGCGAGGCCCGTGACGACTACTGGATGTTCGGCGAGCTGGCCGAAAGATTGGGCTTCGGAAAGGAATTCACCGAGGGGCGGACAACGCGGGAGTGGCTGCGCCACCTCTACGACGAATGGCGCGAGCGGCTGCATGACCGCGGTCACGAGGTGCCGGACTACGACTCGTTCTGGGCCGGGGAGTCGATAGACCTGCCGATCGAGGCCGAGGAGCACATCGCGTTCGCGGACTTCCGGGCCGACCCGTCGGCGCACCCGCTCCGGACCCCGAGCGGCCGGATCGAGATCTTCTCCGAGACCATCGCGGGCTTCGGCTACGACGATTGCCCGGGACATCCGGTCTGGCTCGAGCCCGACGAGTGGCTGGGCAGCCCGCTGGCGGCGCGGTTCCCGCTGCAGCTGGTGGCCAACCAGCCCCGCACCAAGCTGCACAGTCAGCTGGATGTCGGTGCGCACAGCCAGTCCACGAAAATCTCCGGCCGCGAACCGGTCCGGCTGCATCCCGCCGACGCGGCCGTCCGCGGCCTCGCCGCGGGTGACATCGTCCGGATCTTCAATGACCGCGGCAGCTGTCTGGCCGGACTGGATATCAGCGACGCGGTACGTCCCGGAGTCGCACAGCTGTCGACCGGCGCCTGGTACGACCCCGACCCGGCCGACCCGGCCTGCTGCCGCCACGGAAACCCGAACGCGCTGACCGACGATCGGGGCACCTCCCGCCTGAGCCAGGGCTGCACCGGTCAGCTGTCCCTGGTGGAGATCGAGCCCCATACCGGCCCGGTCCCGCCGCTGACCGTCACCGGCCCGCCCGCGATCACCGGCTCCTGAGCCCGTTGTTCGCCGTGAGGGCCTCGATCACGGTGCGAGCCGCATTGGACGGCGTGCGCTGGACGGCATGGCCGACGCACAGTTTCCAGGGCAGCGGCCGGGGTGCGAATTCGGAGTGGGGCACGCCGGGGGAGAGCAACGCGACGGACTTCGGGATGAGGACCATCCCGAAGTCCTTGGCGGCCAATTCCAGTGCGAAGGCCTGGTCGGCCACCTCGATCACGGGAACGCGGCCCGGAAAAAGCTCGTCGGCGATGGTTCGGATGCCCCAGCCCGGCGGGAAGTCGATGTAGCGCACGCCGTCCAGGTCGGCGGCCCGGAACGGACGCCCCGCCAGCGGATGGTCCGGCCCGGTGCAGAGCACGAGGGTCTCCTCGGCGATGAGATGCGTGGTGATGCCAGGAAATTCGCTGCTCATGCCGGCCAGCAGCGCCAGCTCGAGCGAATTGTCGCGCAGCCCGGCCACATTGCCCGCGACGCCGGAGATGCTCTGCCGCATCTGCAGGGTCACCGCCGGAAACCGCTGGTGCAGTTGGGCGATGATGCCCGCCAGGTCGAAATTGTGGATGTTCATGAGATTGCCGACGACCACCTCGCCGCGGATCTCGCCGCGGGCGGCGTCGATGGCGTCCACGATGTCGCGCCGGGCGCGCAGCAGCGTCCGGGCGGGAGCGACCATGGCCCGGCCCGCCTCGGTGAGCTCCAGCGTGCGCGGCGTGCGGTCGAACAGGCGCACCCCGAGTTCGTGTTCTAGCTTGCCGACGCTGGTGGAGACCGCCGATTGGACCAGGTTGAGAGCGCGGGCCGCGGCGGTGAAGGACCGATGGTCGCAGCAGGCCAGGAAGCATTCGATCTGACGCAACTCCATGCTCCGAGCCTACCGATGCCATCTACCTCAGAGATGGCAGTATCGAAAACCATCGCTTTTGTTGATCGATCGCCGCATCCAACATGGACAGGTGACTGATTCGATGACCGTGGCCCCCGCCCGGCCCGCGCCCGACACCGCGACAGCGCCCGGCGTGGCGCTGACCCGGACGACAGTGCTGGTGTTCGCGGTGACCGCGGGCTCCTCCGCGGCCGGCAACTACTATCTGCAACCCCTGCTGCACCAGGTCGCCGGGGATCTGAGCATCTCCACCGCGACCGCGGCCCTGCTGGTCAGCGCCGCGCAGATCGGCTATCTGTGCGGCCTGGCCCTGCTGGTGCCGCTGGGGGACTTCCTGCGCCGCCACCGCATGGTCCCGGTGCTGCTGCTGGCCTCGGTTGCGGCCCTGCTGGTTTCGGCCTTCGCGCCCAATTTCGCGGTGCTGTTCGCGGGGGTGGTGGCCACCGGTGTCGCGGCCTCGGCCGCGCAGGTGGTGGTGCCGTGGGCCTCGGCGCTGGCCGATCCGGCCCGGCGCGGGCAGGTGGTCGGCACGGTGATGAGCGGACTGCTGCTGGGAATCCTGTTGTCGCGGGTGCTGTCCGGGGCGGTGGCGCAGCTGGGTGGCTGGCGGGCGGTGCTGCTGGTGGCGGCCGGACTGCAGGTGGTGATGGCGGTGAGCGTCTACGTGCTCGCGCCCGCCACGCCGCGGGCGGCCACGGGCGAGAGCTACCCGCAGGTGCTGGCGTCGATCCTGGGTCTGATCCGCCGGCACGCGGTGCTGCGACAGCGCATGATGCTGGGCTTCATCCTCATGGCCTGCTTCTCGGCGGTGTGGACGGCCATCGCGTTCCTGCTGTCCGGGTCGCACGGAAGTGATTACCACTACGGCGAATTCACCATCGGCCTGTTCGGTCTGGCGGGTGTGGTCGGGGCGCTGGGCGCGCCGGTGGTCGGGCGGATGGCCGATCGCGGGCACCTGCGCCGCGTCACCACGCTGACCTGGCTGGTGCTGTTGGCGAGCTGGGCGCTGATGGCCTGGGGCGGGCACAGCGTGGTCGCGCTGATCGCCGCGCTGGTGATCTTCGACTTCGGCATCCAGGGCGCGCATCTGACCAATCAGAGCGCCATCTACACCCTCGATCCGGCCGCGCGCAGCCGCCTGACGACCGCGTACATGGTCACCTACTTCCTGGGCGGTGTGGCCGGTTCGGTGACCGCCGGGGTGGCCTACGAGGCCGGCGGCTGGGCGCTGGTGTGCGAGATCGGCGTCGTCGCAACCATGCTGGGCCTGCTGCTGTGGGCGGCGTTCGCACTCCGCCCACAGCGCGCGGGGGTGCATCAGCCCGTCATGTCGGCGGGCAGCTGACCGGACATGGCAATCGCCTCGGCGAGCAGGTCCGCCGTCGAGAGCAGTTGCTGCCGCGTGTGTTCCGAGGTGATGAAGAAGCGGAGCCGCTCCTTGCCCACCGGGACCGCCGGGGCCGAAATGGCCCCGGCGTACACGCCGTGCTGGAGCAGATGGGCCGAGACGAATCCGGCCCGGATCTCGCCCGGCACGATCACCGGCAGGATCGGGGTGCCCTGGGAGTCACCGAGATTCAGCTCCCGCTCCCGCAGCGCGGCATCGAACAGGCGCGCGTTCTCCCACAGCCGGGTGACCCGCTCCGGCTCGGCCTCCAGCACCTCCAGCCCGGCCAGGGCCGCGGCGATGCCCGAGGGCACGGGTCCGCCGGTCAGCATGGCCACGCCGGGCGCGCTCGACTTCATCGCCCCGATGAGATCGGCGTCGGCGGCGATGAACCCGCCGACGCTGCCCAGCGCCTTGGACAGCGTGCCCATCCAGATGTCCACGTCCGCGCCGGCCATGCCGTAGTGCTCGCGGATGCCGTGCCCGGTGGGTCCGAGGACGCCGAGCGAATGGGCCTCGTCCACCATGACCGCACAGTCGAATTCCCGTGCGACGGCGGCCAGTTCGGCGACGCGGCCGACGGTGCCGTCCATGGAGTAGTGGCCCTCGATGACCACCAGCGCCCGGTCGAATCCGGAGCGTGACATCTTCAGCACCGACCGCAGCGAGTCCGGGTCATTGTGCCGGAAGTTGATCCGGCGGCAACCCGCCCACTGCGTGCCCGACACCACGCTGCCGTGAATCAGGCTGTCGCAGAAGGCCACATCGCCCTCGCGCAGCAGGAAGCCGATGACCCCGGCATTGGTGAGATAGCCGCTGGTGGTCACCATGGCGTCGCCCACGTCGTAGATCCCGGCCAGCCGCTGTTCGAGTTCGCCGTAGAGCGGGATCTCGCCGGAGACGATCCGGCTGGCCGACGCGGACGCGCCGTACTGGTCGAGCGCGTCCTTGGCGGCCCGCACCACCCGGGGGTGGCTGGACAGCCCCAGGTAGTTGTAGGCGCTGAAGTTCACCAGGTCGGTGTCCAGGGCCCGGATCACGGTGTCGTTCGGGCTGGTTCGCGGCAGGAACACCGGGTTCGGCATCCCCGACTGCCCGTAGAGCGCGCCGATGGCGGCCCGCTTCACCACGGCCGCGGCGACGTCGGGGTGATCGGCGAACTGACGGCCGGGACCGCGCGGGGTGCGCGCGGCCGCGGTCCGGCCCGGCGGTGCGATCCCGGTGGATACCGGGTGCGGTGCCGCGGTTCCGGTGGCCGTCGTCTCCTTGATCCCGTTGCCCGCCAGGAGTTTCCGGGCCAGATCGCGTGCGGACTCGGTCATGCCGGCACCGCCTGGCCGGTCGCCGCCGCGTCGCCGCCGACCAGGAGTTCGGCCGCGCGAGCGCCGGCCTGCTGGAGGGTGAAGGACCGGCCGACCTTCATGGACATCAGGTCCACGCCGAGCGTCTTGCTCACCAGCGCACCGAATTCCACCGCCATCAGCGAGTCCAGGCCCAGTTCCGGCACCGGCACGGTCAGATCGATGGAGTCGGCGTCGACGCCCATGACCACCGCCAGCTGTTCGGCCAGCATGTGCGCCACCACATCGGCGCGCTTCTGCTCGTCGAGCTCGCGCAGCGCCGCCACCAGATGCGACGCGGCCGAATTGTCCTCGACCGCGGTGGCGACGCGCTCGGCGGTGCGCCCGGTCATGGCGTACCAGGACACCGTGGCGGCCACCCGGGACCAGTCGATGGGAATGATGGACGCATGGTGGTGGATGCCGAGTTCCAGTGCCTTCTCCAGATATTCGGCGCCCTCCTCCATACTGATCGGATCGAATCCGGCGGTGCGCAGGTAGCGGGACACGTACTCGTCCTCGGCCATCCCGCCGCCGGACATGTGGCCCCAGCCGACCGACAGCGCGGTGCCGCCCTGCCGCGCCACCACGTCCGCGGTGGCATCGAGCGCGAGATTGGCCGCGGTGTAGGCGTATTGGCCGATGCTGCCGAAAATGGCGCTGCCGGAGGAGAACAGCACGAACATGTCGAGCTCGGCCCCGGCGGCCTCGATGCCGCGCCGCAGCGCGATCACGCCCTCGGCCTTGGGCCGGTACACGGTGGCGAGGCTGT
Organism: Nocardia sp. NPDC059236; assembly: GCF_042754085.1. Lineage (NCBI taxonomy): Bacteria > Bacillati > Actinomycetota > Actinomycetes > Mycobacteriales > Nocardiaceae > Nocardia > Nocardia sp. NPDC059236. Next base: position 161,504 of record NZ_JBHZAF010000006.1, read on the forward strand.
CCCGGCTCATATCGGGTACGCGCTTGTCGTCGAGGCTGCCCGCGGTGTGGAACACGCCGCGCAGCGGGTGCTCGGCGGTGTTCGCCCGCGCGATCACCGCGGTCATGGCGTAGGCGTCGGTGACGTCCACCCGCTCCTCGACCACCTCGACGCCCTGTTCCTGCCAGAGTGCGAGCTGGGTCCGGGCGGCCTCGGTCCGCGGGCCGCCGCGCCCGAGCAGGGTGAGCCGCCGGGCGCCCAGCCCGACCAGCCAGCGGCCCATGGCCAGGCCGAAGGCCCCGAAGCCGCCGGTGATCAGGTACTGCGCCGCCGGATCCACGGTGACCGCCGGAATCATCGGGCGCACCTGCGGCGCTTCGGATTCCAGGCTCACCGCGATGCGGCCGAAGTGCGCCGACCGGGCCACGTCCTCGAAGGCCTTGGCCACGTCGGCGGTGTCGTACAGCTCGTAGGGCAGATACCGGTAGATCCCGGCGGCCAGCTTCTCGTGCACGCCCTGCACGAGTTCTCCGGTGGGCTTGCGCTTGAACGCGAGCATGCGGTCCAGGTCGAAGGAGTGGTAGGAGAGGTTCTTGTCGAAGTACCCCAGGTCGAGCACGCCGCCGGTGTAGATGTCGGCCTTGCCGATCTCCACGATGCGCCCGAACTCGGCCACCGCCTTGAAGTTCCGGCGCAGGATCTCCCCGGGCGCGGTGCTGATCACCACATCCACGCCCCGGCCGTCGGTGAGGCCGAGGACGTCGTCGGCGAAGTTGAGCGAGCGGGAGTCCAGCGCGTGGTCCGCGCCCTGAGCCAGGACGTAGGCCCGGCGCTCGTCACTGCCCGCGGTGCCGATCACGGTGGCCCCGTGCAGTTTCGCGATCTGCACCGCCGCCGAGCCGACGCCGCCCGCCGCGCCGTGCACCAGCACCACGTCGCCGGCCCGCACCCGCGCCAGCTCCAGCAGCGAGTGCTCGGCGGTGGCGAAGGCCACGGTGCTCGTGCACTGGCCGACCTCGGTGCTGCCGGCGACCCGGGTGATCAGGTCCGCGTCGGTGGTGTGGAAGCGGGAGATCATGGCCTTGGAGGTCAGGAACACCCGATCGCCGATGGTCACATTGTCGACGTCCGCACCGACGCGGACGACGACGGCGTCGGCCTCCATGCCGGGTTCGGTGCCGTAGAAGGTGCCCGCCATCTCGCGCTCGCCGAGCACGCCGATGACCTTGAGCGGGTCCTTGTAGCCCAGGCCGATGGCCAGGATCCGCACCTCGACCTCGGTCGGCCCCGGGGCGCGCCGGTCGCAGCGCCGCCACGCCAGCCGGGACAGCACCCGTGACTTCGGCAGCTCCAGACGGAAATTCGCCTCCGGATCGGTGAGCGGTTCGGCTCGGTCCAGGGCTTCGAGCCGGTCGGGCAGGGTGGCCGCGACCACGGTCACCCAGCGCAGGCCGTTGCGCAGCACCACCTCGTCGGAGTGGTCGTAGGTGAACGCGCCCGCAATGGCGAGCTCGGCGGCCAGGTCCGCCTCGGCCACCTCGGGATCCACGTCGATCAGCCGCCAGCGCAGCCGGGACTGCTCGTTGAGCAGCACCCGGCGGGCGCCGGCGAGGGCGGCGTGGGCCGGGTCGGGCGCGGCATCCTCGTCCGGGTGCGCGAAGGCGCGCTCGGTGACCAGGGAGACGTGAATGGAACCGTCGCCGGTCATGGGGATTTCGTCGCCGCGCTGCTGCAGCCAGTCCTCGAGGAAGCCCTCGATCGTCACCGCGATCCGGCGCAGCGTCCAGAGCGCGTCCAGGTCGGTGTATTCCGAACCCGCCACCAGGACGACGTGCGTGCGCTCGACGCCGCTCAGCGCCACGATCTGCTGAAGCCGTTCGCGCACCACGGCTTCCAGGTCCTCGCTGGTCGGATCGCCGACCGCGAGCACCTCACCGTGTGCCGTCGTGCCCGCGATGAAACCGGCGCGCGGACCGGCCTCGGTGGCGAGGTCGATGGCCAGGGTGTACGCCGTTTCGGGGGACGGCAGCGCGCTGGTGTCCACCGGTTCCCGCATGTCCCAGCGGTCTTCGTAGAAGTAGTCCGTGAGCCGTTGCAGCGCACCGCGATCCGGGTTGATGGCCCCCAGCCGCAGCCCGATGATCCGCATGACCACGTTCCGCTCGGCGTCGAGCAAGTCGTAGTCGCAGGTCAGATTGTCACCGCTGTGCAGCCGCGCCACCACGGTCACCTGGTCGGGGATGGGCGCGAACACCCGCGCCCCCTCCACCGCGACCGGAACCAGCGCGCCCCGTTCGGCATTCGGCGCGGCGGCGAGGACCGCGCCGAAGCACTGCACGGCAGCGTCGACGACGGCCGGGTGGGCGAGGTGGCCGCTGTCGCGGGCGATGGCGCCGTCCAGGGTGGCGACCACGGTATTGCCGGACACCCGCAGCTCGGTGGCACGGCGGAAGGCCGGGCCGTAGTCCAGGCCGCGTGCGGCGAAGGCGGTGTAGTAGGCGTCCGGGTCGATGGCGAGCATCTCCTCGAGCGCCGGCAGGTCGGCCTTGCTCGGCTCGTACACGCCCTCGACCAGCCGGCCGGTGGCATTGATGGTCCAGTTGATGCTCGCGGGCTCGCGGGAGCGAATCGTGAACCGCCGCGTGGATTCCTCCACGTGCAGCTCCACCACCGGCGCCATGCCCTCGTCCACCACCAGCGGCGCGAGGAAGCGGACATCCTCGACGGCCACCCGGGTGGACTCGGTGCGCAGCGCTGCCGCGCTCAGCGCCGCGTCCAGATAGGCCGCGCCGGGCAGGATCCGGGAGCCGCCCACCACATGGTCGGCCAGCCACGGCAGATCGCCCACGCTGAGCTGGATGCGCCAGGCCGTGGTCGGGTCCTCGAGCGTCGGATCGCCGAGCATGCGGTAGCCGCCGGGGGTGCCGTACTTGAGCTGTTGCACGCCCAGCAGTTCGACGCGCAGCCGGGTGCGCTGCCACGGATAGCGCGGCAGCTCCACGTGCGGGGTGACGACCGAGCCGAAGAGGGCGTCGATATCGAGCACGCCCGCGGTGTAGAGGCCCGCGACGGTCTGCCGGACGCTCTCGTCGTCGGCCTGCTTGCGATTGAGGGTGGCGACGGTGGTGCCGGTCTCGCCCGCCCCGATGAGGATCTCGCGAATGTTGGCTCCCAGCACCGGATGCGGGCCGACCTCCAGGAACACCCGGCTGCCCGCGCCGACCAGCTCGGTGACGGCGTCGGCGAAGCGCACCGGCTGCCGCACATTGGCGCACCAGTACTCGGCATCCCAGTCGCCCGCGCCGACACGGGTCCCGGTCACGGTGGACCACAGGGGAATTCGCGGATCGGCGAGCGTCAGATCGGCCAGCGCCGTGCGCAGCTCGTCGAGGATGGGATCCATCAGATAGCTGTGGTAGGGCACCTCGACCTGTAGTCGGCGCGCGAAAATGCCCTGTTCGGTGAGGGATTCGGCGATCTCGTCGAGCCGCTGCTCATTGCCGGCCAGGGTCACCGCGCTCGGGCTGTTGACCGCCGCGATGCTGACCAGCTCATCGCCCTCGATCAGCTCCAGGGCCGCGGCCTGCGGCAGGCCGATGGCGAGCATGCCGCCCGAACCGGCCGTGGTGGCCTGCAACCGCGCCCGGTGATAGCTGACCAGCAGTGCGTCCCGCAGCGAGAGCATCCCGGTGACGTAGGCGGCCGACACCTCGCCGACACTGTGGCCGACCACGGCGGCGGGCCGGATGCCGAGCTCGTCGAGCAGCGCGACCAGCGCCACCTGGATCAGGAAGTTGGCGGGCTGGGCGACCGCCGTCGAGGTGACCCGCGATTCCTCCTCGGGCCGCAACAGTTCCTCGACGATGGACCAGCCCGAGATCTCCCGGAACACGGCGTCGATCCGCTCGGCCGCGGCGGCGAAAGTGCCACCGGCGGTGAGCAGTTGGCGGCCCATGGCCCACCACTGCGGTCCCATGCCGGTGAAGACGAGAACCGGCTCGGGCACCTTGCGGGTGATCACCTTGGCGGTGCGGCCCTCGCCGTTGGCGAAGTCCACCAGGGCCCGCACCAGCTCGGCGTCGTCACCGAAGGTCAGGCCGGCGCGCACCGGGTGATGGTGGCGGCGCGTCCACGCCGCCTCGGCCAGCCGGGCGGGGTCGGCGCCCGCCGCGATGAGCTCGGCGAAGCCGCGTGCGAGGGCGCGAGCGGCCGTGTCGTTGCGGGCCGAAATCGGCAGTACGCCATGGTGTCCGGGCTCATGGGCGGGCGTCTCCGCCGGGATGTACTCCTGGAGGATGGCGTGCGCGTTGGTGCCGCCGTATCCGAAGCCGTTGACCGCGATGGTCATTCGCGTCTCCGGCGCGACCGGCTGTGCCTCCAGTTGCAGCGCCAGGCCGAGCTCCCCGAAGGGGATGTCGGAGTTGGGCTCGTCGAGCCAGCCCTGCGGGGCGATCGTGCGATGGGTGATGGCCAGCGCCGACTTGATGACACTGGCGATGCCCGAGGCCGCCTCGGTGTGCCCGAGCTGCGCCTTCACCGAGCCCACGCCCAGCGGTCCGGTGCGCTCCGCGACCCGTCCGTAGGCGCGGCCGATGGCCCGCAGCTCGAGCGGATCGCCGACCGGCGTGCCGGTCCCGTGCGCCTCCACGTAGGTGACCTGGTGCGGCGCGATGCCCGCCCGCTCGGTCACCGACTTCGCCAGGGCCTCCTGCAGATCGGCATTGGGCACGGTGATGGCGGTGGTGCGCCCGTCCTGATTGGACCCGGTCGCCTTGACCACCGCGTAGATCCGGTCCCCGTCGCGCTCGGCGTCTTCGAGCCGCTTCAGGACCACCATGCCCGAGCCCTCGCCGCGCCCATAGCCGTCCGCGCTCGCGTCGAAGGGCTTGCTGCGGCCGTCGGCGGCCAGGAAGCCGCCCTTGCACATGGACACGAACGTCTCGGGCTGCAGCATCAGGGTGACGCCGCCGGCCAGTGCCACGGTGCAGTCGCCGTTCTCCAGCGCCTGGCAGGCCAGGTGGAAGGCCACCAGCGACGACGAGCACGCGGTGTCCACCGTCAGGGCGGGGCCGATCATGTTGAGCGCGTACGCGATCCGGTTGGAGATCATGGTGTACGACGCGCCCGCCGGGGTGTGCATGTCCACCCAGGGCAGCGTCGCATTGGTCAGCGACGTGCCCATCTGGTCGAGGGTGAAGGCCCCGACGTAGACGCCGATCGGCGCACCCGAGACGCGACCGGCGATGCCCGCGTCGTCCAGTGCCTCCCAGGCGACCTCGAGCACCAGCCGCTGCTGGGGGTCCATGGCGGCGGCCTCGCGCGGTGAGATGCCGAAGAACTCGGGGTCGAAGGCCCACGGATCGCCGGTCATGAAGGCGGCGCGCTTGGTGTACATGCGCCCCGGCGTGCGCTTGTCCGGGTCGTAGAAGCGGCGGTAGTCCCACCGATCGGACGGGATCTCCACGACCCCGTCGCCCTTGTTGATGATGAAGTCCCAGAACGATTCCGGTGAATCGATACCACCGGCGTAGCGGCACCCGATTCCGACAATGGCAATGTCAGACACTACGTCTCCTCGGTAAAACAGAAACGAACCTGGCGATCCCCCCCCCGAGGCAATGCGGAGCCGCCCGGGTCGTGATCCACGATCCGGGCGTCCGCTGCCGACGTCAGCCGGCGCTGACGCGCGTCGGCGGACGCAGCAGGAAGTTCATCTCCGGACCACTACTCCCGATTCGGGTCCGGCCGACCTGCTCGAAATTGATCGTCTCGTAGTAGGCGACGTTCTCGTCCTTGCAGATTCCGCACAGCGCGCGCCCGTGCGCGTCGGATTCGGCGGTGAGCCGGGCCAGTAGCGCGCGGCCCACACCCGCCCGCTGCGCCTGGGGTTCCGCGCCCAGATAGACCAGATAGTTGTGCGGTTCGGCGGGCGCGGTGCGGGCGATGGCGGCATCCACCTCGATGCCGCGCTTGGTCGCGCCGACGCCCATGGCCCACAGCAGCTGGGGGCCCGAAATGGCTTCCCGCCATGCCGGATTGCGGTAACCGTCCGGAATCCACAGCGACACGCCGACGATCCGGTCGTCCACCTCCGCCACCAGCGCGGCGCCCGCGGGCAGGTAGCGGTGTTTGATCAGAACGCGAAGCATGCCGGGCGCGCGCCGCCGGCGGACCACGGGATCGGGGAAGACGTAGTCCTCGATCGGATCGTCTGACTCGAAGGCCAGGGCGAGCACCCGGACCATGTCCTCGATGTCGGCTTCGGTGGCGCGGCGAACGACCGGTGCATCCGACTGAACCAAAACAGTCCCTTACATTTTCATGCCCGTCGGCGCCCGACCCCGATGACGGACAGTCTGCTGGTGTCCAGTGGTGCGTGCGTGTCCCCTACTGAACGGTAGCCCCGCAGGCTACTGTCGAGTAGGGTACTCGTAAGTTACTGATCATGCGACCGATTCGTGTTGTGGCATAAAACGATTCACCGGGGTATGGCCTGACACTGTGACATGTCCTAAGGTTCGCGCGCGTAAAAGCGATATCGCTTCGTTTCGTCCGGCTGACCCATGGTTCCCATAAAGTGGGAGCGTGGCCGCACTTCTAACCCAAGGGCAGACCGGTGAACTGGGCGTCGCGGATATCACCGTGACGGTGCACTTCAGCGCGGGTATCGATCTGGCCGCGCTGCTTCTCACCGATCGGGGCGCCGTCCGCGACGACAACGACCTGATCTTCTACAACCAACCCGCGGGCCCCGGCATCCAGCTGGTGCCCGGGCAGAACGCCGTCGCCGTCAGCCTGGCGTCGGTGCCGCAGGGGGTGGCGCACATTCGCATCGTGGTCACCCTGGACGACCGCGACGGCCGCCTGGGCGACTATCCCGCACCGCACATCGGCATTGCCGATGAACGCGGAATCCCGTTGTACGAGTACGTGATCGACGGCCTCGGCAACGAGTCGACGGTGGCGGCGGTGGATCTGGACCGCGGCGCCGACGGCTGGTACGCCCGGGCGGTCGGCTTCGGCCATCCCGGCGGCTTCGCGGCACTGCTCGCCGATCACGGCGTGTCGATCAGCGCCTCGCCGCAGCCGGCACGCTCGGCCGCGCCCGTCATCGCGCCGGTGCTGGGGGTCGGCGACACCGTCGCGCTGCGGCGGCAGGGCGCCGACCTGAGCTTCGTCAAGATGGGGCTGGGCTGGGATCCCGTCCATGTGCAGCACAAGTGGGGTTCGCGCCCGGTCGAGATCGATCTGGACGCCTCGGCCCTGGTGTACGCCGGGCACGATCTGGTGGACGCCGCGTACTACGGCCAGCTGGTGACCAAGGACGGCGCCATCCGGCACTCCGGCGACAACCTCACCGGTGAGGGCAAGGGCGACGACGAGGTCATCACCGTCGACCTGACCCGGGTCGGCTCGCACGTCACCGCCATCGTCTTCGTCATCACCTCCTACGCGGGGCACACCTTCGAGCGGGTGCGCAATGCCTTCTGGCGCTTGATCGACGGCACCAACAGCGCCGAGCTCACCCGGTCCAATCTGAGCTCGGGCGGCCCGCACACCGGCATGGTGGTGGCGAAAGTGCACCGCGAGGACGGCATCTGGAAGGTGCAGGCGCTCGGTCACCCGATCCAGGCCGGACATCCGGTCGAGGCGGCCGCACAGGTCACCAAGTTCCTCTGAGTTCCGGACCCGGCCGGTTCGCCCGGCCGGGTTTTGCGGCGAGTCGCCGGTGCGCCGAGGGTGAACAGGTTCATCCGGGCCCGGCCGGATCCTGATTCCGGCCATACTGTCATAGTTTTCGTGGTTCCAATCTGTGCTGCTCTACCCCCTTCCATTGCTGAAACGAGGTAGCTCACATGTTGCGTACGTCACGACGGTTCGGAGTCACACCGAAATCCCTGCTGCTACTGGTCTTCCTGGCCATCGTCGGGCTCGTCATCACCGCCTGCACGGGCGCGCAGGGCAGTTCGGTGGCCGCGGGCACGCTGGACACCGGGTTCGGTGACGGCGGCAAGGTCACCACGGATCTAGGGTCGCAAGCCGATCACGCGAATGCTGTTGTGGTGCAGCCTGATGGCAAGATCGTCGTCGCCGGCAGCACCCAGGATCCGGCCCAGGGTGACAACTTCGCGGTGGTCCGGTACTCCGCGGACGGCAAGCTGGACAGCGCCTTCGGCAACGGCGGCAAGGTCGTCACCGACTTCGGCGGCAAATCGGACGTGGCGAGCGCGGTCGCGCTCCAGACCGACGGCAAGATCGTCGCGGTGGGCACCAGCCACGGTACTGCCACCGGGGACAATATAGCCATCGCCCGCTATTCCGCGGATGGCAAGCTGGACAACGGTTTCGGCGTCAACGGCCAGGTGAGCGCCGACCTGGGCACCGCGGCCGACCACGGCAATGCGGTGGCGGTGCAGTCCGACGGCAAGATCGTGGTGGCCGGCAGCACGCGGGACCAGGTCCAGGGCGACAACTTCGTGGTGCTGCGGTATACGCCGGATGGCAAGCTGGACAGCGGATTCGGCACCGACGGCAAGGTATCGACCGATTTCGGTGGTAGGTCCGATATCGCGAAATCCGTTGTCGTGGAATCGGATGGCAAGATCGTGGTCGCCGGGACCAGCAGCGGCACCACCACCGGCGACAATATCGCCGTCGCGCGATACACCTCCGACGGCAAGCCGGATCCCGGGTTCGGCGTCAACGGTCAGGTGAGCTCCGATCTTGGCACCGCGGCGGATCACGGCAATGCGGTGGCGGTGCAGGCCGACGGCAAGATCGTGGTGGTGGGCAGCACCAAGGATCCGGTGCAGGGCGACAACTTCCTGGTGGTGCGGTACACGCCGGATGGCAAGCTGGACAGCGGTTTCGGTGACAATGGCAAGGCCACCACGGACTTCGGCGGCAAGTCCGATGTGGCGGCCGCGGTCGCGCTGGCCCACGACGGCACGATCATCGCGGTCGGCACCAGCAGTGGGACCGGCACAGGGGACAATATCGCGCTGGCCCGCTACACCTCCGACGGCAAACTCGACAGCGGCTTCGGCGCGGGCGGGAAGGTGAGCACCGACCTTGGGACTGCGGCCGATCACGGGAATGCCTTGGCGCTGCAGGCGAATGGCGGGATCGTGGTGGCAGGGACCACCAAGGACTCCGTGCAGGGCGACAACTTCGTAGTGCTGCGTTACGGCGCCTGACTCCCGGTTCGGTTCGCGGCGGGGCGCGTCCAATCCGGGCGCGCCCTTTTCCGGCGGGCGTTGTGCTCTCAGGAGACGGTGATGAACCGGCCCAGCTGCGGGACGGCCTCGCCCGGATGCTTGGCCTGGAAGCCCTCTCCGATGGCCTGCAGGGCCCACTCGCCGTTCGCGCGGAACACCTTGGCCATGGCGATCGCCGTGAACGGCATGCCACCCGCCAGCGCGTACCGGGCCAGCTCGGCCTGCGTGGTGTCGTCCACCAGTCGGCAGTAGGCATTGCTGACCTGCTCGAAGGTGTGGCCCTGATACGAGGTGACGATAAACAGCAGCGTGTTCACCTGGCGTGGCACCCGGCTCAGGTCGACCAGGATCACCTCGTCGTCCCCGGCGGCGCCCTCGCCGGTCAGGTTGTCGCCCGAATGCCGGATGGAGCCGTCCTTGGACGTCAGCTGCCCGTAGTAGGCCACGTCCACCAGGTGCCGGTCGGCGAACATGGCCACCCAGGCGTCCAGGTCGATGTTCACCGGTCGCCGCCCGAACAGACCGCCCTGCCGGGCGGGATCCCAGCCGAGCCCCATCCGAATCCGGGTCAGCGCGACACCGCCGTCCTTGCGCAGGGTGACGCGCTGGCCCTTGGACAGATTCACCGGTCGCCCGCGTGAGAGTCCGCCGTCACCGGTCGGCGGCGCGGGGTTCGGGGGCGGTGGGACTTGATACGCCGAATTCGGCTGGGGCTGAACGGGATACGGTGAAGTCGGTGGTGGTTGAGTGCTATATGGCGAGTTCGGCGGCGGCTGAGTGGGATACGGCGAGTTCGGCGTGACATAGGTCGGCGCGACCGGCGGCGGGTAGGCCGTAGGGGACGGCGGCGGGGGCGGGGGAGCGGTGCGGGTCTCGGCGGGCGGCGCTTCCTCGACGGTGACCCCGTGGTCGGTGACCAGCGCCGCGAAGCCGCCCGCATAGCCCTGGCCGACCGCGCGCACCTTCCAGTTGCCGTAGCGCCGGTACAGCTCCACCGCGATCACGATCGATTCGCTCTGCAGATCCTCGATCTTGTACTCGTACAGCGGGTTCCCGTGCTCATCGGAGACCAGCGCGATCGGCGGCGCGATGCGGCCGAAGGTGGACCCCGCCTCGTCGAGCGTGATCACCGCCCGGATCTGGGTGATGTCGGCGGGCACCTGGGTCAGCGCCACCGACAGTTCGGCGGGCTGCCCCGCCTCCCCGTTCCGCAGCCGCACCCCGGGCCCGGCCGGCTGGTTGTAGAACACGAAATCCGCGTCCGAGCGCACCTTTCCATGCTCGGTCACCAGCAGCGCGGACAGCGCGGCGGCCGCCGCGACCCGGACGGAAACCACCACCTCCGGCGCGGTGAGCGGTCCGTTCTGACCCTTCACAAGCGTTGTGGACAAGGCCGATCCTCCCGTATCGAGACGCCCACTTGCCACTGTAGGAGACCGGGGTGCCCTCAGCAGCCGAGCTGATCGGCCAGGTCGAGGAAATCCACAGCATTGATATCGAATTCATCCGAGAACTCCGCATCGCCGCGCTCGGGATCGCCGTACTCCAGGGGACGCGTGATGAACGCCGTCCGGAATCCGAGCTCACCGGCCGCCCGGATGTCGTATTTGTGGCTGGCCACCATCATGATCTCGGCGGGTTCCAGCCCCAGATATCGCGCCGCGAGCCGGTAGGTCCGCGGATCCGGCTTGAACACCCCGGCCATCTCCGCCGCGAACACGGCATGCCACGGCAGTTCCCCGTGCCGCGAGATCTCCACCACGGCACTGACATCCGCATTCGACAGCGTCGCCAGCGTGAACCGCCCCCGCAACCGCCGCAGTCCCGGCACCGCATCCGGCCACGGGTCGAGCCGAGCCCAGGCCCGGGCCAGTTCGTCCCGCTCCGGCACCCCGATCGAGATCCCCCTCGCCTCGAGCAGCGGGTCCAGCGTCTTCCGGTACACCGAGGCCACGCTCACCCAGGGCCCCTGCTCCGGCCGCTGCGACGTCTCCGCGAAATACGCGGCCCGCCACTCGTTCACGAACGCGCCCCAGCCCTCTCCCGGCCGCTCACTCCCGAGCGCCGCCTCGGCCGCCCGCCGGATGGTCGAATGGAAATCGGTAGCGGTCCCCTGCACATCGAACAACAGCGCCTTCGGGCTCAATACGTCCACAGCCGAAGACTAGGCGAGTTGTTTGTCATAGTTCCGACGGCCGGGGACGGTTCTAGGCTGAGCCCATGGAGACGGGTAGAGCGAGTAGGACGGCGTTGGCTACCGCGTATGCGCGGGCCCATCACCAGCTTTCGGGGGAGCCTCGGGTGTTCACCGATCCGCTGGCGGCGCGAATTCTGGGGATGACGGCGGATCGGATCGGGGATCTGGATACCGCGACCCTGGATCGGCCGGGCGGGAACGATCCGCGGCAGCGGGTGCGCCGGTATTTCCTGGCGGCGCGGGCTCGGTTCGCCGAGGAGGTGGTGGCCGCGGCGGTGGCCGACGGGACCACGCAGGTGGTGATTCTGGGGGCGGGGCTGGATACGTTCGGGTATCGGAATCCGTATCCCGGTCTGCGGGTGTTCGAGGTCGACCATCCGGACACGCAGGAGTGGAAGCGTGAGATGCTCGCGCAGGCCGGGATCGAGACTCCGGAGTCGCTCACGTTCGTTCCGGTGGATTTCGAAACCGGCACGCTGGCAGGGGGATTGGCTGCCGCCGGGTTCGATCGGGAGCGGTCGGCGGTGTTCGTCTGGCTCGGTGTGGTCATGTATCTGACCCGGGCCGCCATCGAGGAGACCCTGCGGTTCATCGCGGGTCAGGGGCAGCCGGTGCATGTCGTGCTCGACTATCTGAGCGGGGGGAATACGGACGAGGAGCGCGCGGAGGTGCGGGCGCGGGCCGAGCGGATCGCGGCGCTGAACGAGCCGTGGCTGAGTTTCTTCGAACCCGAGGAGATCGAGAACCTGCTGCGCTCAGCGGGTTTCGATACGGTCGAGCTGCGGTCGCTGTCGGGATTGTTCGAGGAGTACCTCGGCGAACCGCTGGCCGATCTGCCGCCGGGCAGGGGGCGCGCGCCGCTGCTGCACGCGGTTCGCGGGCCGGTCGGGGACTGAAGATTGCCTGAAACTCCGCGCCGGGCCCGCTGAGCGGGCGCCCGGGCGTTCGATACTCGGGGACATGGGCAAGTCTGCGGAGTGGATGCGTACCGCGCGGGTGCTGCGCCGGACCGGGTTCGGGGCGACCGGGTCCGAGATCGACGCGGTCCCGGATGTGGCGGGCTACCTGCGCGCCGCGCTGACCGCCGACCCCGAGGCCGATCCGGGCGCGCGGGCCACCCCCGTGCCGGAGCTGGTTCCGCCCGCCCCGCTCGGCAAGGGCGCGACGACCGAGGCCCGCAAGCAGTACCAGGCGCAGATCACCGGTCAGCTGGACACGCTGACCTGGTGGTGGCTGCGGCGCATGGCGGCCGTCCGGGTCCCGGTCCGGGAGAAGCTGACCCTGCTGTGGCACAACCACTTCGCCACCTCGGCCACCAAGGTGCGCAATGCCGCCGAGATGGCCGCGCAGAACCGGACGCTGCGGGCCGGCGGCGCGGGTGACTTCGCCGCGCTCGCCTACGCCATGCTCACCGATCCGGCCATGCTGCGCTGGTTGGACGGTGTCGCCAATACCGCGAAGGCGCCCAACGAGAACCTGTCCCGCGAGTTCATGGAGCTCTTCGCGCTCGGCCACGGCAACGGGTACACCGAGACCGATGTCCGAGAGGGGGCTCGGGCGCTGACGGGCTGGACCATCACCGGCGGTGCAGCCGCTTTCGACGCCAAGCGCCACGACCCGAGCGCGAAAACCGTGCTGGGCGTGACGGGTGCGCTGGACGCCCGGTCGTTCTGCGATGCCGTGCTCGCCCGCCCGGAGTCCCCGCGCTTCGTCGCCGGGCGACTGTGGCAGCAGCTGGCCTCCGACGATCCGCCCTCCGATGCCGTCCTGAACCGCCTCACCGCCGCCTACGGCCCCGCCCGGGACCTGTCCGCCCTGGTGACCGCCGTTTGCGCCGATCCCGAATTCACCACTGCCCGCGACACCGTCGTCCACGGGCCGGTGGAATGGCTGATCGCCGCCGTGCGGGCCTTCCGGATCCCGCTGACCGCGGACGCCGATGCCCGCGCCCTCGCCGGGACGCTGCGCAGACTCGGCCAGCTGCCCTTCTATCCGCCCACCGTCGGCGGCTGGCCGCGCGGGCAGGGCTGGATGTCGAGTGCCGCCGCGCAGATACGGCTCACGGCGGCACTGGATCTGATGAAGCAGGCCGACCTGTCGCCGATCACGCAGGCGGGCCGGGGCGACCGCCTGGACGCCACCGCCTACCTGCTCGGCGTCGGCTCCTGGTCCGACCGCAGCGCCGCCGTGCTCGCGACCGCCGTCGATCAGCCGCCCCGGCTGGCCGCGCTCGCCATCAACACACCCGAATACCTCACCAGCTGAAAGCCACACCACCATGTCGCAATTCAGTCGCAGACAGTTCCTGGTCGGCACCGGCGTGCTGGGCGCGCTCGGCGTGGCCGGCGCCTCCGTGATCACCTGGGACGAGCTGCAGCAGCGCGCCGTCACCACCCCGCTGGCCGCCGGCTCCGGAATCCTGGTGGTGCTCACCCTCTACGGCGGCAATGACGGCATCAGCACCGTGATTCCCTACGCGGACAACGCCTATCACGACGCCCGCCCCGAGCTGTCCTACCGCCCCGAGGAAGTCCTGCACCTGGATGACCAACTGGGCCTCAATCCGGCCTTGAAGGGCCTGTCCGGCCTGTGGCGCGACCGTACCCTCGCCATTGTGCGCGGGGTCGGGTATCCCGAACCCGACCACAGCCACTTCCGTTCCATGGACATCTGGCAGACGGCCTCACCCGGCGAGCCGGTGCAGACCGGATGGATCGGCCGCTGGCTGGATGCGACCGGTGACGATCCGGTCCGCGCGGTCAATATCGGGCCCGTCCTGCCCCAGCTCGCCATGGGTGCGAAACACACTGCGGCAGCGTTGGATCCAGCGTCCGCGCCGCTGTCCGACGACCTCGCGGCGGCCCTGTCCGGCCTGGCCGCCGCCGACGCCTCCGACAGCCCGGCGCGGGCCCGGGTATGCACCGGCTACCAGGCCGAACAGACTGTCCGGCAGACCTTTTCGTCGCTGAAGTCGCCCGGGAAGACGGCCGCGAACCCCCTGACCGCCCAGCTGGACCTGGTCTCCCAGTGCGTCAAGGCCGGTGTCCCCACCCGCGTCTACTCGGTCAGCCTGGGCGGCTTCGACACCCACGCCGACGAACGGCACACCCAGGAACAATTGCTGGGCCGCCTGGACGAGGCGGTCACCGCCTTCCTGAAGGACCTCGCCACGCATCCGCGTGGCCGCGATGTGGTGCTGATGGCCTACAGCGAGTTCGGCCGCCGGGTGGCCGCCAATGCTTCGCAGGGCACCGATCACGGCACCGCCGGACCCGTCTTCCTGGCCGGGGCGTCGGTGGCGGGTGGCTTCCACGGCGACGAGCCCAGCCTCACCGACCTCGACAATGGCGACCTGAAGGTGACCGTCGACTTCCGCGACGTCTATCACGAACTGCTGCACCGGGTCCTCGCCACCGACCCCACCCCGGTGGTCGGTTCCGGTCGCCGTGACCTCGGCCTACTGTCCGCCTGACCGCGGTGTGCCCGGAATGTCGGCCCCGCGACACCCGTAAGTGTTGCCGACCGGCCCGGAACGCGGTATTCAGTTCGCTCGTGTGGGAAGGCGAATCGAGGCTGAGAGTAGGAACCGGTGCGCGCCGATGTTTCTGCGGTGGGCCGGGCGAGAAACACGCATGGCCGCCGCCACCCACGGATCCGACTGCTGCCCCAGCTGCTGGCCGCGGCGGCGGAGGGTAATCCGTCCGGGATCGCACTGCGCGCGGGCGCGCAGTCGCTGACCTATGCCGAGCTCGACGAGCGATCCACCCGCCTGGCGCGGGTGCTGGTGGCTCGGGGGCTCGGTCCGGGCGACCGCGTGGTGCTGGCGCTGCCGCGTTCGCCCGAGGCGGTGGTCGCGGTCTGGGCGGTGGCCAAATCGGGGGCGGCCTTCGTGCCGGTCGACCCCGGCTATCCGCCGGATCGGGTGGCGCACATGCTCGCCGACGCGGGCGCGCGTTGCGGGCTCACCCTGATCGCATTCCGCGACCGGCTCGGCGCTGCCCTCGACTGGCTCGAACTCGACGCGCCCGACTGCGCCACGCTCGTGGCCGACGCCTCGGCGGAATCCCTGCACTTCACCGAACGCACCCGCCGCCTGCACGGCGGGGACATCGCGTATGTCATCTACACCTCCGGCTCGACCGGGGTCCCGAAAGGCGTGGCCGTCACGCATTCCGGCCTCGCCGGGCTCTGCGCCGAGCAGTCCCGCCGCTTCGCCGTCACCGCCGAGTCCCGCACCCTGCACTTCGCCTCCCCGAGCTTCGACGCCGCCGTGCTCGAACTGCTGCTGGCCGTCGGAGCCGGCGCGACCATGGTGCTCGCGCCCGCGGACTGCTACGGCGGTGGCGAACTCGCGGACCTGCTGCGCGCCGAGCGGGTGACGCACGCCTTCCTGACCCCGGCCGCCCTGGCCGGACTGGAGGCGAGCGGGCTGCCCGACCTGGCGGTGGTGATCGCGGGCGGCGAGGAGTGCCCGCCGGATCTGGTCGCACGCTGGTCGCCTGGACGGTCCTTCTTCAATCTCTACGGCCCGACCGAAACCACGGTCGCCGCGACCATCAGCACCGCGCTGACCACCGCGGACACCGTCGATATCGGCGGACCGATCGCCGGGGTGACCGCTCTCGTCCTGGATGCCCGGCTCCGGCCGGTGCCGACGGCGGTGGCCGGTGAGCTGTACCTGGCCGGGCCGGGCCTGGCACGCGGGTATCACGAGCGTCCCGGGCTGACCGCCACCCGCTTCGTGGCGCACCCGAATGGCGAGGGGGAGCGCCTCTATCGGACCGGTGATGTGGTGCGGTGGATCAGCGGCCGTGCCGGTGTCCCGGTGCTGCAATACCTGGGCCGCAACGATTCGCAGGTGCAGCTCCGGGGCATCCGGGTGGAGCTCGATGAGATCGACGCCGTCCTGTCCGCACACGAATCCGTGGCCTTCGCAATCACTCTCGTCCGCCGCCTGCGCAGCGGGGCCGATGGTGTGGTGTCGTACGTGGTGCCCGCATCGGACGCGGTCGTGGATACCGCGAGCCTGGCCGAGTATGCGCGGCAACAGCTTCCACGTCACGCCGTCCCCGCCGCTCTCACCGTGATCGACGCTGTTCCACTGACTCCGTCCGGCAAGCTGGATCGGGCCGCCCTGCCCGAGCCCACCGTCGCCGCTCGCCCGTACCGGCCGTCGTCGACCGCCACCGAGCGTGCCGTGGCCGCCGCCTGCACGGAACTGCTCGGGGTGGGCCGGATCGGCGCGGCCGACGACTTCTTCGAGCTCGGCGGAAACTCCCTGCTCGCCATCCGATTGGCCGGACGCCTGGGTGCGGATCGGGGCACCCGGGTGCCCGTGCAGTTGATCTTCGAGCATTCGACGGTGGCCGAGCTGGCGGCGGCCGTCGACGGGCTCGACGCCGGCGACCGGCCACCGCTGACGGTGCGGTCGGACCGCGCGAGCCGGGCGCCGCTGTCGCCGGCCCAGCAGCGCCTGTGGTTCCTGGCACGTCTGGACCCGGGATCGGCGACCTACAACATCCCGTTCGCACTGCGCCTGTCCGGCAAACTCGACACGGCGGCTCTGGAACTCGCCGTGCGTGATCTGCTCGACCGGCACGAGGCGCTGCGGACGAGCTATCCCGAGCACCACGGCACCGGCCATCAGGACATCCGGCCCGCCACCGCTGTCCAGTGGGATCTGGCGCCGGTCGACATCGTTGAGTCCGAGGTACATCCGCGGCTGATCGCGTTGGCGGGCATGGGATTCGACGTCACCGCCGAGGTCCCGGTGCGCGTGCGGCTGTTCCGGATCGCCGACCACGAGCATGTGCTGGCCGTCGTGATCCACCACCTGTCCGCGGACGGCTTCTCCATGGTCCCGCTGACCCGCGACCTCATGACCGCCTACACCGCCCGCACCCGCGGCACGGCCCCCGACTGGCCGCCACTGCGCGTGCAATACGCGGACTACGCGATCTGGCAGCGTGAATTGCTGGGCGTGGCATCGGATCCCGGCTCACTGCTGGCGACTCGACTGCGGTACTGGCGCGAGGCGCTGGCGGGCCTGCACCCACTGCTGGACCTGCCCACCGATCACCCGCGCCCGCCGGTGGCGTCGCATCGCGGTGCGGCCCAGCACTTCCGGGTGGACGCCACCCTGCACCGGGAGCTGGACGAACTGGCCCGTGCGCGCGGCGTCTCGGTGTTCATGCTGCTGCATGCGGCGCTGGCGGTCGTGCTGGCCCGGCTGGCCGGGACCACGGATGTGGCGGTGGGTGCGCCGGTCGCGGGCCGCGGCGAACCCGAACTCGACGATGTGGTCGGCATGTTCGTCAACACCCTGGTCCTGCGCACCCGCATCGACCCGGCGGAGAGCTTCGCCCGCCTGCTCGACCGGGTGCGCGACACCGACCTGGCCGCCCTCGCCCATGCCGAACTGCCCTTCGAACGGCTGGTGGCCGACCTGGACCCGCCGCGCAGCCGGGCGCATCACCCGCTGTTCCAGGTGGCTCTGTCCTTCCAGGAATTCGGCGCTCAGGTGCTGCGGTTGCCCGGTCTGAGGGTCACCGCGGCCGATCTCGGTGAGACCTTCTCGCCGGTCGATCTGCAACTGACCGTCGTCCCCCAGCGCGACGCCGAAGGCGCTGCGGGACTGAACTGTTCGTGGCGGTATGCCGTCGATCTGTTCGACGATCCGACCATCGCCCGGCTCGGCCGGCGGCTGACCGGGCTGCTCGCCGCGGTCGCCGCCGACCCGGAGCGGGCGGTCGGGGACCTGCCGCTCATCGAGGCTGCCGAACTCGCCACCTTCGCGATGGCTGGGCCGAATCACGCAGTGCCACGCAGGTTCATGTTCGACGCGTTCACGGACCAGGCCCACCGAACACCCGACGCGATTGCGGTGACCGGAGACGGCGTGGCACTGACCTACCGTGAGCTCGCCGAGCGATCGAATCGCCTGGCACGCAAGCTGATCGGGCTGGGCGTCGGTCCCGGCGCCAGGGTCGGCGCGATGCTGGATCCCGGCCCCGATCTGGTGGTGTGCCTCTATGCCATCGTGCAGGCCGGTGGCGCGTTCATGCCGATCGACCCGGGCCAGCCCGCCGACCGGACCGAGGCCATGCTGGCCGCGGCCGCGCCGGTGTGCACGGTGACCGCCGATCTTCTGAATTCCGCTGAACTGTCCGAGTTCTCCGCCGATCCGGTGACCGACGCCGACCGGTTGCGGCCACTGCGCGATCAGGACCTCGCCTATGTGATCTTCACATCCGGGTCCACCGGCCGCCCCAAGGCCGTCGGCGTCTCGCATGCTGCCCTCACCGGCTACACAGCGTTCTTCACTGCCGAATACCAGCTGACCGAACGCGATACCTATCTCCAGTTGGTGCCCGCCACCTTCGACGCCTCGCTGATCGGTGCCACGGTCCCGCTCGCCGTGGGCGCGCACCTGGTGATCCCGTCGGGTCCGGGCCGCACCGATCCCGAGCATCTGGCCGATCTCATGGCCCGTCACCGGGTGTCGGCCTTCCTCGCCGTGCCGTCTCTGCTGCGCGCGCTGCTGGACCATGCTCCCGCGGGGGCCTTCGCGGCACTGCGTGTGGTGTGGGCCGGTGGTGAAGCCCTGCCCGCCGAGCTGATCGCGCGCTTCACCGCCGCCGGACCGGCCCGGCTGCACAACCTGTACGGGCCCACCGAGGCCACCATCTCCGTGACCGGCGTCGAGGTCACCCACTTGGGCGACGCACCGGTGTCCATCGGTGCGCCGCACTGGAATTCACGCACCTACGTCCTCGATTCCCGGCTGCACCCCGTGCCGGTAGGCACGCCCGGTGAGCTGTACGTCGCGGGTGCTCAACTCGCCCGCGGTTACCTCGGACAGGCCGGCACTACGGCGGATCACTTCGTAGCCGATCCCTTCGCCACCGCAGGGGAGCGCATGTACCGGACCGGCGACCTGGTCCGGCGTACCCATCGCGGTGGCCTGGAATACCTGGGCCGCACGGACTTCCAGCTCGCGCTTCGCGGCCTGCGCATCGAACCCGGTGAGGTGGAGGCCGCACTGCGCGCGCACCCTGCCGTCGCCGAGGCCGTTGTGGCGATCCGCCGGGACCGGCTGGTGGGGTACCTGCGCACCGGCGAGGCCGACCCGGACCTCTCCGACGTGCTCGCGACGGCCCGAAAGCGGCTGCCCGGCTACATGATTCCCGCCCAGCTGACCTTGGTTCAAGCCTTCCCCCTCGGACCGACGGGCAAACTGGACCGGGCCGCGCTGCCCGATCCCGAACTCCCGGTGCGGGAATACCGTGCGCCCGAGACACCCGAAGAACTGGCCATTGCTGATGTGCTCAGTGCGGAACTGGGCATCGATCGAGTCGGCCGCGAGGACGACTTCTTCGCCCTGGGTGGAAACTCCCTGTCCGCCATCCGGGTTCGCGCCGCCCTGGCCGACCGGCTCGGCCTTCCCGTGCCGCTCACTCACCTCTTCGCCCATCCACAGGTGCGGGAACTCGCCGCCGCGCTGGGGTCGGACTCGGCCCCGACCGGCGAGGAACCCGACCCGTCGGCCGACATCTCCCTGGCTCCCGAGATCACCGCCGCGGGTCTCCCCGCGCCGCGTCCTGGCGAGCCCGCCGCCATTCTGCTCACCGGCGCAACAGGATTCCTCGGCGTCTTCCTGTTGCGGGAGCTGCTCGACCGAACCTCCGCCACCATCTACTGCCTGACACGCGCCCGCGATGCTTTCGCCGCACGCGACCGGATCTGCGCGAACGCCACCCGCTTCGGCCTCGACATCTCCGCCGATATCCATCGAATCGCCGCTGTCCCCGGCGATCTCGCCCGACCCTGGCTCGGCCTGACCCCGGCGGAATTCACCGAACTGACCCTGCGGATCGACGTGATCTACCACAACGCCGCCCTCGTCAACCACCTCGAGCCGTATGCCCGCATGCGCGATGCCAACGTCGGCGGCACGGTCGAGGTCCTCCGGCTGGCCACCACGGGTCGCTGCAAGCCGGTCCACTACATCTCGACCGCCTCGGTCGCGGACGCCCGGCAGCCGTACGATCTGCCGGGCTACGTCGCTACGAAATGGGTTGCCGAACACCTCGTCCGGTCCGCCGCCGACCGTGGTCTGCCCGCTCGTGTCTACCGTCCCGGCCTGATCACCGGCGATTCCCGCACCGGCGCCGCCGGCACCGACGACGCCTGGTGGACCATGCTGCGCGCCATGCTGGTCCTCGGCCTCGCACCCGAGCTGCCGGACGCCGAGGTCGCCATGCTGCCCGTCGACCAGGCGGCCGCAGCCATTGTGGCCGCGGCAGCCGAGCCCTCGGGGCCCGGCACCGTCGGCTTGCTGCCCGGAAGGACCTTGTCCCTCAAATCCATTCGTGACGAACTCCTGGGCCGGGGCTATCGGATCGACCTCGTCGACCCGGCGGAATTCGCGAACGCGCTGCTGACCGCGGCCGAACAACCCGGAGCTGAGGACCTGCTGGCGCGGGCGGCCGCACTCACCGTCAACTATTCGGCCGAGGTGACCGGGGCCCCGAGCGATCCGGACTCCGCCTGTCCCGGCGCCGACCGGGTGACCCTGAAGCGCTACCTCGACTACTACGTCGCCACCGGCTTCCTCCCACCGCCGCCGCTGTGACCCGGATCGCGCGCTCGGAATCAATGCCCGCCGCCTGCGTTGGCACTGACCATGACTGCGGCACTGCGGGCGATCCGCTTCTCCATCCTGGACCGCTCCCGGGTGCGCCAGGACCAGCCGCGCCCGGAGGCGCTGCGCGAGACCGTCGAGTTCGCCCGGCTCGCCGAGGAGTGGGGCTACCACCGCTTCTGGGTCTCCGAACACCACAGCGTGCCCGGCGTGGCCGGGTCCGCGCCGACGGTCCTGGCCGCCGCCATTGCTGCGGCCACCTCCCGCATCCGCGTCGGCACCGGCGGCGTCATGCTGCCCAATCATCAGCCGCTGATCGTCGCCGAACAGTTCGGTGTCCTGGAATCGCTGTATCCCGGCCGCATCGATATGGGCCTGGGCCGCTCGGTCGGCTTCACCGGCGGTGTGCGCCGCGCCCTCGGCCACGACCGGCGCGACGCCGAGGACTTCGATGCCCAATTGTCCGAGCTGCTGGCCTATTTCGCGGGTGGTCGCCAGGGCGTGCACGCCTGGCCCGCGGAGGGCCTGCGGGTGCCCGCCTTCCTGCTCGCCACCGGTTCCGGGGCCGAGCGTGCCGCCCGCTTCGGCCTGCCGCTGGTCATTGCGCCCGTGTCCGGTGCGGACGCCATGGTCGAGGCGATCGAGCGGTACCGCACCGGCTTCCGGCCGGGCCCCGGCGGCGACGAACCGTATGTCGTCCTCTCCGGCTCGGTCGTCATCGCCGACACCACCGAGCAGGCCCACCGCCTGCTCCTGCCCGAGGCCTGGTCGGCGGCCTGGTCCCGCACCCGCGGCGAATTCCCGCCCCTGAGCCCGCCCGAGCTCATCGAGCGCCAACCCATGACCGATCGCCAGCGCGAGCTGTTCGAGGAAGCCCTGCGCGGCCACATCCACGGCACCGAATCCGAGGTCCTGGCCGACCTCGACCGCCTGGTGCGCCGCACCGGGGCCGACGAATTCCTGGTCCACACCAGCACTTACGACCGCACCGCGCGCCTGGAGTCCCACCGCCGGCTCGCGAACGCGGTAGGACTGCGCGCCGATGCGGAAGGTCAGCGCGCCTCAGCGTGAGCCGTGCCAGACGCCGTCATGCTCGCGGTGGGTGGACAGGTAGGCCGTGTCGGTGAGCAGCGTGTCGTAGAAATCCAGGTCGATGTGCTGGGCCTGGAGGTAGTTCATGATCCAGACCGTGGGCACCGTGCCCGGGAACTTCCCGAACGTCTCGTCGATGTAAGTCGCTTGGAGAGCGACGAATTCGCGGAAGCGCCGGTCCCATGGCGCGGCCGCGCCGCGGACGCCCGGGGTGTCGGCGAAGGGCCCCGGCGTCGCCGGGTGGTACGGCCCGCCCGGCCCGAACTTGCGCTCGGCCAGCGCCTCGACCGCGGCGGCCATGGACTCGTGGTGCGGACGGCAGAACGCCTCGAACACCCCGGGCAGCCCGGTGGGATTGGGGAACGGCCACTCCGGATCGGCGTCATAGCGGAACCCGAGGCCGGGGACTTCCGGGTCGCCGGACGCCCCCAGCACGGTGAGCCGGTCGATGCCGTCGAAGGTCCACCCGCCCAAACCCATGGCACCGAGCAGCAGGTGGCCGTTCACCACCGCCGCCATGAGTTCCGCGGTGGCCTCGGTCAGCGAGTACTGCTCGACGAAGCTGAGCGGAATCGGATCGGTGAAACGCAAACGGTCCCGGTACTTTTCGACGCCCGGGATCTCCCGCTTGTTGATGTCGTCGTACAGCGCGAACCCGTTCTGGACGAAGAACCCGATATTGGCCAGCAGCTGCTGGGCCACATCCGCGACCGGAATCACCAGCAGCGAGCCGGGGTGATTGGCGATCCAGGTGTTGTGGCCCTCCAGGTACGGCTCCTCGCGCGGAATGTGAATGCGTTTGTCCGACAACCGGATCACCCGCGCCAGCAGCGCGTTCAGCTGGGCCTCTGCCGCACCGTCGCCCTCGGCGTAGGTCGCCGTCGGCGGGGCGTCGCGGGTCGGCAGGAAGTAGGTCCCGGAGTCATCGGTGAAGAAGAACTCGCTGGTGTGGAATCCGGCCGCCGAGGCGAAGGTGCGTCCCGTCGCCGACCCGCTGTAGTTCGGCCACGCGGGCGCGTATCCGGGATGGTGGCTGATCCCGAAATGCCAGCCGGTCCAGCCCGCGACGGTATTGAGCACCACCGCCCGCTCCAGCTCGCTCAGCGCGCGCGGCGCGTGCTTGCTGGTGAACGCCAGCGGGCCCGCCGGGATACTCCCGCCCAGCGGAAAGCGCCGGGAGCGCCGCCCGTAGATGGCATCCAGTAACGGGAACCGCGCCAGTTCACGCAGCGCGTCCCGTTCGCCATCCCCAAGAGTCAAGGGCGGCAATCCCATAGAGCTCGTATCCGGCACAGTTCTCCTAAGGTGAACAGAAGGTGAACAGAACTTGACCAAAAGGTCGGTGGTGGGCCATAATTGCCGATCTGTGCCTCGCAACCCGCGAGGTTTGTGCAATCGGTATTACGCCGGCGCAACTCCGGAAGGAGGGCTGTCATGGCTTTCATCAACTTCTCTCGTAACCCGCTGACCGTGCTCTCGGTCCTCGCAGAGCGTTCCCGCTCGGCGCTGACCGCTCAGGAGCGGGCCAATCTGCGGTCCACGCGCGCCCGCGCCGCGATCTTCAGCGCCGCGCTGGGCGCCCACAGCACCCGCTGAGCCCGGGCTGCGCAAGGTCGCAGGGCTGACGCCCGCCGTCCCGAATCATTCGGGGCGGCGGGCGTTTTCGTTATTCGGCCGGCCGCCGGCGGGTGCCACCGGAGCTCTCAGCCGGGCCGGTGGTTTGGTTCGCGCGCTCCCCGGCGTGCCGCCTGTCGACACCCAATCGACTGTCATAGCCGAAAAGTATCAGGTCGCGATCGGGAATTTGTGACCGGGCTCACGCTTGAAACCAACGTAACGTCAGGTTTTAGCGTGGCGGGAGCACATCGAAAGGGAGGCGCGATGGGTGAGCGGACCTGGCGGGTCGGCGAGCTGGCCCGGGAGACCGGGGTGACCGTGCGGACGCTGCATCACTACGACCGGCTCGGGCTGGTGACGGCGTCCTCCCGCACCGGTGGCGGGCACCGGTGCTACGGCGAGGCGGACGTGCGGCGGCTGCATCGCGTGATCGCGTTGCGGGACTGCGGGTTCACGCTCGAGGAGATCGCGGGCGTGCTCGCCGACGCGCCGGATCAGGACCCTCGGGACCTGGTCCGCCAGCAGCTCGAGGTGCTCGACCGCCGGATCGCACAGGCCCTGCGCCTGCGCGCCCGCCTGCTCGGTGTGTGCGACGGCCTCGACCGCATGGCCGAGCCGTCGGCACTGGAGTTCCTGCGATTGATCGAGGAGATGGTGGCCATGAATCAGCCCATGACACTGGAGGAATTCACCCGGCTCGCCCAGCAGCGCGAGGCCCGCATGCGGGAGCTCACCGAGGAACAGCGCGCCGAGTTGTTCCAGCGCCGCGAGGCCGCCTTCGCCGCATTGAGCGCCGAAGACGTCGAGCGCATGCAGGAGGAGCGGCGACGCTACCTGCCGCCCGGCTTCGAACCCATTGGCGCACAAGGGTAGTCGCGTCGGCGAGTGTGGCCCCGGTGTCCCGCCGGGGCCACACCCGTATCGGCGGGTGCATCAGCCCGCCAAGTCGTTCCTGGGCACCGTCATCCCCATGCTCGAGGACATCTCGCGGCTGATGGTGGTGGCGGCCAAGGACCACATCGTGGCCCAGCACGGGCCGGGCTGGCTGCCCGAGTCCGACGCCGAGATCGCCGAAACCACCGCGATGATCAACCATTTCCGCGAACTCGGGACCCGATCGATCCGCGACAGCCTCGATCAAGCCCTCGACAAGGTGCGGCAATCCGAACTCGGCGCGTACCTGGAAACGGCCGCCCGCCGCCGCGCACAGGACTGAACAGCGCTGTGCCCCACTGATCAGCGGAGGGCGGCGCGGGCCCCGGCGGCCTCGAGTCTGATCCGGGCTGCCTCGGCGGCATCCTTGTCGACCTTCTCCAGGACCGCCTTGGGGGCCGCCTCGACCAGGTCCTTGGCCTCCTTGAGGCCGAGGCCGGGAATGATCTCCCGCATGGCCTTGATGACCTGAATCTTCTTGTCCCCGAAGGATTCCAGGACGAGATCGAATTCGCTCTGCTCGTCCGCGGCCTCGGCCGGCGGCGCGTCCGCCACGGCCTGCACGGCCACGGGCGGCGCGGCGGTGACACCGAACTCTTCCTCGAACGCCTTCAGGAACTCCGAAAGCTCCAGCAGCGTCATACCCTTGAAAACGTCGAGCAACTCGACAATGGTCATCTTGGCCATGATGTACCCCTTGCAACGCTGACCAGGCGATACGAACAAGTCTAAGCGTGCGGGGCCGCCAAGGTCATCAGATATTCGCGTTCCCCGCGTGTCAGCGGGCGTGGCGCGCCGTCGTCGATGGCGACCAGCGTGGAAGTGGCGGAGAGATACAGGTATTCGGCGTCGCGGACTTCGTGTGCCAGGGTGAACGAGGTGGTGCCGATGCGCTCCACGACCGAGGTGACGGTGACCGGCGCCGCACGGAAGAGCAGCGGCATGCGATAGGACAGGCGCTGGCCCGCGACCACCACCCGCCACGGGACACCGCCGGATTCGTGGCTGCCCGGCAGAGATTCGTGGCTACCCGCGAGAGACTCGTAGCGGCCCAGCAGATCCGAGCGGGCCTCGTCCAGGTACTGGGCGAACACCACATTGTTGAGGTGCTGCTGCGCGTCGATGTCGGTGCGGCGCAGCTGGATGTCGTAGGTGTGCATCAGGCTTCCAGGTCCTTCAGCAGGTGGCGCTGATCCTCGGGCAGTAGGCGCGACCTCTGGGTGGCCTGGTCGAAGGCGACCATGGTGCACACGGCCGTGGAGTACACCACGTCCTCGTCCCGGATCTCCTGCTGCAGCGCGAACGACGAGGTGCCGATCTTGGTCACCCAGGTCTCCACCCGTACCGGTTCCTGGCGGTAGCGCAGCGGCGTCAGGTAGTCGATGTCCATCTGCGCGACCACATTGGCGCCGCCGAAACCCCGCGTCCAGAACAGGTCGATACGGGATTCCTCCAAGTAGCGCAGGTGCGCCGCATTGTGCACATGCCCGTCGGCATCCATGTCGGACCACCGCAGGGGGCACAGGAAAAGGTGTCGGGCCACCCCGCATTCATATCAAGCGGGCCGGGGTGATTCAGCTCATGCCAGTTCGGGGTGGCAACCTCCGGGCTGGTGCCGGATGGCCGAATCTGCAAGAGTCGTGTCATTGACGCCATCCGGGCGGAGACCGCAGGCTGAAGGCATGCGGGTGGTGCTGATCGTGGTCTTCGACGGGTTCCAGCTGACCGATCTCGCCGGACCCGCCGACGTGTTCACCGGGGCGGCCGCGCTCGGCGCGACTCCGGGCTACCGGGTCGAACTGGCCGCCGCGCAGGCCGGTCCGGTGCGTTCCTCGTGTGGCATCGAGGTGACCGCGGCGCACGGTCTCGACACCTGGGACGGACCGCTGGACACGCTGCTCGTGGTGGGCGGGCTGACCGTGTGGGCCGCGGCCGGGGACGCCGAGCTGGTGACCGGCATCCGGCGGCTGGCCGCCGGCTCGGATCGGGTGGGCTCGGTCTGCTCGGGCACCTTCCTGCTGGCCCGGGCCGGACTGCTGGACGGCCGTCGCGCCACCACGCACTGGGCGGGTGGCGAGCTGCTGGCCGAGCAGTTCCCGGCCATCACCACCGAACCCGACCGCATCTACGTGCGCGACGGGCCGATGTGGACCTCGGCGGGGGTGACCGCGGGCATCGACCTGGCGCTGGCCATCGTGGCCGCGGACCACGGGCCGGACCTGGCGCGCGAGGTAGCGCGCTGGATGGTGGTGTATCTGCACCGCCCCGGCGGGCAGAGCCAGTTCAGCGCGCCGCTCGCGGCCAACCCGCCCAAGCGGAATTCGCTGCGGGCGCTGCAGGTCTGGATGGAGGAGAATCCGGAGGCGGATCTCTCGCTGCCCGCGTTGGCCGGGCGGGTCGGCATGAGCATCCGGCATTTCTCCCGAGTCTTCGCGGGCGAGACCGGGACCACCCCCGCCCGCTATGTCGAGCAGGTCCGCGTGGCCGCGGCCCGGCGCCTGCTGGAGACCACCGACCAGCCCATGGACCGGATCGCCGCCGCCGTCGGGCTCGGGAGCCCCGAGACCCTGTACCGAATCTTCCACCGCCAGCTGGGCATACCGCCGGGCGAGTACCGCGCCCGGTTCACCACATTCTGAAAGGGGGAGTGTCCCATGACATTCCAGATCGCCATCGTGCTCTACCCGGGCATGACCGTGCTGGACGCGATCGGGCCGTACGAGGTGCTGCGGATGATTCCGGACAGCGAATTGCGGTTCGTCTCCAATGAAGTCGGCCCGATCGTCTCCGACAGCGGGGTGCTGGCGCTGGGCGCGACCCACACCTTCGCCGAGACCCCCGCACCGGATCTGGTGCTGGTCGGCGGATCCGAGGCCGCGACCACCGAGGCCATGGCCAACCGCGAGCTCATCGACTGGCTGCGGGCCGTGCACCCGAACACGCAGTGGACCACCTCGGTCTGTTCCGGCGCGCTGATCCTGGCCGCCGCCGACATCCTGCGCGGTCATCCCGCCACCACGCACTGGGCCGCCCAGCCCGCGCTGGCCGCGTTCGGGGCCGAGTCGCGCCCGCACGACCGGATCGTGCACAGCGGCAAGATCGTCACCGCCGCCGGGGTTTCCGCCGGAATCGACCTCGGGCTGTGGCTGGTCGGCCGGATCGCGGGGGAGCAGGTCGCGCAGATGACCCAGCTCTACATCGAATACGACCCGCACCCGCCGTTCGACACCGGTCACCCGGACAAGGCGCCCGCCGAGATCATGCGCAAGGCCCGACTGGAGATGACCAAACGCGCCGCCACACCCCGCCTTCCGGTCGACCTGGCCACCACCTTCTGGCGGCTGACCCTCAACCGCATGCGGGAACGCGCCGCCGCCAAGCGCTGACTTCCCGTACCGCCGGAAGGGTGACCGCTTCCGGTTCGACACGCGCCTCCCGCAGGAAATACTCGGCGGGTTTCGCGGGCGCTGATGCGGGGCCTGCGAAGGGGAAGGCGGCCGGCGGTTTTCTCTGCGCTTCCGCTGACCGGAATCGCCACCTGGGCAGGTGAGAGGTAGGGGGCACGATGCCACAGTCCGTCGGGCTCAGCGGCAGGTAATTTTGGCGGAGACGACAACGACAGCCAGACATCACACACGGAGGGACGCTGTGCCACGCATCGCCGAGGATCGGCTTCCGGCCCAGCCGAGTTCACCCGAACAGGAGTCGCGTCGTCAGCGGATCCTGCGTGCCGCGGCGCACCACGGGGCCGAAAAGGGCTTGGAACGGGTTCAGATGCACGATGTCGCCAAGGACGCCGGGGTGGCGATTGCCACGCTGTACCGCTATTTCCCGTCCAAGACGCACCTGTTCAACGCACTGTTGTCCGACCGCGTGAAGCATCTCGCCGAGACAACCCCACTGACTCGCCCCGGCGTCGACCGGGTGCAAGCGGTCAGCGATCTGCTCGTCGAGGGCGGCCGCGAGCTACTGTCGCGACCGTTGCTCGCGCACGCGATGCTGCAGTCGAATCTCACTGCCGTCGCCCAGGCCGGCGGTGTGGTGACCAACCGCTTCAGCGACTTGATCACCCAGCTGCTGGGGGTCGAACACGCCAGCGACGCCCAAGCCCGCCTGGTGCGCATCACCGAGGCGGCCTGGTACGGGGTGCTCAATGCGGCGCTGAACCACCACATCACCACAGAGCAGGCCGAGGAGGACACCCGAGTAGCGTGCCGGAAGCTGCTCACCGGTATCGAGGAACTGGCGTGATGATCGCGCCACGGGCGGCCCGGTGTCGACTATCGCCCTACCGGCGATGTCTCGCTCACCGAAAACCTCCCACCTGCGGTGCCGCACAGCTCCGTAGCATCGCCGTCCATGAAATACGCGATCATCGCCCCTGCTGCCGCGGGCACCAGCGCCGATCCTGCTTGGATATCCGGCTTCGCCAGGCATGTGGAAGCGTGTGGCTTCGAGTCTCTGGTCGCCATCGAGCACGCCGTCGTGATGAGCCACTACGCCAGCGTCTATCCCTATGCGTCGTCGGGGAAAATGGAACTCCCCGACGACTGCGATATTCCCGATCCCCTCGAACTTCTGGCTTTTCTGGCAGGGCAGACCACGCGGCTCGGCTTGGCGACCGGCGTACTCGTGCTGCCCAATCACCATCCCGTGGTGCTGGCCAAGCGGCTGGCCACCCTCGATCGGTTGTCGAACGGGCGGCTGCGGGTCGGCATCGGCATGGGATGGATGAAGGAAGAGATCGAGGCATGCGGAGCCCCCTTCGATGCCCGCGGGCGACGGGCCGACGAGCAACTGGAAGTGCTCGCCAAATTGTGGGCCGATACTGGCGAGACCGGCGTCGACCACAAGGGTGAATTCTTCGGCTTCCAGTCAGCGATGTGCTACCCGAAGCCCGTCCGGGCCGGCGGTGTGCCGATTCACGTAGGCGGCCACACCAAGGCCGCGGCGCGCCGCGCGGGACGATACGGTGCCGGGCTGCAACCACTGGGAGTCACTGGCGACCAGTTGGCCGCGCTGGTCAAGCTGATGCACGAAGAAGCGACCCAAGCAGGCCGCGACCCTGCGGAGCTGGAGCTGTCGCTGGGTCACCTGGTCTCCCGTATCGACCTCGACCGCTCCGGCCGCCTTGCCGAACAGGGCGCCGATCGGCTCTTGCTGGCCCCGACCCCGACAGCGGATCTGCAACAGGCGATGGACGAGCTGTCGGCCTGCGCGCAACGGCTGGGCCTGTCATGACCGGGCTGACCATTCACGACCGAATCGCCCTACAGGACCTCGTCCACCGCTACGCAGCAGCGGTCGACGAGCGCGATTTTCCTAGGGCCGCAGCACTTTTCACCGGTGACGGGGTTCTGGAGCTGCCGAATCCGCCGGCCACTCTCGACCCGGTCGTCTCCCACACCGGGATTGACGCGGTGACCGCAGCACTGGCCGCCGTGGCCGCCGTGCCGGTGACATTCCACGCGATCGTGGGCGCCGTCTTCGATCCCGGGCCCACCGCGGCAACGGCCATCGGGAGGGTCTCGTGCACCGCACATCACCTCACCCGACGCCACGACCGCGACGCCGACCTGGTCTGGCACATCATCTACCGCGACCACTACCGCAGCACCCATGCAGGCTGGTTGCTCGCACGACGCAGCCTGCATGTGGCGTTCATCGAGTCCCGGCCGGTGGCGGCGATGCGAGCACCAGGCCCGACAGGATAGGCGTCGCCGAACCTGCGCCGCGGCAGAACCGGTGATCAGCTGCCGCCCAACGACGTCTCCACCCCGATTCCCTGGTCATATCCGCGGTCCGCAGGCCCGTCCACCGCGCCGAGGGACCATCTGTCTCGAGGAGCTTCACACATGTCTTCGTCTCGTCCCACAGCACTCGTGACCGGCGCCAGCCGAGGTATCGGCCGCGCCACAGCGCTGGTGCTGGCAGGCTCCGGATTCGACGTCGCATTCACCGCGCGCACCGTGGTGGAAGGCGAAGGTACCGTGCCGGCCCGCACTACGCGGGAAGGGGAAATCAGCTTCGGGGTGCCGGGCAGTCTGGCCACCACCCGCGCTGAGATCGAGATACTGGGAGCGCGTGCGTTACCGCTGCGGATGGACCTGGCAGATTCGGCCTCGGTGACCGCGGCGGCAGCGGAGTTGCTGCACCGCTGGGGAGCCCCGCACCTGGTGGTCAACAACGCCATCCTGCACAAGCCGCACGCACGGTTCCTCGAACTGGATCTCGATGACCTGCGCGAATCGCTGGAAGCCAATCTCATCGAGCAGATCCGCCTGACCCAGGCACTCCTGCCGGCGATGATCGACTCCGGCGGCGGCACGATCGTCAACCTGTGTTCGGGCTCAGCCGTCGTCGATCCCCCGGCCCCGCCCGGCGAAGGAGGCTGGGGCCTGGGCTATTCGGCGGCGAAGGCAGCTTTCGGGCGCCTGGCCGGCGCCATCAACGCCGAACACCGCGGCGACGGGATCCGCGCATTCAACATAGAGCCCGGATTCGTCATCACCGAATCGGGCGCCGCCCGAGGAGGCACAGCCGACATCAAGGCCAGCGGCTTCACAGGGGCACCCTCGGATGCGTCCGGCCGAGTGATCGCATGGCTGGCCTCGGCACCGCACACCGAAACCGACCCACTCCTGGGAGTTCTGATCAACGCCCCCCGCGTCGCCAGATCCCTGGCCACGCACACGCCACGGTAGGTTCCCTGCCAGCAAATTCTCGCAACAAACCGCCTGGGGCGGCGCCGTCGATCGACCATCGACGACGCCGCCCTGGCTGGTATTCGCTGATGGTCCACGACCGCCCATCGACGGCTCTGTTCGCGCAAATGCCGGCCCCAATTGGCTTGTCCCGGTGAGCAGAAGGGCCGGTTGCACGTTTTCGCCTCGACAGCAGAATGACGACCCATGGATCTGCGAGAGACAACCCAGCAAAGGGCCCTACGCAGAGAGCTGCGCGAGTACTTCGCCCGACTCCTGCCCCCGGCGCAACGTCGAGAGGTGGCCGAGGCCGGCGCCGGCGGGCCGCGATTCCGCGAGGTGACTCGCATGCTCGGCCGGGACGGATGGCTCGGCGTCGGGTGGCCGCCGGAGTACGGAGGCCGCGGGTTGACCGCCGAGGAACAGTTCATCTTCTACGACGAAATTCAGCGGGCAGGAGTGCCGTTCCCCCTGGTCACCATCAATACCGTGGGCCCGGCACTCATGCAGTACGGCACCGAGGAACAGAAGGCCAGGTTCCTTCCGGGCATGCTCAGCGGCGAGATCGTGTTCGCGATCGGCTACACCGAACCCGAGGCGGGAACCGATCTCGCGTCCCTGCGGACTCGCGCGGTCGCTGACGGTGACGGGTTCGTCGTCGACGGAGCCAAGATCTTCACCACCGGCGGCAACACCGCCGACTACGTGTGGCTGGCCTGCCGCACCGACCCCGAAGCCCCCAAGCATCAGGGCATTTCGATCCTGATCGTGCCCTGCGATGACCCCGGCTACTCCTGGACCCCGATCACCACCGTCGGCGGCATGACAGTGACCGCCACCTATTACTCCGGCATCCGTGTCCTCGCGGCCGACGTGGTGGGTGAGGTCAACGGCGGCTGGCGGCTGATCACCACCCAGCTCAACCACGAACGGATGGCGCTGGCCGCCCTCGGCGGCCGGATGATCCAGCTGTGGGAGGAAACGCTCGCCTGGGCCCAGGACACCGGCGCGGCCGAACAACCTTGGGTGCGGCGCGAATTCGCGCGCACACACGCGCGGCTGGAAGCGATGCGGCTGATGAACCACCGGCTCGCCGCCGAGGTCGGTGACGGAACCCTGAGCCCCGAGAAGGCCGCCGCCGCAAAGGTTTACGGCACCGAAGCCCATATCGACCTGCAGCGGTCGATGAGCTTCGTGCTCGGCGCCGCCGGACGGCTCCGCTCCGAGGCGGCCCGGGCCGCGTTGCACGGACAGGTCGAGCAGCTGTCCCGACAGGGCATCGTCAACACCTTCGGCGGCGGAGTCAACGATGTCCTGCGCGACATGGTCGCCACCGGCGCCCTGGGGCTGCCCCGAGGTGCGCGATGAACCACGAATCCTCCGACGCCACTGCAGCAGAAATCCGCGAGCTCCGCCCGCGGCCGGCGATCAACCTCGACAACCGGTTCTGGTTCGAAGCTGCACGCCGGCATCAGCTCCTGGTGCAACGCTGTGCGGCGTGTCGAACACTTCGGCACCCACCCGGTCCCCAATGCCCGCGGTGTCAGTCCTTCGACTGGGACGCCGCGCAGGCAACCGGCCGGGCCACCCTCTACTCCTGGGTCGTGGCACACCATCCCCGCCATCCCGCCTTCGACTACCCGCTGATCGTGGGGCTCGTCGAGCTCGAAGAAGGAACCCGGCTGATCACCAATCTCACCGACGTCGCCATCGCCGACCTCGAAATCGGTATGCCATTGACCCTCGGCTGGTTCGACGCCGACTCCGAGCTGAGCCTGCCGGTCTTCGCACCGGCCACTATCGAGGAACGCTGATGGACTTCCGACTCACCGATGAACTGCTCGAAGTCCAAGCGCTGGCCGCCCGCGTGTTCTCGGCGCTCGGCGATTCCGACACCATGTGGACCGAACTCGGCCGTACCGGACTGCTCGGGCTGGCCCTCCCCGACGAGCACGGCGGCGCCGGACTGGGCATGGACGCTGCGTGCGTGCTTCTCGAAGAACAGGGCCGGACCGTCTCGGCCGCCCCGGTCTGGCCGCACATCGTCGCCGCCTCGGCGCTGGCCCGCCACGCCTGCGGCGACGTACTCACCGGCGTGGCCGACGGCGCCGTCCGACTGACGGTCGCGCTCGAGGAATACGGGAGCGCCACTGCGGCCGCACCGACGTGCCGAGCCACCCCCACCGCGAACGGAAGTGGCTCGGGCACATGGCGACTGTCGGGTATCAAGGCTGCGGTCCCGACACCCGAGGGCGTCGATTTCGTGCTCGTCTCCGCCGTCGCCGACGACGGCCCGGGCCTGTATCTGGTGACGAACCACGATCTGGCCTGGGAACCCGCGCCGACGACCGATCTCGACCGCGCGCAGGATCTGGTGCTCGAGTCGACACCGGCGCTGCGGGTCGGTGGTAGGCAGGCGTCGACCGAGGTTGTGCGCTGGTCGCGGCTGGCGGTGGCCGCACTGCAGGTGGGCGTTGCCGACGGCGCGCTGCGCCTGGCCGCCGACTATGTCCGTGACCGCCGCCAGTTCGGCCGCTACATCGGCTCGTTTCAATCCGTGCAGCACCAGCTGGCCGACTGCTGGACCGACGTCGACGCCATGCGCCTGACCCTGTGGCAGGCCCTCACCTCTGATTCCGACGAAAACCAAGCGGACAGAGCGGCATTGGTCGCCGCATGGTGGTGCGGGCAGGCCGGACTCGATGTCGTGCACCGCGTCCAGCATGTCCACGGCGGCATCGGAGTCGACACCGATTACCCCGTCCACCGCCACTTCCTCTGGGGCAAACAACTCGCCGCCACTTTCGGCGGACCCGAAGCCGTCCTGCAGGAACTCGGCGAACTCCTCGGAAGCAGTGAACGATGAGCCCATCCATCACCGGTGCGGCGGCGATCGCCGGCATCGGGGCCACCGAATTCTCCAAGGCATCCGGGCGCAGTGAGCTGCAGCTGGCCTGCGAGGCGGTCACGGCCGCCATCGCCGACGCGGGACTGACCCCGGGCGATGTCGACGGCATGGTGACGTTCACCGCCGAATCCTCGGCCGAGAATCACGTCGCACGCAATGTCGGTATCGGCGAACTGTCGTTCTTTTCCCGAGTCGGGCACGGCGGTGGCGCGGCTTGCGGCACCGTCGCCCATGCGGTCGCGGCGATCGTCGCCGGGCTGGCCGAGGTCGTCGTGTGCTGGCGCGCATTCAACGAACGTTCCGGCGAGCGTTACGGTTTGGGCCAGGCCGACAGACCCGTGGACATCAGCGCCGACCGGGCGAGTTACTCGTGGATGACCCCCTATGGTCTGTCCACCCCGGCGCAGTGGGTGGCGATGTTCGCTCGCCGCTACATGCACGAGTACGGCGCGACGAGTGAGGATTTCGGTCGCGTCGCGGTCATCGATCGCGCGCACGCGGCAACGAACCCGCAGGCCTGGTTTCACGGTCGCCCGATCACGCTCGAGGAACACCAGAACTCCCGGTGGATCGCCGAACCTCTGCACTTGCTGGATTGCTGTCAGGAAACCGACGGCGCCCAGGCCGTGGTTGTCGTGTCCGCGGAACGAGCACGTGACCTGCGGCATCCACCGGCCTACGTGCTCGGTGCGGCCCAAGGCGCCGGCGACGACCAGCTCATGATGACCTCCTACTACCGGCCCTCGATCTCCGGCATTCCCGAGATGGGACTGGTCGGGCGGCAGCTGTGGAATCAAAGCGGGCTCGGGCCGCGCGACATGGGAGCGGTCATCCTCTACGACCACTTCACGCCGCTGGTGCTACCGCAACTCGAGGAGCTCGGCTTCTGCGCCCGCGGCGAAGCACGCCATCTCCTCGCCGACGGCCACCTCGATCCCGGCGGCCCACAGCCCTTGAACACTCACGGCGGTCAGCTGGGCGAGGCGTACCTGCATGGAATGAACGGCATCGCGGAGGCGGTGCGCCTGGTCCGGGGAACAGCGGTGAACCAGCCGCCCGACCTCACCAGCGTCCTGGTCACTGCGGGCACAGGCGTGCCGACCAGCGGCCTCGTCCTCGGCAATATCCGCCCATGACCCATCACATAACTCCGGAAATACACGGCGACAACGAGAAATGAGAGAACAGGTATGCAAACACTGAAAGACAAAGTCGCAATCGTCACCGGTGCAGCCGGGGGAGTGGGTCGCGGTATCGCGCTCGCCCTCGCACATGCCGGAGCCCGCGTGGCAATACCCGATATCAAACCGGCCGACGACCTCGTCGCCGAGCTCGGCGAGGACACTGCACTCGCCAAGATTTGCGACATCCGCGACAGTTCCCAGGTCAACGCCTTCGTCGACGAGGTTGTCACCAAGTTCGGGACCGTCGACATTCTCGTCAACAATGCCATGGCATCCGCACTGCTGCCGCTGACCGAAACCAGCGACAAGGACATCGAACTGGCGATGAGTACCGGCCCGATGGCCACCCTGTACTTCATGCGCGCCTGCTATCCGCATCTTGTCGACGGAGGCAGAATCATCAACCTCCGATCCGGCTCGGAAGTGACCGCAATTCCCAACTTCGTCACCTACATCGCGGCCAAATCCGCGATCGCGGGAATCACTCGCGCCGCCGCGCGCGAGTGGGGCCGATCCGGCATCACCGTGAACGCCATCTGCCCGTTCGTCCTGTCCGACGCCGCTGCAGCCGAATTCGAAAAACACCCGGGACAGCTCGACAACATCCTCGCCAACCTGTCGATCCCTCGCCTCGGCCATGCCGAGAACGACATCGGCCGGGCCGTGGTCTACCTGGCCGGACCGGACGCGAGCTACGTCACCGGAACCACCATCAGCGTGGACGGCGGCGCCGCCTTCATGGCGTAGCGGCCGCATCGCCTCAACCTCCCACCCGCTATCGCCGAGCGCCCCAAGGACATCCGATGGCCCCAGCCACCTCGACCGACGCCAGCCCTCCGCCGTCCCAGGTTCCCTCGGCCGCGGGGCGCCCGATCGCCGACCGTTCCCTGCGGCGCCTGTTCCTCAGCGTGCCGTTCGCGCATGTCTGCCCGCAATTGTGCTTCGGGTCCGTCGGATACTTTGCTGCGCTGCAGGTTCAGTCGATGGACCCCGATCACAAAGTGCAGCAGCTCGCACTGGTCAACGCGGTCGTCGCTACCGTTTCGGTTCTCACGCAACCGGTCGTGGGCGTCTTGTCCGACCGCACGCGGACACGGTTCGGAGCACGATCGCCGTGGATGCTGGCCGGTGCACTGCTCGGATTCCTGGGTCTGATCGCGGCCGGGTCGTCCACGTCGGTCGCGATGCTGCTGATGACCGCGAGCATCGCCTACCTGGGCTTCAACACCTTCGGTGGCCCCCTCACCGCGATCCAGCCGGACCGGGTGCCGGTGGATCGGCGCGGCCGCTATTCAACCCTGGCCGGCCTGGGAACAGTGATCGCGGCGATCCTCGGTCCGGTGATCGGGGCAAGCTTCGCCACCCGAATCCCCTTGGGATACACCGTTGTCGCCACCATCACCCTCGTCTTCTCGCTCGGATTCCTGATAGCGAACCCGGACGCCGACAATCGAAACAGCAGCCGACCCCTGCTTTCGGTCGCCACTGTGCTGCAGATGTTCTGGGTCAACCCCAGACGCCATCCCGATTTCTTCTGGGTATTTCTCGGCCGGTTCCTGATCTGCGGCGGCTACTACATGGTGCTGACCTACCAGCTCTATATCGCCCAGGACTACGTAGGCCTGACGCTCACGGAAGCCACGCATCTCACCCCGATAATCAGTCTGGTCAGCTTGCCCGGATTTCTCCTGGCCCTCGGCATCGCAGGACCGCTCTCGGACAGAATCGGACGACGCAAACCCATCGTTCTCGCCGGCGGCATCATCATCGCGGCCTCGGCGCTGCTCCCGATATGGGCTCCGACCGTGGGCGGGTTGATCGGATCCACTGTTGTGCTGACGATCGGATTCGGCACCTTCCTCGCCGTCGATCAAGCATTGGTCACCCAAGTACTGCCCGACGCCGACAGCGCCGCCAAGGATCTCGGCATCATCAATATCGCATCCACCCTGCCGAGCACCTTCGCACCAATGGCGGCCGCAGCGATCGTCACAGCGTCCCACGGATACGGCACGCTGTACCCGGTTGTTGCAGTTGTCGCTGGACTCGGCGCCCTCGCTATCCTTCCAGTCAAAACCCGATGACCCCGCCATCTGGGCACCAACACCTGCTGCCAACCCGAGATACGGCGCTGGCCAACATCATTCGACTGACCCCTGCACAGCGCAATCTTCATCGACCACGCGATGTCGGCCACCCACCGCGATATGCGCCGCGGACGAGGGCAAGCGAGCGGTGCTGATGAGCCCTGCCGACCCGACTACCTCGGCCGCAACAGACATGATGCGCACTGCGAGCCGGGTCCATGAAGAGTGAAAGCTCTTGCTGCGGAAGGCTTTACAATACTCGTAACGCAGCTCACGCAGACCCGGCTCCGCCTCACTGCCAGCCACGGCATGCAGCGTACGCGGCCCAATGCGGCCACTATCGGGAAATAGCCTAGGGCTCGATGGGGAGGTTCTCGGCGCGGCGCAACCGGACGGCGAGCATGATCAAGTAGTCGAGGAAGTCAGCCGACAGCTCGGCGGCCGTGCTCAATAGCTGCCGCAGCGTATCGCCGTGGATATCGGCAATGATGGTGTTGTTGTTCGTTGCATCGCAGTGCGTGGTGCCGTCGCCGAAGTAGTCCGGGTCGACGCCGAAAAAGTCGATCAGAGCGGCTGCCAGCGCGGATGAAGGATGAGAGCGGCGACCGCGGCGGATTTGGGACAGATACGGTTCGGATACCGAGAAGCCACGACGGTCGAGCTCAGCAACCAACCGATGATTGGTCAAGCGCTCATGGTGCTGCTGCGCCCACTGGTCGAATAGGGCGTTCAACCGCCGACCGAACTGGCTGGGCATCAGTGAGGCCTCATTTCTAGGGGAGGCGGGGTCCTGAACAGATTTGGCGACTGGGCGGCCGGTCCTGGTCGGCCTCCGTGCCGACCGGGCCCGCAGCGCCTATTGGGCTCGATGGCGTCGAGCTCTCGATCGCCGTCCAGGTGTGACGGGACGGCCGAATGCGTCGGAGTATTCGGCGGTGGCGCAGACGTCGTTGATTCGACCGCCCGGCACGCAGGCGGGTGCCGGATGACCTAACCGCCGGGTCGCACCAAACGCTCGAAGTCCCGCGTGGCGCGGAAACGGGCGGTGGTGTCGAGTTTCTGCCTCGCTCGAACTACTGCTGCAGTTCGGAAGGTTCGCGAATCAAGATCGGTGAAAAATCGCGGCGGTCACCTGTCGGGCAGCGTCGAGCACCAGCGGCGCGACTCGCGCGAGCTGCGCGTCGCTTTTACCGGTCAACGAGATTGCACCGATCGTGCTGTCGAGGGGGGTGCGGATAGCGACAGCGGTGCAGGCGATGTCATCGAAGCATTCTCCGCGCGCGAACGCGATGCCGTTTCGGTCGCGTATGGCGCTGAGTTGCTTGTGAAGCAGGTTGATATCGGTGATGGTGCTCGCGGTCGACCGGGTCATCGCGCCGGCAACGCGTCGGTCCACGTCTTCGGGCGTGAGCCAGGCCAACATTGCTTTCCCCAGCGCCGTCGCGTGCGCGGGTGCTGTTGCACCGACACGTGACGGCACGCTTTTGGCGAAGTGGCCACCCATCTTGTCGAGGAAATACACCTGCCCTTTGTCGAGGGTTGCCAGGTGCACTGTCATCCCCGTGCGCAGCATCAATGCGTGCAGCAACGGCGCGGCTGCTGATCTGAGGGCGTTGGAGTCGTCGTTGCTGCCGACCTGCAGTGCCCTTGGTCCCAGGCTGTAGCCCAAGCTGGTGCGATCGAGCCACCGGACTCTGATCATCTGTTCGATGATCCGGTGGGCGGTGGAGCGGGGCAGCCGGGTAGCTCGGGCGACGTCGTCGAGTGTCAGGCGACTGGTGCGGTAGGGAAACGTGTCGAGGATCAGGCTCATCCTCTCGATCATCGAGGGCGGGAGCTGCGAGCTCTGGGGGTGTGAAGCTTCGAGGACTGAGGCAGTCACGGGACCTCCGGAAACGGAACTGAAATTAATTCTAGTGACGGGCTCCACGTTAGCAGCGCTCTGACCTCACAGGAAGGCAAAACTGAAATTCATTCTGCCCAGTGGTCGGCTGCGTACCTCTCTGCGCCGTTCACGCCCACTCGACCAGCGAGGAGTCGAAGTACTCCCATCCGCGCTGTCGCCACCAGCGCGCGTGCGAGGCCAGGCCGTCGCGGTACTCGTCCCACGTGTGGTCGGTCGAGAGCGACCAGGCCCGATCGGCCGTGCCGACCAGGCGTGGCAGCACGAGCCGCCCGAGGTCGGCGAAGCCCTCGACGGTCTCGCACCAGATGGCCGCCTCGACGCCTGCGATCTCGACCTCGAGATCGCCGAGAATCCGCGCGGGGTCCCATTCCCAGCTGCGACGGATGGTCGACGCCGCGTGGATCGGGTGGCCCAGGTGCGGACGTGACGCGCCCGGATCGCGGGGCGGTTCGGCGTAGGCGCGATCGAGGTACGCGTGCGAAGCAGGCGACAGCAGTACCGGTGCCGAGGCCCGCGCAAGAAGGTATGGATCTTGTCGAGCACGTGCCGATTCCGCGTGAATGGCATCGAGAACCGCCGAATCCTGCAGCGCCGCAGCCATACCCGCGAGTGGGTGGTCGCTCGGGATCGGGTCGGGGATCGCGGTGGAGTCGTCCGGGGCGAGCATGTCGTTCCAATACTGGAACATGGCGATCCGTTCCGGCTCGGCCCGTACGGTTTGCTGCCAGGCGATCACCTGTTTGCCTCGCTCGGCCAGCTGGGTAGCGGCGAAATCGATGAAGCGGCGGTACTTTTCGGCAGGCATGAACACGGTCTCGTCGCCGCCGATGTGAACGAAAGGCCCTCGGGTGAGCTCGGCGACGACGCCGAGGACATCGCTGACGAAACGCCGCGCGTCCTCATTGTCGGGATCGAGGTGGGTGAACGCGGTCGCGGGCAGTCCCGGTAGCTTCGCCTCGCCCCGAATGGTCGTCCCGATCTCCGGATACGCCGCGGCGGCCGCACCGATGTGACCGGGTATGTCGATTTCGGGGACGATGGTGATGAATCGCTGCTTCGCGTAGTCGGTGATCGCGGCGTATTCGCCGACCGACAGGAAGTCATCCGAATTCTCGGTGAGTTTCGGGCGGCCCGGGACCTGCAGTCGCCAGCCCTCGTTGTCGGTTAGATGGAGGTGCAGCACGTTGAGCTTGTAGTAGGCGAGCAGGTCGATGACCCTGGACAGTTCGCCGACGGTGAAGAAGTGCCGTGCCATGTCCAGTGACAGTCCGCGCCATCGATAGCGTGGGCCGTCGAGCACCATCATGGGGGTGATGCCCGTGCCGGAAATGCGGTGTGCGGCAGCGAGTTGGCGGAAGCTGGCCGATGCGCGGTAGAGCCCGGCCGGGGTGGGTGCGGTGAGCGTCGCCCCGCGTGCCTCGATCCGAATCGAGTGGCGCTCATCGGTGTCCGCGCCGGTGGGATCGATGCCGGTTGCCCGCGGTACCGCATCGTCGGGCGGTGCATCCAGCCGGAATTCGAGCACCGGTCCGCGGGCCTCCGTTGCGTCGCGGATCAGGTTCAGGCGGACCGAGGTGTCCGAAAAGTACTCGCTGACGAAGCGTCTGGCGATCGGCATCGCAGAGTCGGAGTCGGCCAGGACTGCGGTGTCGGGGGTGAGTGCCATTTCCGGACCGGTCAGGCGCCGAACTAGGTAAGGGGTGGGGACGATACCCGTGACCAGGTTAGGGATGGATGTGGCGGGTTCGCTTCTCGTCATGTGTTTCCTTCGGGACGGATGAACGAAGACCGGCCGGGATGGCGGTGGCCGTCCCTAGCTGGCCTTCGAGATCGGATCAGACGCGCGGTGCGGGGATTTCGACTGCTGCCCCGAGGTCGGCCACGCTGGCGCCGACTCGGACGCTGAACGCGCCGGGTTCCCGGATCCAGGTGTGCTCGTCGACCGACCAGTGCTCGAGGGAGCGGGGCTCGATACCGATCCGGGCGGTCACGGTCGCGCCCGGTTCTGCGTGCACCAGCGCGTAGCCGGCGAGCCAGCATTCGGGGCGATCGATCGACGACGGTGCGGTACGCGAAAGGTAGGCCTGCACAACGTGTTTTCCGCTTCGCAATCCGGTATTGGTGACGTCGACGGTGAGTGTGACCCAGCCGTCGCCCGCAGTCGCGACGACCGGCTCAATGATCTGCCAGGTGGTGTAGCCCAGCCCGTGCCCGAACGGGATGGCGGGTGCGGGACCGCCGTGGGCGGCGCGGCGCTGCCATTCTCGGTAGCCGATGTGGATGCCTTCGGTGTATTCGAGTCGCCCGTGGACCGGCTCCACCTGCCAGACCGGCACGTCGGTCTCGGTGGCGGGCCAGGTGGTGGGGATGCGGCCGCCGGGTTCGCCGGCGCCGCTGAGGACGTCGGCCAGCGCCGCGCCGAATTCCTGGCCCGGGAACCAGGTGAGCAGGGTTGCGGGAACGTCATGTAGCCACGGCATCAGCACCGGGCTACCGGAGTTGACGACTACGACCGTGCGGGGGTTGGCGGCGAGTACTCGGCGTACCAGTTCGTCCTGGCCCTGGGGCAGGGCCAGGGTGGGCCGGTCGAAGCCCTCGGATTCGATGGTCTCGGTGGTGCCGAGGACCACGATCGCGATATCGGCGGCTGCGGCCAGTGCCTCGGCCTGTGCCAATTCTTCTGCGGGCGTGTCGAATACGTCTTCTGTGCCGAGTGTGAGCCGGGCGATGGGGAAGCCGCCGGGCAGATCGGGTCGGAACTCGAGGGTGATCTCGACGGGCTGCCCGGCCTCGAGTTCGACATCGAAGGCCCGCGACGGCGGATTCAGAATCGCTTGCAGGACATCGTCGCTGTCCGCCACGATCGGGTCGGTGCTCAGCACGCGGTCGTCGATCCGGAACACGTTGTGGCCCAGGCCCGCGAAGCCGAGCCGGTGGTGGCCGGTGCGGGCAGGGGTGAAATGGGCGGTGATCTCCAGAGTCGCGGCCCGGGCGAGCTGTTCGTCTCCGAGCCAGCCGAATCGGCCGGACGGGAAGACCTCCTCGGCGAACGGTGCGCCTTGCGGGTCCAGATAGCGCACCCGGATGCCCGGTTCGCCGGTGACCGGGTCGGTGACCGTACCCCGTTCGAAGGGGACCAGTTCAGCGCTGGGCACCAGACCGGGGGTGTAGGTGACGCAGTCGGCGCCGTAGCGCTGGCGCAGGCCTTCCAGTGGTGAGACGACCGTCTCC
Source organism: Nocardia sp. NPDC059236 (assembly GCF_042754085.1). Classification (NCBI taxonomy): domain Bacteria; kingdom Bacillati; phylum Actinomycetota; class Actinomycetes; order Mycobacteriales; family Nocardiaceae; genus Nocardia; species Nocardia sp. NPDC059236. The sequence continues at coordinate 204,203 of NZ_JBHZAF010000006.1, forward strand.
GGGAACACAGACGCCGAGCCGCCGCCCTGATTGCGGCCCCGGCGAGCGTGGTGGCCGATGACGGCGAGTCGAGGTGTGGTGTCGGCTGCGATCGGCAGGAGGCCGTCGTTGTGCACGAGCACCATGGCGTCGGCGGCGACGTGTCGCAGCAGCGATCGGATGTCGTCGCGTTGCCACGGCGCGGGTGGAGTGGCCACCGGTGCAACGGAATCCAGGGCTCCGACCCGGGCGGCCAGTCGCAGTAGCCGCAGTGTCTTGTCGTCGATGGTGGCCGGGTCGATTTTTCCGGCTCGGACGGCGTCGACCAGAGCGTCGCCCCACATGGTGTCGGGGCCGGGCATGACCAGGTCCTGGCCGGAGGTGGCCGATTCGACGGTGTCGCGGACCGCGGTCCAGTCCGAGACGACCGCGCCGTCGAAACCCCATTCGTCCTTGAGTGGCTTGCGTAGCAAAGGGTTCGCGCTCATGGTGGCGCCGTTGACCTGGTTGTAGGAGGACATGACCAGCCATGCGCCGCCCTCGCCGACCATCCGCTCGAAGGGCGCCAGGTACACCTCGCGCAGGGTGCGTTCGTCGACCCGTGCGTCCACGGTGAGCCGCTCGGTTTCGCTGTCGTTGGCGACATAGTGTTTGGCGGTGGCGGCCACGCCGTGGGTCTGTACCGCCTTGACATAGGCTGCGCCGATTCGGCCCGAGAGCCACGGATCCTCACTGAATGCCTCGAAATGGCGTCCGCCACGTGGTGATCGGTGCAGATTCACCGTCGGCCCCAGCACGACGTCGATGTTCTTCGCCCGGGCCTCGGCCGCGATCAGCGCACCGAGGCGGTCCACGGTGTCCAGGTCCCAGGTCGAGGCGACCGCGGTCGCGGAGGGCAGGCTGGCCGAAGGGACCCGGTCATCCATCGACCCGCCCCGGACGCCGGAGGGGCCGTCCGACATGACGATCGACCGCAACCCGATGGCGGGCTCGGCGGGCAGCGACCAGGGCGATTCGCCGCTCAGGAGCCGCACTTTCTGTTGCGTCGTCAGCTTGTCCAGCAGCGCGGTCAGATGCGCTTCCAGATCGGGCGAATCGGCGGGCAAGGGGTGATTCATCTCTTCTCCGGTGTGAGGTCTTGGTTTTCGGAATCGGAGTTCCTGCCGGTGCCGAGCGGGGCTGCTCCTTCCGGCAGCAGCCCCACCACGCAACAGCGAGTGGCGTTCTCACGCACCCGGTTCACCGAGCGCGGCTCGGGCGGGGCGCACAAGCAACGACAGGACCAGCGCGGCGAGCGCGGTCGCCGTAGCGAACCAGAATCCCAATTCGAAGCCGCGGTCAGCGAACACCCCGGGAATCGGGCTGAGCAGGGGCGGCATTCCGGGGACACGCACACTGGCCGCCATCGGGTGTGCCGCTGTGAAGGCGATGACAATAGCGACGCCGATCGCCGTACCCACACCCTGGACCAGGGTGAACATGCCGAAGCCGGCACCGGTCTGCTCGCGCGGCACCGTCTCGGCGACGAGAACCGGTGCGGCCGTGTAGAAGAAGCCGAGCGCCAACCCGAAGGCTGCGTTGGTGAGGGTGAGAATGTCCCAGGTATGCGATCCGGCAGCCTCGACAAGTGCGATCGCAGCGAACAGCACCGCGGCGGACAACAGCGGGAGCCGGGCGCCGAGCCGACGCGCCACGAGGGCGCCGATCACGCCGAAGGCAATCGTGATCATGCCCTGCAGAAGCGCGATACGCAGGCCGTACTCGTGCGTGGTGAAGCCACTGCTGTAACTGAATCCTGGGACGAGGCTCACCTCGACGGCTTCGGGCGGTAGGAGCATTCCGCTGGCCTGTGCGACCTTCGCGAGCGTGCCTGCGACAACTCCGTTTTCGATCTCGGCCGGGCTGGGCGTGCGGGCCATGTAGGTGATCGCGTAGGTCTGGACACCGATCGTGCACGATGCGAGCAGTCCCACCGCGAGCAGCAGGCCGAAGCGAGGCCGGCGCAACACGCGGGGATCGATCAGCGGCGCGTTCAGCCGCGGCTGCGCGAGGACGAACAGGGCCAGCATTGCCAGCCCGCTGACCAGCCAGGCCAGGCTCGCGGGTCTGGTCCAGCCCCAGTCCTGTCCCCGGTCGACATAGACCATCACCAGTGCGGCACCGACCGTGACCAGGACCGTGCCGGTGAGGCCGAGACGCTGGCGCGCAACGGGTTTCGAACCCGGGACGGCCACCACGACCAACGGGATCATCACCAGCGTGAACGCCAGCGACAGCCAAAATGCCGCGCTCCAGCCGTGCGTGCCATTGAGCCAGACGGCCAGCGGCGCGACGGCCGTGGCGAACCCGGATCCGGCGGCGATCGCACCGAACCCGAGTGCGGTGTCGGTGCGCGGCAGCAGATCCCTGACCAGCCCGTAGGCAACGACCCCACCCGCGACCGCGAAAGACTGCAGGCAGCGGCCGAACAGGAAGACTGCCCAGCCGCCGGCCAGCGCGCAGACCAGACACCCCGCCGCGAACAGCGCGCCGCAGGTCACGAAAGTCTGCCTTCGGCCCCAGCTATCGCCGATCTTGCCGATCAGCGGTGCGGCGGCGGCTCCGATGAGACCGGACACGATGATGGTCCAGGCGGTATTCGTGCCACTGCCCGGGAAGGCGGCCGCGATCTTGTCCAAGGCGGCTGCGGCCATCATCGTCTGGATCGGCGCGATCTCGCTGAACAACACGATCAGTACCAATGCGATGAACACTCGGGCTCGGGACAAGCCGGCGGGTCGGCTGCTCGCCCCGGGTGCTTCCGGCGGATCGGCGCCGTCGGCCGGCTCGACAGTGGGAGTTGTGGACATACCAACCCCTTTCGGGAATTCAACTGACGACAAACGCGTGACATCACGCAACGGGAGCGGCGAATGGGATGGTCGCGCCGGAAGGGCGAAATTGACCGCGCTCATGTCGTCTCGACGAACTCAACTACCAGATGAGCTGAGTGAGTGAATTATGACACACGCGGAGAGTGGAATCGGTGAATTCGAGCTTTTTCTCACTCGTTGGTGACCGGCGGTTGCGACACGAAGTCCATAATGCGGCGAGCGTGCCGAGCGCTGTGTTTATGGGCCGTGTCAGTGTCGCGAATATCGCCTCTCAGCTATTACCCGGTGCGTCGAGCCAGGGTATCGATGACGCCGTGAACCAGTTCCATCCGCGGGCATTCCACACTCTCGAATGAGTGGCGAGACGCTGTCGGTAATCGGGCCAGTCCGCTCTGGCGAGGGCGCGCCAGGATCGTTCACCCACACCGGCCAGTCGCGGAAGGAGGAGGAGCTCCAAATCCTCACGCCCAGTGACCGTTTCGCACCATGCGGCGCCCTCGAACCCAACCAGCTGGGCGTCCAGATCGACACCGGGAAGCTCGTCTTCGATTTCCCAATTCACCCCATCCTCGATTGAGGTCGGCGTATAGGCGGACATCCCGAGGCGGCTTCGAGCGTGTTCGTGGCTCGGGTCGAGGGCCGAATCCGCGAACGGGCGGTCCAGGTAGAAACGGGACGTCGGTGACGCAATGATATTCGCGCCCAACGCGAGTGCTCGCTGAAGATCGGTCCGGCCGCGCTCCAAGTTTTCTCGCACCACATCGACGAATTCCGGGGGAATGAGTTCTTCCAGCCGTTGCGACCCCAGCATCTCGTCCACTTCGGTCAGGCTCATCCAATATTGCACGGTTTCTCTGGAGGAGACTTCGGTGCGAGCCATCTCCTGCCATCCGATGACGTCCTTTCCCTGCTCTCTGACAATCGCTGCAGCCCGCTCGAGAAACGCGATGTGAGCCTCGGCCCGCATGCCGAACGCTTCGTCTCCACCAATGTGAATGAAGGCCGAGGTCTTGAACTGGTCGGCCAGCACCGCCACCACGTCCTCGACGAACAACCACGTTCGGTCGGCCGCCGGGTCGAGGTAGACCGCGCCGCTATGACCTTCCGGTGCCGACCCCAACTCGGGATACGAACGAATCGCGGCTGCGCTGTGACCCGGCATATCGACCTCCGGCACCACGGTCACGAAGCGGTCCGCGGCGTATTCGACCAGCTCGGCAATGTCCGCGCGCGTGTAGAAGCCCCCTGGACGGCCTTCGGCAGCTCCAGCGGCGCCGACCGTGAGTAGTTGTGGCCACCCGGGAACGTCGAACCTCCAACCTTGGTCGTCGGTCAAATGCAGGTGCAGCACGTTGAACTTGTACAGCGCCAGCATGTCGATGACCCGTTTCACCGTGTCCACATCATGGAATGTCCGGGCCACGTCGAGGGTCAGCCCCCTCCACGAGTAGTCGGGCACATCGCGGATCGACAGCGTCGGGATGCGGGCCGCCCCTTCGGTCAATGTTGCTGCGGCCAGTTGGCGAAGTGACGTCAAGCCCCGGTAAACAGCTTCTGGGCCGGGGCCCCAGACCACCACGCCGTCATCGTCGACTTGAAGCCCGTGCCTTTCGTCCGCCGAAACCACGCCGTCGGCGCGGCCTCCCCGGGACCGGGGCAGATCGTCGAGTCCAAGGTCGTCGAGCCGCACACGCAGCGCCGCTGAGGGCGAAGGATCCACCGTCACGCGCAGTCGGATACCGGTATCGGCCCGAAGCTCGTTCGCGAATCCCTCGGCGACATCGCGGAGTTCGGACGAATCCACCGCCACGGTCATGCCGTCCTCCAGCACGAACCGGCCAGTACCCGGCCGGTGTTCGTATGTCTTCGGAATGATCAAAGCTGCTCCCTTTCGCTATCTAACACGTGTAAGATAGCGTGAGCATAAGGGTGACGAGGCCCGCATCGCAACGAGGAGGGCAATTGTGGCCAAACGTATGACACCGGAAGCTCGGCGTCTGGAAATTCTGGCCGTTGCCCGTCAGACCATCGCCGAACAGGGGATTCGGGCCTTGTCGATCCGCGAGCTCGCGCGCCGCTGTGGCATGTCCGCACCCGGACTGATGCACTACTTCCCCGACATGCAGGCGTTGCTGGTCGCAGTACTCGATGAGCGCGACAGGACGGATTCGGCCGCTGTGTCCGACCAAGCCGGCGGCAAGGGGCTGCTCGGACTGCTCGACGCCGGGGTCGACTACTACAGCTCGCGCGCGCAGGAGTCGAACAACTTCGATGCGCTCGAGGCGGAAGCCCAGGATCCTTTTCACCCCGCGCACGCGTATTTCGCCGACCGATTCGACCGAATGGTTGAAACTGTTCGACCGTACGTAGCGGATGAGTCCAGCGATCCCGACGACTTGTTCAGGGTCGTCCGGCTGATCCTCGAAGGCTCTCGGGCCCAAGCTCTTCGCGGCATGTCCCTCGAAGAACGACTCGCGGACTGGCACGCGGTGCGCAGGGTGCTCTTGGCGCACCTCGGTGACACAGCCTCGCGATCCAGCCAAGTACATGGTGAGCAACCGTGAGGGTTGACACAGCGACCTCGGTAACTGAACTCGGCACTCGAAATCGATTCACCGGCAGCACGACACGAAGCACTTTCGCGCTCCCGCTGTTGCAGATCTGTTCTTGTGGCCCCGGAGTCTGGGGCAGAAATCCCTACCATGCATCAAACGAGGCCGCCCCGAATTTCGAGCTACTGCATTAGACAACTCCTGCGCCGGCTCGGGGCGCGCATGCTGGTTCCGCCGCTGGGCACACGGTCCACCACAATTCCCTTCACCGTGCCCCGTCGCGATTCACGATGGTGTGACGCGCTGGCGGAGCACAGCGTGAATTAGCTTGTTCAACGTCGGCTCGATTGGCGGTCTGGCGCTACCAATCCTAGGAGGTAAATCGGTCTTCTTATAATCATTACGTGTTCAACGATTGGTGTCGGCTGGCAGATGGGTGCCAGTCGGCACTTATTCGTGTTTGTGTCTAATTTTCGAAGCAAAATGATTCTCCCGGTCTTTCCGAAATCTCCCCAATCCGCCGACCGTTATGTAATCTAGGTCATCGGCGCGACCCTGAACGTGCAGCCGATTAGGCACTGCGCATCACCAGTTTCTTCTGTCTGCAGTCGCGCCATTTTCTCAACCGCCTAATCAAATCGGAATGATGAGGATCAAGATGAAGCTCTACAGGCGAATGAGCCCTGTGGTGATTGCCGCCGTGATGGCAACGGCCGGAGTCGCCGCGTGCGGTAACGCCACCGCGTCGCCGGAGTCTGCTGCCCCCGCGGATTCGATGCATTACCAGGGAGCGATCGCCGGCGACAGTGTTGTCGCGACCGTCGGGGACGGGGAATTCGTGCAGGACGCGGACACCGAGACCGTCTCGCTGCACAACTCGTCGGGGGCAACGATTGATTCGACGCCCACGGCCTACGTTCTCGACGGACAGCGCTACCCGATCGCCACGCAGATCTCGGCCGATGGCCACACGTTGCGGCTGACTCCGCAGCTGCCGGCGAATACTGGCGGGCCGGCGGTGCGCCCGGTCGCCTCGCCCTTGGAAAACCAGCTGGCGATGAACGACCTGATCAACTCGGTCGGCTTCGGTTTGTCCGCCGGCACACTGGTCGGGACGATCGTCGGCGCTGTGGTCGGTGTCGGTGCCGGACTCGCTGTTGCCGGGGCATCGTGTCTGGTTCTCAGCATCGGCTGCGTGCTGACGGTGGCGCCGCTGATGACGATGATGGGCGCGGCGGGCGGAGTCGTCGGTTTGGCGTTGGGCGGCGCTCCCGGACTGCTCCAGGGCATGTGGAACTACTACACCACGATGCAGGCCGCTCCCGGGCAGAGCCAGTACGCGTCTCAGCTACCGGGGCTGGCAAAGCCTGCCCCGGAGCAGCAGGAGGCCGGACAGTGATGATCCGCAAGGCTGCCATCGTCACTGTGACGGCTGGATCGCTGCTGTCGGCGTCAACAGCGGCCATGCAACCAGCGTTGGCCGACCCGGCGAAACCAGCCGTCGTCGGGTACCGAAGCGAGGTGTCCGAAGAGCAGGTCATCACCACGATCGACGCAGGCACCTTCACGCCGGCTGCCGATGGCGGATCCATCATCGTTTCCGACGATGCCGGGCAGGTCGTCGGCCAGGTGCCACTTGCCTTTGCCCTCAACGGAATCCGATACGACATCCGGCACAACATCTCCGCGGGCGGTCGAACTCTGGACCTCGCCCCCGATCTGGCGAGCGCGCAGCCGATCGCATCTCCGCTGGAGAATCAGCTCGCTGCCAACGACAGTCTGGGTCAGTTCGGCATGGCGTTGGCGCTGGGGCCGCTCGCAGGCGCGGCCGCCGGAGCCATCGTCGGTGCGGTACTTGCGGTGGCGACGTGCGCGGTTCTTGCGGTGGGCTGCCTGGTGACCGGATTGCCGATTATCGGGGTATTCGCCGGTGCTGGTGGACTCGCGGGCACGATCCTGGCCGGACTGGTCGGAGGCGGGTACAGCGGATGGAATTACCTCAATACCCTGAGCGCCCCACCGGGACAGAGCAGTTACGCCAAGGACGGCGCGGGCACCGACGGCGCCGGAATCCCCGACTCCCCATTGCGATTCCCGAGGCTGCCCAGCGGTTCCTCTTCAGGCAGCAGTAACTAGCGGACATCAGCGGGCGTCAATTTCTTCCGCCCAGCTCGGCGCTGCGGCCCAGGGGCCGCGGCCGCCACGGCACAGCACGGCCTGTCTCGACTTTCTGGTAGACCACCGGAAAGTCGAGACACGGGTGTCGGGCACATCGGGAAAATGCACTACCGCATCGTGTGCGGTCGCCGACGAGGGCTCCGGCGACCGTGCCGGTCACCAGCCCGGCCAGGGTGTTGCGGGTCGGGCCGCTGGCGAGTTCGTCGAGGGCGCGTTGTTCTTCCAGCGGGGACACGATCTCTGCGTCGGCGCGCCCCTGGCCCGCTTCGAGGGCGGGGTGGCCTTCACCGCACTGCTGCAACGCTTTCCGGACATCACGCTGGCCGTCGACGACTCCGAGCTGCGGTGGCCGTGCCTGCGTGCATGACCTGGCTCCGGGGTCCGGAGATCCGGGAATCGAAATTCCCCGGCGACGAGCGATGACTTTTCGTCGGCGCGGCGGTCTATATACGTGAACTGACGTTCGAATTGTCCGTCGAGTCAAAAGAGTTGATCTTTCATGACCGTATTCGCCATCTATGGAGCCACCGGTCACACCGGTCGCCTGGTCGCCGCCGATCTCACCGCACGGGGAAAAGAGGTGGTGGTGTCCGGGCGGGATCCGGATGCTCTTGCTGCCCTGGGTTATTCGCGGGTGATGCCCGCCGCGCTGGATGATCCGGGGGCATTGCGAGCGCTGGCCGAGGCCGCCGACGTGATCATCCACTGCGCGGGGCCCTTCGCCACCACCGGACTGCCGGTAGCCACCGCCGCCGTCGAGGGCCGTTGCCACTATGTCGATCACGCGGTGGAGGTGCACCACGTCAAGCGGCTGTTCGACAGCTTCACCGAACCCGCGCAGCGCGCCGGGATCACCATGCTGCCGAGCGTGAGTTTCTATGGGGGACTGGGTGATCTACTGGCCGGTGCCGTCGCACGCGGGATCCCCGACATCGACCGGATCACGGTGGCCTACAACGTCACCAACTGGATGATGACCCACGGCGCGGTGGAGACCGCGCGGCTGCTGTTCGCCGACACCGATCGCATCGGCTACGAGGACGGCGAACAGCGGTACGGATTCGTGGAACCGCGACAGGCGATCTTCGCGTTCCCGCCGCCGGTCGGGCCGCGGCCCATGACCGCGCCGGTGCCGTTCCCGGAAGCGGTCACGGTGCCCCGGCACACCCGCACCAGAGCGGTGGAGGCACAGCTGACCTCGCGCACCTTCGAGGAGGAGCAGGCCTTCGCCAGTGAGCAGGTGGACGCGGCCGCCCGCGCCGCGAGCGAATTCATGATCGCCGCACAGGTTCTCGCGCCCGGCGGTTCCGCGGCCGGGACGCTGACCGGCCGGGACCTGTGGTCGGCGGCCGCGCTGGCTTCGGTGGAAGCCGCGGTGCGGCTCACCGACGGCGGCGCCAAGAGCGGAGTCGCCAGTCCCGGTGAGGCTTTCGACGCCGTGGACTTCCTGACCGGCCTCGCCGCGCGCGGGGCCTTCGAACTGCGGTTGCCGGCGACGGCGTGAGGAGCAGAGCAATGGAACCGATTCTCGTCACCGGCGCGGCCGGTGGAAGCCAAGGCGGTACCGGCAGGCTGGTCGCCGAAACCCTGATGCGCGCGGGCCTGCCGGTGCGTGCTTTCGTGCACAGCGATGACGGCCGGGCAGCCGAGCTGAAGGATCTCGGCGCGGAGGTCGTCGTCGGCGATCTGCGCGAAATCACCGCCGTGACACCCGCCCTGCAGGGCGTGCGCCGGGCTTATTTCACCTATCCGGTGACCGCCGGAATGATCGACGCCACCGCGGTTCTCGCGGCCGTCGGGCGGCAGGCCGGGCTGCAGCGCGTGGTCGCGACCTCACAGCTCGGCTCCGATCCGCAGGCGGGCACCCCGCACATGCGGCGGCACTGGGTGGCCGAACAGGTGCTCGACACCGCCGGCATCGGCGCGGTGCACCTGCGCGCGGCGGTGTTCTACGAGAACCTGCGGGTGGCCATCGGCGACCGCGGGGAGTTGGCGCTGCCGCTCGGCTCGCCCGACACCGTGCTGCCGCTCATCGCGGGCGCGGATGTGGCCGGGGTCGGTGCGGGCGTGCTGCGTACCGAGGGCCCGGTGGATCCGGTGCTGTGGCTGGCGGGCGAAATCATGACCGTCGGCGAGGCCGCCGAATTGTTCGGCGTCCCTTACCGGAACGTCGATCCGGCGGAGTGGTCGGAGTGGGCCATGACCGTCTACCGCGACCCGGTGGCCGTCGAGCACCTGACCCACCTGTGGACCATGTTCGCGGCCATCGGATCCGGTCACGAGCTCTTCCGCGTGACCGAATCCATCGAACGGTTCACCGGCCACCCGCCGATCACCCTGCGCGAGTTCGTCACTTCGGCGTGAGGAAGTCCTCCAGGAAGTTGCCCAGGCGCTCGGCGCGCGCGGCGATGCTGCGGTTGGACTGCACATAGTCGTCGATGCCCTGCTCCTGGGCGTCCTTCAGGTACCCGGGCAGCGGCTGCTGGATCTCGGTGTCGATGGCCTGCGCCAGCAGCTGTGCCATGGTGTCCCGCAGCGGATTTCCGCTCGCCGCCTGATTGTCGAGCTCCAGTCGGCCGTTCTCGGTGGAGTAGTCGTAGAGCTCGAACTCCTGCTCGGCCGACGTGTCGATCTGGATGCGGCCGTCCAGCCATTTCGAGTAGGAGGCGAACTTGGCGTCGGCCGTGCGCACCATGGCCACGTGGCCGGGCGCGTTGTGGTCGAACAGGATCGCCGCCTCCTCGATGGTGGACTCGTCGGTGGTGTGCGCGATCCACGGGCGTCCGGCGGCGGAGGCATTGCGGCACAGGGCGGCCAGGTCCAGGCGGCCGCGCAGATGCTCGTAGCGGTCGCCGGCCCGCCAGTCCGCGCCGCCGGTGGCGATGGTCAGCAGCAGGGGCGCGAGGTCCACGCTGGAGGTGAGTTGCGTGCGGGCGCTGGTGGAATCGGTGGGGCTGAGGTATCCGCGCGGGTCGTGCACGTACAGCGGCACCCGGATCGCCTCGTCGTAGGCGCCGCCGCCCTTGCCGTGCAACCCGTGCGATCCGGCGTAATCGCCGTGATCGGAGGTGAACACGATGACCGTATTGGCGGCGACGTCCGGTCGCGAGTACAGCGTGTCGAGCACCCGGCCGATCTGCCCGTCGACCTGCTGCTGCAGCCATAGGTACAGGTTGCGCATATCGATCCAGGCCTGGGTGGCCTCGGGCGTGCCGTAGGGTGCGAGCCCGAAGGCCACCACCGACGCCTGCACCAGTGCCATCTGCAGCCGCGGCTTGGCCGAAAGCTGTTCCAGCGATTCGAAATTCCCGGGCAGCTGGTCCATCCAGCGCGGCAGGTCGAGGTTGGCCTGGTCCCGGCGGGTCCAGCGCGGCCAGTACTGGATGTCGTGCGGATTCACCAGTGACACCGTGGTGCACCACGGCGACCCGCCGGAATCGTGCTCGAACCAGTCCACGAAGTCGTCGACGATCTTCGGATCGGCCTGCAACCCCTGCCCCGGCGCGCCGTTCGGCGACGGATAGGTGCCGCCGCCGAACCCGTAGGCGTCCAGCGCGCCCGGCGTGCGGTCCGGGTAGTGGCCCAGATGCCACTTGCCCCACCAGGTCGTCTCGTAGCCCTGCTTGCGCAGCATGGAGCCCCAGGTCGGGAAGCGCGGGGAGAGAGTGGATTCCGAGACCACCATGCAGCCGGTCTGGTGGCTGTAGAGCCCGGTGACCAGCGCGCCGCGGGAGGCGGTGCAGTCGTTGGCGGCGGTGTAGTGCTGCTCGAACGAGACGCTGCCGTGCCGGATGCGAGCCAGGTTGGGCAGCAGCTGATCCAGGGTCTGCTGATCGGGGAACCAGGCGGGTGCGCGCATCTCGTCGACGATGACGACGAGGATGTTCGGTTTGCCCGGGTCCACATCGGCCCGCGCCCGGGGTGCCGGTCCGGTCGCCGTGGCGGCCACCGCCGCCGTCACCGATGCCGCTGCTCCCGTCAGGAATCCGCGTCTGCCGAACAAGGGGCCTCCTACTGCCGAAGTGGCGATTCCCGGGCAGCGTAGGACAGTTCCGCGAGCCGATCGTCACGCGCGCGCGGGACCCGCCATCCCCCGTCCGGGGGACAGGACGCGGAGGTAGTGCTCGACCTCGTGCTGAATCGCGGTCCGGCCGGGGCCCAGATATCGGCGCGGGTCGGAGAGATCCGGGTGTGTCGCGAGGGTCGACCGGACCGATTCGGCCAGTGCGATATTCAGGCGGGTTGCGATATTGATCTTCGCCATGCCGTGCCGGACGGCCGCGCCCAGGCCGGCGTCGGAGACGCCCGACGATCCGTGCAGTACCAGGGGGACCGGCAGTTTCGCGGCCAGGGCAGCGATCAACTCGGTGTCCAGCACGGCATCGCGGGTGCGCATGGCGTGGGCGGAGCCGACCGCCACGGCCAGGGCGTCCACCCCGGTCGACGAGACGAAGGCGACGGCCTCGTCGGGATCGGTGCGCACACCGGGGGTGTGGGCACCGTCCTTGCCGCCGATCGCGCCCAGCTCGGCCTCCACGTGCACGCCCCGGTCGTGGCACCAGGCGGTGATGGCCACGGTGGCTTCGACATTGGCGGTGTAGTCGAGGGCGGAGCCGTCGTACATGACCGAGGTGATGCCGAGTTCCACCGCCTGCGTGATCAATTCGCGGGAGGTGGCGTGGTCCAGATGGACCGCGAGGGCGGCGGTGCTGTCGGCGGCCAGGTGCAGACAGGCATGCGCGAGCGGCTTCAGGCCCCGGTGGTAGTGGACGGTGTTCTCCGAAATCTGCAGCACCGCAGGACGATTCGCGGACTCGGCGGCGGCGGCGATGGCCTGCGCGTGTTCCAGGGTGATGACATTGAACGCGCCCAGCCCGCCGGGACGGGCGGCGGCGAGCAGCTCGGGGAGCGGGACCAGCGTCACGGGTGGGACTCCGGGATCAGAGCGGTGACCTGGACGGCGGGGGCGAGGCGGTCGCGGAGCGTCAGGTCGATCTCGCCCGCCACCGGGATCACCACGGCCGCCGCGGAGGTCGCGACGGCATCGGTGAGCAGGGCGGGCCAGTCCGGCTCGCCCGGGGCGGTCAGCGCGCGGATCACCGCGGCCGCGGCGGCATCGCCCGCGCCGGTCGGATTGCCCGCCACCGGTTCCGGCAGCGTCGCGGACCAGGCCCCGGACGGCGTCACCGCGACCACGCCTGCCGGGCCGCGGGTGGCGACCACGGCGCGGACACCGGCCGCCAGCAGTGGACCGGCGGCGGCCGCCACGGCCCGCGGGGTCTCGGCGACCACGCCGGTGAGACGTTCCAGCTCATCCTGATTGGGGGTGAGCACGACACCGGGGACGGTGGCCGCGAGCTTCAGCGCCGGACCGTCGACATCGCATACGGCCGGCACGCCCGCCGCGACGGCCGTGCGCACCAGCTCGGCGGGCACCGCGTCGTCGACCCCGCCGGGCAGCGATCCGGAGATCACCAGCCCGCGCAGCTCGGGCAGCAGGAACGCGACGCGATCCAGCAGCCGGTCCACGGCGTGCGGCTCGTGCACGTACGCGCCCGGCTCCCACAGGCCGGTGGCGGTGCCGTCGCGGGATTCGCTGACCACCAGGGTGCGCCGGACCCACGGCAGGGCGGGCACGAAGTCGGCGGGGAATTCGGCGGCGGCCGCTGCGGCGAAGGTGTGGTCGGCGAATCCCGTTGCCCGCACGCAGCTGCCGAGCTGGCACAGGATGCGGGTGACATTGATGCCCTTGCCGCCCAGGCGCTGCTCGACCGACAGCACCCGCTGCGCGCGCCCGCGTTCCAGGCGTTCGAGCCGGTAGGTCAGGTCGTAGGCGGGATTCATGGTGACGGTGAGGATCACGCCAGCCACCGTCCCCGCCGTAGCACCCGCCGCAGGTTCAGGTCGTCGTCGATCACCACGGCGTCGGCGTACAGGCCCGGCCGCAGGTCGCCGACCTGATCCAGCCCGGTGGCGTCGGCGGGGGTGGAGGTGACGGCCGCGACGGCGTCGTACAGCGGGACGCCGCACTCGCGCACCGCCCAGCGCAGGCAGTGCAGCAGCGTCGCGGTGCCGCCCGCCAGCGAGCCGCCCGGCACCCGGGCCACACCGTCGGTCACGGTGACGGGTCGCGGTCCCAGCCGGTACTGTCCGTCCGGCATGCCCGCGGCCTGCATGGCGTCGGTGACCAGCACCACGCGGTCGGGGGCGGTGGCGAAAACCAGTGCGCCGAAACCGGAATCGACGTGCACGCCGTCCCCGATGACCTCCACGAAGGCTTGCCGCTGGGCCGCCGCGACCAGGCCCGCCGCCACCGGCCCGGCCGCCCGATGATGCAACGGCGGCATGCCGTTGGCGAGATGGGTGACCAGGGTGGCGGACCCCTCCGGGCTCAGCGCCGCCCGGAAGCGGGCGAAGGTCGAATCGCTGTGGCCGACGGCGACCACCACGCCGCTGTCGGCCAATTGTTTGGCGGCGGTGTCGAATCCGGCACGCTCCGGGGCCAGGGTCATGACCCGCAGGCTGCCCTCGGCGGCCCGCAGCAGACGGTCGATCAGCGCGGGATCCGGATCGATGAGACAGCCGAGATCGTGTGCCCCGCAGCGGGTCCGGGACAGGAACGGGCCCTCGATGTGGATGCCGGCGATGGCCCCGTCGGCGGCCAGCGTCCGCAGCGCGGAGGCCTGGGCCACCATGGTGTCCGGCGCCGCGGTCACCAGGCTGGCCAGCACGCTGGTCGAGCCGTGCCGGTGATGGAAGGCCGCGGCCGCGCGCGCCTCGGCCGGATCCTCGGTGTCGAAACGATGGCCGAAACCGCCGTGGGTGTGGATGTCCACCAGGCCGGGGACGATCGTGCCCGCGTATTCGGGCGGTAGTTCGCGGTGGGTCGTGGCCCATTCGGTGGCCGGTCGCACCGTGGCCACCCGCTCGCCCCGGATCGAGACGACACCGTCCTCCAGCACCCCCGCCCGGGTCACCACCCGGCCGCGCAATTCGAGTCCGCGCCGGCCGCTCATCGCAGTGCACCCGTCCGCGCCAGATGGGCCGCGCCGATCAGACCGGCCCGAATACCGAACTCGCCCTGTGTGACCTGGGGAACGGGCGCCACCCGCAGCAGGGCTGTGAGCCGGGCGTGCAGGCCGTCGGTGAGGACCGCGCCCGCACGGGCCAGGCCGCCGCCGAGCACGATCAGCTCGGGGCAGCTCGCGTGCACGACACCCAGCAGGCCCGCGGCCAGCGCGTCGATGGCATCGTCTATCACCGCCCGGGCCGCCGGATCGGTATCGGCGGCGGCGAAAACGGTTTCCGCGCCAGTGATTTCGCGGCCGGTGTTCGCGGCGTAGGCGCGGGCGATGGCCGGTCCCGACGCGACGGTCTCGACGCAGCCGGTATTGCCGCACGGGCAGGGTAGCCCGTCGCGGTAGCGCACGGGGATGTGCCCATATTCCCCTGCCTGCGCGAGGCCGAGCTGCCCGGTGGAGGCGCGCACCAGGCGGCCGCCCACCGACAGCGTGCCGCTGATGCCGGTGCCGAGGATCAGCACGCACACATCGTCGAGGCCGCGGCCCGCGCCGAAGCGCCATTCGGCCCAGCCCGCCACGGTCACGTCGTGGTCGATGAGCACCGGCAGGCCCCAGCCGTCGGCGAAACGATTGCCCACCTTCACGTTCCGCCAGCCGAGATTGCTACTGAACACCGCGATGCCGCGGTCGGAGTCGACCAGCCCGGGCAGGACCACCGCCGCCCGCGCCACCCGCTGCTGGTCGCCCGGCGGCAGGGCCGCCAGCAGCTCGCGGCCGAGCCGTTCGATGGCGTCGAAGGCGGCCTGGCCGTGCGGTGTCCCGACGGTTGCCGCGCAGCGGACGGCGCCGCCCGCATCGGTGATCTCGGCCTTGGTGGTGCCGCCCCCGACGTCCACGGCGAGCACCAGATCCGTTGCTGCGTCAGCCATCACGGCACACCCATCAGCTCAGGATGACCGATCGCGTCAGGTTGCGCGGCTGATCGGGGTCCAAACCCAGGTCGGCGGCCCGCAGCAGGCACAGCCGGTGCACCCGCACCAGCTCGGCCATGGGGTCGATGTCGCGCTGCTCGACATGCGCTCCGGTGGCGCGGATGTCGTCGGTGAGCCCGGGCGGCTGCGGGCCCAGCGCCCACACCGCGCGGCCGGGTCCGGCAATGCTGATGGGGCCGTGGCGGTACTCGGTGGACAGGTAGGACTCGGTCCAGGAGCGGCAGGATTCGCGCAGTTTCAGCGCGGCCTCGTCGGCGAGTGCGGCGGCGAAATCCATTCCCACGAAGGTGATCTGCTCGGCATGGCGGATAACGTTCAGCGCATCGGGGTCGTGGTCGGCCAGCACGGCCCGGGCCTGCGCGATCACCGGGCGCAGATCCTCGCCGAGATGCCAGCGCAGCAGCGCCAGCGTGGTTGTGGCGAACCGGGTTTGGACCACCGACCGCTCGTCCACCTCGTCGAGGAGGATGGGGTCGGCCAGCTCCAGCACCGGCGTGGCGGGGCTGGAGCTGATGACCGTGCGCGGAATCTCCTCGGGCAGTGCGGAGATGGCGTCCAGCACCTCGGTGGTGGTGCCGGAGCGGCAGATCACCAGATAGCGGTCGTAGCCGCGGCCGATCCCCGCGAGATCGCGCAGCCGCGGATCGCCCGCCGGCCAGGCGTCGGTGAGCCCCTGCCCGGCGGATTCGCGCAGTGCCGCGAAGGCGCGGGCCATGAACAGCGAGGTGCCGCAGCCGAGTACGGCCACCCGTTCGCCCGAGACGGGCAGCAGGTGGCGGTGCGCGGCGGCGGTGGCTGCGGCGCGGGCCCAGTCGTCGGGCTGGGTGGCCACCTCGCGGGCGAGATGGGATCCGGCGGCCAGATGGCTTGCGGGGATGGAGATTCGATTCGCCTCGGGCAGCACCTACCCAGGATCAACCCGGTGATCGTTCCTGTCAATTTTCCCGGTCAAACGATCACATTCGAGCAGACTTCGCGTTAGATTCAGACATACCGAATCGTTCGCTTCATTCATCATCCGCGATTCGAGTCGCAGGGTGTGCAGATTGAGGAGCCCTTGTCGTGAAACGTCCACTGCGCGGCGCACTTTCCTCGGTGGCGCTGCTGACCGGCCTGGTGCTGACGGTGTCCTCCTGCGGTTTCGGCGGGAGCAAATCCGACGACTCGGACCCCAATACGCTCACCTTCCTCGCGCCGACCTACAGCGACGGGACCAAGGCCGAGTGGGACGCCATCATCGCGGATTTCCAGCAGGCCAATCCGGATGTCAAGGTCAAACTCTCGATGGAGTCCTGGGATTCGATCAATGACGTGGTGCGCACCAAACTGCAGTCCAAGGGCACCACACCCGACATCCTGAACATCGACGCCTATTCGACCTACGCCACCGACGGCCAGCTGTACCCGGCCACCGATATCGCCGACCCGGCGGTGATCGCCGACATCCAGCCGGGCTTCGCGAAGAACGCGTCCATCGACGGAACCCAGTGGGCGCTACCGCTTTTCGCCTCCACCCGCACGCTGTTCTACAACACCGAGCTGTTCGCCAAGGCGGGCATCGGCGCACCGCCCCGGACGTGGACGGAGCTCACCGACGACGCCAAGAAGATCCAGGCTCTCGGCGGCGTCTCCGGGTACGGGCTGCCGCTGGGCAGCGAGGAAGCCCAGGGCGAGACCTCCATCTGGACCTTCGGCGCGGGCGGCACCTGGTCCGACGGCGACAAGGTCACCGTCGACACCCCGCAGAACCTCGAGGGCGTGCGGGCCATGAAGGCCATCGCGGACGCCGGTGCGACCGAACCGAATCCGGGCGCCACCAACCGGCTCGACGTCATCAATGCGTTCATCCAGGGCAAGATCGGCATGATCGAGGGGCTGCCGCCGACCATCAGCCAGATCGCCGCCAAGAATCCGAGCCTGAAGTACGCCACCGCGCCCTCGCCGACCAAGACCGGCGACCCGTCCACCCTCGGTGTGGCCGACCACCTGATGGCCTTCAAGAAGGACGGCACCAAGGCCGCGGCCATCAAGAAGTTCCTCAGCTACTTCTACTCCGCGGCCGTCTACGCCAAGTTCGTCAGCGGCGAGCACTTCATCCCCATCACCACCAGCGGTGCGGCCGCGCTCACCGACGATCCCGTCACGAAGGCGTTCGCCGCCACTCTGCCGGTCGCCAAGTTCTACCCGAGCAACAACCCGAAATGGGGTGCCGCACAGGGCGCCATCCGGCAGCAGATGGGCACGATCGCGCAGGGCAGCGACCCGGCCTCGGTGCTGCAGAAGATTCAGCAGGCGGCGAGTTGAGGGGCGTCGCCTCCCATCGATCCACGGCCACGCTGCGTGCGTTGCCGTGGATCGGCCCTGTGCTGGTCCTGATCGCGGCGGTGGTGGCCTACCCGGCCGGGTACATGATCTGGACCTCGACCCGCGACCTGAGCGCCTACGGGACCGACCGCGGCCCGGCCGGATTCGCCAATTTCCGCAGGCTGTTCGCCATCGACGAGCTGACCGCGATCCTGGCGCACACCCTGGTGTGGGTGGTGGCGGTCGTGGTGATCACGCTGGTGCTCTCGGCGGGGCTGGCGCAGTTCCTGAACAAGGATTTCCCGGGGCGGACGGCGGTGCGGCTGGCCATCCTGGTGCCGTGGGCGGCGTCGGTGGTCATGACGACCACCATCTTCGACTACATGCTGGATCCGGATGTGGGGATCGCCAACCGGTTCCTGGTCGATATCGGGGTGCTGGACCGGGGTTTCGGATTCACCAAGGAGCCGGGGCCGGCGTTCCTGGTGGCCATCGGGGTGGCGGTGTTCGTGTCCGTGCCGTTCACGACCTACACGATTCTGGCGGGGCTGCAATCGATTCCGGCCGATATCGACGAGGCGGGGCGGGCCGATGGGGCGAGCTCCTGGCAACGGTACCTGTATCTGACACTGCCGCAACTGCGTCCGGCCATGACGGTGGCGACAGTCATCAACATCATCAACTCGTTCAACTCGCTGCCGATCCTGCAGGTTCTGACCGGCAGCATCGCGGGCTTCTCGGCGGACACCACGACCACGTTGACCTTCAAGCTGATTCGGCAGAATCAGCAGATCGCGACGGCGGCCGCCATGAGTGTGCTGAACTTCGTGCTGATCCTGGTGATCATCGCGATCTACGTGAAGCTGATCCGGCCCGCCGGTGAGGAGGCGCGATGACCCGGCGGCGGTGGGGGCTCACGGCCGCCGGCGCGGTGCTGGCGGCGGTGTTCCTGCTGCCGTATCTGGTGATGGTGCTCGGGTCGCTCAAGCCGCGTTCGGAGATCCTGCGGATCCCGCCGACCTACCTGCCGCGGCAGTGGCGGCCGGACAACTACGCCACCATGTGGCACACGCCGGAGACGCCGCTGCCGTTCAATCTGGTGAGCACCCTGGTGATCTCGGTGTTCGGGACGCTGCTGGTGCTGGTGGTGGCCATTCCAGCCGCGTATTACACCGCGCGGCGGCGGTTTCCGGGCAAGACGCTGTTCCTGGG
This sequence comes from Nocardia sp. NPDC059236, assembly GCF_042754085.1. Classification (NCBI taxonomy): domain Bacteria; kingdom Bacillati; phylum Actinomycetota; class Actinomycetes; order Mycobacteriales; family Nocardiaceae; genus Nocardia; species Nocardia sp. NPDC059236. The sequence continues at coordinate 223,315 of NZ_JBHZAF010000006.1, forward strand.
TCTGGTACTGGTCACCCAGATGCTGCAACCGACCGTGCTGGTGACCGGCCTGCTGCGCGAGTTCTTCACCCTCGGCATCAACGACACCTGGCTCGCCATGATCCTGGTGAACGGCGCGTTCAATCTGTCGTTCGCGGTGTGGATCCTGCACAGCTTCTTCGCCGGGGTGCCGGTCGAGGTGGAGGAGGCCGCCCAGCTGGACGGGCTGAACCGCTGGCAGATCCTGACCCGGGTGAGCCTGCCGCTGGTGTGGCCCGGCATCGTCACCGCCACCGTGTTCGCCTTCGTCTCGTGCTGGAACGAATTCGCCGCCAGCCTGGTCATTCTCAGCACGCCGGAGAATCAGCCGCTGTCGGTGGCGCTCACCAAGTTCGTCGGGCAGTACGACGTGGCTTGGCAATATGTCTTCGCCATCTCTACCGTCGGCATCGTGCCCGTCGTGATTCTGTTCGCGCTCATCGAGAAGCGCCTGGTCGCCGGCCTCACCGCCGGCAGCGTCAAATGACCGCTCCCGCAGACCGTTCCCGGCGCTGGAATCGCCTGCTGGAACTGCTCGCCGACGCCGGCCGCCTCTCGGTCGAGGAAGCCGCCGCCCGCCTCGGCGCATCCCCCGCCACCATCCGGCGCGACTTCACCGCCCTCGCCGACCAGGGCCTGGCCACCCGTACCCACGGCGGCATCGTCGCCACCGCCGTCGCCTACGACCTCCCCGCCCGCTACCGCGGCAGCGCCGACGAGCCCAAACAGCGCGTCGCCGAACACGCTGCGGCCCTGATCGATCCGGCCGAGATGGTGGCCCTCAACGGCGGCACCACCACCACGGCCGTGGCCCGCGCCCTGGCCGCCCGCCCCGACCTCCCCACCTCCACCGACCACGAACTCACCATCGTCACCAACGCCCTCAACATCGCCGCCGAACTGGTCCTGCGCCCCCACCTGCGCACCATCTGCCTCGGCGGCCTGGCCCGCCGCGAGTCCTACGAACTCCACGGCCCCCTGGCCGCCCTGGCTCTGGCCGAATTACGCCTGGACACCGTAATTCTCGGCGTCGGCGCGATCTCCGCAGAGGGCGGCGCCCAATGCCGCCACCTCGACGAGGCGGGCATCAATGCCGAAATGGTCCGCCGCGCCCACCGCGTCATCGCGGTCGCCACCGCCGACAAACTGAACCGCACCGCCCTCGCCCGCATCTGCCCCATCGACGCCATCCACGTCCTGGTCATAGACCGCGAAGCCGACCCCACCGCCCTCACCCCCATCCGCGACGCGGGCGTCGAGGTGCACCTGGTCTGAGCGGCATAGGCGCTCAGCGGGATCGGGGTCGTAGCCCGTCGAGGATGATCCCGGCGATGCGCGCCGAGCTGGACTGAGCGCCGGCATGCTGGATCGCGGCGAAGGCGCCCGCGACCAATGCCATCACCTCGTCGACTGTGACGTCCTGCCGCACCGCGCCCGCGGTGCGCGCCCGGTCGAGCAGATCGCCGACATGGCGGGTGAGATCGGCCGCCACCTCCGGTGCGGCCATCCGCAGGTCGAATTCGGCGGCGGCGAGTGCGCTCTTGACCGTCGCATTCTCGACGCCGTTGGCCATCATCAGCGACAACAGCGTGAATAGCGCTGCGGGGTCGTCCGATGTCGCCAGCACCGCCGCCTCGGCCACCAGTTGCTCGATCTGATCGATCGAGACAGCCAGGTACAGCGCCTCTTTGGTGGGAAAGTGCCGATGGACCGTACCGGGGCCCACCCCCGCTTGCCGGGCGATTTCATCGAGCGAGATGCCGAGCCCTTCCTGCGCGAACAGCTGCTGCGCGGTCCGCAGTACGCGTTCCCGATTGCGGCGCGCATCGGCACGTAGCTCGCGGTCGCTACCTCGAGTGGCCGATGCATCGGACGGAATGCGTTGGGGCGGTCGGCGTGACATATCGGTTCTAGCATAACCGGGTCGCCGCCCCGTATGCTGAGCGAATAAGCGGGGCGGCGCACCGTTTATTCGAATGTGTTGCCGCTCATCGTGTTCCGATCTACTGCCCTGGGAGGGTGGAATCATGACCACACAGGACGCCGGTGCCGTCGTGCGGCAGATGCAGGAGTGCTTCAACACCCGGCAGTTCGACCGAGCGGCTGACCTGCACACGGCGGACTGCTTCAGTCATCCGCTCGGCACCACCGGTTTCGAGGCGGGAAAGAGCGCCTGGCGCAGTCTTGTTGCCCAATTCCCCGACATCCGTGTCGTTGCCGAGGATGTACTGGTCGACGGCGACCGCGTGGCCGTTCGCTCGTCCATCGAAGGAATCCCGGTCCCGGTCGATGGTCCGGAACCGATGATGATCGAGATCTTTCGCCTCGACAACGGACGGATCGCGGAGAACTGGGCGCTCGGACAGGGAATGCCGTACAGCGCGGAAACCTTGGCCGAGGTAGCGGTCGAGACCGACCGGGACTAGTTCGGGCGCAGTACGACCAGGCCCGGGACCGTGGTGAGGTATTGGGTCAGGGGGGTGTCGACCACCTGGTTGTTGGCGGTCAGGGAGGAGGCGTTGCGGAACATCGGGCCGTTCGGGGTGCTGATGAAGATGCCCACGTGGGAGACGTCGAGGCCGGCGTCGGGGGTGTAGGCGCCGAGGTAGTCGCCGGTGCGGAGGGCGGTGATGACGGCGTTGTCGAAGGAGCCGCTGGGGATGTAGGTGATGTTGCGGTCCACCACGGGGATGCCCGGAAGGTAGTTACCGCCATCGGCTTTCGCGTTGAGGTGTTTGGTGACGGTGACCGCGCCGGGGGTGAGGGTGGGGGTGATGTCGGTGGCGGCGATGCGGTCGACGGCGGCCCAGTCGGTGAAGAAGTGCTTGCGGCGGGTGAATTCGACCTGGCCGTCGGCGTAGCGGGTGGCCACCAGGTTCTGGATGAAGTCGGCGCGGGTGGTGGAGCGGCTCAGGGCCTCCACGTAGTCGAGGTAGGTGAAGCAGTCGACGCGGCGGAAGTCGATGACCAGCTGCTCGGGCTGGGTGGCGGAGCCGATGAGCATGTTCGCGCCGTAGGGGGTGCCGAGGAAGCGGCTGGAGAGCTGGGCGATGGCGTCGGTCCGGGTGCCCGTGGTCGAGTTGCGCACGGCGAGCAGTTCGTCCAGCTGCTGCGAGGTGGCCTCGTCGAGCGCGGGGGCAGCCATGGCCTGGGAGGGCAGCAGGGCCAGCGCGGAGACCAACGTGACCAGCATCAGTAGTGTTCGGGTGACTGTGCGCAAAACCCCTCCATCGGAACGAGACGTGCAGATCGAACCTAACAGCCGATTCCTGTCCCAGACAATCCTTTCGCTGCGCCGAATACCTGCGTAAGCTGCGCGGCATGATCGCGACCCAGTCGCCGCAGCAGCGCATCGTGGAACTGCTCCTCCCCGAATCTACCGTCGTCCACGGCTATCTCGATGTGCTCGGGGCCCAGACGCCTCCGGCCAAGGGCATCGGGCAGGCGGCCATGCGGGTGCCGCTGATCTCCCGCATCTACGAACCCATCTGGCGCGAGTTCTTCCGGCTCGCCATGGGACGCAATGCGGTCGGTGTGCGCCGGGAGAAGCAGCGTGCGGTGGACTCGCTCGGGATCACCGAGGGCGCGCTGGTACTCGATGTCGGTTGCGGGCCGGGGCTGTTCACCAGGGCTTTCGGCCGGGCGGCGGGGGATTCGGGCCTGGCCGTCGGGCTCGATGCCTCGGAGTCGATGCTGGCGGAGGCGGCGCGCACCAATGCGGTTGGACCGGTTGGTTTCGTGCGCGGCGATGCGGGCCACCTGCCCTTTGCCGACGGCGCCTTCGACGCCGTGGCCTGCTTCTTCGCGCTGCACTTCTTTCCCGACGCGGAGGGCGCGCTGGCGGAGATAGCCCGGGTGGCCAGGCCGGGCGGGCGGATCGCGGTGACCGCGCTGGCCCACCCGCCGGTGCTCGACTTCCCGCTCTTCCGCGGCGTGGCCGGCATCGGAGGCGCGCGCAGCCTCGGCTACCACGTCGTGCCGGACGTCCTCACCGCCGCGGGCTGCGAGGTGACCGGCCGGAATTCCTCCGGCGCAGTGCAATTCGTGACGGCCGTCAAGCGCTGAGCCACACTCTGATCCACGAACGGCGAGGTCAGCCGAGCAGCCCGCCGAACATGCCGCCCGACTGCCCGGCCTCCTGACCGCCGCCGGTGCCACCGATGAAACCGCCCGGCGGCAGCTCCGAGGGCTGCACGATGACGAAGCCGCGGCCCGAGAACGACAGGGTCAGGCCCTCGCCGGTGCTGCGGCCGATCAGGCGGCTGAAACCGAAGGAGTCATTGCGCTTGATGCCGGTCTGCAAGCTGGACGACCAGGCCACCGCGGCCTGCGGATCGGCATAGGTCGGCTGGTCGACATTCAGGACCACGGGGGAGCCGTGGGTGGTGATGGCGATCCGGCCGCGACCGGTGAAGACGCAGTTGAAGAAGCCCGCATTGCTGGCGTAACCGGCCGCGCCGTGGACCCTTTGGATGTTGTAGGACAGCGTGGAGTCGAAGGCCAGCACATTCGCGCCATTGATGGTCAGGCCGTCGGTGCCGTCCAGGTCCACGATGTGCACATCGGAGGCGGCATTGGCCAGGAACAGATCCCCGCGCCCCGACACCTGCATGAGCGGCACGCCCTCCCCGGTGAGCCGCTGCTGGATCGCCCGCCCGATCCCACCCGACCCGAGCGCCTTGAAGTGCAGCTCGCCCTGATAGGCCACCATCGATCCGGCCCGCGCCAGGGTCTCCCCGTCGACGGCCACCCGGATCATCTTGCCGCCCTGCTTCTGAATGCCGTAACCGCTGACCTCGGCATGATTCGGATGGAACAGCTCGCTCTGCACGGACGGAACTCCTTGTGGCGCGGAATGATTCGGGACGGGGGCCGCGGGCGGATAGGGCGGCGGCGCGAAAGACTGCGGGGCCATGGGCATCTGCTGCGGCGCGGCCGGCGGCTGGAATTGCTGGGCCGGCAGGGTGGGCGGCAACGGCATCGGCTGCGCGGCGGGATTGGGTTGTGTCGGCAGGTATTGCGCGGGTTGCGGCTGCTGCCGAGGTGGCGCGGCCGGTTGCGGCGGGAGGGCCTGCGCCGGAAGCGTCGGGGCGGGTGGGGCCTGCACCAGCGGTTCGGGGTCGTCGTCGATGGTCACGCCGAAGGCTTCGGCCAGTCCGGCCAGGCCGTTGTCGTAGCCCTGGCCGACCGCGCGCACCTTCCAGGCGTCGCCGCGGCGGTAGATCTCCACGCAGACGACGGCTGCCTCGCTGGTCAGGCCGTTCATCGGGAAAGTCAGTGTGCCCGCGGGGGATCCGATGGCGGCGGTGAGCGTCCCGGCGGCGGCGAAGGTGGCGGGCCCGCTGCCGTCGAGGCTCGCGGCGATGGCGACCCGATCCACGTCGGCGGGCAGGGCGGAGGTCTGGACGTCCACCATGTCCCCGGCGCCGCGGCCGTGCCGGTAGACCACGCCGGGGCCGACCGGTTGGTTGAAGAAGATGAAGTCCCCGTCCGACCGCACCCGCCTGTTCGCGCCCAGGAGCAGCGCCGACACATCGACTGCGGCGGAACAGGTTACGGTGACCGTCATCCGGTCGGCGGGCGCGGGCCGATTCTCCCCGCGGGCGAGCGCCGTCACCACTGCACCTCACCGGCGGCGCGGACCTGTTCGGGCAATAGGGGATTCACAGCCACCAGTGTCCCGAATGTCCTAATCAATGGCCATCCGGGTATTCCCCCAGATGTTGCCGCGCTCAGTCGCCCGGCCGCTGGAAGGCGGGGAGCGCCGGGATCAGATTCGCCGCGAAATCGCGGATACGCTGTGGCGGAAAGGCTTCGGGCGCGGCCAGCACCAGCCGCCCCGCCTCCCAGAACAACGCGAACAAGGTGCGCGCGGTGAGCTCCACATCCACCGCCCCCCGCCGCTCGGCCGGAACCGCCTCGCGCACGAAGGTTTCCAGCGCCGCGATGAACGCCTGCCGCCCGCGCGCCAGCCGGCGCCGGAAGGTCGGAGTGCTCGAATCGACGAGCTGGAAGACCGCCCGCCACCGATCCGGCGCGGCCTGCACCGCGGTGAGGAAGCGTTCGAGGCTCTCGGTGGCGGCGCGGCCCGGATCCCCGGTGGAGGCCAGAGGCACCGCGGTCGCCAGCTCCGCGAGTGCCGCGGTCTCCTCGCGGTCCAGTGAGGCGCGCAGCAGTGCGTCCGAATCCTCGAACAGGCCGTAGACGACCGGCCGGCTGACCCCGGCCGCCCGGGCCACGGAGTCGATGGACACCCGGTGAATGCCCTCCTCGACAATGACCCGAAGCACCGCGTCGAGGAGTTGCTCCCGTCGCTGCTCGGGTGCCATCCGAGGTGCGTAGGCGCGGTTTCGGCGCTCGGCCACGATTCACCTCTCTGCTTCGGAGCTGCCTTGACATCTGGATCTGTCGCGCAAATACTACAGTCAGTGTATCTACAGCAACTGTAGCTTTGTCGGTTCGGCGGACCTCTAGGCGGTATCCATGACCACTGCGCACTCCCCGTCCGCTCCCGGTTTCTTCGCCGGGTTGCTGGATCCGGCGAATCGGGCCGATCCCTATCCGCTGTACGACCGCATGCGCGAGCACGGGCCGGTGCGGCTCGGGGGCGGGCCGGTGGTGGTGCTGACGTCGTATCGGGATTGCGCGGCGGTGCTGCGGCATCCGGGGGCGGTGGTGGAGCGGCGGCATGCGTCGCTGCCGCTGGGGCCGACGCCGACCTACGATCTCGCGGGGGAGCAGGCCGGGGAATTGGCGGGGACGATGTCGTTCCTGTTCCGGGACGCGCCCGATCACACGCGGTTGCGGCGGCTGGTGGCCAAGGCGTTCACGCCGGCGGTGGTGCGGGGGATGGCCCCGAGGATCACCGCGATCGCGGACGCCGCCCTCGATCGGGCCGCGGAGTATGGGCGGCTGGATATGGTGGCGGATCTCGCGTATCCGCTGCCGATCACGGTGATCTGCGAACTGCTCGGGGTGCCGATCGAGGACGAACCGCGCCTGCGGGAGTGGTCGTCCATGCTGGCCCGCACCCTCGACCCGGTGTCGGGGACCGCCACCTCCGGCCGCCCCGACCCGGTCGAGCTGGTGCGGGCCAACAACGAATTGCACTCCTACTTCGAACAATTGGCGCGCGAGCGACGCCGGCGGCCCGGGGACGACCTGCTGTCCGCGCTGATCGCCGCCGAGGAGTCCGGGGACGCGCTGTCCCACGAGGAGCTCATCGCGACCTGCGGGCTGCTGCTGATCGCCGGGCACGAGACCACGGTGAACCTCATTGCCAATGCCACTCTGGCACTGCTCGATCACCGTCATCACCTGGCGAATCTACGCACCGCCGGATCGTTCGCGGGGCCGGTGATCGAGGAGACCCTGCGCTACGACCCGCCGGTACAACTGGTTCCGCGCATCGCCCGCGACCCGATTACCTTGCCGGGCATCGAGATCGCGGCGGGCGACATGATCATCATGCTGCTCGCCGCCGCCAACCGCGATCCGGAGGTCTTCGCGGAGCCCGGCCGTTTCGATCCGGCCCGCGAGAACCGGCACCTGGCCTTCGGTCTCGGCCAGCACTTCTGCCTGGGCGCACCGCTGGCCCGGCTGGAGGCCGATATCGCCCTCACCCGATTCGCGCGGCGCGTGCGCGAACCCCGGCTCGACTGCGAGCGTCCGCCGTACCGGGAACACGTCACGCTGCGCGGACCTGCCGCGATCCCGTTGTCCTACACCGAGATTCTGCCCGCTAGCGGCGATTCATGAGCGCGCTCAGGGCATCGGTGCCGATGGTGCGGGAACCGCCCGCGAAGGCCAGTCCGGCCAGCGAGCGTTCGGCCGCCTCGGCATGGCCCGCACCGCAGGCGTCGGTCACCACGATGGGCAGGTAGCCGAGGTCGGTGGCGTGCCGCACCGTGGGTTCGATGCCGACCTCCATGGCGATGCCCGCCACCGCGAACGCGCCGATTCCCAAGTCCCGCAGGGCGATATCGAGGGGCGTCCCGGCGAAGGCGGACATGGTGATCTTGTCGAAGACAACCTCGTCCGGATCCGGGGACAGCTGGGGCACCAACTGGTACTGCGGCGAGCCCTGTGCGAAGGCGGCCCGCACCTCGGCCGGATCGTCCACGTGCTGCCACTCCATGGCTGTGCGCAACTGCGAAATCCCCGCCGCCGCCGGAGGAATCGACATGTGGCGGGTGTAGAAGACGCGGAAACCGGTCGCCCGCGCCGCATCCCGCAACCGCACGCAGGACTTCACGATGCTCTCGCCGTCGGGCAGCTGCCCCACGATGCCGACCTGCATGTCGTAGATCAGCAGCGCCATGCGTTCCGGGTGGCAGGCGTCCTCGACGGTTTGCGGAATGGTCAGGCCGTAGGCTTGTCGCATGACGGCCTCACCGGGTGCGGTCGTAGGGTTCCGCGACATCCACCGAGGCGTCCATCAGCGCCTCGATCGGCAGCGGCGCCGTGACCGGCACATACGTCCACTCCAGGAACCCCTTCTTGGTGAGCGGGAAGTCGTTCACGTACCGCTGCGCCTCCTCGACGCTGTCGACCTCGAACACGATGACCACCCCCGGCTCGTCGGCGCGGGCATAGTTCTCCCGCACGATGCCCGCCTTCCACAGCCGCCACACATTGGCGACCTCCTCGGGCAGATACGGGGTGATGGTCTCCAGCGTGACGCCGGGCTTGAATCGATCGAATGTAATGACCTTCATGGGAATTCATGAAAGTCCCATGATTACAGTGTTACAAGAACGCACTTTTCGGTAAGTACCGGAGGCGAGATGCCAACCAAGCGCTACCACTGCCCGGTCGAGGTGACCGTCGATCTGATCGGGGGCAAATGGAAGGCGGTCATTCTGGCGCACCTCAAGGAAGGGGTGCGGCGGTACGGGGAGTTGCGGCGGCTCATGCCGGACACCAGCGAGAAGATGCTGGTTCAGCAGTTGCGGGAGCTGGAGTCCGATGGGCTGGTGCGGCGCACGGTGTTTCCCGCTGTCCCGCCGCAGGTGGAGTACGACCTCACCGACGAGGGGTGGAGTCTGGTCCCGGTGCTGACGGCGCTCTACGAGTGGGGTGAGAAGCGGAGCGCGCGAACGGGTCTCGTCATCGAGACGCCGTGACGCGCCCCGCGTCCGGGTTCGTCAGGCGGCGCGGTCGGTGCGCTCGGTGTGGTCCGGTCCGATGCCGTCCGCCTCGCACTGCGCCCGGTGCATGGCGCACCGGTACTTCGGCCCCGGCTTGATGAAGGCGGGGTCCAGCCGCTGGGCGAAGGTGAGGTTGTCACGCCGCCAGCAATCGATGCACACCGGCTCCTTCATGGCGTCCTCCTCGGTCATCGCTCGCGAAAGGTATGCGCGAGAGGGATTCCCATCCTGGGCCTGATTCGGATATACCCTCGGCATCTCTTCCATAACGGATGCGGCCCAATAGCCGACCGGTCGGTTGCCTATCCGCGATCGGGGGAGCGCCGGAGGCAGGCGATCAGGCCGCCCAGGATGACCACGTAGACGATGACATAGCAGTTCAGCAGGATCTGCGAGATCGGCCAGGACGGCGGGAACAGGAACCAGCCGACCACCACCCAGCGATCGGTCCAGTGGTAGGCCCAGGCGCCGGTGGTCAGGTAGAGGAAACCGGCCGCCGACCACCAACGCGGTTCCGACGTGGCCCGGTTGATCAGGTAGACGAACAGCGGCAGGAACCAGACCCAGTGGTGGTTCCAGGAGAACGGGGAGACCGCGCACGAGGTCAGGCCCGCGGTGGTGACGGTGAGCAGTCTCTCGCCGCGGCTGTAGAGCGCCGCAGCGAGCAGCAGGCCGCCGACCGCGACCGGGACGGCGATCAGCAGCCACAGCCACTGCGGCACCTGATGGCCCGAGAGATGCGCGATCACGCCTCGCAGCGACTGATTGGCCGGCTGGGTGTCGGGAGCGATGCGGTCCGACTGGAAGAACGTCCTGGTCCAGTACTGCTTCGAATCGGACGGGAGGACGGCGCCGGCGACCAGGATCGTCATGACGAAGGTGGTCGCGGCCACCACTGCCGCCCGCCACTGCCGCAGCACCAGGAACTGCGCCACGAAATACAGCGGCACCAGTTTGATGCCCGCGGCCAGCCCGGTGCCCACGCCGCGCAACCGGCTGCCCTCCGGGCGCGAGAAGTCCCAGAGGATCAGCGCCATCAGGACGAGGTTGATCTGGCCGTAGTACAGCGTGGTGCGCACCGGCTCCAGGAACATGGCCGTCGCCGCCAGCAGAGCGCTGATCCCGGCGAGCCGCCAGGTGAGGCGGTGGCCGAGTACGCGCCAGCACAACAGGACACAGCCGTAGAGCACGCAAATGTTCAGTGCCAGCCAGGAATTCGTGACGTAGCCCCACGGCACCATCAGGATCGGCAGGAACATCAGCGTGGAGAACGGCGTGTAGGTGTAGGACAGGCCGCGATGCGTCGTCTCGGTGTAGAGCGGATGGCCGTGGTAGATCTTCCACGCGCCGTCCCGGTAGACGTGGACGTCGAAGCCACCCGCCAGAAAACCCACCTGGTCCAGCCACGGATCCGCGGTCGTGAAGATCAGCACCAGCGACAGCACCGCACCGAAGGCCAGCACGATCAGCGTCGTTCTGCTCCATACCGGCGGTGGCCCACCGGAATCCGCAATGACAGCACTGTCGTTCGTCCTTGCACCGATCAACACCAGACCCACCTCGGATGTGCGATACAACCTGCCGGGCTCGAGAAATGCTGAACACGAACGCTTCAGCCCACCCGCCTTGACGCTGCCGGCCATCGGCCGGCCGATCCGCGCTCTGCGTAGCGCGAATTCGGATTCTCAGCACCCTACCGTCCACGGCGAGCGGTGCGGTCACATGCCCGACCGTGTGGTCTGGAGTGATAGGCGGCGCGCATTGGCGATGATGGCGTCGGCCAGCGCCTGCTCCGGATCCGCCAGCCGGGTGCGGCGGTGCATGAGAACGAAATCCAGTTCCCCCAACTCGGGTAGCCGGGGGTCGGTGAGCGGGACCAGCCCATCGGGCAGCACACCCGCCGCGTGCGCGATCACCCCGAGCCCGGCCAGGGCCGCCGCCCGCAGTCCGAGCAGGCTGTCGCTGACACACGCGACCCGGCAGGTGCGGCCCGCGTGCTCGAGCGCGCGCAACGCCTGCTGCCGGGTCAGGCTCGGCTCCGGATAGGTGACCAAGGGCACAGGATCCTCGAATTCCGTTGTGGCCGAACGCCCCGCCCACACCAGCCGGTCCCGCCACAGCAGAGTGCCGTGCCGCTCGCCCGGCAGTCGTTTGCCGAAGACCAGGTCGAGTTCGCCTGCGGCCATGCGGGATTTGAGGGTCTCGCTCAGGCCGACGGTGAGCTCGAGATCCACGCCCGGATGGGTGCGCTGGAACTCCACCAGGATGTCGGGAAGCGCGCGGGCCATCACATCGTCGGACGTGCCCAGCCGGACCAGGCCGGTGAGGGCGGAACCGGAGAAGTAGGCCTGGGCCTGGGCCTGCGCGTCGAGGATGGCGCGGGCGAAGCCGATCATGGCCGCGCCGTCGGCGGTGAGCGCCAGATTGCGGGTGTCGCGGCGGAACAGCTCCCGCCGGGCGGCCTGTTCCAACCGGGCGATATGGCCGCTCACGGTGGACTGCCGCAGGCCCAGCTGACGGCCCGCGGCGGTGAAGCCGCCGGCCCGCTCCACGGCCAGGAAGGTGCGTAGCAGCTCGGGTTCGAACATGCCGGTAATTATCACGTATCCCGATGAGAGATATCGGATCGAACGACTATCGCGATCAGCGTCCGCGCTCCTACCGTCGAAACGTGCAGCTCCTCGCCAAACTCCGCATCGACTCCTTCATGCTGGGCATCCTCGCCACCGTGGCGCTGGCCGCCCTGCTGCCCGCGCGCGGGGACGCGGCCGAGGTGCTGGACTGGGCCACCAAGGTCGCCATCGCGGTGCTGTTCCTGCTCTACGGCGCCCGCCTCGAACCCCGTGAGGCCCTGGCCGGACTGCGGCACTGGCGACTCCACTCCGGAGTGCTGGCAGCCACTTTCGTGATCTTCCCGCTGCTGGGCCTGGCCCTGCGGGTGCTGGTGCCGAGCGTGCTCACCCCGGACCTGTACACCGGTGTGCTGTTCCTGTGCCTGGTGCCCTCGACGGTGCAGTCCTCCATCGCCTTCACCTCGATGGCCCGGGGCAATGTGGCGGGCGCGGTGGTGAGCGCCTCACTGTCGAATCTGATCGGCGTTCTCGCGACCCCGCTGCTCGTGATGGCCTGCATGAAAACCACGGCGGGCGTGCATGTTTCACCGTCGGCGGTGCTCGCCATCGTGGTCCAGCTGCTGCTGCCGTTCCTGGCCGGGCAGCTGCTGCGCCCCCGCCTGGGCTGGGTGCTCGGCCATCCGGCCGCCACCAAGACGGTGGATCGCGGCTCGGTCTACCTGGTCGTCTACGCGGCGTTCAGTGCCGGTGTGACATCCGGCATCTGGCACGGACTGTCGGCCCGGGTGCTGGTGTCAACGGTGCTGGTCTGCGCGGCCCTGCTGGCCACCGTGCTGGCCCTGACCACGCTGGGTGGCCGGCTGCTCGGCTTCTCCCGCGCGGACCGCATCGTGCTGACCTTCTGCGGCTCCAAGAAGAGCCTCGCCACCGGCCTGCCCATGGCCTCGGTGCTGTTCGCCGGGCATCCGGTCGGTCTGATCGTGTTGCCGCTCATGATCTTCCACCAGATCCAGCTCTTCACCTGCGCGGCTCTGGCCCAGCGCTATGCCCGCCGGGCGGACCCGGTGGAAGCCGAGTTGCCCAGCGGTGCAGTGGAACCGGTGTGATCGGTCAGTGCGCCTCGTTCACCGGTGTGCCGGTTTTGCTCGCACCCCAGTGATTGAAGACCAGATTGAGCACGAAGACCACGATCACGGCCGAGGTGATCGGGCTGCCCGCGATCATCTGGAAGTCGGCCGGGAACTTGGTGTAGATGTTCGGGGCCACCGCCGGCAGCAGCGCCACCGACAGCGTGACCGCGATGATCAGCATATTGCTGGTGCCCTCGAACTGGACCTTGTGCAGCACCCGCAGCCCGACCGCGGTGACCATGGCGAACATGACCGTGGCCGCGCCGCCGATCACCGGACCCGGCAGTGCCGCGACCACACTGCCGACCTTGGGCACCAGCCCCAGCGCTACCAGCATGCCGCCGCAGGCCGCGACCACCCAGCGGCTGCGCACGCCGGTCAGCCCGACCAGGCCGACATTCTCGGCGAAGGCGGTGTCGGGGAAGGAGTTCATGAATCCGGCCAGCACCGCGGAGAGTCCGTCGGCGGCCAGGCCGCGTCCCAGGTCCGCGGGCTCGAGCTGCTTGTCGACCATTTCGGCGACGGCGACCATATCGGCGGTGGATTCGGTGAAGGTCACCAGCATGACCACGCACATGGAGATGATCGCGCCGAGATGGAACTCGGGGGCGCCGAAGATGAACGGCCGCGAGATCGCGAACCAGCCCGAGGACCCGACCGCCGACATGTCGACCAGATGCATGGGCACCGCCACCAGCGTGCCGATCACGACACTGATCAGCACGGCCAGCTGGGCGATGAGCCCGCGGGCGAACCGGTGGATCACCACGATCAGCGCGATCACCAGCCCGGCCAGCGCGATATGCGAAATCTGGCCGTAGTCGGCCGCTTTCGGGTCGTCGCCGGCGATCAGCCCGGCGTCCGCGCCGATCAGCGACAGCCCGATCACACAGATCACGCAGCCCGATACGAGCGGCGGGAAGAACCGCACCACCTTGGCGAAGAAGCGGGCGATGATCAGACCGAACACGCCCGACACCAGGATCGCGCCGTAGACGGTGGGCAGCCCGGCCTCGCCGCCGCCGAACTGCTGCGCGATCAGGATCATGGGTGAGACCACGGTGAAGGTCGCGCCCGCGACCACCGGCAGCCGGACACCGAGAATCCGGCCGATGCCGACCGACTGGATGATGGTGACGATGCCGGAGACCAGCAGATCGGCATTCACCAGCAGGCCGATGGTGTGGGCCGGCAGTTTCAGCGCTCCGCCGACGAGCAACGGCACCGCGACCGCGCCCGCGTACATGATCGCCAGGTGCTGCAGGCCCAGCAGCGCCAATCGTGGGGGCGGCGGGATTTCGTCGACCGGATGCCGGGGCCGGGCGACGCCGATATCGGGTTTACGGGAGGGGCGCGAAAAGCGCATTTGCATGATGCCTCCTGGAACGCGTGAACAACGGCCCGAACAGGCCGCGACCACGACCCGAATGATGGCGCAGGAAATACCTGTCCCGCAGCAGATTGTTCGATTGTCCAGCCGGTTCGGCGCGCCTCCCGGCCGCCTTCGTATTTTCCTACAGAATCCCGCGGCCCGCGGCCCTTCGTGTTGACCTAATATCGTGCCGCGACGTAGGTTCGGTGCCTCGTAACCCGTGGTCACAGGCAGGAGGCGACCGGATGTCCACCAATTCCGACCTGCGTCGCCTCGCCCACCGGACGGTGTGGGTGCCCGGCCGCGTAGCGCACGGCTGCTGAGGCACGGCTTTCTCGACGAGCGGAATTAATCCGCGAACACTGGATAGTGCACTCGACGTAGAAGGCAGCCTGCAATGGCAATTTTCATGACGGTGAACGGGAAGACCACGACGATTTCTCCCGCCGCGCCGCATACCTCTCTGCTGGACTTTCTCCGGGAGCTCGGGCTCACGGGGTGCAAGGAGGGTTGCGCGGAAGGCGAATGCGGCGCGTGTTCGGTGCTGGTGGCACGGCCGGGAGTGGCCGAGCCGACCGAATGGGTGGCGATCAATGCCTGCCTGGTGCCCGCCGTCGCGCTGGACGGGCAGGAGATCGTCACCGCCGAGGGCCTGGGCGGCCCCGCGCGGCTGCATCCGGTGCAGCGCGAGATGGCGGTGCGCGGCGGATCGCAATGCGGTTACTGCACACCGGGATTCGTGTGCAGCATGGCCGCGGAATACTACCGGCCGGATCGGCGGGCGCTCGACGAGATCGCACCCGACTGCGCGCATGCCGAGACCGGTCCCAATGGCTTCGATCTGCACGCGCTCAGCGGCAATCTGTGCCGGTGCACCGGCTACCGGCCGATCCGCGATGCGGCCTTCGCGGTCGGTGAGCCCGAGGCCGATGACGAACTGGCCCGGCGGCTCGCCTCCGACCCGCCGGAAACGGTGGCGACCGACTTCAGTTCCGGTGGGCAGCGTTTCGTCCGGCCCGCGACCCTCGCCGACGCGCTCCGGCTGCTGCGCGAGCACCCGGACGCCACAGTGGTGGCGGGCAGCACCGACCTGGGCGTCGAGGTGAACCTCCGCGGCCGGCGGGCGGAGTACACGCTGGCCGTCGATCAGCTGCCCGAGCTGCGTGAGCTGACCATCGGCGCGGACCGGATCGAGCTGGGCGCCGCGCTCACCCTCACCGAGATCGAGCGCCGCCTGACCGGGCGGGTGCCACTGCTGTCGGAGTTGTTCCCGCAGTTCGCCTCCCGGCTCATCCGCAATGCGGCCACCCTGGGCGGCAACCTCGGCACCGGCTCGCCCATCGGCGACGCGCCGCCGGTGCTGCTGGCGCTGGCGGCGTCGGTCGTGCTGACCGATGCCGACGGCGAGCGCGAGGTCGCGCTGGCCGACTACTTCACCGGCTACCGGTGCTCGGTGCGGCGGCCGGACGAGCTCATCAAGTCCGTCCGGATTCCACTGCCGCTGGCGCCGGTGACCGCCTTCCACAAGATCGCCAAGCGCCGCTTCGACGACATCTCCAGTGTCGCAGTGGCTTTCGCGCTCGACATCGAGGACGGTCTGGTCCGCACCGCGCGCATCGGGCTGGGCGGTGTGGCCGCCACCCCGGTGCGCGCCTACGACACCGAGGCGGCCCTCGTGGGCCGGCCCTGGACCGAATCGACCGTGATGGCGGCCGCGCAGGTGCTGCGGGACGAGGGCACGCCGCTCGACGATCACCGCGCCAGCGCGCGGTATCGCAGCGCCATGCTCGGGGAGAGCCTGCGCAAACTGTTCGCCGAGACCACCGAACCCGCGGGGGTGCTGTCATGAGCCACCTGTCGCAACGACCCGAGAATCCCGCGGTGGGTGTGGCGCTGCCGCACGAGAGCGCCGCCCTGCACGTCACCGGGGCCGCGCTCTACACCGACGACCTGGTATATCGCACCAAGGATGTGCTGCACGCCTATCCGGTGCAGGTGCCGCACGCGCACGCGCGCATCACCGCCCTACACACCGCGCCCGCACTGCGAGTGCCGGGTGTGGTTCGGGTGCTCACCGCCGCGGACGTGCCCGGCATCAACGATGCCGGCGTCAAGCACGACGAGCCGCTGTTCCCCGAGGAGGTCTGCTTCCACGGCCACGCCGTCTGCTGGGTGCTGGCCGAGACCCTGGAGGCCGCCCGGCTGGGAGCGGCGGCGGTCGAGGTGGAGCTGGAGCCGCTGCCCTCGCTGATCACGATCGAGGAAGCCGTGGCGGCCGGTAGCTTCCAGGGCGCGCATCCCCAGGTGCGGCGCGGCGACCCGGAATCCGGGTTCGCGTCCTCGGCGCACGTGTTCACCGGTGAAATCCACTTCTCCGATCAAGAGCACTTCTACCTCGAAACCCATGCCGCCCTGGCGCATGTCGACGAGGGCGGGCAGGTGTTCGTGCAGTCCAGCACCCAGCATCCGTCGGAGACCCAGGAGATCGTGGCCCACGTACTCGGGCTGCACAGTCACGAGGTGACCGTGCAATGCCTGCGCATGGGTGGCGGATTCGGCGGCAAGGAGATGCAGCCGCACGGCTTCGCGGCCATCGCGGCGCTCGGCGCGACCCTCACCGGGCGTCCGGTCCGGTTGCGGCTCAACCGAACCCAGGACCTGACCATGTCCGGCAAGCGGCACGGATTCCACGCGCAGTGGCGGGTCGGATTCGACGCCCACGGGCGCATTCAGGCCCTGGACACCACCCTGACCTCGGACGGCGGCTGGAGCCTGGACCTCTCGGAACCGGTGCTGGCCCGCGCGCTCTGCCATGTCGACAACCTGTACTGGATTCCCAACGCGCGCTTCACCGGTCGCATCGCCAAGACCAACAAGCCCTCCAATACCGCCTTCCGGGGCTTCGGCGGCCCGCAGGGCATGCTCGTCATGGAGGACCTGCTGGGCCGGTGCGCGCCGCTGCTCGGCCTGGATCCGATGGAACTGCGCCGCCGCAACTTCTACCGTGCCGGGCAGTCCACCCCCTACGGGCAGCAGGTGCGCCACCCCGAACGCATCACCGCCACCTGGGACCAGGTGCTCGAACGCGGTGAGATCGCCACGCGCACACGGGAGATCGCGGCCTTCAACGCGACGCATCCGCACGTGAAGCGCGGGCTGGCCGTCACCGGCGTCAAGTTCGGCATCTCGTTCAATATGACGGCCTTCAACCAGGCCGGGGCGCTGGTGCTGATCTACAAGGACGGGTCGGTGCTGATCAATCACGGCGGCACCGAGATGGGGCAGGGCCTGCACACCAAGATGCTGCAGGTGGCGGCCACCACGCTGGGCATCCCGCTGGACAAGGTGCGGCTCGCGCCGACGCGAACGGACAAGGTGCCCAACACCTCCGCGACCGCGGCGAGTTCGGGGGCCGACCTGAACGGCGCGGCCATCAAGAACGCCTGCGAACAGCTGCGCGAACGCCTGTTGCAGGTGGCGGCGGCCCGGCTGGGGGTCCATGCCTCCGACGTCCGCATCGCCGACGGTGTCGCCCGCGCCCTGGGGCCCGGTGACGCGGTCGTCGAATGGAACGACCTGTGCCGGACGGCCTATCTGCAGCGAGTTCAGTTGTCCGCGGCCGGTTTCTACCGCACCGAGGGCCTGCACTGGGACGCGAAGACCATGCACGGCTCGCCGTTCAAGTACTTCGCCTACGGCACCGCCGCCGCCGAGGTGGAGGTGGACGGCTTCACCGGCGCGTACCACATCCGCCGCGTCGACATCGTGCACGATGTCGGCGACAGCCTGTCCCCGCTCATCGACATCGGCCAGATCGAGGGCGGTTTCGTGCAGGGCGCGGGCTGGCTGACGCTCGAGGACATCCGCTGGGACACCGGTGACGGACCCGGCCGCGGGCGGCTGCTCACCCAGGCGGCGAGCACCTACAAGCTGCCCAGCTTCTCGGAGATGCCCGAGGTCTTCAATGTCACCCTGCTGCAGCACGCGCACGAGGAGGGCGTGGTGTACGGGTCCAAGGCGGTGGGTGAGCCGCCGCTCATGCTGGCGTTCTCGGTGCGCGAGGCGCTGCGCCAGGCCGCCGCGGCCTTCGGACCGGACGGGGTGAGCGTCGAGCTGGGCGCACCCGCCACGCCGGAGGCGGTGTACTGGGCCCTCGACGCGGCCCGGCGGGCCCGCGAATTCGCCACCGAGGAAAGCGTTTCCGCCCGTGCGTGACATGACCTGGGTGACCGCGGTCGCGCGCCTGCGCGACCGGCGGGAACCCGGCGTCCTGGTGACGGTGGCGTCCGTGCGCGGCCATGCGCCGCGCCGGGCGGGCGCGAAAATGGTGGTGGGACAGTCCGATATCTGGGGTTCGATCGGCGGCGGCAATGTCGAGGCCGTCGCCGTCGAGCGCGCCCGCGAGCTGATCGCGAAACCGCACGCCGAACCCGAGCTGATGGAATTCGCCCTCAACGACAAGGTCGTCGGTCAGCACGGCGTCCAATGTTGCGGCGGCACGGTGACCGTGCTGCTCGAGCCGCTGCCGGTGCGCCCGGCGGTGGCGATCTTCGGGGTCGGTCATGTCGGGCTGGAACTGGCCCGCATCCTGGCCCGTCAGGATGTCGACCTGCACCTGATCGACTCCCGGCCCGAGGTGCTCACCGGGGAACGGCTCGCGCCGCTGGACGACGCCATCGCCCGGGTCCATACCCATCACACACCGCTGCTGCCGGAGCAGGTCCTCGACCGGCTGCCGCCCGGCACCCACATCCTGATCATGACCCACGATCACGCCGAGGACGCCGCCCTCTGCGATGCCGCCCTGCGCGCCGACGACCTCGGCACCATCGGCCTGATCGGATCCCCGGCCAAGTGGGCGCGGTTCCGGAAGCGGCTCACCACCGAGGGGGGTCATTCGCCGGAAGCCCTGGGCCGCATCAAGACTCCGATCGGGCTGGCCGATATCACCGGGAAGGAACCGGCCGTCATCGCGGTGAGCGTCGCGGCGGATCTGTTGCACACCTTCGAACTCGGAGCGCGCACCACCGACTGACGCCGCGGCCGGCCGCCGGGGTCAGTGCGTGGCCGCCAGCTCCACGCTGTGGGTGCCGGCGCGGCGGCCCGAGAAGACGCAGTCGGCCAGGGACAGGCCACTCACGTACGAGTTCGAGCACACCCCGACCGCGGCCCGGCCCGCCGCGAACAGACCCGGGATGGCCGCACCGGATTCGGTGCGGACCGCGCCCGTCTCCTCGTCCACCAGCAGCCCGCCCAGGGTGAGCATGGGCATCGGGTAGGTCAGCCGGGACTTGAACGAGATATCCAGCAGCGCAAAGGGTCCCGCGTGCAACGGGCGGCGGATGTCGTCGGGCTTGCCCATGGGGTCGGGCAGCTGCTGCTCGATGGCGCGATTGTGCGCGTCCACGGTCTTGCGCAGGGCCGCCGGGTCGATACCGGCCCGGGCCGCGACCTCCTCGACGGTCCGGCCGGTCACGCTGCCGAACCGCAGCAGCCGCTCGGCCTGCATGCGCTGGAACCACACCGACTGCTTCCCGATCTGGCGGCGCGCCTCGGCGGCCAGCCGCGCATCGACCAGCAGCCAGGCCCGATGCCCCGGACTGGCGACGATGGCCGCGCCCAGGGCCGCGCCGTAGCGGGACTCGTCGATCATGCGCTGCCCGTTGGCATCCACGGCGATCGAGCCGAAGTAGGCACTCGGCGGGGCGATGAAACGCCAGGTGGACAGCGCGTCCATGCGACCGGTGGCCGCGCCCGCCGCCTGGGCCATGGCGATACCGCTGCCGTCGTCACCGGCGGTGCCCAGCGGCAGGCCCTCGGCCCACGGATAGTCGGGGGCGTGCTCGGCGACCATCGCGCCATTGGCAATGAAGCCACCGGTGGTGAGGATGACCCCCGACCGCGCCTGGATGCGCACCGGCGTCCCGTAGCGCCGCTCGATGCGGGCCAGCAGCGCCTGCACCGCCTTGCGCAGACCCTGGTGGTACACACCGGGTTTCGCCGAGATCCGGGCCAGCGCGGCGAACCTGCGCTGCACCGCCGCGGGCGCGCCGCTGATCGTGGTCGCCTCGATGCCGACCACCCGGCCGTCCTCGACCACGAGTTGCGTTGCCCGGGTGCCGGTTCGAACGCGCACTCCGTGTTTCGCCGCCGACTCGGCGAGCGGACCGAACAGCTTCTTGCCGGACACGCCGCGTCCGTGCGCGCGATGCCCGCGCTGCCGCGGTCGCGCCAATTCCCGGAAGCCGCCGGAGTTTTCGCTGCCCGAGTAGTACAGGTAGTAGTCGTCGGTGGGGTACGAGGTCTTGAAGGGACACAGCGACGGCTGGAACGGCACCCCGTGCCCGGTCAGCCAATCGATCAGTGCGGGCGACTCCTCGCAGAACCTGCGCAGTGTCCGCTCGCTCACGGTGTCGCCGACCTCGGCGCGCAGATACGCGAGCATGTTCTCCACGTCGTCCTCGACTCCGGCCGCGCGCTGCACCCAGGTGCCGCCGCCCGCGTACACGATTCCGCCGGACAGCGCTGTCGCCCCGCCGCCCAGGTAGCGGTCCAGGGCGAGCACGTCGGCGCCCGACTCCCGCGCGGCCAGCGCCGCCGCGACACCCGCGCCGCCGTATCCGACCACCACCACATCGGCCGAAGAGTCCCAGGTCCGCACCGTTGCGTCCACCTTCCCGAGTGAAGAAATCCCAGCGAGGTGAACTATAACGTGTTCTAGTTAGGTGTGTGGTTCGCGGCGAGCCGGTCGCGGATGACCGGAAGGCCGGTTACCGTCGGACGGGTGGCCAGCAAGTCAGCCGCACCGGCGATCGAGGTGCCGGTCGGCGAACACACGGTGCGCGTGTCCAATCCGGATCGGGTGTACTTCCCGGAGACCGGGGCGACCAAGCTCGACCTGGTGCAGTACTACCTGAGCGTCGGCGGCGGGATCGTCAACGCCTTGCGGGACCGGCCGTGCATGCTGCACCGCTTCCCGAAGGGCCTGCCCGGCGGCAAGGTCCACCAGAAACGCCTGCCCGGCGGTGCGCCGGACTGGATTCCGACTGTCCAGCTGTACTTCCCGCGCTACGGCCGCACCGCCGACGAACTCTGCGTCGAGAAGCTCGCCGACGTGATCTGGGCGGTGCAGATGTCGACGGTCGAGTTCCACCCCTGGAACTCGCGCCGGTTCGATACCGAACTCCCCGACGAATGGCGCATCGACCTCGACCCCATGCCGGACTGCCCGTGGTCGCGGGTGCAGCGGGTGGCCGAGGTCGTGCACGAGGTGCTCGACGAGCTGGGTGCCGTCGGCTGGCCGAAAACCTCCGGCGGCAGGGGATTACACGTCTACGTCCGCATCGCGCCCCGCTTCGGATTCCAGGAGGTGCGCCGGGCCGCGCTGGCCTTCGCCCGCGAGGTGGAGCGGCGCGCGCCCGCGGACGTCACCACCGCCTGGTGGCGCAAGGATCGCGATCCGGCGCAGCTGTTCGTGGACTACAATCAGAACGCGCGCGACCACACCATCGCCGCGGCGTACTCGGTGCGCGGCGTGCCCGAGGCGACGGTGTCGACTCCGGTGCGCTGGAACGAGATTCCCGAGGTGCGCCCCGGCGACTTCACCATGAAGACCGTGCCGGCGCGCTATGCCGAACTCGGCGACCTGCACGCCGGCATCGACGAGGCGGTGTTCGACATCGAACCGCTGCTGGAGTGGGCCGACCGCGACCGGATCGAGGTCGACCTCGACGAGGACAGCGGCGACTAGAGCTCGTCGGTGGTGATCAGGCCGTCGCGGATGGCGCGGGCCACCAGGGCAGCCTTGGTCGGGGCCGAGCGTCCGACCGCCGCGTACTTGGCGCGGATGCGTTCCAGATACGTGTTGACCGTGCCGACCGTGATGTAGAGCTGTTGGGCGACAAGGGCTTTGGACTCCGTCTGGAACCAGGCCAGCAGCACCTCGCGCTCCCGGCCGGACAGCCGAGGCCGGTCGTCGCCATCGGCGCTCATGGCCCGGGCCATGGTCGGGCTCAGATACGGCCGCACCTCGGCGGCGGCGTGCAGGGCGGCGATGAGATGTTCGCGCCCTTCGGTTTTCGACAGATAGGTGACCGCGCCCAGGTCCAGGCAGTCCCGGACCAGGTGGGGCTCGGTGTACTGGGAATAGACCACCACCCGGTGACCGCGCGCGCAGATCGTGCCCAGCGCGCTCAGATCCGGTGCGCGCTGGTCGAATTGGAGATCCAGCACGATGGCGTCCAGGTCGCCGCGATCCGGTCCGCCCGCGGCCAGGAAGGCCGCCGGATCCGGATGGTCGGCGGCCACCTCGATGCGCGGCTCGGCCGCGGCACACCAGCCGCGCACGCCGTCGCGGATCAGCGGGTGGTCGTCGACTATGGCGATACGGATCATCGGGCCCCCTCGACCTGGAAACGGTGATGCAGTCGCGCCCACAGCAATTCGCCCGCGGTGACCACCTCGGTGTGCACCGCCCCGGCGGCGTCGAGGGCGGTGCCGGACAGCGTGGACAGGCGGTCCAGCGTGTCGGCCGGGCAGTCGCCCAGCGCACTGACGGTACAGCCCGCGGCGTCCGCGGTCACCACCACCCGGGCGCGGGAACGGCTGGCGTCCAGCATGATCCGGGTCGCGGCCACCAGATGGCCCCGGACCACGTCGGGCAGGTCGCGCCCCACGGGCCCGATGCCGCGGCCGACCTCGACGTCCGCCTCGACGGTCACCGCCACCCCGCGCCGTTCGGCGGCGTCGATACCGGTGCGCAGGTCGGACAGCAGCGGGTGGCCGAGACCGTCCTGCTGGGTGAACAGGCGGCGCAGGCGGGCGTACTCGGTGCGGGCGGCGGCCTGGACGGCCGGGTCCGCGGGATCCCGGCTGCCGTCGGCGAGACCCGCGAGCAGCGGGGTGAATTCGGTCAGCAGTTCGCGATAGCGGCGCAGGCACTCCTGTTCGGTCATGCGCCCGACCGCGTCGGCGGTGCGGTGCCGCAGGCGTTCCCGGTGCAGGGCGGCGGCCTGTCGCGTGGCCCGATCGAGGGTGGCGGCGAACCAGGCGGTCAGCATCTGCAGGAAGAAGATGGCCGCCGTGTGATACCCCAGCACCGTGAGGGTTTCGACGCCCGGCGCGCGGGCCAGTACCAGCGCGCACACCAGGACCCACCAGACGCTCAGCGCGGACAGCGACAGCCGCGGCGGCAGCCGGAAGCCCAGCGCGACCACGGCCCAGCCGGACGCGCCGATCGACCAGTCCGCGCCCGCCAGTCCGGCATCCGGCGGCAGCAGGATGATGAGCAGCAGCGAGGCGGCGATCGCCACGCCCATGAGCGCCAGCGTCATCGATTCGCGGCGGCGCGGCGCCAGCGCCGCCAGGGCACAGGCCACGTTCACCGCGACCAGCAGCGCGTTCACCGCCGCCGGGGGCGTCACCGCGGCGGTGGTGAGGGTCGACTGCAACAGGGTGTCGGCGACCGCGATGCCCACCATGCCGTACCCGAAACTGCGCCCGAGCCGGTCGATTCCGGAGGCGGCCGCCGGTGCGCCGAACGAATGATCCTCGGCGGCAACCGGTGCGGCGACCGGCCAGCGCAGCCGGACCTCGGTGCCGTGCCCCGGGGTGCCGGTGACCTCGGCGTCGCCGCCCACGGCCCGCAGGCGCTCGATGATCGAATGCCGGACGCCGTAGCGGTCCTCGCCCGGCGCGCCGTCGAATCCGATGCCGTCGTCGGTGATCAGCAGCGTCCCGGGTCCGGCGCTGATCACCACGTTCGAGGCCTGGGCGTGCCGGTCGATATTGGTGAGCGCCTCCCGCGCGGCCGCGGTCACCGTCCACGCCAGCGCCCGGCGGATCGGCAGCGGACCCGGTGTGCTCAGGGTGACCGGGACCGGGCATTCGATGCTCAACTCGCGCAACAATTCCGACAGGTCGGCCGGCGAATCATCGCCCGGCAGCGGGATTCCCGACTCCAGCACCGTGAGATCGCGCGCGGCCTGGCGGGCGATGCGTTCGCGATCGGCGGCCGCGCCCTGACCCACCATCAGCAGGGTGGCCGCGGCGGTGTCGTGCATGACCGCCCACTGCTCGTGCTCGTAGCGCCGCCGGGCCGCGGCGACCTCACCGGCGATGCGGGAGTCGGCGGCCGCGGTCACGGTCTGGTCGTGCACGGTGGCCGCGCGCAGCACCACCCGGCGCACCCCCACCGCCAGCAGCCATTCGACCAGCAGGTAGGCGACGGCCAGATCGGACAGGAACCCCCAGGGCGTGAGACCGGGCGTACTGCGATTGGCCCAGTAGAGCGCGGCGAGGACCAGCACGGTCACCGCCGCCGATATCCGCACCCGCTCAGCGATACCCACCGAGATCACCGTTGCTGCCACGACCTTCACATCGATGAGGTCTCCGGTGCCGACGCCGGACGCGGCCACACTGACCGTGCCCAGCAGGTAGATCGCCACCACCGCGACATCGGCCGCGGTCCACCACGGCCCCAGGCGCCGCCCCCACAGCCGGCCCGCCGACCACATCGCCAGCAGCATGGTGACCGTGCGCCCCGCGCCCGGATCGACGGCCCCGCCGGCCAGATGCACCACGGTGAGCAGCAGGCACGCGGCGTGC
Organism: Nocardia sp. NPDC059236; assembly: GCF_042754085.1. Classification (NCBI taxonomy): domain Bacteria; kingdom Bacillati; phylum Actinomycetota; class Actinomycetes; order Mycobacteriales; family Nocardiaceae; genus Nocardia; species Nocardia sp. NPDC059236. Next base: position 248,165 of record NZ_JBHZAF010000006.1, read on the forward strand.
CGGAACCGGATGGCCAGCCACGTCGCCTCCTGCGCGACCGCGGCGTGGGTCGGGTCGGCTTCGCGCAGCACCCGGTCACGGTACCGAACCGGATTCGAGCCAGCATGGCATCCCCGCGGGCGCCGCGGTGTCCGTCGAACATCGGACAGACAGAGCCGTCCGGCTACGGAAAAGTGAACCGTGCAGTGGGGTGTGCGGGTCCGGCCCGCACACCGGCTGCGCCCGCGGCCGTTGGCGGGCGGGGAGTCAACGGCCGCCCGGGTCAGCGACCCGGGCCGGTGCGCGCGCGGGGTGAGTACGCTTCCAAGTGGACGGACTTAGTGCCCGAGGTGACACGGCCGGCGCAGGAGGCGCGGGATGGAGTGGTTCATCGCACCGGAATACTGGTTCGCGCGGCAGGTGATCGAGCGCGGGATCGCGGCCATCTATCTGATCGCGTTCGTGGCGGCGGCCCGGCAGTTCCGGGCGCTGACCGGGGAACACGGCATGCTGCCGGTACCGCGGTTCGTGGCGCGGCGACCGTTCCGGGTGGCGCCGAGCGTCTTTCAGCTGCACTACACCGACCGGTTCTACGCGACGGTGGCCTGGAGCGGGGCGGCGGTGTCGGCGGCCCTGGTGGCCGGGGCCGCGGATCTGCTGCCGCTGTGGGCGGCCGTGGTGGTGTGGCTGCTGGTGTGGGTGCTGTACCTGTCGATCGTCAATGTGGGGCAGGTCTGGTATTCGTTCGGGTGGGAGTCGCTGCTGCTGGAGGCCGGTTTTCTGGTCGCGTTCCTCGGTAACGACCGGGTGGCCCCGCCGGTGCTGGTGGTGTGGCTGGCCCGGTGGCTGGTGTTCCGGGTGGAGTTCGGGGCGGGACTGATCAAACTGCGCGGTGACAGTTGTTGGCGGGATCTGACCTGCCTCTACTACCACCACGAGACCCAGCCCATGCCCGGCCCGCTGAGCTGGTTCTTCCATCAGCTGCCGCGGCCGGTACACCGGATCGAGGCGGGGGCCAATCACGTTGCGCAATTGGTGGTGCCCTTCGGACTCTTCGCGCCACAGCCAATCGCGAGCGTGGCCGCCGGAATCATCATCGTCACGCAGCTGTGGCTGGTGCTGTCGGGCAACTTCGCCTTCCTCAACTGGCTGGTCGTCGTGCTCGCCTGGTCCGCCGTCTCCGATTCCGCGGCGGCAACGGTGTTTCCGATACCCGCGGCACCGGCACTGCCGGACTCGCCGCTCTGGTTCACGGTGCCGGTGTTCGTCTTCGCGACCTGCACCGTGGTGCTCAGCTACCTGCCGGTCCGCAATATGCTGTCGAGTCATCAGCGAATGAACCAGTCCTACAATCCTTTCCACCTGATCAATACGTTCGGCGCGTTCGGGGTCGTCGACCGCATCCGCTACGAGGTGGTCGTCGAGGGCACCGACGAAGCCTCGCTCACCGCCCACACCCACTGGCGCGAATACGAGTTCAAGGGCAAGCCCGGCGACCCCCGTCGGCTGCCCCGCCAGTGGGCCCCGTACCACCTGCGCCTGGACTGGCTCATGTGGTTCGCGGCCCACTCGTCCAGCTATGCCCGGCCGTGGTTCGACGGCCTCCTCCAGCGTCTGCTGCGCAACGACCCCGCCACCCTGCGCCTGCTGCGCCGCAATCCCTTCCCGGACGTCCCGCCCCGTTACATCCGCGCCCGGCTCTACGAGTACCGCTTCACCAGTCCCCGTGAACTGCTGGAGACCCATGCCTGGTGGGTGCGTGACCTGGTCGGCGAATACGCGCCGCCGATGTTCTCACCGCGCGTCTCGCGCGTGACCCGGACATAATGCGGCATGGGTTTCTTCAGGCCGCGCTGCCCGGTGGGGGAGGTGGAACGGCTCTGGGTCGAGGAGATGCTGTCCTGGTGCGCCACCCAATTCGGTACCAGGACGTTGCGCACCCCCGTCATCCTCCCGACCTCCGACTACTTCCCGGATACCTACTCGGGCGCCGAATCGCAGGCGCTCGCGGTCGTGGAGCGGGTGGTCCGGTACATGGGGGTGGGGCGGGATCGCATTGTCGTGGAACTCGATTCGGCCGGTGCGGCGCCGCCCGACCAGCTCATGCAGCTGGAGGGCGCGGCCCGCGGCGAGGCCGGGCACTACCGGCTCGAGCACGGGCGGGCGGTGGTGACGCTCGAACTGGCGCGCCTGCGCTCACCGGTCACCCTGGTGGCGACGGTCGCCCACGAACTCGCCCACGAGCGGCTGCTCGGTGAGCAGCGCATCGCGCCGGACCGGCACGACGGCGAACAACTCACCGATCTGGCCACGGTCTACCTCGGCCTCGGCGTCTTCAATGCCAATGCGGCCTTCCAGTTCTCGCAGAACAGCCGCGGCTGGCGCTCCCAGCGCCTGGGCTACCTCTCCCAGCCCATGTACGGCTACGCCCTGGCCTGCTGGACGGTCATGCGCGGCGACCCTCGCCCCGCCTGGTCGGCTCACCTCGATACCAACCCCCGTGTCTACATGAAGCAGTCCCTCAAATACCTGCGAGCCAACCCCGACGCCCTCCCGGGCTGGCGTGCCGCGGCGTTCGAATCCTGAAGCCGGCCTCCGGATCCGGAAGTCCGGATCCGAAGGCCGTGCGGCCGCGACTACGCGGTGCTGCTCGCGCTGCCGTTCTCCAGGTGACCGGCGAAGTGCCTGCGCCAGTTGGAGTTTCCGGAGAGGCTGAGCGTCAGGTCGTACCAGCCCTGGTCGAGCGGGGCCGTGATGTCGCGTTTGGATCCGGCGTCGATCGTGACCGGGGAACCGCCGCTCACCTGGACCGTCAGTGCCGAACCGCCGGAATTGCTCACGGTGACAATGAAAGTGGGCTGATCGGTGGTGCCACCGACGGCGGCGGTAGCGGTGAGCGCCGCGGTATCGGCGGTGCCCGCGGCCTCGACGAGGAATCCGTTGGGGGCGTGGATCGCGAAGTCGTAGGAGCCGCCGAGCTGGAATCGCTCCTGGGCGGTGCCGCCCGGGGCCACCACGGTCTGGCGGATCGAATTGTCGTGGTAGGCAAAGGTCTGGAACGGCATGGCCACCGTGCCCTGGTTGCCGTACCGGGTCGTCGCGGCGTTGCCGGAGACCTCCACCCAGGCGACCGGCTGATAGGGCAGCGGCCGGGCCTTGGCGCGGCCTGCGTCCTGGACCGGCATCTGCTGTCCGGCGGGGGAGGGCGGGGTCGGCTTGGGCAGGTTCTTCTGACCGGCCGCGCGGGCGCGCTCGGCATTGGCGTCGGGCAGGGTGGGAATACTGGTGTCGCGTCTGCCGAAATCGAAGCAGCTGGTGAGGTCGCCGCACACCGCGCGCCGCCAGGCCGAGATATTGGGTTCGGCGACGCCGGTCCACTGCTCCAGGAAGCGCAGTACCGAAGTGTGGTCGAACACTTGGGAATTCACGTAGCCGCCGCGGCTCCACGGTGAGATGACCAGCATCGGTACCCGCGGTCCCAGGCCGATCGGCGACTGCCCGCCCAGCAGCGCCCCGGCCCGGCTGATCAGGGTGTCCATGGTCGCCGAGCCCGAGGCCAGCCCGAGGGTCGCGGAGCCGGAATTCAGGTCGGTGCCGGTGATCTCCAGCGACGGCAGGATCTCGTCGGGGGTGCCGGGCGGCGCGGTCGGCGGCACCACGTGGTCGAAGAAGCCGTCGTTCTCGTCGTAGTTGACGAGCAGGACCGTCGACTCCCACAGCTTCGGGTTGTCCCACAGGGCCTGCAGGACGCGCTGGATATAGGCGGCGCCGTCGGCCGGATGGTAGGCGGGGTGCTCGGAGTAGCCGGCGGGCGCGACCACCCAGGACACCTGCGGCAGGGTGCCGGCGGCGCAATCGGAAATGAACTGCTGCAGCACGTAATCGACATTGGTGCCGTCGGTGCCGGCCGGTGCGGGCGTCATGCCGGTGGTGGTCACCTTGGCGCGGTCGGCCAGCTGGCGGACCGCGGGATCGGACGAGGCCGCCGCGTCGTGATACGCGCGGAACAGCCACAGCGGATTGTCGCCGAAGTCGGCGAGGAAGTCGCCGCCGCTGTGCGAGTCGGCGTACACCTGCCACGAGATTCCGGCCTGCTGCAGGCGTTCCGGATAGGTGGTCCAGGTGTAGACGGGCCGATAGTCCGGGGGATTGGACACGGCGGGCCCGCCCGCCCGGCCGGCGGCGTCGATGGTGCCGGTCCAGTGGAACAGCCGGTTCGGCGTGGTGGGTCCCTGGATCGAACAGAAGTAGTGATCGCAGATGGTGAACGCGGAGGCCAGTGCGCGATGGAAGGGAATGTCGGCCTCGGTGAAGTAGCCCATGGTCATCTTGGACTTGGCCGCGATCCAGGAGTGGTAGGCGCCATCGGCCCATGCCATGTGCGTGGTGTTCCAGTCGTGCGCCAGATCGCCGAGATCCTGCCCGTCCACCCGGCTGGTGTCGACGTGCCAGGGCAGCAGGAACCCGGTGCTGCTGAACGCATCCGGCTGGTGGAACGCGTCCCGGTTGTCGCCGCCCGCCGATCCGCTGCTGCTCCCGCTGCCCGACCCGCTGCTCGACCCGCTCGCCGACCCGCTGGCGCTCCCGGTGCCCGCCGACCCGCTGCCCAGATCGGTCCCGGGTCCGCCGGCGAGGGCGGTGTCCATGGCTGCCTGCAGGATCGGGTCGTAGCCGCCGGCGGGTAGCCGCAGGGCGCGATTGTCACCGAAACCCCGTACGCCGCTCATGGTTCCGAAGTAGTGATCGAAGGATCGGTTCTCCTGCATGAGGATCACCACGTGCTGGACCTGATCCAGGGAGCCCGAGCGCCCCGGTTCCGCCAGTGCCTCCGCCATGCCCTCCGGCAGCCCGGTCACCCCCGCCGCGCCCGCGGCCAGCATCGACCCCAGCACCGTTCGCCGATTCGTCCTGGCGAATCCACGCCCCATCAGAAATCTCCGATCCGTCGTCTGTCCCCAGCCATCGCGGCGCCGCAGACGCTACCGGCACGCCCGCCGGTCCGCAGCGCCCGAAACGTGTCCTGGCCAGCGCTTTTCGCTATAAGCGCGGATGGTGGGGGTGCCGTCGCGGAAAAATCGGTCCCATGAAGTTGGTCGGATGATCACCCCTGGGTCATGTAGAGGTGCCACGGTGGTCGCGTGCGGACGGAGACACAGGAGCGGCCGGTGCGCGCGGTGCGCTGGTTCCACCTGGTGTGCGACGAGGTGGTGGCGCGGCTGCCGTTCGGGCTGGGCCGGTTCGTGGCCCCGACCTTCGTCGGCTATCTGCTGGTGAGCGGGTTCACCTTCACGCTGGATCTGGTGGTGCTGACCGCCCTGCACGGGGTCGCGGGCCTGGCGCTGCCGATCGCGGTGACCGTGGCCTATTGCACGGCATTCGGCGCGAGCTATCTGCTGAATCGGACCCTCAACTTCGAGTCGCACGCCGCGGTCGGTCCGCAGGTCGCCATCTATGTCGTGGTGGTCGCGGTGAACTACCTGGTGTTCATCCTCGGCGTGACCAGCGGGGTGGCCGCCCTCGGCATCGACTACCGAATCGCCCGCATCCTGGGCGGCCTCGGCGAGGGTTTGTTCATGTACGCGTCGATGCGGCTGCTCGTCTTCCGGACCTGGTCCCTGTCCAGCCGCCGCTCGCGTCGTTAGCGCGAGTGCTCGATACCCGGCCACCAGCGCTACCAGCGACGACAAGTCAGCGGGGCTGGACGGGGGTGGGCTGGACGGGCATATAGGTATGGCTTACCTTGGCAGCCGTGAGTGTTGCCGAAGCTGTGCCGAATCTGCTGATCTGCCTGCGGGAGGGCCTGGAGGCGGGGCTCGTGGTGACCATCCTGCTGGCCGCCGTGCGCCGGCTGTCGACACCTGAACGCCCGGTCTCGACCACGCCGGTCTGGCTGGGCGTGCTCGGCGCGATCTCGGTGGCCGGGAGTTTCGCCGCCGTGCTGACGTATTCGACTGCCGCACTGACCAGTTCGGCCCGGGCCGCCGTCGCGGGCGTGCTGAGCGTGCTGGCCGTGGCCCTGGTCACCGCGATGATCTTCTGGATGCGGCGCACCGGGGCCTCGCTGTCGGGACAGCTGCGCGGCGAGGTCGCGCGGGCCGCGGGACTGGGCGCGGGCGTGCTCGCGGTGACGGCGTTCCTGGCCGTCGGGCGCGAGGGCCTGGAAACCACGCTGTTCGTGTGGACGGCCATCAAGGCGGCCGGATCGACAGCCGCTCCGCTGGTCGGCGCGGCCCTCGGACTGGGTATCGCGATCGCGCTGTGCTGGTTGCTGTTCCGGCGCGCGGTACGGCTGAACCTCGGTGTCTTCTTCAACCGGACCGCCGTGCTGCTCATCATCATCGCCGCGGGCGTGCTCGCCTACGGCCTCGGTGACCTGCAGGAGGCGGGCTGGCTGCCGGGCGCGCGCTGGATCGCGTTCGACCTGACCGCGCACGTCGACCCGAACTCGTGGTGGGTCTCGATCATCACCGGCATCACCAACCTGTCGCCGAAGATGACGGTGCTGCAGGTGGTGGCGTGGATCGCCTACCTGGCCACCGTGATTCCGCTGTTCGTCCACGCGGGCCGCACCCCTTCGACCGAGGCCGGGCCGGTGGCGAAGCCGGAAATCGAGCCCACCGGCAAGAAGCCGGAAACCGAACCCGCGCACGCGGATTGGTGGGAGCGGATCGCCGGTCCGCGTCCGGTGCTGGTCGGCGCGACCCTGGTGCTGGTCCCGGTGCTGGCCGCCGGCACCGCCATCGCCCTGCTGCCGTCGGGCGGCTCGAACACCGCGCGCACGGTCACCGTGACCGCGGATGCGTGTGCGCCGGAATGGACCTCGGCGCACACCGGCACCCAGACCATCGCGGTGCACAACACGTCCGGCAAGTCCGGCGAGATCGATCTGGTCGACGCGGACGGCGCGGTGGCCGGTGAGATCGAGAACATCGGTCCCGGCACCACCGCCGAGTTGACCGCGACCCTGAATCCGGGCAGCTACACCATCGTCTGCCTGATGTCGGGCCGCCCGTCGCTGTCCTCGCCGCGTGTACAGGCCACCGGTCCGCAGACGGACGCGCCGCCGGCCTTCAAACCCGCGCGCGCCAGCGAACTGCACGGGCCGAACGAGGCCTACCAGGCGTACGTGCGGGGCGTGCTGACCCGCCTGACCGCTGCCGTCGGCACGGTCGGCCGGGATCTGCGGACGCGCAATATCCCCGCCGCGCAGGCCGATTGGCTGCTCGCACTGCAGGAGTGGGAGCGGGTCGGCGCGTCGTACAACAGCTTCGGCGAGGCGGGGACCGCGGTCGACGGGCTGCCCGGCGGCCTGCCGGACGGCGTCAACGATCCGGGATTCACCGGCCTGCACCGCCTCGAATACGGCCTCTGGCACGGCCAGGGCCCGGATCAGCTGCTGCCCGTGGTCGACAAGCTCACCGCGGATATCGCCGCGATCGGGGACAAGCTGACCAGCACCGATATCGCCGGTGATCCGGCCACCCTGCCGGTGCGCGCCCACGAGATCCTGGAAGACGCACTGCGCGACCATCTTTCGGGCCTGGACGATCAGGGTGCGGGCGCGGCCTATCCGGCGACGCTGGCCGATGTCGAGGTTACCCGCACCGTCCTGGATCAGCTCGCCGTCCCGCTGGACGAGCGTGACCCGCAGCTGCGCCCCGACCTCGGGACCGAGCTGGACCGGCTGCGCGCCGCCCTGCTGGCCACCCAGGACAACGGCCGCTGGCGCGCGCCCGCGCAGACGCCGCAGGCCGCCCGGCAGGCGGTGCTCGCCGCGATCGGCGCCGCCCTGGAAGCGCTGGACCGCGTGCCGCGGCTGCTGGAAACCAAAGCGAACTGACTCTCTACGAAGGACCGAGGCCATCACCATGACTGTCAGCCGCCGCCGCTTCCTCTCCGGCGCCGCCGCGGGCGCCGCCGGAACCGCACTGACCGCAGGCGTTCTCGTCGAGGGCGCCCGCGTGGACGCCGCCGCCGCGGGCGGGCAGGCCACGACCACACCGGCCTACCCGTTCCACGGCGCGCATCAGGCGGGCATTCTCACCCCGGCTCCGGCCGATCGCCAGAACGCCTCCTGCTTCGCCGCATTCGACGTGACCGCCGCCAACCGCGCCGAACTCGCAGACCTGATGAAGACGCTCACCGAGCGCGCCCGTGCCCTCACCGCGGGTGGCCCGCCACCGGATCTGGGCCCGAGTCACCCGCCCGCCGACAGCGCCGTCCTGGGACCCGACATCCCGGCCGACGGCCTGACCGTCACCACCGGTGTCGGTGCGAGCCTGTTCGATCAGCGGTACGGGCTGGCTTCCCAGAAGCCCGCGCACCTGACGCCGATGCGGATCTTCCCCGACGACTCCCCGGAAGCGGCCTGGATGCACGGTGATCTGCTGCTGCAGCTGTGCGCCCACAACCCCGACACCATCCATCACGCCATCCGCGATCTCACCCGCCACACCCGCGGCGGGATCCAATTGCGCTGGAAGATCCAGGGTTACAACTCCCCGCCGCGGCCGTCCGGCACCGGCCGCAATCTGCTCGGCTTCAAGGACGGCACCGCCAATCCGACCGGCTCCGACGCCGCCGCTCTGATCTGGGCCGACAGCCCCGACGAGCCCGCGTGGACCCGGGGTGGCACCTATCAGGTGGTCCGTCTCATCCGCATGCTGGTGGAGTTCTGGGACCGCGTCTCGATCGCGGAGCAGGAGAACATGTTCGGCCGCCGCCGCGAATCCGGCGCGCCCCTGGACGGCACCAAGGAATTCGACGTCCCCAACTACGCCGCCGATCCCGACGCCACCGTCACCCCCGCCACCGCCCATATCCGCCTGGCCAATCCCCGCACCCCCGACACCGCCGACCAGCAGCTGCTGCGCCGCTCCTACAACTACGACCTCGGCGTCGACCCGAACGGCAATCTCGCCACCGGGCACATCTTCACCTGCTTCCAGCAGGACATCCAGCGCCAGTTCGAATCCATCCAGACCCGTTTGGCCGGAGAGCCTTTGACCGACTACGTCCAGCCCTTCGGCGGCGGCTACTTCTTCGTCCTGCCGGGCGTCACCGACACCAAGGACTGGTACGCCCGCACGCTGCTGAGCTGATCCGGCACCGCTCGGGCCGAGTCAGACGGTCAGCACGGTATGGATTCGGTTGCCGGGGTCGATGGTTCGGCGCAGCGCGGCCAGGAGCGGGTAGTTCTGTCCGTAGTAGCGGCTGAGGGGATCGCCGGGTTCGAGGTAGTTGGCATAGGCCCCCACCGAGAACGGTGCGAAGAGCTGGTGGGCGGCGGTGACCCAGGCCTGGGCGGTGTCGTGCGGGATCGGTTGGTAGGCGCCCCATTCGACGAGGGCGGCGTGGTTGCGCCAGGGGAAGGCGGTGGCGGTGGGTGCGGTATCGCGGATCGCCCCGTCGAGGGTGTTGATCTGCACCCAGCCGGTGCCGCCGGCGCGCGAGAAGATCGTCAGGGCTTCGATGATGCGGGCGATGGCGTCGGGGGTGAGCTCGGCGACGACGTCGGAACCATTGGTGAAACTCGCCCGCGGTGAGGTGGGGCTGCCGCCCGCCAGATACATGATGGTGTCCATGTGATCGAGGGTCTGCGTGTCGATGGTCGACGGTTGCAGACCGATCGCATCCGTCAGCGCGGCCGCGGCCTGCTCGCCGGACCCGGCCGGGCAGACCAGCTGCATCCAGCAGTCCAGGCTGCCGTTGCCGTCGGCGTCGACGCTCACGTCGGCCCACTGGGAGCGGTCCGCGGACTGCAGCCAGGTGGACCAGCCGGCGATCACCTGCGCGGCGCTGTCGCCGGGAAAGGTCAGGCGCACCAGGTCTTTCGACGTCGCGGGACAGGTTTCGAAGGTCAGCGAGGTGACCACGCCGAACAGTGGGCCGCCGCCGCGCAGCGCCCAGAGCAGGTCGGGGCGGGAGGTCTCGGAGACCTCGGCGACGGTGCCGTCGGGCAGCACGAGCGTCGCCCCGGCCAGCCGGTCGCAGGTGAGGCCGTAGGTACGGGATTCGAAGCCGAGGCCGCCGCCGAGGGCGAGTCCGCTGATGCCGACATCCGGGCACATACCGGTCGGGATGGTCAGATCCGACCGGTCGAGCTCGCGGTAGACCTCGTACAACGTGTGGCCCGGTCCCACCACCGCCTGTCCCGCATCGACACTCACGCCGGTGAGCTGCCGGACGTCGATGATCATCGCGCCGTTCGTCGTCGACACACCCGCATAGGAGTGCCCGCCGGACCGAGCGGCCACGGGCAGGCGGTATTCGGCCGCGAAACTCATGGCGGACACGACATCGGCGGTCGAGGCGACCTGCACCACGGCAGTGGGCGTTTCGCTGTCGAACCGGGTGTTGAAGACCTGCTTGGCCATCTCGTAGCCGGTGTCGCCGACCCGGACGACGCGACCACGGATGAGCCGCTCCAGCCTGCTCCAATTCGGTTTGGCCGCACCGGGTCCGGAGGCGACCGAGACGGGATCGGCATCGGAGAGGCCGGTGAATCCCCACCCGGCCAAGGCGATTCCCAGTGCGCCACACAGAAATGTGCCTCGCGAGAAGCCGGCATCCGTCGCCCGTACGGATCTCACTCTGCGCATGTGCCCTCCAGGCTCGGAGCTAGCCGGAAAACCATGGCGGGCAACAGATGCACGCCTGCCCGGGACGTCGTCTATGTGTGGTTTGCCGCAATTTCCTGCGGATGATCAACAGCCGCCAGGTAATTGTGCCGACCACCCGGGGGGCGAGGCATGAGTTCGACCTAGGCCTAAGACAACTCACAGGCAACCGTGACCGAATTGCCCGCGTGTCGTTCTAGGTCGTGAGTTTGAAGGAGTAGCGGCCTCGGAGGAGTTGTGGCCTCAGAGATAGGCCCCGCAGTAGGGCCATGCCCCGGGACCCTCGTGCGCGAGGATCCGTTCCGCGATGCGGATCTGCTCCTCGCGACTGGCGTCGGCGGGATTCCCCCTGCCGCCGTACGCCTTCCAGGTGCCCTGGCTGAATTGCAGGCCACCGTAGTAGCCGTTGCCGGTGTCGGCCCCCCAATCCCCGCCTGCCTCGCACTGGACGACGGCATCCCAGTCGTGCCAGCCGGCGGCGAGTGCGGTTGGGGCCGGCCCACAGGTCAAGGCCGTGATCCCAACCGCGAGAGCAAGAAGGTGAGCAGGTCTTCGAAACGAGTGCTGTTCGATCATGGCGTATCTCCGCCCTGGTAGCCGAACTCGCGGGAAAGACAACCAGCCGATCGTAGCTGAAGATTTGCTAGGATTCTATATTTTAGTATTGACCTGGTAATTAGTTGGTTTGCAGACGGAAGTCGGCTGGGTCGGGCTCGGACAGCATCGACTCCATGGTGGCGCGGTCGAAGGGGAGCAGGTCGATGCTGCCGCCCTCGGTGAAGTACCAGGAGTTGCAGCCGGTGTTCCAGACCGTGGGGCCCATGGCCGCGGAGACCTCGGTCTCGAACCGGTCGGTGGCGTCCTCGGTGACCTCGACGGTGTCGAATTCGCCTGTGCTCCAGCGCTGGATCCACCGGGTGATGTAGCGGGCGGTCACCTCGGCGGCGTGGTGCAGTGGAATGGAACCGGTGGGGGAGTGGGGGCCCAGGACCGTGAAGAAATTGGGGAAGCCGGGGATCGCGGTCATCCGGTAGGCGCGCGGGCCCTTCGCCCAGGCGTCGTCGATCGAGATGTCGTCGCGGCCGGTCAGATTCATCGGCCGCATGTAGTCGTGGGCGCGGAAGCCGGTGGCGAAGACGATCAGATCGAGCTGGTGGTGGCGGCCGTCGGCGGTGCGGATGCCGGTCGGGGTCACCTCCTCGATGGCCGTGGTGATCAGCTCGGCATTGCGGGCGCGCAGCGCGCGATAGTAGGTGCCGGACAGCACCTGCCGCTTGCACAGCGGCTCGTAGTCGGGGGTGAGCTGTTCGCGCAGCTCCGGCTGGAGGATCTGCGCGCGCAGGCTCAGCCGGGCGTACTCCTGGACCGCCCGCCGTCGCCAGCTCGGCCGGGTCACCACGTCGGTGAACAGCCGGGCTCCCGTCATACCTGCCTGGTAGAGCGCGCGATTCACCTGTGGCAGCCGGTTCAGCACCGCGCCGACGATCGCGGGCTGCGGGATCTGCATCGGAGCCCAGATCACCCACTGCGGGCTGCGCACGAAGTGCGTGACGCGCTCGGCCTCCGGCTGCAGCGCCGAAACCACCTGCACGCCGGTCGAACCCGTGCCGATGACCGCGATCCGCCGCTCGGCGGTCGCCACGCTGTCGTCCCAGCGCGCGGTGTGCAGCACCTCGCCGGTGAACTCGGATAGTCCGGGCAGATCCGGCACCGCCGGATGATGCAGCACGCCGGTGGCCGCGATGACGAAGTCGGCCTCGTAGCGGCTCCCGTCGCCGGTCTCGACGAGCCACCCGGATCCGCTGAACGTCGCCGCCACCACCTCGGAATTCAGCCGCAGATGCGGCCGCAGCCCGTACTGCTCGGCCACATCGGCGAGATACCGCTGGATCTCCGGGCCGGGCGCGAAGATGTGCGACCAGTCCGGTTTCGGCGCGAACCCGAACTGGTACAGCTGGGAGGGCACGTCACAGGTCAGTCCGGGGTAGTGGTTCCAATGCCACACCCCGCCGACATCGGACCCCTTCTCCAGGATTACGAAGTCATCGAACCCATTGCGCTGCAACGTGATCGCACTCGCGATGCCGGACACTCCGGCCCCGATGATCACGATGCGAGGCTGCCGCGCCGCACCCATCCCAACCTCCTTGTTGGATACCCCAGGAACTCAAATACTGACGGTATTTGGAACCGGTAGGTATGTCAATCGGCTGGTGACGGGAGGTGGCGCGGCGGCACCGCGATCAGCGTCAGCAGCCCCCGTTGTGATGGGCGTGACCATCCCGGCACAGCGCGAGACGTCCGGGTCCGTCCTCGGTCCTGATCCTCAGGACTGCTTGATCGAATAGGAGCCGACGGCGTTCCCGGTCAGCTGCCAGCCGCCCGTCACCTGGGTGAGGGTGAGGTCGGAAACATTGGTGGACTGCACATTCGGGCGCGCGGCGCCGGGATACCAGGCCTCCACCCGGCCCGTGCCGGTACCGGTGAAACCGGTGGCGCCGACCGTACTCAGGGTGCCGGGGACCGCGCGCGGGTAGGCGCGGGCCAGCGGACGGGCGTACCCGGCGGCCTCGCCGAGCGACGCGCCCGACGGGCAGGAGATGCGGTTGAGATTGCCCTGCGGCTGGTTCGTATTGCCGTCGCGCACCGTGTGCGGGTCACCGCAGGCCTGCTTCCACGACCACCACGACCCGCCCATGCGATTGGCATCGAGCTGGTCCACGAACCGATCCACCTTGGCCGCATCGGAATTCGGATCCCCGAACCAGCCCCACTCGCCGCTCCACACCGGCGCCCGGTACTTGGCGGCGGCGTCGAGGGCGATCTTGAAGCCCACCTCGATGGTCGGGAAGGCGTTCACGATATTGATGGACTCGCTGTACAGATGCGGCGAGAACACCGCCAGCGGATCGGCGATGTAGTGCGCCGGCGGTGTGGCGTCGATGCCGATGGCCGACCAGATCGCGCTGGGCTCGAAGATGGCCAGGTGCGGCCGGCTGCCGCGCTCGGCCTGTCGGATGGCGGCAATCACCCGCTGGTAGTACCTGCCGAGCTGGTCGGCGGCCGAGAACGGGTCGCGCAGACCGGGATTGGGCTCGTTGAGCAGGTCGTAGCCGGCAATCGCGGGCTCGTCCTTGAATTCGGCGGCCAGCTTCGCCCAGGTGTCGACCAGGTGGCCCTGAATGCCCTGGGTGTCGTCGTAGAAGTTCTGGAAGGCGCGGGCCACGGCGGGCGCGGTCTCGCGGACGCCACCGAAGTTGCAGGTGGTCCAGCCGTCGGTGAGGGTCGCCCACGCGGGCGCGCCGTCCCAGCCGATGCCGGGCTTCATGAAGGGCGGGCAGCTCTGCCCCCTGGGTGAGCCGACGGCCTTGCCCCAGGCGTCCTGGTGCATGTCCAGCACGGTGTAGAGGCCGTTGGCCTTGGCGTCGTCGACGGCGGTGTGGATGCGGGCCAGATAGGCCGGGTCGAGCGCGCCGGGGGTGGGTTCGAGCGCCGACCAGGCCAGGTTCAGCCGCACCACATTGAAGCCGAGCTCCGCCATCTGCGCGAAGTCGGTCCGGTCGAGCGGCGCGACGGCCGGCAGCGCCGGATCGTTCTGCGCGTAGTCGTTGAGCTGGTTGACATTCACGCCGCGCAGCAGCACTGTGCGCCCGGTGACATCGGTAATGGTGCCATTGGCGACCGTGAGCTGAGGCAGGGTCCAGCCGCCCGGCTCCGCCGCCGCTTCCTGGGCTGTGAGGCCGGTGAACAGCAGCGCCGCCGCGACGGCGGACGCCAGAACTCGGCCCCGTATCAGCATGTCCTACCTCTCCCTGGCGTGAAATCGCGAGGATTTCTCCGGGCGGTACCCGGTGCGTGCACGGAAAACCTAGTGGCACAAGGGCTCCGAGAGAAACATCGGTTCCGAACGGATTGACAAGTCCGGGTTGTCAATGATGTTCCCGCTACTGCACCGCGGGCAAGGACCGCACCGGCTGGGCCGCCTACCTGCAGTTGAAGCACAAGCTGATCCAGTAGCCGCCCGGCGGCGGGCTGTCAGGAGTCGCCGGCGTCCAGGGGATGGAGCCGGCCCCGGGAACGGACGATCGGCAGCTGGTGCTGCATCTGCCAGTTCTCCATGGTCAGCGAGTACAGCCCGCCTCGAACCCGCAGGCGCGATTGCATATCCAGTGGCAGCGTGTACGTCACGGCCCCGGCTTCCCACATGGTCCGGAAGTCGGGGAATCGCTCCAGCCGTTCGTGGTATTCCTGCGCCCACGAGGTGTGGCCGTAGCGCCCCATGAATCCTCGATGGGTGGCGACTCCGATCCCCACCTGGTCATTCCAGTTGATCATGATTTCCCGAGCCTCGTCGGTGAACGACCACTCGAGCATGTACGTCCCCGGCCGATGCGTCGGGAAGGTGTCGTAGTAGGCCTGATTCGCCGTGATCAGCCGGCGCTGCGGCGCGTAGAAGGACACGAGATCGGCTGCCGCCTCGGTCATTTCGGTGTCCATGATGGGTGTCACCGCGGTCTCGAACACCTCGAAATCCGGGATCTCCAGGGCCGGGCCGATTCCGGTGATGGACGGGTAGGGCGAGGCGTAGCCGGCCAGATCGCAGATATAGCGCCACTCGTCGTCGCTGGCCTGATAGGTCGTCGCCAGCACCCGCAGGATCCCGACGTCGACCTGTCCGACCTCGTCGCGCTCGACCTTGGTCAGGTAGCTGGCGGTGATATGCGCTTCGGCCGCAGCCTTTTCCCGGCTGAACTTGCGCGCCGCGGGAAGCTCGCCGGTCTCGTGCCTGTGGACCTCTTCGCGCTTGCGCAGAAACGTAAGATGCTGCCCCAACGACTGTTTCGCGGGCTCGTTCACCACTCTCGGCGGATCCTCTCTGGGTACTGCATGCAACGCGATTGTATATACGGGCCGGGGATGTTCGGTTCGGGTCGCGCCGGACCCGCACTGATACATTCCGAAACATGGGGTACGAGATCGGCTCTCCGGCAGACAATTTGGCGACCGAGGTCACCGAATTGACCGATAACTTCTTCGATGAGCCGCACACGGTGTACGACCAGCTGCGGGCCCGGGGAGCGGTGCATCGGGTCCGCCTGCCGGATTCCGGACTCGGATGGCTGATCACCGATTACGAGGTCGCCAAGGCCGCGTTCACCGATCCCGCCATCAGCAAGGTACTCAAGTCCCCCGGCGCCAAGGCCACGGTCGCGGCGGAGGGTGGCGACCGGCATCTCGGCGGCAGCATGTTCGCGGACATGATGGTCTTCTACGACCCGCCGGAGCACACCCGCCTGCGCGGCCTGGTCAACCGGGCCTTCAGCGGACGGGCCATGGCCGAGCTGTCGCCGCGGATCAGCGAACTCGCCGACGAGTTGCTCGCCGACTTGGCTTCCGACCGTGGCGAAGTCGTGGATCTGCTGGAACGTTTCGCCGTCCCGCTCGGCATGTCGGTGATCTGCGAACTACTCGGTGTCCCCAGCACGGACCGCGACGCCTTCCAGCGCTGGTCCACCTCACTGTTGTCCAGCGAGGAGAGCAACGAGGCCCGCGCCACCGCGGTCATGGATTTCGTCCGCTACATCGACCAGCTGATCCGCACCAAGGACGCGACCCCCGGCCGGGACCTGCTCTCCGAACTCATCGCCGCCCGCCAGGACGACGACCGCCTCAGCCACCGCGAACTGATCAGCATGGTCTTCCTGCTCCTGGTGGCCGGCTTCGAAACCACGGTCAACCTGATCGGCAACGGCGTCGCGATCTTCCTGGCCGACAAGAACCTTCACCAGGCCCTTCTCGCCGACCCGGACCGCATCCCCGCCTTCATCGAGGAGGTCCTCCGCTTCGAAGCCCCCGCCACCGAAGCAACCTTCCGCTACACCACCGCCCCCACCACCCTCGGCGGCATCGAAATCCCCCAGGACCAACTCATCCTCATCTCCATGGCGGCCGCCGACCGCGACCCCACCCAATTCCCCGACCCCCACCGCTTCGACCCCGACCGCTTCCCCAACCACATAGCCTTCGGCCACGGCATCCACCGCTGCGTAGGCGCCCCCTTGGCCCGCACCGAAAGCGCCATCGCCCTCACCCGCCTCCTGTCCACCTACCCCAACCTCGAACTCGCCCCCGACACGGACCTCCGTTGGCGCAAAAGCCTCATCGTCCGAGGCCTCACCGCCCTCCCGGTCCGGTTGCGATAACCCGGCAGCGATCTTTCGAGCCCGGACTGGTCGGACCGACCGTGCACCGCTCACCGATTTGGAGCTGGCAACCGCTGTTGTCTCGGGCCTGCGATTACAGGTCGTGCGCGTCCGTCGGCGGGCATGTTCGGAGACGGCTACGTGCGCTGGGATCACCGTTGGTTCGGTCAGGGCGGCGTGACGGCTGAACCAGCGCAGGCGGTGGCCGTCAGCGTGGTTGCGGCGGAGGTGAGAGCGATCAGGTATGCGGTCGCTGGGTGGGTGTTATTGCGCAGCAGCCGATTCCGGCTCCAGCCGAGCACTGACACTACGAGCATGAGTGCCGCCGCGGCGGGGTTGGCCGCATGCATGTTGTTTACTCCGTAGCTCGGTGCGGCCTGGTGACTCAGCGCGACTTGACTGGCAGGATCGCCAGAGCGCCCAGGGCCGCGATCGCCGCGACGAACGGATAGAGCGCCCCGTAGCCCCCGAAGGCGGTGACGATTGCGGCTGCGGTCATCGGAGCGATGGTGTTCGGGAGGGTGGCGGCGATATTGAGGATGCCGAGATCGGTTGCGGCACTGTCCTCCCGGGGCAGCACCTGGGTGACCAGCGCCTGATCGACGGCAAGGAAGGTGCCGAATCCGATGGTGAGCACCACGATCGAGCAGATTATGCCGCCCCGGGTCGGAGAGATGAGCGGGATCAGGGCCGACCCGGCGATGATCAGGCCGCCGACG
This sequence comes from Nocardia sp. NPDC059236, assembly GCF_042754085.1. Taxonomy (NCBI): domain Bacteria; kingdom Bacillati; phylum Actinomycetota; class Actinomycetes; order Mycobacteriales; family Nocardiaceae; genus Nocardia; species Nocardia sp. NPDC059236. The sequence goes on from NZ_JBHZAF010000006.1 coordinate 265,685, forward strand.
AGGACGATCGGCTTGCGGCGGCCGATGCGGTCGGAGAGCGGTCCGGAGATGCTGATGGCGAGCAGGAAGCCGGGCAGGCTCGAAATGCTGAGCACCGGGGCCAGATGCGTAGCGTCGTGGACGCTGAGCCCGATGTAGTCCTCGAGGATGTAGAGCTGGTAGGTCAGCACCATGTAGTAGCCGCCGCAGATGAGAAAGCGGCCGAGGAACACCCACGCGAAGTCGGGGTGCTGAACCGGATTGATCCACAACGATCGCAGAAACGAGCCGATGGAGAGGTCAGGTCGGCTCACACCCCGATTGTCACGATCGGGATTGAGGACGAGAAAGGCCATCGCGATCACTAGCAGGGCGATCGCTGCCACCACATAACCGAGCGGGATCCGAGTCGCGAAACTCGCACCGAACGCGGGCGCGAGAATGGCGGCGGTAATAGTGCCGAGGCCGGCGAGCGCGGAATAGCGGCCGCGGCGATCCACGGGAACGCGATCGGGCTGGATGGCCGTCAAAGGCCCTTGGAACGCATTGAATCCAACATGCACGACGATCGCCGCGACGAGCAGCATCGCCACGGATCGGGAGGCACCGGCGGCGACCAGACCTACGCAGCCGACCAGCGCGCCTATGGCCATCCACGGCATCCGGGCTCCCCATCGGGTTCGGGTGCGATCGGAGAAGAGGCCGATGAGCGGCTGGGCCACCATCGACGCGGCGGCGATCGCGACATGGACCATGGCGAGCTTCTCGACCTTGTTCGCCGGGTCGAAGCCCTGAATCTGCAGTGCCGCAAAGTAGCCCACGATGCCGTAGGAGAACTGCGGGGCGGCGCTGGCCAGCGGCACGGTCATGAACAGGCGGCGCAAGGCCTGCGACCGCAGCTCCTCCTCGGCAGCGTGCAGGGGCGGGGTTGCCGTGGTGGGAGGCGTGCTTCCGGCGGCGGAGGGCTGTGAAGTCATCGAAGTCCTTGCATCTGGGGACGATTGACAGGCTATGACATTAGTGCCATAGTAAGCTCCACTCAACTAGTGGAATACTAAGAAGTTCCGAAGGGAGTGCCGCCTCGTCGGCACCATTGCCCGATGCTCGGGCAGTCGTGGCGACCGAAAATTCCGTGTCATTGCACGAGAGCTCTCGTGGATATATTTGATGCGGTATCCAAGAATTGCTTCGTATATTGCTGAAAAGCATTGGCCGTGACCTTGTTTGTGCGGGTCACGGCCATTTTTGTATGGTTTCCGGCAGTCTTGCGAGGCCGGTTGGAAAATTTGATGCGAATAATCCGAAAGCTCGGTATTCGGCTGTTCGGTGATCTAGTCTTCGTCACTAGCGCGCGCTGGCTGTGGAATTCTTCCGCGACCTATATTCCGCTTGTCCAATTCTCGATGAGGAATTCGATGAAGATTAGAAATGGAATCTGTGCGGCGACAACGGTTGCCGCTGTCGCCGTGGCCGCCGCCGCGGTTGCCGCCCCGAGTTCGGCAGCTCCTGCTCCAGCGCAGCCGGACGCCGTCGCCGCGGCCCTCGCGGCCGGATACCGGGCGACAACCGACGGCGGCAGCATGGTCGCCACCATCACGGACGGAAGCTTCACCATCGACGACACCACGCATGTCGTGGCGCTGCGCGATACTCATGGCGCGGTGAAAGACACTGTGCCGCTGGCCTTTGCGGTCGACGGGCAGCAATTCCCGATCGACGCCCGGATCTCGGCCGACGGCCGGTCGCTGCGGATGACCCCACAGGTGCCGCCCGGGGTGCCGAGCGCGACCGCGGTCGCCTCGCCGCTCGAGAACCAGCTGGCCATGAACGATCTGATCAACTCGGTGAGCTTCGGCCTGTCGGCCGGATCGCTGATCGGCACCGTCATCGGCGCGGTCATCGGCGTCGGCGCGGGCCTGGCGGTCTCCGGAGCCTCCTGTGTGGTGCTGAGCATCGGATGCGTACTCGCTGTCGTCCCGATCGTGACCCTGCTCGGCGGCGTCGGCGGGCTGGCCGGGCTCGTGCTCGGCGGCGCACCGGGTTTGGCCGCGGGTCTGTGGAACTACTACACCACCATGCAGGCGGCCCCGGGGCACAGCAAGTACGCCGATCAGCTCCCCGGCTTCAACCAGCCCGAGCCCGCCGACGGGGGTGCGCAGTGAGGTTGCACAGGAAGACTCTGGTCCTGGCCACAGCCGTGGCCGTGTCGACGGCCGCCGCGGTCGCCGCCGCACCGGCGTCGGCCGATGCCGGAGCGGCGGATTCGGTCGTGAACTTCCACGCCGATATGCAGAACGGCTGGGTGGCAACCTCTTTGGATGCCGGGCAGTTCGCGCCCGTGCCGGACGGTGGCTCCATCGTGATCCTCGACGACGGCGGGCAGACGGTCGGCCGGATCCCACTGGCCTTCCGGCTGGCGGACCGGGAATACGCTGTCCAGCAGGAGATCTCGGAGGACGGCCGCACCCTGCGGCTGGCCGCCGACCTGGGTGGGAGCGCGCCGCTGGCACAGCCGGTGGCCTCGCCCCTGGAGAACCAGCTGGCCGCCAATGACGCCTTGTCGAAACTGGGACTCGCGGCCGCGGTCGGCCCGCTGGCGGGCGCCGCCGCCGGCGCTGTCCTCGGGGCCGTCGTCGCACTGGCGACGTGCGCGGTCCTGACGATCGGCTGCCTGCTGACCGGACTGCCCATCATCGGAGTGTTCGCCGGTGCGGGCGGCCTGGCCGGCACCATTCTGGCCGGCGGTGGCGCGGCGGCCTACGGCGCGTGGAACTATCTGAACACCTTGGCGGCCGAACCCGGCAAGAGTCAGTACCACAAGGACGGATACGGCACCGACGGCGCCGGAGTGCCCGACTCGGTGCTGCGAGTGCCCAAGCTGGCGACCGGTTCCAGCGGCGGCAGCAGCAGCGGCAGCGGCAAGCACTGACCGTTCTACTTCGACGCCCCGGGGCTGGAGCCCCGGGGCGTTGGCACATCCGGATCAGCGTCCGTCCGGCGCGGCCGAGCCTCCGAGCTGGGCCATGATCTGATCGGGGGTGGCTCCGAATCGGGCTGCCTGCGCGAGCATTTCGGCAGGCGGAGTGAACAGGATCATGCTCGGGGTGTAGGTCCCGTCGATGCGCGCCAGCAGATATCGCGCCGCGCCCGACACGTATTCCCCGTTGGACTGCGCGGCCGCGTCGATGGCCGCGCGGTGCGGACCGATCTGCGCATCGGAGAGAGCCGTCAGCGCCGAGAGCGCTTCGAGCCGGACCGGCCGTGGCTGCGCGGCATCCAGGTACCCGGCCAGGCGGGTTACCGCGTCGGCATCCGCCACGTAGCGTGCCAGGGTCTCCAGGCTGGGGATCATGACGAACGGATCGGGCTCGCTCGCAACGAGACTCCGCAACCGGGACGCGATCTTCTCGTCGATCGCACCTGCGGCGAGAATGCCGATGGCAGCCCAGCGGCGCACGGTGGCATCGGAATCATCGAGCGCGGCGACGAATACCGCCGTGCTGCCAGGGCGTTGTTCCGTGACCGCGTCTGCGATGTCGAGCACTCGTTCGAGCGGGTAGGCGCCGGGTACGCGGCTGGCGTCGTAGCCCTCGTGCGGCGAGCCTTCGGGCAGAAACCCATTGTCGTGGACCGCGATCAGGTGCGCGCGCAACGCTGTCGCGAGCCGCTTCTCCACTCCGGCGTACTGCGGGTCACCGGCCAGATTCCGCACCTGATCCGGATCGGTCTCGGTGTCGTACAACTCGATACCCGGTTTCGCCTTCCAGAAGACGGATTGGACGGCGTCGAGCCGTCCCGCGAGATGCTCTGTCTCCCAGGACTGGTAGCCGGCCGCGATCCACGCGAACGGCTGATGCCGGCCATAGGGCCGATGCGGGTGATAGTTGCGGATGTAGCGGTATCGCTGGTCGCGGACGCTGCGGATGAGGTCGTATCGCTCGTCCATCCGGCCGCGGCCCCCGAACGCGAGCGACGTGTACGGGTCGAACTCGGTGTGCGCCAGGCTGTTTCCGCGCATGTGGGCGGGCAGCTGGGCACCGGCCAGGTCGATCACGGTGGCGGGAATTCTGTCGGTGGTAACGGCCGCGCCGACGCGAGTGCCCGGGGCAGGGAAAAGCCCTCGATAGGGCTGGGGCGCCCGGATGATGAGCGGGACCCGCAGTCCTTCGTCGTAGCAGAAGCGTTTCGACCGCGGATTGACACCGCCGTGGTCCGAGGTGTGGATGACGATCGTCGTATCGGCTAGTCCGTCCTCGTTCAGCTGGGCGAGCAGATCACCGACGAAGGCGTCCATCGCGTCGATGTTGTCGTAATAGCGGGCGATATCGCCTCTGATCTCGGGGGTGTCCGGAAGATAGGCGGGCACGCGGACGAACTCGGGGTCGACCCGAGCGGGCACGGTCCGCCGGAACACCGAACTCTCGTGCGTGCCATCGAAATTGAACACTGCCAGGAACGGCGTGCCTGGCGCGCGGTTGCGCCAATGCGCGGTGCGGGACGACTCGTCCCAGATCACATCCGGATCGACGTCGCAGTTGTAGTCGGTCTTGGCGTTGTTCGTGCAGTAGTAGCCCTGCTCGCGCAGGATTTCCGGATAGGTCCGCAGCCAGGACGGCATCGGCGCGGTGGCGCGCATGTGGTTGGCCGGCGCATGGCTTTCAGGGCGCAGGCCGGTCAGCATGGCGAATCTGGAGGGCGCGCAGACCGGGCTGACGCTGAACGCGTGCTCGAACATCACGCCCTCGCGGGCCAGCCGGTCGAGGTTCGGGGTCCGGGCCAGTTCGTCGCCGTAGCAGCCGAATCGCGGCGGGCAGTCTTCGCTGACGATCCAGAGGATGTTGGGCCGGTCGTCGAGTGGCATGGGGGTCCTTCCGGGGGGAGCGGGATCCGCGGATGGAGAGTGGGCGCGGGATCCCTCTCGACTATGCCACAAGTGGAATACTGTTGCCGCTATTCCGGGATGCCGTGCGCGGTTAGGGCGCGGACGGTCAGCTGGGTCAGGTGCCCGATGATGAGGTCCGGCGGGGTCTGGTCGGCGATCAGGTGCATCACGACCGCGCCGCGCAGGGTATTGAGCGTCAGACGCGGGTCGATCGGATCGTCTTCGGCACTGCCGCAATCGATTTCGCCTCTCTCGTGCGCGGCGTCGACTATGGTCCGCAGTGCCGTTTCGAGTGGTCCGAGCGTCCCGGCCTCCAGACCGGGCATATCGGTGACGTGGTCGGCCTCCGTCATCAGCCCGAGGATGCCCGCGCGGACGTCGGGGCGGCAGATGTAGTCGACCAGCGCGGCGATGAACAGTCGCAGATCGGCCGCGAGCGGCCCCGGGTAGCGGGCCGGCCAGTGATCCTCCGGGTTGGCGAACAGCGCCTCGGAGACGAGCGCCGCCCGGTTGGGCCACCAGCGGTAGAGCAACTGCCTGGTCACGCCCGCCCGACTCGCGATATCGGAGTAGTTGAGCCCCGCATAGCCGTGGGCGCCGAGCAGTTCACGGGTCGCGGTCAGGACGGCTCGATGGCGGGCGGTGTCGCGCGGTCGCCCGGCGGGTCTGCCGGGGACCCGCGCGTCCACCGCGTCTGGCAGGCGGGGCATGCGTCCTAAACTACCTGGGGCTCAGCAGGGTTCCTCGGGCACGCCGAAATGTGCGCGGTAGCGGGAGGTCCGCGCGCGGACGGCGGCCAGATCCAAACCGGTGTCGGCGAAGGTGTACTGATGTCCACCGCCCGTTACGCGCGCATTGCCCAGGACGAAGGCGACCATGGCTCGGCGGGCATCGAGGGAAAGCTCCCAGCCGAATCGGTCGTAGACGGTGTCCACCCCGGGCAGGGGAGCATCCATTAGATCCGCGAAGGTCAGATCCACGATCCGGTCCGCCGCGATGACGCCGTGCAGCCGGGCGTCCACGGACCGTTCGAGACCGTCCAAGATGATTTCGCTGAATTCCGTTGCAATGGACTGCGGATCGATCCGGTCGGTGCCGAGTTTGCGCAGGGTGGCGATCAGGCTGGTGACCGACGCCATGACGCGGGCGGGATCGCGGTGGGTCTGGACCAGCAGCGCGTCCGGGTACTCGTGCATCAGTTGTGGCAGCGTCCAGGTGTGGAACGGAGACTTGAGCAGCCACCGCTTGCCGGGGTGTTCGCTCTGCAACAGTTCCAGATAGCGGCGATGCCAGGTGTACGCGGCGGCCAGATGGCCGCCGTCGACCGCGTCGTGCAGCAGCCAGTCCAGGTAGGTCGGTACCGAGTACTGGGTGGGATAGATGGCGCTGGCGAACGCGCCGGCCGTGATTCGGATGCACTCCTGGGCCAGCTGGGCCCCGAGCTGATGCACATGCCGGAACTCGGGAATGATCGAATCCACCGCGGCGAAGGTCGCTTCGACCTCGGCGATGCGCGGGTCCGAATGGTATGTGATGGTGCGCGGCGGTGGCAGCGGGCGATCGACTTCCCAGGTCATCGGCACGCGATGGTCGCGATCGTGGGCGAGCAGATCGAACAGCATGGTGGTGCCGGTGCGCGCCTGACCGACGATCACGACCGGGGGAGTGACCTCGGTGTCGCGGATCTCCGGATGCCGCCGATGATGATCGACGATCCGCAACCTGTTACTCAGATAGATCGTCAGTTCGCCCTGGACCACCAGGCGTCCCAGGTCGTGCAGCTGGGCTTCCGTGTCGAGGCTGGGCAGCAGGACGGCCAGGCCCGCACGCCAGAGGTCGCCGCCGAACAGCGCGTCGTCGCCGAAATCCGTCAGCCCGGTGGCATCGGTTGCGCTGGCGAGCAATTCGTCCATCTTCATGCCGACACCTCGCTCATCGCCACGATGCGCGTATGCGTCTCGGGGGCGGCCGGGTGGTCGAGCCAGCGCAGCACCACGAAACCGCGTCGCCGCCCGCCGGTGTCGAGCCAGTTCGGCACTCCTGGATTCGAACCCGAAATCACGAGGCGCACCGTGCCGTCCGCGCGTGGGACGGCACGCGCATTCGTGATCGAGGATGCCCGCAGATGAGGTTCGAGGCATTCGTGCCAGATGTTCTCGAGGGTGGCCGACCAGTAGCGGGTCGCCGGCGGCATCACATCGATCTGCAACGCCTGGCCGTCCTCCAGGTCGAACATACCGAGCATGTACAGGTTGTCGGGGGTGGTGTTCTCCGATCCCAGCGCCTCCGGCTCCGCGATCACCAGTGTGTTGGGGCGATCCTTCAGATCGGGCAGCACGGTGCGGTGCAGCGTCAGCATCTTGACCGCCGTCCAGGTGAGCGCGGTGAGCTGGTCGGCGAGGGTCGCGTCGTCCAATAGCGGTGCGGGGTGCGGAGTCTTGATCAGCGCCACCTCGAACGCGGCCGATTCCTCGGTCTCGGCGTCGGCGATGTACTGCCGCGCGACGATCGCGGAGGCATCGCCCGGGATCGGAATCCAGGTGCCCGGCAATCCCGGATCATCCATCGAGAAAACGAGATCGAATCGGCCGTCGGCGTCGAGCGCCAGATCGCGATCGGAGACGTAGGCCGCGCTGCGGCGGGGTGTCAGCCCGGTCCCGGCCATGATCTGAAAGCCGAGATAGGCGGAGCTGCCCCGGGTTCCGGTGATCCGGTACCGCTGGCCCGGGGTCAGGGTGCACAGGTCGTAGGTGCCGTCCGGGTTGGGGCCGCCGACCTGTCGCCACGGCGTGGTCATCGCGAAGAACCGCGGAGCGCCGGGGTCCACGTCCAGGCACAGTTCGCTGCACATGGCGAGCACCCGATTGATGACGCGGTATCCCTCGAGTCGCTCGCGAGCGTCGCGGGCATCCTCTCGGACGATGTCGGCGAGGTTCTGCACCGTCGACACCAGGAACCCGAAGGCGACGTCGGATGCCGGAGTTGTCTGGGAATTTGTTGTGTGCGTGAGTGATTCGTTCAATGCACTGTCCTCTGTGCGAGCCCGCCGAGAGTGCGGCGGGGGACCGGGGAGGCAATTACCACACACGATGTATTGAAATGTCAAGGCTCGATTCTCGTGGTTGACATTGCAAGACACACTGTGTGGTAATTGCGTGTCTCAGCTCACCACAACCGAGGGATGGACCGATGACAGCGGATTCCCGGCTGGCTGCCCAACTCGCCGAACAGGCGGGAAATCTGTTGCAGCGGTTGCGAACCGGCCCGCTGACCGGGCGGGAACTCGGTGCGCGCGGCGATCTCGAGTCCAACGCGTTCCTGCTGTCCGAACTCGACCGGTCCCGTCCCGGTGACCGCGTCCTCTCCGAGGAGTCCGCGGACGATCCACGACGGATCTCGGCCGATCGAGTGTGGATAATCGATCCGCTCGACGGGACCCGCGAATACGCCATGCCCGGACGATCGGATTGGGCGGTCCATGTGGCGTTGTGGGAACGGGACCGGGGGATCGCCGCGGCCGCCGTGGCTCAACCGGCATTGGGCGTCGTGTACGCCAGCGACGCGGCGCCGACGCTCACGTCGCCGGTCGAATCCGTGCGCATCGTGGTCAGCTCCAGCCGTCCGCCGGAGTGCGCGAAGGCGGTCGCCGCCGCACTGGGCGCGGAACTCGTGCCGATGGGCTCGGCGGGTGCGAAGACCATGGCCGTGCTGCGCGGTGACGCCGAGGTCTACCTGCACGCCGGCGGGCAGTACGAGTGGGACTCGGCTGCACCGGTCGGTGTGGCCGGGGCTGCCGGCCTGCACACCTCCCGGATCGACGGTTCGCCGTTGCGCTACAACCGGTCCGATCCGTACCTGCCGGATCTGCTGGTGTGCCGCCCGGAATTGGCGGGCGCGGTGCTCGAGGCGATCTCCGGAGCGAGTGGCCGATGAGATGAAGGCGGTCGCGCCGCGGCCCAGCTCGTTGACCCTGGCGAGCGGTGGTGACATAGTGTGCGTATTCAACTAGTGGAATGCGTGCGGCGTTCGGTCTGAAAGGGGGAGTCGGGTGAAGTTGGAGTTGCTGCTCCTCGGCATCCTTGGCATCCGGCCATCTACCGGATATGTCCTGAAGAAGTTCTTCGATGAGAACGGACGTTTCCTGCGCCCGAATACCCAGATGAGTCAGGTGTATCGGGCGCTGGCCAAGATGACCGAGCAGGGGTGGGTGCGCTACGAGGTGGACCCGCGACCGGGGCCGCAGGACGCCAAGACGTACTACGTGACGCCCGAGGGGATGACGGTCTTCCTGGATTGGCTGACGGGTCCTTATACACCGCCGCCGACGATCACGGAACCGGAATTCCGGTCGCGCATGAGTTTTTCGGGATTCATGTCCGAGGAGCAGATCCTCAAGCTCCTCGATATCGAGCTGGCCGCCCGGCATGAGCAGGTCGCGCGATTCCGCGACCGCGACCGAACCTTCGAGCACACCTCGGCCTTCCCTTTCGACCGCGAGCTGGCGACCGCGATCGGAAATCGGCTCCACGAATTCGGGAGTGCGGAAATGGACCGCTACATCGAGCAGCTCGAACGTTTGCGCACGGACCTGCTGAACGGCCGGGTCCGTTCCGGGGACACCGAACCTCCTGCGCTGCACAGCGTTCGGTAACGAGCACGCAGCTCCCAGCAGCGGCGGATGGTCCACGCCTCATAGAGCGGGTGGCCCGGGCACGATCCCGGTGAGCCGGTGCGAAGCGGATGTGGCGGGTTCGGATCGAGTCATCTGTTTCCTTCGGTGGGAAGACGAGCGTCGGCCGGGACGGCGGTGGCTGTCCCGGCCGACGTTCGATCGATCACTAGCGCGGTGAGGGGATTTCGACCGCTGCCCCGAGCTGGGCGACGCTGGCGCCGACTCGGACGCTGAACGCGCCGGGTTCCCGGAGCCAAGCCTGTTCGTCGACCGACCAGTGCTCGAGGGAGCGGGGCTCGATTGCGATGCGGGCGGTCACCGTCCGGCCCGGTTCCGCATGCAACACCGTGTAGCCGGCGAGCCAGCATTCGGGGCGATCGATCGCTGACGGTGCGGTGCGCGAAAGGTAGGCCTGCACAACATGTTTGCCGGGTCGCGTGCCGGTGTTGGTGACGTCGACGGTGAGTGTGATCTCGTCCTCGGTCGTGGTCGCGAGGTTCGGGTCCGCGATCTGCCAGGTGGTGTAGCCCAGCCCGTGTCCGAACGGGATGGCGGGTGCGGGACCGCCGTGGGCGGCGCGGCGCTGCCATTCTCGGTAGCCGATGTGGATGCCTTCGGTGTATTCGAGTCGCCCGTCGACCGGCTCCACCTGCCAGACTGGTACGTCGGTCTCGGTGGCGGGCCAGGTGGTGGGGATGCGGCCGCCGGGTTCGGCATTGCCGCTGAGGACGTCGGCCAGTGCTGCGCCGAATTCCTGGCCGGGGAACCAGGTGAGCAGGGTTGCGGGAACGTCATGTAGCCACGGCATCAGCACCGGGCTACCGGAGTTGACGACTACGACCGTGCGGGGGTTGGCGGCGAGTACTCGGCGTACCAGTTCGTCCTGGCCTTCGGGCAGGGCCAGGGTGGGTCGGTCGAAGCCCTCGGATTCGATGGTCTCGGTGGTGCCGAGGACCACGATCGCGATATCGGCGGCTGCGGCCAGTGCCTCGGCCTGTGCCAATTCTTCTGCGGGCGTGTCGAATACGTCTTCTGTGCCGAGTGTGAGCCGGGCGATGGGGAAGCCGCCGGGCAGATCGGGCTGGAACTCGAGGGTGATCTCGACGGGCTGCCCGGCCTCGAGTTCGACATCGAAGGCCCGCGACGGCGGATTCAGAATCGCTTGCAGGACATCGTCGCTGTCCGCCACGATCGGGCCGGCACTCAGCACGCGGTCGTCGATCCGGAACACGTTGTGGCCCAGGCCCGCGAAGCCGAGCCGGTGGTGGCCGGTGTAGGCAGGGGTGTAGCGGGTGACGACCTCCAACGTGGCGGCCCGGGCGAGTCGCTCGTCTCCGAGCCAGCCGCATCGGCCGGTCGGAAAGACCTCTTCGACGAACGCCGTGCCTTCTCCATCCAGGTAACGCACCCGGATACCGGGTGCACCGGTTGCCGGATCTGTGACCGTACCGCGTTCGAAGTGGTGCAGTTCCGGTTCCGGAACCACGCCGGGAGCGTAGGTGACGCAGTCGGCGCCGTAGCGCTGGCGCAGGCCTTCCAGTGGTGAGACCACCGTCTCCGGGAACACCATGGCCGAGCCGCCGCCCTGATTGCGGCCCCGGCGAGCGTGGTGGCCGATGACGGCGAGTCGAGGTGTGGTGTCGGCTGCGATCGGCAGGAGGCCGTCGTTGTGCACGAGCACCATGGCGTCGGCGGCGACGTGTCGCAGCAGCGATCGGATGTCGTCGCGTTGCCACGGCGCGGGCGGAGTGGCCACCGGTGCAACGGAGTCCAGCGCTCCGACCCGGGCGGCCAGTCGCAGTAGCCGCAGTGTCTTGTCGTCGATGGTGGCCGGGTCGATTTTTCCGGCTCGGACGGCCTCGACCAGAGCGTCGCCCCACATGGTGTCGGGGCCGGGCATGACCAGGTCCTGGCCGGAGGTGGCCGATTCGACGGTGTCGCGGACCGCGGTCCAGTCCGAGACGACCGCGCCGTCGAAACCCCATTCGTCCTTGAGTGGCTTGCGCAGCAAAGGGTTCGCGCTCATGGTGGCGCCGTTGACCTGGTTGTAGGAGGACATGACCAGCCATGCGCCGCCCTCGCCGACCATCCGCTCGAAGGGCGCCAGGTACACCTCGCGCAGGGTGCGTTCGTCGACCCGTGCGTCCACGGTGAGCCGCTCGGTTTCGCTGTCGTTGGCGACATAGTGTTTGGCGGTGGCGGCCACGCCGTGGGTCTGTACCGCCTTGACATAGGCCGCGCCGATTCGGCCCGAGAGCCACGGATCCTCACTGAATGCCTCGAAATGGCGTCCGCCACGTGGTGATCGGTGCAGATTCACCGTCGGCCCCAGCACGACGTCGATGTTCTTCGCCCGGGCCTCGGCCGCGATCAGCGCACCGAGGCGGTCCACGGTGTCCAGGTCCCAGGTCGAGGCGACCGCGGTCGCGGAGGGCAGGCTGGCCGAAGGGACCCGGTCATCCATCGACCCGCCCCGGACGCCGGAGGGACCGTCCGACATGACGATCGACCGCAACCCGATGGCGGGCTCGGCGGGCAGCGACCAGACCGAGGCGCCGGTCAGCAACCGGACCTTTTGTTCCAGGCTCAGCTTGTCCAGCAGCGCCGCTAGGTGCGCTTCGAGATCGGGTGCGTCGGCGGGCAGGGGTTGATTCATCTCTTCTCCGGTGTGGGGGACGGGGATTCGTGTGCGTGGATCACGCGCCGGATTCGGCGTTCGATGCTTCGCGCACGCCCAGCAGTCGACGGAAAATGTCGGCGTCGCCGGAGTCCTTCGGTTCATCCGACTTCTTCTGGGCGGCAACGAAATTCATGAAGATTGCTCGCTCCTCGGGGGCCATGAGCGGGCCCTGGGCCGTCCAGGAGGCGCCGAGCGCGCCGTTGTCCGGATGCAGGCGGCGGTACAGGTCGTCGGCCTGCTCGGCACGGCCGGTCTCGCGCAGATGCCGCATGTACTCCTCGGGCTGGTTGTACAGCGTCGGGCCGAGTTGCAGCGTGGTCTGCATCGGGTCCGGGAGTGCGCCCGGGGTTCCGGCGTACCGATGCCACCACCGCAACAGCTTGGCGCGCATCGAGTCCGCCAGATCCGGCTTGTCCTCGATCAGGTTCCGGGTCAGATGGGGGTCGGCCGTCACGTCGAACAGCGACTCGTCTTCGGCCTTGAAGCAGCCCGGGTGGTAGGTGCGAATGTAGAGATGGTCGCGGGTCCGCACGGAGCGCTGATAGGTGTGCGCACCGTGGCTGAGCACCAGGTGGTCGCGGGATTCGATGACCTCGCCGCGCACCGCAGCAGCGAAGGATCGACCTTGCCACTTCGGCGGGATCGGCAGGCCCAGCAGGTCGCAGATGGTCGGTGCGTAGTCGATGTTGTACAGCAGCGCGTCGTTGCGGCGATGCTCGGCGCGATCGGTGACGCCCGGCCAGTACACGACCATCGGCAGCCGGTGGACCGGCTCGTTGGCCAGCCCGTGCTCGGCGTAGGAGCCCTGCTCGCCGAATGATTCGCCGTGGTCGGCGCTGACGATGATCGCGATGTCCTCGGTCAGGCCGAGTTCCGCGATGGCAGCGCGGAGTCGTCCGAAATGGTTGTCCCAGAACATGATTCCGCCGTCGAAGCCATTGACGAGGTGCTCGAAGTCGGCGCGGTCGGCAATCTGGTCCGGCATATTGTGCGGGACCCGGCTCCTGCGGGCGACCGTTCCGTAGTGTAGGTCGCGAGCGGTGCGCGGACCGTAGACGTCCTGATGCTCGTCGATGGCGGCCTGGTCCGGCCAGGCAGGGGCGGGGCCTGCGGCGGCGGCACGGTCGGTCCATTCGCGGTCCTGCAGGTAATCGGTGTGCGGATCCCAATACGTCAGGTGCAGATACCAGTTGTCTTCGTCTTGGTGGCGGGTGATCCACTCGACCGCGCGATCGGTCACCGCATCGGCGGGCTCGTCGCCCAGGCCGTTCGTGGCGCGGATCGATTCCCGGAAATTCCCGAGAAAGTAATGGGCCCGGTGGCGTTCGGCGAAACTCGAGATGGCCGCGGTGTAATAGCCGAACATCCCCAGTTGCTGGCCGAGCAGCGGCCGAGGGAGTTGCGGGGCATGACCGGTGTCCATGCGGTACTGAGCGGCTTGCCCGGCATGGCCGATCACGCCGGTGGTGATGCCGAATTGCCCGCTGGTCAGTGCGGTCCGCGAAGGGAGGCACGGCGAATCGGAGCAGTAATACCGGTCGAAACACACCGAATCCTTGGCCATCGCATCCAGATTCGGGGTGATGTCTCGCTGATATCCGTATGCGCCCGTGTGATCGGCCCGCAGCGTATCGACGTCGACATAGATGACTTTCATTGGCGATCCCTTCCGGCAGGTGCGCCGGCTCTGTGGCATGCATTCCAATAGTTGAGTACGATCTACCATGACACTTGTGGCATAGTGTGTCAACGAAACCGCAGGCAAGCCCTCGACGGCCGCGACCAGAGTCCGAAAGGTGAAAGAGCCCGATGATTCCAGCCGATCACGCCCACAGCGACTCCCGGCCGACCTGCTGTCCGCCGTCGCGTTCGAGCTCGGACAGTCGGCCGGAGGCGTTCGTCCCGGCGGTCACGCCCGGGCGACTGGACACCACCGGCATGATCGCGCTGCCGGGCGGGGAATTCCTGATGGGCACCGCCGACGCGGTCGGCTATCCGGGTGACGGTGAAGGCCCGGTGCGGCCCGTCCGGCTGTCCCCGTTCCTGATCGACGCCTGCGCGGTGACCAATGACGAATTCGCCGAGTTCATCGCGGACACCGGCTACCGCACCGACGCCGACCGGCTCGGCTGGTCCTATGTCTTCGCCGGATTCCTGCCCGCCGCGCTGCGCCGCGACGCCCCGCGCCCGGAGCGCACCCCGTGGTGGTGCGGGGTGAGCGGCGCGCAATGGGATCGGCCCGAAGGCCCCGGCAGTGCTCTGGACGGTCGCGGCCGCCATCCGGTTGTCCACGTGTCCTGGAACGACGCGCACGCCTACGCCACCTGGGCCGGCAAGCGGCTGCCCACCGAAGCGGAATGGGAGTACGCCGCCCGCGGCGGCCTGTCCGGAGCCCGCTACCCCTGGGGCGACGACCTCGACCCCGGCGGCGAATACCGGTGCAATATCTGGCGCGGCAGCTTCCCGGCCAAGAACACCGCCGCCGACGGCTACCGCGGCACCGCGCCGGTGGATGCGTTCGAGCCCAATGGATTCGGGCTCTACAACACCTGCGGAAACGTGTGGGAGTGGTGCGCCGACTGGTGGACCACCGGCCACCGGCCCGGCCTCACCATCGACCCGTCCGGGCCGAAGACCGGCGACAGCAAGGTGATTCGCGGCGGCTCGCACATGTGCCACGACTCCTATTGCTTCCGCTATCGCGTCGCGGCCCGCTCGGCCAATACCCCTGACAGCTCCACCGGCCATGCCGGATTCCGTTGCGTGGCAAGCCCTGACGCGAGGTTCGACACGCTGCCGCACCGTCTTCTCCCGTTACACCCCGCAGACTAGGAGACTGCCTGTGAAAGCCATCATGGTGATGTTCGACAGCCTGAACCGGCGCATGCTGCCGCCGTACGGGTGTGACTGGACGCACGCGCCCAACTTCGCCCGGCTCGCCGAACGTGCCGTCACTTTCGACAACGCCTGGGCCGGGTCCATGCCGTGCATGCCCGCCCGCCGCGAGATCCACACCGGGCGTTACAACTTCCTGCACCGCAGCTGGGGTCCGCTGGAGCCGTTCGACGATTCCATGCCGGAACTGTTGAAGCAGAACGGGATTCACACCCATCTGGCCAGCGATCATCCCCACTATTGGGAGGACGGCGGCGCGACCTACCACGGTCGCTACAGCACGTGGGAGTTCTTCCGCGGGCAGGAGGGCGATCCGTGGAAGGGCCAGGTCGCACCCCCGGATATGCCGGTCGAGGATCTGAAGGCCATGCGGATGCCGGCCTATGTGCAGGACTGGGTGAACCGCAGTCACATGCCGACCGAGGCGGAGCATTCGCAGACGCTGACATTCGATGCCGGTCTCGAGTTCATCCGCACCAATGCCGCCGCCGACCGCTGGTTCGTGCAGATCGAGACCTTCGATCCGCACGAGCCGTTCTTCAGCCACAAGAACTACAAGGACCTCTACCCGCACGACTACGACGGCCCGCACTTCGACTGGCCCGATTACAAGCGCGTCACCGAATCCGAGGACCAAGCGCAGCACGCCCGCTACGAATACGCGGCGCTACTGTCGATGTGCGATCACTCGCTGGGCCGGGTGCTCGACATGATGGACGAGCTGAACCTGTGGGACGACACCATGCTGATCGTCAACACCGACCACGGCTTCCTGCTCGGCGAACGCGGCTGGTGGGGAAAGTCGGTGCAGCCCTGGTACAACGAGCTGGTGCACCTGCCGTTGTTCGCGTGGGATCCGCGCACCCGGGCCGCGGGGGAACGGCGGCAGGCGCTGGTGCAGACCATCGATCTGGCTCCCACCCTGCTCGACTTCTTCGGCATCCGGATCCCCGCCGACACGCAGGGGGCGCCGTTGCCGGTCGCCGCGGACACCGAGATCCGCGCCGGCGCGCTGTTCGGAATGTTCGGTGGCCACGTCAATGTCACCGATGGCCGCTATGTCTACATGCGCGCGAATCCGACACCGGAAAACGTTCCGCTGCAGGAACATACGCTGATGCCCACACATATGCGCTGGCGCTTCTCGCCCACCGAGCTGGCCGATCTCGAGCTGGCCGAGCCGTTCGGGTTCACCAAGGGCGTTCGCACCCTGCGCATGTCCGGACACAGTCTGGTCAACTCGTACATGCACGGCACACTCCTGTTCGACCTGTCGGCCGACCCGCAACAGCTGAACCCCTTGGCGGACGACGAGATCGAACTGCGCATGGCACAGCTCATGGTCGACCTGATGCGCGCCAACGAGGCGCCGCCGAGCCAGTTCCAGCGCCTCGGCCTGCCCGAGCACGGGCCGGTCGGGCCCGAACATCTGCTGGCGCGCGCCCAGCGCGACCAAGCCCTGCTCGCCATGGAGCAGTTGCCCCCGCGTGACGAATTCCCGTCGGGCAGGCTGTCTCTGGATTCGCCGCTGTATGTGCTGATGTCGGATCCGGCGGCGCTCGAGCTGGTGCGCAAGCACCTCCCCGCCCTCGCCGAATCGGAATTCCTGCAGATGCTCGGGCCGCTGTCGCTGTACAACTTCGCTGCGATGGCGGCCGGTATCGCCTCGGTGGAGACGCTGCGCGATTTCGCCGCGGACCTCGCGACCGTCTGATCAACGCCGCACGTCGGACGTGGTGGCGCTGTTTCCGGCAGCCCACCACGGATCGGCGCGCGGCATTCTCGATACCTGCGCTGGTCGCGAATTTTCAATGCACCGCCCGAGTGCAGACGGCGTTGAACCACCATGGGGAAGTCGTCGCTGCGGACGGTCCCGGCGGCCTTGACTTCGATGCCGATGATGCGGCCGGCGTTGCCCTCGAGGCCGATGATCTGCCGACGGTTTGGTCGATAATCTGCCGACAGGTTCGTCGATGATCTGCCGACAGGCCGAGAGGCGGTCTTCACTGCGGATCGGAGAGTAGCTAGTGAAAGATCCTCCGGGGCGGTCGGTTTCGCTGGTGAGCTTCCTCACGGTTACTGGTTCGTTGTTGGGGGAAACAGATTTACAGCCGGTCATCCGGATGCCATCCGGGTGTCACCGTTGTGGCACGGTTGATGGTCGAGACTGTTCTCGCACTCGGTGCCGGTCGACGAGCCTCCAATCGCCCGGTGTCCGCACTCGACGCGAATCCTCCGTTCATGCCTCGCGTCGGCCACGGGAACCCGCGGACACCCTGGCACCGGGTGCACCCCTCGTCGCGCGCCCGGAGGTTTGGATGTTCGAATCGTGCTGTTCCCCTTACGAATCGGCCCACGTGCTGAGAGCGCGCTATGGACTTCCGGTGGAGATGTACGCCGACCGCCCGCTGCTCACCGTCGGCGCAGCGGTCGAGGCACTGGCGCTGCCCGAATCACTGGGCGACCGGGTCCGCCTGCGGCTGTCCTGGCTGCCGTCCACACCGGTGGTCGCCGACCCGCGCGACCGCTTCTGGACCTTCCTGGTCGCCCCGCCCCTCCCGTATCACCCCGTACCTCAGCGACTTCGAACCTTCTTGCAGGAGAGCGGCGTAACCATGCCGGACCGCGGCAGCCACATCATGCTGCCGACCTCCGACCACGAGCCGGGCTGGCACTGGGCGAACGAGCCGGAGCCGGGCCGGCTCGGATTGCCGCACCGCGCAGTGGTGCTGGCCGCCATCCGGCTCTCGATCCTCCAGGGACCCGACCGCGTCCCGGCTTGAAAGCCGGGCACAGCGGGCGGCGGAGTCGTCCGAGTTGTCCATCGGATTCGGTGGTTTCACGGCGGAGGGAAAGCCGTTGGCCCGCACCGGATCATCGGCGCGGGCCAACGGGTCGTCTGCCTGCCGCAGCGTGCGGGTGCGTGGTTACCTGAGCTTGCGGCAGTACAGGGCGTCCGGATGCCCGTAGCGGGCGTTGGCCCAGGAGAAGGCGATGCCGGCGGCGTACTCGTCCGCGTTGCACTGCCCCTTGTAGTAGCCGTTCGCGTAGTCGCCGCCTTCGCCCGAGGCCGGTCGATTGTCACCGCGGTCATCCCATACGGTGCGGCCGGCGCCCGCCAGCGGAATGCGGCCGGGGGCGCAGAGGACGGCCGAGGTGCCGTCGCCGCGCACGCTGTAACCGATCATGAATTGTCCTTCGGCGCACTGGTATTTGGTGAAGCCGTTGGCCCAGTCGGTTGTCACCTTCTCCGCGGCGACCTTGGTCGCCGAGGTATTGGCCTGCCACAGGTTGCCCTCGGTGGCGTCGGTGCACAGGCCGCCCTGCCCGCGTGAACTGATCCCGATCAGGCGCTGGTCGTCGGGGCAGACGAGCTTGTGCGCGCCCGGATCCCAATCGTTCGCGGCCCGCAGCGACGCGTTGTGGTCGTCGTGGATGGCGTTGAGCATGGACCAGGCTCGCACCGGGGCTACCTGGCCGGTCTTACCGCTGGCGTCCAGGAGGCGTCGCAGGTGCGCCCCGCGCCAGTCGTCGGCGTCCATGACGCTGCGCTTGCTGCCGTCGGTGTCGTAACGCAGCAGACCCCAGGCGTTGCCCTTGTCCTGATGTTGGAAGCCGACGATCGGCCAGTAGGCGAAGTCGAGGTCCCGGCTGATCAGATAATCGACCATGTTCGGGAACCACGCCTTGTCCAGGCCCTCGGCGTCCTTGCCGATCCCGAACTCGCTCACCCATACCGGCGCGGTGAAATGCTGGTCCGGCGTGCTGGCCACATACCCCGCGAGTTCGTCCATGGACTTGAACAGATCGTCTCGGGACATGTCCCGGAAGCGGGGATCGTGTGTCTCGCCCCCGCTCAGGCCGGTCCCGCCGGTGTTGGCCGGGCCGATGTAGCTGTAGAAGTGGGCCGAGTAGACCACCTTGTGCGACCGGACCATCGTCTGCGACAACGACTTCAGATCACGCAGCATCGGGCGCTGGTGCCAGGTCAGATCGGTCGGGATGCCGGACCAGTTGATGCCCTCGATCATGATGAGCAGATTCGGGTTGGCGTCCTTCAGGATCCGATCGCCCGCCTGGTGCGCGGCCGCCTCCCAATCGTGGCTGTCGCCCAAACCCCAGTTGGGGTTGTCCCAGGTGTCGCGCCGTACCTCATTGCGCAGATCGGCTCCGATCACCCCCGGATCGCCCTTGTACCGGGCGGCCATGAATGCCCAGTCGCTCACCCAGGTGTCGGTGTCCTGCCCGGAATTCCAGCGTTCGTTACCATCGACGGCGCAACACCACCGGGTGGTCGTGGTGTGATTGTTGAGGATGACGCCGAGCCCGGCGCCGGTGAGCGCGGCAACCGCCCTGTCGTAAACCTCCAGCGGCTCGAGACCGTTGAGCGCCGGATTCGCGGTCAGCCCTTGCACCGGCCGGTCGTCGGTGATCATCTGATTGGAGAACGGCAGCCGAATGCTGTTCAGCCCCAGGTCCTTGAAGTCCTGGACGATCTTGTCGAGCGGGACGCGGTCGAGTCCGAGCGGCGCGCGATGCCCGATTTCCTGGGCGAAGTTGTTCGCCGGATCCTCGTCGTCGCCGCTACCGGTCCAGGTACCGCTGGACCCGTGCCAGTTGCCCGACTTCAGCTTCACCCGATTCCCGGCCTCGTCGACGATATACCGGCCGCGGGTACTCAGCGGACCCTTCAGTCCGGTGGGTGCGGCCTGCGCCGCGGGCTCGAGATGAACCGCGGGGGCCAGCAGCAATCCCGCGGCCAGCAGCAGAATGGTGAAGGCCCTCATCTTTCCTTCCGGGCAGTCCTCGAAGAGCTGAGGGGCAGGCTCCGGCCCGGGTCACAGTCCGGTGCGGAACCCGCCCCCGCGAGCAGTTCGCTCGCATCGAAGACGTTAGGAGGCACGGTATCCGAAGAGAAATCAGTATTTTGAGTCCATTCACAACATCGAGTTGTGATTCTCCTGGGATCGACCGCCATCGCCCGGGGAAGGCAGGGGCGAATTGTTGTTCATCACGGCCGGATTCGGCCGAATTCCGTGCTGGTGAGCTCTCCCGGCGCGCAATATCGCGATAACTCGCTCGAGGTCGGCCACTTGCTTGCGGAGCCGCTTGTTCTCCGCGGCCAGTGTGGCGGAGGGGCTGTCGTCGGTTGCGCATTGCTCTTGCTCGGCGTGGCGGATCCACAGTCGCAGCGCCTCGTGATGAACGCCGAGATGCGCTGCCATGGTGCGGAAAGTCGGTTTGGGATCCGACTCTCGGTACAGGCGGATCGCGTGCGCCCGCAGCGCGTCCGGGTATTTCTTCGGTGGAGCCACGGAGAAACGTTAGGACACAGCGCAACTACAGAGAAATCAGCTTTTTCCGATCATTGACAAGCCAGGGTTGTCAATCAGAGGTGGGGCGGAACCGTGCAGTCCGCGAAATCGGGTTCCTGTAGCAGGGCGACCAGGTCCGGATGGGTGTCGCGGATGCCGCGGGCGACCTCGACGAACGAGCGGACCAGCGCCGATTCGTGTGCGCCGCGCCAGCCGACCGCCACCTCGTTGGGCGGGGCGTCGGCGATCGGCAGCAGGCGCACGCCCGGAAACGGGATCCAGCGGGCGCAGGCCACGGTGAGCGCCACACCGACCCCGGTTGCGACCTTGTGCAGCTCCTCGAGCAGCGTGTTCGACCGCGACACCACCTGGGCCGGGGATCCGTCGCGGTAGGAGTCCAACTCCCAGAACGCATTCCACACCGGATCGGTGGTGGCGGCCCCGAGCAACGGCTCCCGGAGCAATTCGTGCGCAAAGACCTCGGTACGTGCGGCCAGTCGATGACCGGCCGGCACCATCACCATCAGCGGTTCGGCGAACAACGTCTCGAAATGGACCCCCGCGTCGACGAAGGGGCGGCGGGCGAAGGCCACATCCACCGAACCCGTGGCCAGCCCGGCCGACGGGTCTTCGTAGGTGAAGTGGCGCATTTCGACGGTTATCCCGGGATGGCGCTGGCGGAAGGTCGAGAGGATCGGCTCGGTCAGGGTCAGGGCCGCGCCCTCCAATGCGCCCAGGACCAGCCTGTCCTGTTCACCGCGGTGCACCGATCGTGCCCGCTCGATCGCGACATCCAGGCCGGTGAGCGCACCACGGACATCCTGCAGGAATACGGCTCCGGCGGCCGTCAATTCGACATTGCGGGTGGTCCGGGAGAACAACACCACGTCCATCGCGTGCTCGAGCTGCTTGATCTGGGTGCTCAAGCCCTGCTGCGAAACATGCAGTCGCTGCGCCGCCCGGGTGAAGCTCAGCTCCTCCGCTACCGCGATGAAGTACTGCAACTGACGGGTGTGAACTTCCATGGCGCGCAGTCTAGGTCGATGGACGGTCGGAACCGAGCTCTATCGTCGAACAGTC
Organism: Nocardia sp. NPDC059236; assembly: GCF_042754085.1. Taxonomy (NCBI): domain Bacteria; kingdom Bacillati; phylum Actinomycetota; class Actinomycetes; order Mycobacteriales; family Nocardiaceae; genus Nocardia; species Nocardia sp. NPDC059236. Next base: position 287,188 of record NZ_JBHZAF010000006.1, read on the forward strand.
TCATTCATTGACAAATGGGTCTTGTGAATTATCCGCGAACAGTGATTTCTCTTCGGCTTCCTGGTGCACTAGCGTTTTTCCAGGGCATTCGCCATGGCTGGAACGGGGGAGCATCCGTTTCTTGTCCACATTCCGGTTTCGGTGGGTGAGGAGATCGCGGACCGCCGATGCCCGCGGTGACCGCCTCCGGTCTCGGCGGTCCGTACGATCAGGCCAGCAACTTCGCGCGCAGTGCGTCGATGGTGGCCTGATCCAGGCCCAGTCCGTCACGCACGTACTTGTCGAAGCTCCCGTAGAGCCGGTCGACCTCGTTGAAAGCCGCCTCCACCCAGGACAATTGGACTGCCTTCGGGTCGCCGAGTTCGGTATTGCTGGCGAGGTAGTCGGCATTCACCACGTCCCGGGGCACGCCGAGCAGAGTGAGCAGGACCGCGGTGGCCCAGCCGGTGCGGTCCTTGCCCGAGGTGCAGTGGTAAACCGTCGCGCCGCTGGTGTTCGCGGCGATGGATCGCAGCAGGGTGCCGAAGGCGACGTCCGAGCCGTGGAAGTCGACCATCAGCGGATAGTCGATCGATTGCACGAGGTCGGAGGAGCCGTTGAGCAAGCCGTCGATCACGCCGCGCCCCAGGGTGATCACCGGGAATTCGTGGAACGAGATGCCGCTGTCGAAGCTGATCACATCGGCGACCTTGTACTGCGCGCCCGTCGGCACCCGATCGGGCGCGCTGCTTCGCTCGGAGCCGTTGCGCAGGTCCACATCCAGCGTTACGCCCGCGGTACCCAGCTTGGCCAGATCGGCGTCGGTGAGCCCGGCCAGGCGGTTTGATCGGAAGGCCACGCTCGTGCGGACGGTGTGCCCGTCGGAGGTGCGGTAGCCGCCGATATCGCGGAAATTGGCGGCGCCGTCGAGCCGGATCGCCGTCGAGGCGGGGGCCGGCAGGGTGGACACCGGGTCGTTCACCCCGGCGGAACCGGACCCCGCCGAGCCCGATGACCCGAAACTTCCTGAGCCGGAACCGGACCCGGAGGCGATATCCGCCGGCTGCGCCGGCGCGGGTGCCGCGCCGAGGGCGGCACCGAGCGTGATCATCCCGGCTAGCGCAAGAGTCGCGGTATCGGCCCGGCGGGCCTTACGTGGAGACATGTGTACCTACTTACTGTGGGAAAGGAAGCCGCCCGGTATCTGCACGAAAAACGTAGTGGCACACGCGTTCCGAGCGGAAACAGTAATTCCGGGCCGATCTACAAGACCAGGTTGTGAATGACCCCGAAAATAGGATTTAAGTTCTCTTCCGTTGTGCTCTAGCGTTTCCCGTCGTGAGCGAATGCTCGAATTCTCCATCGGCTCACCGGTAATCGGTTCCGCGTTCTCCGGAACTGTTGGAAGGAATCATACGTAAGACCCCGAAATTGGCTGCCGGAATTGCGGCCGCCGCATTGGTGATGTCGGGGGCGGGTCTCGCCCTCGATACCGCACCTCGGCGACGTGCAACCCGCTACGTTCAGCGCCCAGTACACCGTGGGCGCCGACTGCGCCAAGGGCACCGCGATGACCACGGGCATCGAATACCTGTCCAATCTCGGCCACCATGCCGACTTCAAAACCCAGGGACCCGCGATCACCGTCGGTGGCACGGCCCCGGGCGGCGGCACCGGCAGCTCCGACGGCCTCGGCTCTCTCCTCGGCGGGCTCGGCTCGAGCAAATAGCGCCGCGAATTCCGCTGAACGAGGCCCGGAACCATCAGGTTCCGGGCCTCGTTCGTGGGCTGAGGTGACCGAACGTAAGAAGCGGGGCCGAGTCGTTGTCGAACGACTCGGCCCCGCTTTGGTCATTGCGCCCGGGGCGGAGTGATTTACGCCTTGGTTCCCGCGGAGCCGCTGAACAGGTGCTTGATCAGCTCCGAAACGAGCGCGTCCACAACGAGATTGGCCAGGGAACCCATTTTTGTGCTTCTCCTTCAGATGTTTCCGAATGAGCCTTCGCTCACCTCGAAAAACGTTATGGCACAAAGGAAAAGAACAGAAATCAAATATTGGAGATGATCGACAAGGAGTAATTGTGGATCAGGAGGACAACGCGGAAACGGGAGTGGTGTGCCGTTCGCAGCGGTGCGGTGTCTCGAGCCGGGCGATAAGGTCCGGACTGGCTGCGCGGACCCGCCGGGCGACGTCGACGAAGGACCGCACCAATGGGGTCTGGTGTGCGGCGCGCCAGCACACGGCGACCTCACACGGGGCGGCGTCGGTCACCGGAACGACGCGCACACCGGGGAATCGGATCCAGCCCGCACACGGCACCGTCATCGCGATGCCTGCGCCGGTCGCGACCTGATGCAGCTCCTCGAGCAGGGTTTTCACCGGGAAGACGGCCGGGGCGGGGCGCCCGTCACGGTGAGATTCGAGCCGCCAGAAGGCATTCCACACCGGATCGGAAGGCCCCGACGCGAGGATCGGATCGTCGAGCAGTTCCGCGACCGTGACCTCGGCGCGGTCGGCGAGGCGATGATGCGTGGGCAGCATCGCCATCAGCGGCTGGGCAAACAGCGGCTCGAACCTCAGCCCCTCGTCGACGAACGGGCGGCGCACGATGGCCACATCCACCAGGCCGCTCGCCAGACCGGCGGACGGGGTGTCGTAGGTGAAGTGACTCAGCTCGACGGTCACCTCGGGATGACGCTCGCGGAAGGCGGCCAGAATCGGTTCGGTCAAGGTCAGCGCGGCCCCTTCGAGGCAGCCCAGCACCAGGCGATCGTGTTCACCGCGGTGCACCGCCCGGGCCTCTTCGAGCCCGAACTCCAAGTTGGCCAGCGCATCTCGAACATGTCGCAGAAACACCGCGCCAGCCGCGGTGAGCTCCACCTGCCGCGTGGTCCGCGAGAACAGCGTGACGTCCATCTCGTGCTCCAGCTGCTTGATCTGTGTGCTCAGACCCTGCTGCGACACATGGAGCCGCTGCGCGGCCCGGGTGAAACTCAATTCCTCCGCGACCGCGATGAAGTACTGCAACTGCCGAGTATGAACTTCCATGCGCCGCAGTCTAGGCTGGTCAGACGTCTGAAATGAGACGTTTCCTCAACTCTTTCGAGTAGTCGGCAATTTTGCAGCAGCCATGCACGATGCGTATTCGATCACCGGGATCGATGGTTCGGCGGGAACGATCCGGCACCGCCACGCCATGTACGCCGGCCAGCAAAGTAGACCGTATGTCCGCCGTTCCGGCCTCGCTCCCGCGCCGACTGCGGCACGAACACGGCTACTTGCCATAGATCGCTGAGGTGAGCAGATCCCCGAGGTAGGTGGCGACCGGCGGTGCGAGCCGATTCGCGGCGCAGTACTGGCTGGAGGCGAGTCGCCGGCTCCAAGGGTGATGCGGCAGTCGCGCTGTGCTGGGGCGGTCTGTTGTCTGTGGTGCGTCGGCCGGTCCCTCATGGGCAAGGTGTTGATTCATATGTTTCCCGAGTGGCGGGCGCATCCGTAGCGCAGTCCGTCCCATAGGGTGCTGCTGATGGGTAGGAGCACCTGAGACATTTCTCTGTTCGTCATTGTTTCGAATTTCTGGTGGGTATCGGTTTGTGCCGCCACGAGCTCAGTTTTAAGGAAACCAATGCGAATCCTGCTTCTCTCGAGCACATTCAACAGCCTCACGCAGCGTGTTCACGTGGAATTGCGGCAGCGGGGGCACCGCTTGGGGGTCGAGTTGGCGCTCGGTGACGACGAGTCACTACGGGCTGGTGTAGCGCGATTCCGGCCCGATCTGATTCTTGCGCCGATGCTGACAGTCGCTGTGCCAGAGGATATTTGGTCGGAGAACACAGTGCTGATCGTGCACCCGGGTCCGAAGGGTGACCGAGGTCCGTCGGCGCTGGACTGGGCGATCAGTTCCGGCGCCACCGAGTGGGGCGTCACCGTTCTGCAGGCCGTCGCGGAATTGGACGCGGGTCCGATCTGGGCCTCGGAACCGTTTGTGATGCGGCCCTGCGGGAAAAGTGAGTTGTACCGTACCGAGGTCGCCGATGCCGCGATGTGTGCAGTATTGCGGGCAGTTGACCATTTCGAGCAGGGGGGCTTCGAGCCCGAGCCCCTCGACTACGACCGTCCCGATGTCTACGGACGGCAGCGGCCATATCACGCGCAGGAGTTTCGACGTATCGATTGGTCCAGCGACAGCACGGAAATGGTGCTCCGCAAGCTGCGCGCGGCCGACTCCCAACCCGGCGTGCTGGACGAGCTGTACGGACGCCAGTACTTCGTACACAGCGGGCATCGCGAGGATCGACTGCGCGGGGCGCCGGGCGCCGTTCTCGCTACCCGGGATGGCGCGATCTGTCGAGCCACCGTGGACGGCGCGGTCTGGCTACCGCAGCTGCGCAGCCGCCGAATACCCAGCGGCCCAGCGACTTTCAAACTGCCCGCCACCGCGGTGATAGACCGCGAGCTCCTGGCCGGAGTGCCGGACCTTCCCATTTCGGCCGCCGAGGCCGCAACCCGCGATACCTGGTCCGAGCTGCGGTACTACGAACTCGGGAACGTCGGTCATCTCGAATTCTCTTTTGCCGGTGGAGCAATGAGCACAGACCAGTGCCGACGGCTACTCGACGCGTATCGGCAGGCGTGCGCTCGACCGACAACCGTGCTCGTGCTGGGGCCGGCGCGCGACTTCTTCTCCAACGGCATCCACCTCAACGTGATCGAAGCCGCCGCGGACCCCGCCGACGAGTCCTGGCGCAATATCAACGCCGTCGACGACCTGGTCGAGGCGATTCTCACGACCACGGACAAATTGGTGATCTCGGCGCTGGCCGGGAACGCGGGTGCGGGTGGAGTGATGCTGGCGCTGGCCGCTGACGAGGTCTGGTGCCGGGAGTCCACCGTGCTCAACCCGCATTACCGGCTGATGGGTCTGTACGGGTCCGAGTATTGGACCTACACATTGCCACGCCGGGTCGGTACACAGCAGGCCGATCGCCTGATGCGGGAAGCACTGCCGGTCGGTGCACGCGCCGCCAAGGCTCTCGGCCTGGTGGACCGCGTCGTCCCGGCAGATGTCGGAGAGTTTCGTGCCTGGGTGAGGCGAGAGGCCGCCACATTGTCGGCGGCCCTGTCCACCACAGCGGGTCGACTGCTCGACAAGAAGCTCTGCCGCGCAGTGGACGAGGCGGCAAAACCCTTGGCGGCGTATCGATCCGAGGAACTCGGCCGCATGCGTCAACACTTCTATGGCGCGGGCGAGCCCTATCACCGGCTCCGCCACGACTTCGTGACGAACGCTCGCCCCTCGGCCACACCCGCCCACATCCTCGGACAAATCACGCAAACGGAGCAGGCCTGATGGTTACCGAGCGTGGAGGCGAGTGGGTTATCCATCGCCGCGACGGGGAAGGGAGCCGAACAGTTGCAAGATGACTTGGCGAGAAGCAGGATTCGATCTCCGGCGAACAAGCCGACGCTGCCCGTCAGCTGATCCCCGTACTGAGATCCCGTGGTTGGGGGTGTGTGGTGCCGGTGGCGGCGCGGACGACGGGGGCGAGCAGGCGGGGGAGGACGAATTGGTCGCGGGGTAGGTGTCGTGCGTCGGGGAGCCAGTTGTGTACGAGTCCGACGGCGAGGCCGCTGTCGGGGTCGGCCCAGCCGCCGGATCCGGCGAGTCCGCCGTGTCCGAAGCCTCGTGGGGCGCCGGGGGCGGGGATGGAGTGGTAGCCGAGTCGCCAGCCCATGGGGAGCAGCAGGTTTCGGTCGGGGAGCCAGGTCTGCACGCGCGATATCTGCTGTACCCGTGATCGTGACAGTAGGGGGTTGTCGGTGACGATCGTGTTGTAGACGGAGGCGACGGCGCGGGCGGTGAATACTCCGTTGGCGGCGGGCATTTCGCCGGTCAGGATCGCTGGGGCGGTTCCGGAGGTGAGCTGTTCGATGCCGTGGGTGTAGATGGCTCGGACGAATCCGGTGCCCGGGAGGGGGATTCGCCCGGCGATCCGCAGGACGTGGGCGGCGCCGGGGATGCCGAACGGGACGCGTGATCCGTGCGAGGCGGCGACGGTGGTGTTCGCCGATGATGGTGGGGTGCCGAGGTGGAGGCCGTCGGTGCCCAGGGGTTCGGCGAGTTCGGTGCTGTACAGCTCGCTCATGCCCTTACCGGTGACCGCGCGGGCGATTCCGGCGGCCAGCCAGCCGAAGGAGATCGCGTGGTATGCGGGTATTCCGCGCCATCGGTCCGGTGCGGCGGCGGCGATCCGCTCTTCCATCAGGTGGTGGTCGACCAGCTCGTCGAGGTTCTTGGCCAGCGGTGTGACGTGGGAGAGTCCGGCGCGGTGGCTGAGGACTTCGGCGACGGTGATCTTCTTCTTGCCGTTGGCGCCGAAGGCGGGCCAGTACTCGGCGACCGGTGCGTGGTAGTCGAGCAGTCCGCGTTCGGCGAGCCGGTGCAGCACTGTGGCGGTGATGCCTTTGGAGGTCGAGTACGACAGTGCGGCGGTGTTGTGTTGCCAGGCGATGCCGCGGTCGGGGTCGGCGGTGCCGGTCCAGACGTCGATCACGGGGCGGCCGCGGTGGTAGACCGCGAGTGCGCCGCCGCCGCGGCCGGTGGAGAACAGTCGCGCGAATGCGGCGATCGCATCGGCGTAGCGGTGTTCCCAGGTGCCGTGCACGACGGTGCCGGACCCCTGGGGGTGATCGTGTCGGGAAGGAAGCGGATCAGGCACGTCGTTGTCGCCTTACTCGTTGCCGAATTTCTTTGCAGAACAGCGGAATCGAAACTTTCGTGTTAGCCGGGGACGTAAGCGGTCGAGGAGTCGGGGTAGGCGCGCCACGCCCATGACAGCGAGTCGAGCAGGTTGCGTTTGAGCGTGCGCGCGTCGCGGGTGTCGCTGGGGCGTTGGGTGAGGGCCTCGCGGATCATCTGCACGAACCGCCAGCGGGTGACGCCGAAGGCGACGAGCAGTTCGCCGGCGCTGGCGCCGCCGGAGGGGGCCCGTCGGATCGCGAACTCGACCACGGATCTCGCGGCCGTGTCGAGTGATTTGTGGGCCGCCAGGAAATCGCAGTGCGTCATCGACGAACGAACCCATCCCGGGTCGCCGGTGGTGTGTGCCGCCGGGGATGTCACCGACTGCGGGCTCCTGGGATCGTTCGCGGGCGCGCGGTCGGGCGGGGTGCTGGCGTTCGGGGTCTGTGGATCGGTGGTGTCGATGGCGAAGACCGGGAACCGGTCCTCGGGCGGGTCGGGTTCGTATCGGACACGGATCGGCTGGTCCGAGGGTGGTGGGAGTTCACCGTAGATCGTGGAGTAGATCCAGGGGCCGTCGTCTAGTTCGACGATGGCGACCGTGGACTGCTCCCACGTTCCGGCGTTCGAGGGGTGGTGTGCCACCTTCCACGACACGATCGACCCGGTGCCCGAGGAGGGTACCCAGTCCAGGGTCGTGGCTCGGCACGATGAGCAGGCGTTGGTCATTGGCGCGACCAACGTTGCACAGTCGGTGCAACGCCGGATCATCAGGGTCGTGCCGCCGTGGTGTCGTGGGTTCTCCGGTTTGTGGTCGAACATCGGAATCCTCGCCAGTTCTTGCCTGCGCTGTCACTGACGAGCCTGCGTCACGCAGGGCCCTACCCGCGACGGCAGAACTACCCACGACATACCTATTTTTGCCACCCCCGCCCAGTAGAGGCGCTGGTCGGCAAGGGCCGGGAGGCGCAAATCCGTCCGACACGACGCAGCGTATCTGCAGGATAGGAGCCGCAGGCATCCACCTGCTGGACGGGCCCGCTGCATGCATGGCTGGCTCGGCTGGACGGCATGCGGTTCAGCGCCTGAGCGCAGACAGTGCCGCGGGAACCTCGCGGATAGTGAATTTCACGTAGGCCGCGGTGTCCATCGCTCGAATGCGGGCAGGGGCCCACAGGTGTCGCAGCTCGGCCCAGTCGGGCGCGGTGGTGGACGGGCCGCCTCGCTGCGGCGGGTTTGTCAGGCCGTCCAGGACGAGGGTCCAGCTCGCGCAGGCGTAGTTCGATCATGTGCTCGGCGCTGGTCGGCAGGCGGGTACTGAGATGGTTGAGCAAGGCCGTTCGCAGAAAGGCGGTGGAGGCTGTCCAGGGTCGCAGTTGTCGGCCATGACGGACCCGGCGCGGCGGACGACCTCCGACCGCAATGGCGAGGCGATCCTGCGCACGGGGCGTGAGCTGGCCGTCGTCACCGGCGAGCACGGCTCGGGCGTGGAATGAGAAAGACCCCGGTCACCCTCGAGCTCGGCGGCAAGAATACGGTCGTCATCGAAAATCCGGTCGTCATCGATCCGGCCGCCGACCATCGCAGCGCGGCGCGGCGCGTGGTCGCGGCGTGCCTGGTGAACTCGGGTCAGGTCTGCCCGTGCCCGGGACTACGTGTTCGTCCACGAGTCGCGGGTGGCCGGGTTCGTCGCCGACGTGTTCGGCGAGTGGTGGCGGATACTGCCGACGATCACACGCGACCCCGAATACGCGTCGATCATCAATGACAAGAATTTCGAATGCATTTCGGGGTTGGTCGACGAGGCATTCGCCGCGGGGACACAGAGCGATGCCGCCGGGTGAAGGGGGGAATTTGACCCGGCGACATCGACATCATCGGCAGCCGACAGCGTTCGAGCTGCAACTGGCCACCATCTCGTGGGTCGACACCGCTTGGGGGTATGCAGGTCGGCCCAGGCCGAACCCTACGGGTGCCCCACGCGTTGTGCAAATTAGCCAACATGATTGAAATCTGCTGGCCCACAACGTGGCACAACACATGCTCGATGCGGCGTCAGCAGCGATCGAGCCAGCGCCGCGGTACAGCATTGAAATCGTCGAGCGCCCGTCGAGAGCGACGAAGCTGTGCACGTTCGAAACCAGAGGCCGCCAGTCACAAGATCACATACCACACGGTTCGTAAGTGTCGCCTCCATGTCCGCCTGTGATTGAGTGTTGGAGTGGGAGACGAACTTTCAGCCTTCGGCAGTCGTCGCGACGCTGGCGCGAGTCGTAAGCGCCCCGTGAGCCTAGGCGGCCGCATTGACAATCTCGGCACCTATCGATTCTTATGCCCTACGGTTGGTTGCCGGTGGTTTCGCGATGAGAACACCACCCAGAGCAATCCGCATTGGCGGGAGCTGGTCGAGGCCGCGATCGACGACCACCTCGCTGCTAAGCATCCTCATTGGATCCATCCGGAATACAACTAGATCGAGATCGAACGCGTTGATGTGCAGACCCGTCGTATGCCGAGCAACGTGACCCGTACCAGGCGAGAAGTGGTGTATTGCACAGCATTTCGGCTCGCCATTGCCAGAGGGACATGGGTCGTGGATCTCGCGAAATGTGAACTTGGCTAGGGTGGGCGCGGTGACCTTCAATCCAGATTTGTGGAATGTCGTCCCGGGATTCGAGAACCTCACCGACATCACGTACCACCGGCACATCGAGCAGGGCACGGTCCGGATCGCCTTCGATCGCCCCGAGGTACGCAATGCCTTCCGGCCGCACACCGTCGACGAGCTGTACCGCGCGCTCGATCACGCCCGGATGAGCCCCGACGTCGGCGCGGTCCTGCTCACCGGGAACGGCCCCAGCCCCAAGGACGGCGGCTGGGCCTTCTGTTCCGGCGGCGACCAGCGCATCCGCGGGCGCAGCGGCTACCAGTACGCCTCCGGCGACACCGCCGACACCGTGGATGCGGCGCGTGCGGGGCGGCTGCACATCCTCGAGGTGCAGCGGCTCATCCGCTTCATGCCCAAGGTGGTCATCGCGCTGGTCAACGGGTGGGCGGCCGGCGGCGGGCACAGCCTGCACGTCACCTGCGACCTGACCCTGGCCTCGCGCGAGCACGCGCGGTTCAAACAGACCGACGCCGATGTGGGCAGCTTCGATGCCGGGTACGGCAGCGCCTACCTGGCGAAGATGGTGGGCCAGAAGTTCGCTCGCGAGATCTTCTTCCTGGGGCGGCCCTACACCGCGGCGGAGATGCATCAGATGGGTGCGGTCAACGCGGTCGTGGACCACGAGCAGCTCGAGGACGTCGCGCTGGAATGGACCGCCGATATCCTCGGCAAGTCGCCGCAGGCGATTCGAATGCTGAAGTACGCCTTCAATCTCACCGACGACGGACTGGTCGGCCAGCAACTGTTCGCCGGTGAAGCGACCCGCCTGGCCTACATGACCGACGAAGCGGTCGAGGGCCGCGACGCCTTCCTCGAGAAGCGCGAACCGGACTGGAAGCCATACCCCTGGTACTTCTGAGTTGACCTGCGCTATTACGGATTTCGCCATGCTGTCCGGTCGGACCCACCTCTGGACAGAGTGTGCTCGGGCCGCGACAGTAGGCAGAAAGCAGGGTTACGCTACGCCAATGCCGTACGTCAGTACCGATGGGGCTCGCATCTTCTACACCGACTCTGGTGATCACCGAAGCTCCGTCGTTGTGTTGAGCCATGGGTTCTTCATGGACCTGTCGATGTTCGCACCGCAGGTGGAGTATCTGGAAGCGAAGGGTTTTCGGGTGCTGTGCTGGGATGCCCGGGGGCACGGTGGCACTGCTACAGAGCCGCATCGGTCTTTCAGCTATTGGGATTCGGCGCGCGACCTGCTGGCCGTGATGGACGCGGCCGGCGTGGACCGCGCGGTCCTGGGGGGGATGTCACAGGGCGGTTATACGGCTCTACGAGCCGCGCTGCTCGCACCGGAGCGTGTGGAGGCGCTGATCCTGCTCGATACGGAGGCCGGTGACTCGCCCGACGAGCAGAAGGCCGAGTATCGCGAGCTGTTCGACGCCTGGACGAATCCTGAAGTGCCACTGGCAATGCTGGCAGACGGTTTGGCGCCACAGCTGATCGGCGGCACGGCTGCCGATCAGGCGCCGTGGCGGGCCAAATGGGCGGCCAGTGACCGTTCAGCGATCACTCAGGCGGCCGCCTGCTTGACCGAACGGGAGTCTCTCCTCGACCGGCTGGGCGAGATCACCTGTCCCGCAATGGTTCTACGCGGCGAATTCGACGCCTCGAGCACCGCCGACAAGTCCGGTGCATTGGCTGCCGGACTGGCCGGGTCCGGTCCCGTGATGACGGTTCCCGGCGCCGGCCACGCAGCCAATTGGACGGCCCCGGATCCGGTCAACGATGCGATCGGCGGATTTCTCAGTCGGTTAGCAAACTCGACGGCCCGCTGAACGGCTGGCGCATGCCGATGAACCACTGAAACGGTGCATCGACGCTGGGCACATCGGTAATCCGGACGCGCACGCTGTAGGGCTCGCTGGTAGCCGGGTCACGCAGGTGCATCAAGGGCTGGTGGCGTTCGAAGTCGACGTGCTCGGCCAGATACATCGCCCGGAAGGCCGCGCATGAGCTGAGCCTGCCGAGCAGATCCAGAGCCCACTGTGGATTCTGGTACCTGCCCATGTGCCATCTGAACCAGTTCACGGTCAGCCGGGCTTCGTCCTCCCATTCGATCATTACCCGGTGCGACTCGGGGACCAGGAAGAACCAGACCAGAATGTTCTCCACTTCCGATAGCCGTGGATACGCGCGGTCGTAGGCTTGGTTGGTCCACAACACATTCCATCGCTCGTCGATATACCCCGACAGATGTGGGATCAGGCCGTCGGCGGCAGCGCGTAGATCGTCGGAGATCAGTTCACGCATCTCGGCGACCGGCATCGGTGTGTGGGTACGCGGGCCCGGAGTCTTGGGTGCAGCGAGATTGTGCATATGCTGCCGTTCGGCGGGCGTCAGCTGCAGTGCGCGGGCGATCGCGTCCACCACCTCGGGACTTGGTGAGGTCTTCTCGCGCTGCTCGATCTGAGCTATATAACTGGCGCTGACGTCACAGAGACTGGCCAGTGCCGGACGGCTGAAGCCGCGGGGATGGTTCGGGTGCCTCGGAGTCGTGCGGTGGGTCCGGACAAAGTCAGCGAGGTTGGGGGCCAGCAACTGGTCAATCTCGGTTTCCCCCCGTGCAGAGTAGCCAGCGTTCACGGCGAGCAGGATACTCTCCGGGAAGCGATACAGCCCGAATGAGTTTGAGCCCATGCACACCGGAAACCCAAGTGGGAGCGTGGGTCCCGCCTATTTCGAATCGACCACTGGCCAGAGGTACCTCTGGCCAGCGTGCGCCCGGCGTCTTTACCAGCGCAATCCGGCCATGTTCTTATTTCCCTCGCACCGGCTCCTCGGACACCAACCCCAGAGTCGGTGAGTAGTTGCATTCGGCTCCGCGTATATCGGAAGCCCCCTGAATGGTGCGGAGCCCCACAGTTTCCCCGCCTCGCAGGAGGAGGACGGGGACCCCGATGCGAGGGCTGCGCGAAGGGGGCGCAGCCCTCGCAGAAGGGCGTGCACAGGGATTGGTAAGAGATGTCCACGGTTTTGCCGTGTCCGGCGTGGTGCGTAGAGCACGACGACCCGGATCCGTTCGCACCGGGCGAAGGCTGTCACCATTGTGGCCGGGAGCGGCCAGTGCTGGTTGAGATACCGGCGCGGTCCGGGCTTCCAGAGTTGTTCGTGCAGTTGAACGCTCACGACTGTCATGGGCTGCGATACAGCTGGATCGATTTGATTGCGCCGAGCCGCGTTCATTCCGAAATGACCGCCGCACAGGCACGGCAGCTCGCCGAAGCCCTCGTAGCCGCCGGGGATTTATGGGATTCCCGAATTCTGGCCGATGGCCTGCTGCAGGCCCATCCCTGCCCTCCGTGGTGTAGACAGCACGACGAGGCGATGGATCCGAAGGCCGAACAGTGGCACAGCAGTCGGCCGTGGACGGTGCCGGTGATAGGACCGCAACTGTCCGGTAGCAGAGTCCGAGTGCGGTTGTGTGCCACAGACACCCGTTTCGATCGCCGACTGGCTGTGGGCCTGACGGTGCGCGAAGGCGAAACAACGGAGCTTACCGGCCCTGAGGCCCGCCGCATCGCGGCAGCGCTGCTGAATGCCGCCGATGACCTCGACAGCACCCTTTAGCTCGGATCTTCATCGGTCCGACATCTGCGACCCTGGCCTGGGCGGGCGGCGCGGTAGGTGAAATATGGCAAGCGCGCCAAAAGTCTTGCAGGGGTTCAGCGATAGCCACTGGTTAGCCTTCCGGTGTGTGAGGGCACTCGAACACCGGGCTCGTCATACGTGGCACGGATGCCACGCTTCTGTGCGCGAGGCGGGACTTGAACCCGCACGTCCTAGGACACCAGAACCTAAATCTGGCGCGTATGCCAATTTCGCCACTCGCGCTAACGGTACGACCGTCCAAACTTTACCGGGTCTAACGGGGATCGCGAAGCACCGGGAGGGTGTGCCGTACTGGTCGGTAACCTCACCAGGGATTATAACGATTTGATAAACCTCAATGTGAGGGAGCCTCACATTTCCTACACGAACGTAACCGAGCCAACCAGCGGCTTCAAACATGAGGGAGGGTCATGTTTCGGGCCATTCTGGTACGGACGTACGGAAAAACTCCCCAGTAAGTACCCGGTTGGTGACCAAACATGAGGAGATCCTCATGATTTTGTGCCATCCTCGGCTTCTACCAGGGCCTGCGGGCCGGAGGGATACCTGCGCACCGTGAGCGCGGCCCAGTCCTTGGAGGCTGGCCGCCAGGAGAAGGAAGTCGAACGTCTTGACGATCAACGAGAGCACCGGAACCGGATCGAAGGCCAGGGCGGCGGGGAAGTCACGGGAGAGTGGTGTCAGGTCGTCACTGCTGGACCGGTTGCTGGGGGGCGCGCCGTACGCTCTCGCATTCGGCGGGCAGGGCGCGCAGTGGCTTACCGAGCTCGAGGAGATCGGGCGGGATTCCGCCCTGGAGCCCGAGCTGACGGCGCTGGTCAACGAGGCCGCCACCACGCTGGAACCGATCGCGGCACAGCTGCTCGTGGTCCGGCCGGTCGGTTTCGACCCCATCGCATGGATGCTGGAAGAAGAGATCGCCGACCCGGAGCAGGGGGAGGTGTCGGGAGCGCCGTCAGCGCAGGTGTTGCGCTCCGCCGCCGTCTCGATGCCGGGTGTGTTCCTGACCCAGGTCGCCGCGCTGCGCGCGCTGCGCCTGCAGGGCCTCGACATCGTCGCGCACGCGCCCGCCGCCGTCATCGGCCACTCGCAGGGCCGCATCGCAGCCGCCGCCGCCGAGGCGCACGGGCAGCGTGACGCCGAACTGCTGGCCATCGCCCAGATGATCGGCGCCGCGGCCGGCCTGGTCGCCCGCCGCCGCGGTCTGCTGCCGGTAGGGGAGAAGTCCCCCATGGTCGCCGTCTCCAATGTCGACCCCGAGGTCCTGGAAGCCGTTGTCGCCGAGGTCATGGCCGGTGTCGCGCCGGAGAAGGCCGCCGTGCTGTCCATCCGCAACGGCCGCCGCCGCGCCGTGCTGAGCGGCCCGGTCGGCCAGCTCGACCGCGTGCGCCAGCGCGCCGCCGAGATCAATACCGAGCAGGCCGGCGAGCGCGACGCCAAGAAGCGCGGCGGCGCGGTCTTCGCCCCCGTCTTCGAGGACATCCCGGTCGAGGTCGCCTTCCACCACCCGGCGCTGGCCGAGACCGTCGACCTGGTCGAGGGCTGGGCCCAGCAGTGTGGCCTGGACACCGAGCTGGCCGCGCGCCTCGCCCGGGAAGTGCTCGTCGACCCGATCGACTGGGTCGGCACGGTCGACGACACCGTCTCCCGTGGCGCGCAGTGGATCCTGGACCTCGGTCCCGGCGACCTGCTGACCCGCCTCACCGCCGGCTCGCTCAAGGGCACCGGCGTCGGCGTGCTCGCCGCCTCCACCCGCCCGGGCCAGCGCAGCCTGTTCACCCCCGGCGCGGCCCCCGAGGTCGCCGCGGCCTGGAGCGAATTCGCGCCCAAGCCGATCCGCCTGCCCAACGGCCGCATCGTGGTCGAGACCGCGTTCACCCGCCTCACCGGCCGCTCGCCCATCCTGCTGGCGGGCATGACCCCCACCACCGTCGACGCGAAAATCGTTGCGGCCGCGGCCAATGCGGGCCACTGGGCCGAGCTGGCCGGTGGCGGTCAGGTCACCGAGCAGATCTTCGCCGACCGGGTCGAGGAGCTGAAGCAGCTGCTGCAGCCCGGCCGCGCGGTGCAGTTCAACTCGCTGTTCCTGGACCCGTACCTGTGGAAGCTGCAGCTGGGCGGCAAGCGCCTGGTGCAGCGTGCCCGCAGCGCCGGCGCCCCGCTGGACGGCGTCATCGTCACCGCCGGCATCCCGGAACTCGAAGAGGCCGTTGCCCTCGTCGAGGAGCTGTCCGAGGTCGGCATCACCCACGTGGCCTTCAAGCCCGGCACCGTGGCCCAGATCCGCGCCGTGCTGCGGATCGCCGACGCCGTGCCGTCGTACCCGGTGATCATGCACATCGAGGGCGGCCGCGCCGGTGGCCACCACTCCTGGGAAGACCTCGACGACCTGCTGCTCGCGACCTACGCCGAACTGCGTAGCCGCGAGAACGTGATCGTCTGCGTCGGCGGCGGCATCGGCACCCCCGAGCGCGCCACCGAATACCTCACCGGCGAATGGTCGCAGCAGCACGGCTACCCGGCCATGCCGCTGGACGGCGTGCTGGTCGGCACCGCCGCCATGGCCACCCTCGAGGCCACCACCGCCCCCGAGGTGAAGCAGCTGCTGGTCGACACCCCCGGCACCCCCGACTGGGTCGGCGCGGGCACCGCTGTCGGCGGCATGGCTTCCGGCCGTAGCCAATTGGGCGCGGATATCCACGAGATCGACAATGCCGCCTCCCGCACCGGCCGCCTGCTGGACGAGGTCGCCGGTGACGCCGAGGCCGTGGCCGCCCGCCGCGCCGAGATCATCACGGCCCTCGACGCCACCGCCAAGCCGTACTTCGGCGACGTCGCCACCATGACCTACCTGGAGTGGCTGGAGCGCTACGTCGAGCTGGCCGTCGGCCTGGACCGCCGCAAGGACTTCGACTGCGGCGCCGACTTCTCCGACGCCATCGTCGACGCCACCCGCTCGGTGTGGCTGGACATCACCTGGCGCGACCGGTTCGCGGAGATGGTGCGCCGCACCGAATCCCGCCTCAACCCGGCCGACCGCGGTGAAATCGCAACCCTTTTCGCCGACGACTCCGCCTTCGAGACCCCGGTCCAGGCCATCTGCACCCTGAAGGAGCAGTACCCGGCCGCCGCCGGCACCGCACTGCACCCGGCCGACGTCCCGTTCTTCGTCGCGCTGTGCAAGACCCCCGGCAAGCCGGTCAACTTCGTCCCGGTCGTCGACCAGGACGTGCGCCGCTGGTGGCGCTCGGATTCCCTGTGGCAGGCCCACGATCCGCGCTACACCGCCGACCAGGTCTGCATCATCCCCGGCACCGTCGCCGTCGCGGGCATCACCCGCGTCGACGAGCCGGTCGGTGAGCTGCTGGACCGCTTCGAGCAGAACACCGCCTACTCCCTGGTGCGCTCGGGCGTCGTCCCGGCCGCCGTGGACGGCCGCCGCCGCGCCGAGGTCGCCAACGGCCTGCTCGACATCGTGCTCGCCGCCCCCGACGTGCAGTGGGCCGGCCGCACCACCGTCAACCCCATCCACCGCCTGGGCGACCTGGATGAGTGGGAGATGAACGGCAAGGGCGCCAAGCACCCGCGCACCGGCTCCACCCTGTCCGCCACCGAGGGCCCCGAATCCGATTCCGCCTACGTGGAATTGACCGTCCCGCTGCTGGGCAAGGATGCCGTCCGCATTCGCATCACCGTCCCGGCCTCCGTGTACAACGGTGGCGCGCCGGTCATCACGGACACCGACGCCGAGGCCGCCATGTCGGCGCTGCTGGCCGTCGCCGCCGGCCAGTCCCTGCCCGAGGTCAAGGCCGTCGACGGCACCCAGGTGGCGCACGTCAACCTGGCCTGGAGCCCGGACCTGATCGCCGACCACGCCGGTGTCACCGGTGCGGGCCTGCCCGACAACCTGAGCACCATCGGCCGTACCGCCCCCGACGTGCTCGTCGGCGCCTGCTGGCCCGCCGTTTTCGCGGTCCTGGGCGCCACCCGCACCGCGGACGCGCAGAGCGTCATCGAGGGCATGCTGGACCTGGTCCACCTGGACCACCAGATCGAGCTGCTGGGCGAGCTGCCCGCCGAGCACGCCGTGCTCGCCGTCCGCGCCGAATCTGCCGAGGTGCTCGACACCGACCTGGGCCGCGTGGTCGAGGTCAAGGTCACTGTCGGCGTCATGCGCGACCACGGACTGGAGACCCCGGCCGTCGCGAAACTGGTGGAGCGCTTCGCCATTCGCGGCCGCACCGGCCGGGCCGAGCTGGCCGACCCGCCGCGCGCCGCGGGCTCGCTGTCCGAGGACGCCTCCGACACCCCGCGTCGCCGCCGGCGCGACGTGGCCCTGGTCGCGCCGCGCGCCATGGGCGCCTTCGCGCAGGTCTCGGGCGACTTCAACCCGATCCACACCTCCGACAACGCCGCGAAGCTGGCCGGTCTGGGCAACCCGATCGTGCACGGCATGTGGCTGTCGGCCGCCGCGCAGCACGCCGTCTCGGCCATCGATCTGAGCGACAAGGTGCCGCCGCGCACCATCACCGCCTGGACCACCCGCTTCCTGGGCATGGTCCGGCTCGGCGCCAAGATCGATGTCCGCGTGGAACGTGTTGCGGTGGACCGGGGTTCGGAGATCGTCGAGGTCTCCTGCCGCATCGACGGCAACCTGGTGATGACCGCCACCGGCCGCATCGCGCCGCCGAAGACGGTCTACGCCTTCCCGGGACAGGGCATTCAGGCCAAGGGGATGGGTCTGGAAGCCCGGACGCGGTCCAAGGCCGCCAAGGACATCTGGGATCGCGCCGACAAGCACACCCGCGAGGCCCTGGGCTTCTCGATTCTGGCTGTGGTGCGCGACAACCCGACCTACCTCAAGGCGCGCGGCGTCGAGTACCGCCACCCGCAGGGCGTGCTGCACCTGACCCAGTTCACCCAGGTGGCCATGGCCACGCTCGGTGTCGCGCAGGTCGCGGAGCTGCGCGAGTCCGGTGCCTTCATCGAGGGCGCCATGCTCGCCGGGCACTCGGTCGGTGAGTACAACGCCCTCGCCGCCGCCGCGGGCGTGCTGCCGCTGAACGCGGTCCTCGAGGTGGTGTTCCAGCGCGGCTCGGCCATGCACGAGCTGGTGCCCCGGGATGCCCAGGGCCGCAGCAACTACCGCATGGCGGCCATCCGGCCCTCGCAGATCGGCATTGCCGACGACCAGGTCATCGGCTGGGTGAAGGACCTCGGCGAGCAGGCCGGGGAATTCCTCGAGGTCGTCAACCTGAACCTGCGCGGCGCGCAGTACGCCATCGCGGGCACCGTGAAGGGCATGGAGGCGCTCGAGACCGAGATCGAGCGGCTGCGCGCCGAGACCGGCGGCAAGCGGGCGTTCGTGCTCATCCCGGGTATCGACGTGCCGTTCCACTCCACCGTGTTGCGCGCCGGTGTGCCGGAATTCCGCGGCAAGCTGCTGGAGCTGCTGCCGCAGGACCTGGACCCGAGCCTGCTCATCGGCCGCTACATCCCGAACCTGGTGCCGCGCGTGTTCAACCTGGAGCGCGAATATGTCCAGGAGATCGCCGATCTGGTGCCGTCCGAGCCTCTCGCGGAGGTGCTGGCGAACTGGGACGAGTGGTCCGCCAAGCAGGTCGAGCTGTGCCGCGTGGTTCTGGTCGAGCTGCTGGCCTGGCAGTTCGCCAGCCCGGTCCGCTGGATCGAGACCCAGGACCTGCTGTTCACCGATGTCGAGCACGGTGGCGTCGGCGTCGAGCGGTTCGTCGAAATCGGTTTGGCCGCAACGCCGACCGTCGCGAACCTGGCGTCCAACACGCTGAAGCTGCCGCAGTTCGGCAGCGCCGTGGTCGAGGTGCTGAACATCGAGCGCGAGCGCGGCGTCGTCTACTCGACCGACACCGACCCCGCGCCGGTGGAGGAGCCCGAGGAGACCCCCGCCACTGAGACATCGAAGGACGCCGCCTCTGCCGCACCGGCTCCCGCGGCTGCCGCCGCCCCGGCCCCGGTGGCCGTGCCGACCGGTGGCCCCACCCCGGACGACATCGCGTTCTCCGCCGCCGACGCCACCCGCGTGCTCATCGCGCTGTGGACCAAGCTGCGCATGGACCAGATCGGCCCGGTGGACACCATCGAGGGCCTGTGCGACGGCGTGTCCTCGCGCCGCAACCAGCTGCTCGTCGACCTCGGCGCGGAGCTCTCGCTCGGTGCCATCGACGGTGCCGCCGACGCCGACATGGGCGCGCTGTCCAACACCGTGGACCGCCTGGCCCGCACCTACAAGCCGTTCGGTTCGGTGCTCTCCGACGCCATCGGCGACCATCTGCGCAAGGTCTTCGGCCCCTCCGGCAAGCGGCCCGCCGCCATCGGCGACCGCGTCAAGAAGGTCTGGGGTCTGGGCGACGGCTGGGCCAGCCACGTCACCGCCGAGGTTTCGCTCGGCACCCGTGAGGGCCAGTCGGTCCGCGGTGGCGACCTGGGCGGCCTGGTCTCCGGCGGCCTCTCCGATGGCGCGTCCGTGGACTCCGCCATCGACGCCGCCGTGCAGGCCGTGGCCCTGCGCCGCGGAGTCGCGGTCTCCATGCCGTCCGCCGGTGGTGGCGGCGGCGCGACCGTCGACGCGGCTGCGCTGGGCGAGTTCACCGAGCAGATCACCGGCCGCGACGGCGTGCTGGCGCAGGCCGCCCGGGTGATCCTGGAGTCCCTGGGCCACGCCGAGCAGGCGTCCGCGCCGGAGGCCACCACCGACACCCTGGTGGATCTGGTCTCGGCCGAACTGGGTTCGGACTGGCCGCGACTGGTCGCGCCTGCCTTCGACGCCCGCAAGGCCGTGCTCATCGACGACCGGTGGGCCAGCGCCCGTGAGGATCTCGCCCGCCTGTGGTTCGGCAACGACGGCTCGCTGCCGGCCGAACCGGTGGTGGACGGCTACGTCGGCGCCGGTGAAGCCGTTGCCGCGCAGGCCACCTGGTGGCGCAACCGGGCAATGAAGGAGGCCCGCTCGGTGCTGGCCGGTGTCTACGGCGCGATCGCCGAGGCCGCCCTCAGCAGCGCGGATCCCGGCGTCTGGTCCTCCGACATCGCCGTGATCACCGGTGCCAGTAAGGGTTCCATCGCGGCGGCGGCCACCGGCCGGCTGCTCGCGGGTGGCGCCACGGTCCTGGTGACCACCTCCAAGCTGGACGACGAGCGCCTGGGCTTCTACAAGCAGCTCTACCGCGAGAACGCCCGCAAGGGTGCCGCCCTGTGGGTGGTCCCGGCGAACATGGCCTCCTACACCGATATCGACGCGCTCATCGACTGGGTCGGCAACGAGCAGGTCGACAATGCCGGTGGCGCCAAGGTTCTCGTCAAGGAGGCGATGACCCCCACCCTGCTGCTGCCCTTCGCCGCGCCCCGCGTGGCCGGTGACCTCTCCGACGCCGGCGCTCGCGCCGAAATGGAGATGCGGGTGCTGCTGTGGTCGGTGGAGCGCCTCATCGGCGGTCTGTCCAAGCTGGGCGCCGACCACGACGTGGACGCGAAACTGCATGTGGTGCTGCCGGGTTCGCCCAACCGCGGCATGTTCGGCGGGGACGGCGCCTACGGTGAGTCCAAGGCCGCCCTGGACGCCATCGTCGCCAAGTGGCGCGCGGAGAAGTCCTGGTCGGAGCGGGTCACCCTGGTGCACGCGCTGATCGGCTGGGTGCGCGGCACCGGCCTCATGGGCGGCAACGACCCGCTGGTCACGGCCGTCGAGAAGGCGGGCGTGCACACCTGGTCCACGCTGCAGATGGCCGACGAACTGCTCAAGTGGTGCAGCTCGCGGGCCCGCGTGGTGACCGCGGCCGGACCGCAGCAGATCGACCTGACCGGCGGTCTCGCCGGAGCCAAGCTGGATCTGCCGGAGCTGGCCCGTGAAGCCCGCGAGCAGGCCGAGGCTGCCGCCGACGAGTCGGAAGACAGTGACGGCGTGACCATCTCGGCCCTGCCCGCCCCGCCGACCCTGTCCTCCAAGCTGCCCACCCCCGAATGGGGTTCGGTCACAGCCGATCTCGACGACATGGTCGTCATCGTCGGCGCCGGCGAGCTCGGCCCCTACGGTTCGGCGCGCACCCGCTTCGAGATCGAGGTCTCCGACCAGCTCTCCGCCGCGGGCGTGCTGGAGCTGGCCTGGACCACCGGCCTGGTCACCTGGGAGAACGACCCCAAGCCCGGCTGGTACGACACCGAATCCGGTGAGTACGTCGAGGAATCCGAGCTGGCCGACCGCTACCACGACACCGTGGTGGAGCGTTGCGGCGTGCGCCGCTACGGCGACGACGGCGCCATGATCGACAATGCCGCCCCGCTGCTCACCTCGGTGTTCCTGGACAAGGACCTCACCTTCGTGGTCAACAGCGAGGCCGAGGCGCGGGCCTTCTTCGCCGCCAACCCGGAGCAGACGGTCGTCACCCCGGTCGCGGGCACGGACGACTGGCAGGTGACCCGCAAGGCGGGCACCGAGATTCGCGTGCCGCGCAAGGCCAAGCTGTCGCGCACCGTCGGCGGTCAGATCCCGACCGGCTGGGACCCCACCAAGTGGGGCATCTCCGCCGATATGGCCGGCTCCATCGACCGGGTGGCGCTGTGGAACATCGTCTGCACCGTGGACGCCTTCCTGGGCTCGGGCTTCAGCCCGGTGGAACTCATGAGCTGGGTGCACCCGGCCATGGTCGCCAACACCCAGGGCACCGGCATGGGCGGGATGTCGTCCATGCGCTCGCTCTACATCGACAACCTGCTCGGTGAGCCACGGGCCAACGACATCCTGCAGGAGGCGCTGCCCAACGTCGCTCTGGCGCACGTGGTTCAGAGCTACGTCGGCTCCTACGGCGGCATGATCCACCCGGTCGCGGCCTGCGCGACCGCGGCGGTCTCCGTCGAGGAGGGCGTGGACAAGATCCGGCTCGGCAAGGCCGATCTGGTGGTCGCGGGCGGCTACGACGACCTCGGCATCGAGGGCATCGTGGGCTTCGGCGACATGTCCGCCACCGCCGACTCGGCCGTCATGTCCGCCAAGGGCATCAGCGACCGGTACTTCTCCCGCGCCAACGACCGCCGCCGCGGCGGCTTCGTCGAATCGCAGGGTGGCGGAACGGTATTGCTGGCCCGCGGTTCCGTGGCGCTGGAGATGGGCCTGCCGGTGCTGGGCGTCGTCGCCTACGCGCAGTCCTTCGCCGACGGCGTGCACACCTCGATTCCGGCTCCGGGCCTGGGCGCCCTGGGCGCGGGTCGCGGTGGCCCGGAGTCCAAGCTGGCCAAGGAACTCGCCAAGCTCGGCGTCACCCCGGACGAGATCGCGGTGATCTCCAAGCACGACACCTCCACCGCGGCAAACGATCCCAACGAGTCCGAGCTGCACGAGCGTCTGGCCACCGCCATCGGCCGCTCGGAAGGCGCTCCGCTGTTCGTGATTTCGCAGAAGACCCTCACCGGTCACGCGAAGGGCGGCGCGGCGGCGTTCCAGATGATCGGCCTGTGCCAGGTGCTCGAGCAGGGCGTCATCCCGCCCAACCGCAGCCTCGACTGCGTGGACGAGAAGATGGCCCAGTACCCGCACCTGGTGTGGCTGCGCGAGCCGCTCGCGGTGGGAGATCGCTTCCCGCTCAAGGCCGGTCTGGTCACCTCGCTCGGCTTCGGGCACGTGTCCGGCCTGCTGGCCATCGTGCACCCGCAGGCGTTCGTCGAGGCCATCGCCGACGCCGAGCAGCGGGAGGCGTACCAGCGCAAGGCCGAGGAGCGGCAGCTGGCCGGCCGTCAGCGCTTCGCCGAGGCCATGTGCGGCGGCGCCCCGCTGTACGAGCGGCCCGCCGACCGCCGCCTCGGCGGCGACGGCACCCCGGCCAAGCAGTCCCGGCAGCTGGAAGCCGACATGCTGCTGTCGCAGCAGGCCCGGCTCGGCGCCGACGCCGTCTACGTGGCGGTGCCGAAGGGACCGGCCTGCCAGTAGGCCACAGAGACCGGCCTGTCGGTAAGTAGCCCCCGGCAGGTCTGACACAGCGGGCTCGCGCCGGCGCTCCTCGGAGTGGCGGCGCGAGCCCGCTGTTCCACGTCCGCGAGCGGACCAAATGGCACTGCGACGACTGGGACATGTGTTCGTAGGGAGCCTACGGTGCCGTAGGTCCGCTGGTATGTTCGCAGCCAATTCGACTGCACGCACAAGGAATCTAGGAGTCCCGCACTGTGACGATCCTGGGTATCGGCCTGGACTTGGTCACCATCTCCGAGTTCGCCGAACAACTGGAACGCACCGGAACCACCATGCTCCGGGAGAGTTTCACCGCTGGGGAACGGCGCTACTGCGAAAGCAAGGGCACCGACCCGGCCCGGAGTTACGCCATCCGGTGGGCCGCCAAGGAGGCGGTCATCAAGGCGTGGGCGACCTCTCGCTTCGCCCGCAGCCCGCAGATCGGGGACAACCCGTACCCGTTGATCGAGGTCGTGAACGACGCCTGGGGACGGCCCAGCATCAAATTGCACGGGCTGGCAGCGGAATTCCTGCCCCGGGTGCGAGTTCACCTGTCGCTCACCCACGATGGCGACACCGCCGCCGCCATGGTGGTGCTGGAGGATCCGGGCGAACTGGCCGATCTGATGCGCGACTGATCCGCAGGGGAGGGTCGCGGTTACTCCGGATCGAAGGTGGTGCGCTGCCCGCCGGAGCGCGATTCCTTTTCCGCGATCAGCAGATACGCCACCATGAGGCGCTTGAGCTCGGCGACGGCGTCCTCATGGCTGAGCCCGTCCTGCACCGAGAAGTTCAGCATCGAGTACACGACGTGCACCAGCACCTGCGCCATCATGGAGCGGCGGCCGCGTGGGGTGCGCGGCATGAGCGGACGCAGCATCTGCGAAACCGCTTCGGCGAACTCCTTTTCGTGGATCGCGCCGGTCGCGCGCGTGGATGGGGTGGACTGCATGGCCAGCCACACCTCGCGCCGCGACGGGTCGGTCATCCACAGATCGGCCAGGTGATCGACCAGCTGCGTCATGTGCCGCAGCCAGTCCATGGACGGGATCTCGCCGTGGAAATCGGCCAGTTCCTGCGAAACCGCTACCAGGTCTTGGCGATTCAGCTCGCAGACGATGACGTACTTGTTTGCGAAGAACTGGTAGAGGGTGCCGATCGGCACTTCGGCGCGGGCCGCGACCTCTTCGCAGGTGAACGATTCGAAGCCGACCTCGACGAGTAATTCCCGGGATGCCTGCAGCAGGGCGTCGAACTTGCGTTTTGATCGTTCCTGCGTCGGGCGGCGACGGGGCATCAGCTCCTGTGGATCGTCCTGCAGCTCCAACGCAGGGTCCGGTCGTCGCGTCGACCCGGTTCCCGTGCGTGCTTCCACGATGAACAGCCTACGGGTAGCGACACGCGCATGACACGCTGCGGTACTTCGTGTGTCATCGCATCCCACCCATCCACGCCGCGTTCGGCTCCGAAGACCCATCGCAGCTGCCTCCCAGCTGCGGATCTCTGCCGGCGCATATCGACTGTCCGTTGCCAGTACGTCGACGTTGGAAGGCTGATTGTGGTTGCTTCTACCCCTGTTCGTTCCGCGGTGACCATCGGCGTCGCCACCGAGCGCGGCACGGTGCGCGCGGTGGCCCTCACCGAAGACGGCGACAAGGTGTCCGAGCGTGTGGTGCTCGAGCGTGTCGAACCGATCACCGGAGATACGAAGGCCGACTTGGCGGTCGCGGTGGAAGTGGCGCTGGAGGACATCGCCGACCGGATCGGTACGGGCCGTGAGATTCTCGGCGCGGCGGTCGCCTACCGGGATGCCGCCGAGCGCCGCGCGATCGTCACCAAGCTGGCCGCCGGCTCCTGGCGCGACGCCTCCCTGGTGTCGGCCAAGGCCGCGCATCTCGCGATGGCGCGCGCCATGACCTGGGTGGATGAATTCGAGGATCTCGCCATCTGCGAGGTGGTGCCCGGCTTCCAGGCCTTCTCGCTCATCTCGCCCGAGCGCAGCCGGGTGCTCGCCGCGGTGACGCTCACCGGCGGCGCGGCCACCGAGGAGGCCATGCGCACAGCCGTCACCGCCGCCTGGGACCAGTTCGACGCGGCGGGTGTGAAGCCGGACGCGGTAGTGCTGATCGGTTCGGCCGCAACCGAACCCGCGGTGGTGGCCGCCCTGGAGTCGGGCTTCGGCGCACCGGTCATCCCGTGCTCGGTGGCGGCGGCCGCACCGGCCATCGGCGCGGCCCTGGCCGCCCTGCCCGAGGCCGAGTTCGCGGGCGAGGCCGCCGACCGCATCCGCCGCGCCCGCGGTACCGCGGCCCTGTTCGCGGCGGCCAGCGTGCTGGCGGGCGGTCTGGTGGCGGGCGGGATCTATACCTCGGGCAGTGATTCCAAGAAGGTTCCGGCCCCGATGCTCATCGATTCCCGGGTCTCCGCCGACCCGCGCAACGGTGCCGAGCATCCGGCCGGCGAGGCACCGGCGCCCGCCGGAACCGACATCGGATCCGGCGGTCCCTTCGTCGACGGGCTGCCGGTCGGCCCGGTCGATCCGACGGATGGGGTTACGCCGAACAACTACGGTCAGCCCGCGTACGGTCAGCCCACACCCGAACTGCAGCCCAGCGATATGGTGACCATCGATCCGGCCACGCTCAACTGGGGTCCGCGCAGCGACGACCCGCGGACCGGCGGAAAACCCAGGCCGCTGATCAAGGCCCGCCCGGAGCCGGAGGTCGCCTCGAATTCGGGGTCGATCATCCCGGCCCCGACCCACGCGGTCGGCGCACCCACCGAATCCGGGCTGTTCCCGGGCGAACTCGCGCCCCCGCCGTTGGACACGACCGAGTTCTCTTCCTGGTGGGACAACCACTGGCGCATGATGCTCCAGTGGGCCGCACAGGCGTTGCCGAAGGTGTAGCGGCTTCGCTTTCCCGAGAAATCCCGGCCCGAATCAGGGCCGGGATTCCGGGTTTTCGCGGTCAGACCGACAGGTCGCGGCGCAGCTTGGCGACGTGCCCGGTGGCCTTCACGTTGTACTGTGCTTCTCATGGAACAACAAAGGCTCAGAGCGATAGTCGGGGCTCGGGTATCGAAGATGCAAGGCCCCGAGAAGGTTTCCCACCTCGCCCAGAGGGAAGAGGGTGTCCGCTGGTCCGAGTCTAGGGGCTACACGGTGGTTGACACCTTCGAAGACCTAGGGGTCTCCGCAGGCAAGACCACGCCGTTCGAACGGCCCGACCTGGGACAGTGGCTCAGCGCGGGGCGGTTGCACGAGTGGGACGTGATCGTGTTCTCGAAGATCGACCGGGCGTTTCGGTCGACTCGTGACTGTGTGGACTTCGCGAAGTTCATCGAATCCCACCACAAGATCCTGGCGTTCTCCGGAGACGGGATCGTTCTGAACTACCGAGATGGTGGGTCGAACTCGTTTGAGTCACAGATGGCAGAGTTCTTCATCTACATCGGATCGTTCTTCGCTCAGATCGAACTGAACCGCTTCAAGTCTCGGGCACAAGACCGGATGAGTCAGCTACAGATGACCGACCGGGTGTCACACGGGGTAGCTCCGTTCGGGTTCCGGTCGGTACCTCACCCGTCCGGCAAAGGCAAAGGGCTTGAGCGTGATCCGGAGGCGTTCGCCGTGCTCCACGAGATGAAACGCTTGTTGGTGGATGAACAGTGGTCGCTTACAGCGTTGGTCGAGTGGCTGAACAACGAAGGGGTTCAGACCTCGGTTGCCCGTGCCCGCGGTGCGGGTTCGTGGTCGGTGATGACCGTGCGGCGGGTGCTTGGTTCGCAACGGACGCAAGGGCTCAAGATGACCCGCAAGGGTGGCACAGAGAATCCCGTGTTGGACGCTGAGGGCTCCGTTATCCGAATGGCAGAGCCCACGTTCAGCGAAGACGAGTGGCAACAGATCCAGAACGCGTTGGCCATGCGGACCATGCTCGGCAAGTCTCGGCAGATGACAGACAATCCTTTGGCTGGTCTCGGCAAGTGTCTCGAATGCGGGTACGCGCTGTCTCAACACCGCCGGACCGTCAAGAAGAAAGACGGTACCGAGAACGTTCACGTGTACATCCGGTGCGGGCAAAAGTGCCGTGGTTCGGTGAAGCTCTCCGAGATCAACCGGCGGATCGATGAGATTATCGAGGATTACTCGGACCTCGAAGTGACCCGAGAGGTCTTCGTTCCGGGTGCGGATCGTACGAGAGAGCTAGAGACTGCCGAGAAATCGCTTACGCGGTTGCGTTGGGAATCGGACAACAATCTGGTCGACAACGAAGACGCTTGGAAGAGTCGTATGTCTTCGTTGTCGGCGAAGGTCAGAGAGTTGAAGTCTGAGCCGATTGTCCCTGCACGGTGGGAAACCGTAGGCACCGGAAAGACATACGGTGAACTGTGGAATGACCCGGAGACCGACCGGCGCAAAGTGCTCAGAGAAGCCGGGTTTATTGTCGGGTTGCACGGTTACAGCGTTCGGATTCGTATTCCGGATTCGTGGCCTCAAGATTTGGATACACCATCTCCGATAAATTTCCCCTGCGCTCAGTGCGGACAGATTGTGGAGTGGTTCAAAGACCTGGATCACGGACTTTGCGCCACGTGCCGTGACTCGAACAAGAATGATGAGGATAACCAATGACCACGATGATCGAACCGACCGTCACCAACACTGTTGCCTACAGCCCGGCAATGTTCTTGGCTGAGATCCAGGAGATTGATGGGGTTCGCCACTTCATCGAATACCGGAGTATCCGGGTGATACCCGGCAGAGGTGATCACAGGTCGGTGGTCGAGTTCTTGGAAGAGAACCCGCATACGCTTGTGTACGAGGCTGGATACGATGACGAAAGAATGGCGGGCTACAAGGGTGTAGCCCGGTTGTACCGACTCGAAGACTGACCAAACAAGTAAACCCCCGACCGGGGATGCACCTAACATCCCCGGTCAAGGGCACTCAACAGAATACACCATGGGAGAGAACGTCTGTGATTGATATTGCCGCCCGATTCCCTCGGACGACCACTCGTGAAGCCTTCGAGCGATCGAAACAGAACGAGCGTTGGGTTTTCCCTGACACGATCTGTTCATCGGTGACCATGATCTACGGCCGATCCAACGTCGGTAAGTCGTACCTGGTCAGTTCGCTTCTGCTGTCGCTGCTGATCGACGATCGTGAGTTTCTGGGTATGCGGCCCACCGATAAAACGAAGCTGTGGAGGCCGGCGATTCTGTGGACCGACCCGGGCTCCGACGAAGAGTACGGGGAACGGATACACAGGGCGATTGCGGATGATGATGATACGGACATTGATGTCCCAGTATTCCATATCGGGCGCACCGCCCGCCCCGAAGAGTGGCAGGCGCTGACCGATCACCTGCTCAGCGAGGGCCACAACTTCGTGGTGGTAGACAACCTGATGGGAGCTACCGGTGACACAAACGATGCCGCGGTGGTGGCAACCGTGTTCGACGGCCTTACCCGCCTCACGAACCGGGGTGTTCCGGTGGTCGTCCTGCACCATGAGTCGGAGAAGGGCTTCGTCACCGCCGGCGGTGCGCCTATGGGCGCTTCTACGGCGGTCCAGAAGTCCCGTGTGTGGATTCAGGTTCGGCAGACCGCCCGGCGGGGGCTACGCGGCGGGAACACTGCCCTGGTGATCCAGTCGAACCTGCTTGAACAACCGCAAGAGATCGTGGCTGAACCGATGCAGGGACCGGACTACCGGGTTGTGCAGCGCGGCCCCTGGGTCGTGAAGGCCGACACCAAGGACTCAGCAGAACCCACGCCTAAGCGAACCGCCGCCACGCTAGACCGGAATGCACAAGCGGCGGCTTATCTAGTTGCCAACTGCCAGGGTGTCGGGCTCAACCAGGCAGCCGGGAAGCTCGCCGAAGCATTCCCGGAGCGTTCTCGGGCGACTTGGAAAGACCAGATGTCGCGCGGATCTGTATCCGCTCTTGTCACTCGAACCGGTGAGGGCGACTCGACCGTGTGGGAAGCCGCGTAGGCCCTCACCACCCCGGGGTGTGTTTCCCCAGGTGGTGACTGGTGGTGGTGGTGGTGTCCCCCTATATGTGTGTGGTTCGTTCCTCACCACCCACCACCCCCACCTTGATTATTAATCTCTTTTCCAATGACTGGGTGATAATGATCAGGGAAGCGGCTCCCTTCTTGGGAGTCCGCCGCTTCCTTCATGGATGATGAAGGGCCGATCACGGCCCATGATGGATGAGTAAGCGGGCTGAGGCCCGCCTAAGAAGGTCGAAGCCATTCAGAGCGTAGACCTTCGTATCTTCGACTTCGGTCTACTGATCATGTTTAACCATAGACATAAGTATCATCATTCCCGGTCAGTTTGTTCTGCCCGGTCATGATCATCATTCATTGTTATCCAAGGCACACCGACGAGTGTGCCGTAATGATTAGACATGATGATCATCATCATTCCAGAGCCGTTTGCTTCGGCTCTTTCATGATAAGCCTTATCATCAACCGGTCTGAGGACCGAATGAGCGTTCGGTCGTTCGCTCCGCTCTCTCCCTCACTTACATGAGTGATTACGTTAGGACCGTCTAGGGCATGTCCCAGGTATGCCCAGGCGGCCTTCGTCCGTCTCAACGCGTTCACCGGAGGTGCACGCTCCGAGCGGGCTACCGCACCGCTCAGGTTCGATCCAGGGCAGGCTACGCGGGTAGACTGCCAAGGTGGATAAGACCATGGTTCAGGAATTAGTAGAGGTGCGATCCGAAATAGATCGCATGACTGGAATCCAATCGTGTATGTCCGGGTTCCAGAAGACCCAAGCGGATCATTGAAGAGATCCAGTCTCGGTTATCGAATCGGTGAACCCAGGGGATATACCCCTCCCCTGGCCCTCCGGCCCAGACTCAGGCTATTCGGGCCACAGTCACGCTCACACCCCGGGGGGGTGGGGGTAGGGAAGGGGCCGGAGGTTATCCAGCCCTTGATTCGAGTGCTAGGCGTATCAATCGCCGGGCTTCGTCTCCGGTCACTGCCTGGTGAGCGAGCGTATCGAACGCTCGCAGGTACAGCGCGAGCTCTCGCGGTTGGGTGATCGTCAGCTTCGCGGTAGAGCCTTCTTCCGCGGCTAACCGGTTGTCGTAGACCACGAAGTTGTTGAACAACACCCGTGCTTCAGCGGTCATCGGGATGATTCCGAACGTCACTCGGGGGAGGCGGCCGGCCGTCAGAAGCCGGTCCAGCTGACCGATCATCACTTGGTCATCGCCGACCGTGGTGTACAGCGCTTGCTCTCCGATCAAGAAGTGGAATCGCTTATCCCGCTTGTACAGCACTTGCTGCCGCATCATCCGAGCGGCTACCGCCTGATCAATGTCGCCGGGTAGTTGGTAGAACTCACCGACCCACCGAAGCATCGCTTCGGCGTACTCGGGAGTCTGAAGCAACCCGGTCACAATCACCGGTTGATAGTTCCGGATAACCCGGGCTTCAGCCTCGATTCGCTGGAGCCGTTGTTGCCCGGTCTTCAGGCTGGAGCCGAGTAGACGCTTCCACTCGACGTACGCGGAATCGACCGCGTGCAGCGTGGCTAGAAGGTCTTCCAGCTGATCTTCGGCACCGGAGTGTTTGCAGTACGCACGGATCACCGAGTCCGACGCGTGCAGCTTCCCGAACTCGTACTTGGACACCTTCGATTCGTGCCAGCCTTCGAGGCGGGCAAGCTCCCGACCGGATAGCCCAGCGCGTCTACGCACTTCCCTGAGCCTCTGACCGAGAGCCTGCCTTGCTTCCTCAACAGAATTGGTCACTGAACGTACTCGGCATACGGTGTCGCCAACGGCCACAGCCGCTCTCGCACCTCACGGCAGTACGCAACGATCCGTGGATCGGTGGTGACCGCAACACCACCGACCGCACGGCCTTCTTGGTCGGCCAGAGTGAACCCGACTCGTTCGTCATCGAACAACCAGAAGTCATCCGGCGGGACTACCCCGGCGGTGTGCCTGTTCAAGTACCGGATCAGTTCTCCGGCTTCGGTGTTGAGCTCGGCGAGCGTCAACAGCCATCGGTGGTAGTCGGTATGCGGTTCGGTCACCACGCGTACACGCCGCACGGTCACACCACGCCCTGTCAATTCACTGACAAGTTGTGACCAGTCCCGGAACCATTCCCGCAGGTCGAACGGTTCATCGTTCAAGAATCGTTGCAGCGGTTCGGATTCACCCGGGACCCCGTAAAAGTCACGGACCTCCAGCCGGAACGCTTCGTGTTGGCACTCCCGCAGTAGGTCACGAGTCTGCCGGAACTCCACCGAAATACGTCCTCTCTGATCGGGTCACCTCGATGCAGGTCTCGTAATCTTCCATGGTCATCTGGTCCAGAGTGTCCGGGTCGGTGATCGGCCGGCCGGAGACTCGGAACGTCCCGCGGCCTGTGTCGTTGAGCGTGGCACCGATGAAGTTCCGGGGCTCCGCGAAACCGGTCAGCAGGTGCGGAATCTCGACCGTGTCAGCCTGATCGGTCTTCCAGCCCACCACTACGTACGTTCCTTCGTCCGTCGCGTACAACGACGGGCAATCGTCCTTGCCGGACCCACCTTTGCCGAGTAGATGCAACCGCATGCTGTGTCCTTTGTCGATCGGTATGCCAGTTCTTGCAGAACACATCCATGGTGGCTGACATGGCCCGATGCCCGCAGCGGGACCGCCGGATTTTGGCAAGTATTGGCACACTCGTAGCCGGACCGCGGGTGCGGTTCGTAGCGTCGATCCAGGCGTCCAGAACCGGTGCGAGAGGCCCGGTTCTGGGTGCCGTACCAACCCGGCGAGTCGAGGGGGAACCCGTGACGGATGACGTGCCTGAATCACTCCGGGAGGCAATCGAGGTGGCCCGTGCCTCGGCTCAGCCGGACCGGGCTGTGATCTACATATTCCGGCCGTTGCTGACCACGAAAGCGGATCTGGACTGGGCGGAGTTCTACGCCCGGCAGAGAGCGCAACAACTCGGTCTCCGGGTGTCTTCGGTTCTGGTAGTGGACAACTCGGACTCGGACCGTATCGGGATGCTGTACCGGCTTCTCCGCCGGATCGACTCAGCGGTGGTCATCACTCCCACGCTGGCACACGTCGGTGGGAACCCGCGGCGGGTAACAGCTTTCGCTGACCTTCAGACCGTGGAACCTGCTAGGTGCTATCACTGGCGCACCCGAGTCCCTCGCTGCGAGTTGGACGAAGCGCTGGAACCCACCGGGAACACAGACCACTCCGAAGCTCGGGTAGCGCGGAGAGGGGGTGGTCGATAGACGCTGACAGCACTTCGCGGAAGATCCGGCTATAGGCAACCGTGCCGTGTCTTCAAACCCCCGGGGAACCCCCGACCGTAGGAGAGGGTCGGGGGTTCTTCGTGTCTGCAACTTCAGGCTTGTTCGGGTCCCCGTTCATGGCCACGAGATATGCAGCGAAGCGAGACAGCTCAAAGTCCTCCGCTGGTCGACCGCCGGAGGACTTTTTGGGGGATCCCCCAAAATGGCTGGTCAGGTCGATATTCTGGTTCTGGGCTGACTGCATCGCGCGTTCTTGCTCAAGGGGGGAGCGAATCGCTCACCCCTTCTGACCTGGGGAAACGTGCCTGTCCGACTATCATTAGTAATGATAGTCGCGTAAACCTTCGACACTATCGAA
Organism: Nocardia sp. NPDC059236; assembly: GCF_042754085.1. Lineage (NCBI taxonomy): Bacteria > Bacillati > Actinomycetota > Actinomycetes > Mycobacteriales > Nocardiaceae > Nocardia > Nocardia sp. NPDC059236. The sequence goes on from NZ_JBHZAF010000006.1 coordinate 319,829, forward strand.
TGTTCCCAGGTCACGGGAAACACTGCGATTCACCGTGTTTTGCTGACCAGGCAAAACATGCTGGTGGATAGAAACCGCTGGTCATCCTGAGGTCATCAGTAATGAGCCCTCCGGACCTGATATGAGCCTGGCTCACAGCACCCGGGACGTTCGAGCGCATGATCAACCGGTACAGGCCGGCCTCGTTGATGAGAGTGGGTGCCCGACCTCCGGAAAACCCCAGTTCACGAGAAACATCGCGAATCGCGATGTTCGTCTGACCTGGTTGTTGGCTGCAGACCATACATCGGTAGTGCCGATGCATGCCCTATGTTCAACATAGCCCGGTGACGTATGCCATTTGCTGATCCTGTCAGTGATGGGGTACGTCCGGCGTACCCCACTGTCGAGGCCCGTATCGGGCTCTATTCGCGATTCTGAGCCACTTTTTACCCTCGGGGCACACTCGGGTATCCCCTCCCCATGTTGAGTGCTTGAGAGGCGAATATCGCCGTAGAGGGGGGATGCGGGGTATTGGCCCCACCCTACCTACTGGTCAGATTTGACCAGTAGCGACCGGGCTTCTTGCATGACTTACGACACAATCCTGTCTTTGTGGACAGAATCAGGGGGGTCGTGACACCCATATACTAATGAGGGAGGAACGACCGAAGTCCTTCGTGGACCCGTGAAAGATCCGGGTCGTAGAAAATAATCCAATGACTTGCCTCACAATCCAGCTAGGCGTAACGGAATCGTGGGGGTTGTAACACGTACATACATATGAGGGAGCGACCGAAGTTTTTCGGTGAGATCACCGAAAACCCTGGTTGTAGAAAATAATCCAGAGATTTAGGTCACAATCTAGGGATCTTGGACAAAATCCGGGGGGTTGTGACAGGCATATACATATAGAGGGGTAAGTACACGAACTCCTCGAGACCCCTGGTCACTGAAATGCTTTCTGTGAATTCCATCACTTAATCGGTGCGGTGTAACAAAAAGTATGTGTTACACCCTCGGTAAACCTGCACTTCAGACCACACGTTACATGTAACTTCGCAGGTAGAACCCCGTGACACCTATATACATATGAGGGGGTTCAGGTAGAGACGTACCGAGCGATCGAAGATCGTCCGGCGGAGCCAACTCCGTTGGCGTTCGACCGCTACCCGATCGGCTCCCATCTCCCTCATAACCACCGGTCTGGTCCACTGGTGGCTCAGCGCTCGTTGCCAATCATGAGCGCTTCAGCTTCCGGGCATCCCTAGTCGTGCCCGGGTCTCGCCTAGGCGGCCACGTACCACGTGAGCTGCCTTTTTATTTGGCCACCGTTGCTAACGGTATCTACGAAAGAAGATGCCCTATGGGTATGTGCACCAATGGCCACCCGATCAGGGGGCCTCAGGATAGATATAGATCCGGCCATTGCCGGGCTTGCCAGAAGTCCGCTAATCGGCGGTATCAGTCTTCGTGCCGAGAAGCACGCAAGCTTACAAAAGAACTAGGGCTCATGTAGCTCTCCCGACGACAGGGGCTGACATACGTCAGCGAAGTCGGTTAATAACTCTCCGCCTCAACGCGGGGTAGGTCAAACGCCAACAGAGTTGGCTCACTTAACGGCCTTCGGGCTGGAATCTATGACAAACAAGGATCAACGAATGGATTACTTCGAGCTATCGAAGAAATACAAGAACCCGACTCCAGCTCAGCAACGAGAGCTTTTCGAGTACTGGTGGGATTCGAAGCAACCGTACCGGGATGCCACGGTAGCCAACGGTGGACCGGTCCGAGACAAAGAGCAGGCGTTCTATCTGTTCACCCGACGATTCAAGAAGGTTCGCACCGATGACTGAATACGAATACTCGCTGACAACAGTCAGCTCCGCCGAAGCTATCGCATCGGCACACTACTTCACTACCGGTCTCCTGACTGAAGAGACCGTTGCTTTGCTCGATCGACTGTCGGGCTACTAAGGAGAAATACTAAATGAACAACACCCCTGGTAGCGGACGTAAGATCACCTACCGATACAACAAGCTGTCCCGAAACGCGCTTGTCTCTGAAGCGCTCGAATCGTTTCCCGGAATCACGCGGGTAATATCTGTCCGCAATCAAGCGGAAGCGATGATCAATAATATCAAGAACGATCGAACCCAGGTCGGGGAAGACTCGGCAGACCGGTTCTTCGCGGCCGGACAGATCGATAAGGATTGGCTCGAATCACTTACCCGGCAAGCACTCATCGAAGCTGGTACCGAATACAAGATTCAGCAGCTAGGCGTTCTGATCGACAGCGCGGACACCGAACTCGAAGAAGAGATTATTGACTCCGTAGACGATATCCTCTCGTTCCTGAATGCGAAGCTGAGCGAGGTACTCGCACCGCTATCCGATGCAGCTACTCGACTCGAAGGCATCGATTCGCCAACCGAAGCGATCCAGAACGGCGTGGCGGATGCGTGGAGCGTATTCGTAGATGCAGCGGAGAAGTATGAACAGCTTCTAGAGGCTCAGGACATCGTCCGTAGCGTGGACCCGGAGATGTTCGTCTCGACTCAGTCCCGTAATACCGATGATCCCCGGGCGAATACGTCCCGGATCAAGAATATCGATGACATCTGGCCTACGTGGTCGGCACAGCCACCGTTTAATTCGCTCATTGAGGAATTCGTGCCATATCCCGCGCCGTGGCCGACCGGGGGTGCCGAATTCCTGCTGTGGGCTGTACGGGACGCGGGGGTAGATCTTTGGGTCCCGACAGCTTCGGAGCTAGCCGCACAGGCTCAGGACCGGAGCAATTGGATCAATGCCGAAGTTTCTCGACTGGCCCGACTAGGCGACGATGCGGTCCGTGCCGAGATCGTATCCGGCGCGGTGCATCCTGCTGTGCAATCTCGAATCGATGGCTGGCTCTGACCATGCGGTACCCGGTGGTTGTGAATGTTTACCGAATACGCCTGACCGCAGATGAAGCGATTACGATACCGGGCCGAATTCCGGCCCGTTTCTTGTATCCGGACGTGAACCCAATCAAGCTAAAGAAGACTAAAGCGATAACACTATGACTGATCAAGAGCTAACCGCGCGACAACTAGGCCAGCGCGAACTAATCCGCCGGGGATGGCTGACCCGAGACGACACCGATACTCAGGACGATACCGAGACTCGTTCGGGTATCGCTGCGGGCTTGGCGGAGGCCCGTCGCCGCTTCCGCAAGTAGGTGGCGGATGACTCAGAAGCAACTAACCCAGAATCTTTGGCTGAACTTGATGGACGCCAACGGGGACATAGAAAAAATCTTCAGCCTGATCAACCGTGAATCCGATCCGGTTGTGATCACCGCCGCGTTGGTTTACTTCGCGGCATTCACGTGGCCGGCCGTCATGAAGCAAATGGATCAAGAGGCCGTCTCTGTGCAAGCGATGGTGGCTGCATTGGAGGGAGCCGTGATTACCGGCGCTTCCGAGTACCTGCGGAAGGACGTGAAGTAATGTCAGTGGAGCTTGGCCACGCTTACGTCTCTCTATCGATCGAATCCAGCAAGATCCCTGGACAGGTAGAGAAGTCACTCAAAGGTATCGAGCCGATCGCAGAGCGGTCCGGCCACGGTATCGGATCTCGTCTCGCCGCGGGTATCGGAACCACGGTCAAGACTGCTGCTGCTGGTGTTGGACTCGCCGCGGGTGCGGCTCTCGGAACCGCTTTGTCTGCGGGTTTCCAGCGTCTTACCGCTATCGATGATGCCAAGGCCAAGCTAGAAGGTCTCGGTAATAGCTCTGAAGCCGTCGCCGGAATCATGGATTCCGCGCTAGCGGCGGTGAAGGGTACTGCCTACGGGCTAGGTGATGCCGCTACTATCGCGGCTTCGGCTGTAGCAGCGGGTATCAAGCCGGGTGAAGAACTAACAAAGTATCTGAAGCTGACGGCTAACACCGCCGCGTTGTCAGGTGCGTCCCTCGAAGAAATGGGACACATCATCAACAAGGTTCAGACTGCGGGTAAAGCTTACACCGATGACCTGAACATGCTCGGTGATCGTGGTATCCCGATCTTCCAGAAGCTCGCGGAACACTACGGTGTCTCTGCTGCAGCCCTCTCGAAGATGGTTTCGGATGGCAAGGTCGACGCTAAGACCTTCCAGGAAGTTCTAACCCAAACTGTCGGTACCGCCTCTGACAACATGGGTAAGACCCTCACAGGTGCCAGGGCAAACCTCCGGGCCGCTATGGGCCGGCTAGGCGCTGGCGCTATGGAGCCGTTCCTGGACCTGATGAAGACGGGTCTAGCGCACATGACCAGCTGGGCTGATAAAGCTACCCCGGTCGTTAAGCGGCTGGCTGTCGGTGTCCGTGAGGGCCTGGGCGATATGGGCAATGCGTTCCGTACGCATGGCCAGTCCGTCACTGGTGCAGCGTCGAACTACGAGAAGTTCGGCATCAAAGCCCGACAAGCCTTCGATGGCATACAAGGCGTTTGGTCCCTGATCAAGGACGGCAAGTTCAAGGGCTCCGCGATGACTTTCGGTCTCTCGGAGGACTCCGGCGCTGTCCGTGGATTGCTGAAGATCCGTGAAGGTGTCATCCGTGTCTGGGATGCCCTGAAGACGTTCGATACCTCGAAGATCAAGTCTTTGTTCTCGGACATGCGGACCGAAGGCGACAAGGCCGGAGCGGGACTCAAGAAGATCTCTGACCAGGCCGGCGGCTTCGACGGAGCCGTGTCCAAGCTTGGCAAGGCTCTAGGTAGCGTCACCACCTCGCTGGTTTCTCTGGCGGGTGACACGGGAACCGTTGCAGCGCAAGCGCTCAGGCTCATGGGCAACGGTATGAAGTACCTCGCGGATCACGCGGGTGTGGCTGCTACAGCCATGATCGGTTTTGTTGCCCTGCGCGGTCTCTCTGAGCTCGCTACTACGTGGGGCAATATCGGCCGCGGTATTACCGGCATCTTCACGCCTGCAACGCTTTTGGCTACGCGGGCTCAGACTGCCGCTCTGGCTGAACACACTGCGGTGCAGCGGGCTTATCTCGCTGCGATCGGTGGTGAGGTTCCCGCGGCGGCTCAAACTATCCGGCAACGTATCGCGGGTGCTGCGGCTTCGGTTTCGGCGACTATCGCCACCAGGGCGCAGACGTCGGCGCTTATGGGTCTGGCGAACGCTCAACGAGCCGCGGCGGCTACCTCTGGGTTGCTGGTCGCTGGTATGCGGAATGTCGCGGCCGGCGCTCTCACGGTCACTGCTCGTGCACAAGCTACGGCTGTAACCGCCTTCGGCGGTCTGCAACGTGCCGGTTCCGGTCTCATGAGCATGATGGGCGGTCCATGGGGTATCGCCATGGCGGGTGCTGCTGTCGGGTTGATGTCGTACCAGTCGGTGACCGAGCGTGCCAAGCGCGTTCAGGATGAGCTGAAGACTGCGGTACTTCAAGGGGCCAAGGCGCAATCGGACTTCCGTGCGGCGCTGGACGCTTCGAACGGCGCTCTGAGTACCCAGGCTAAGCAAGCGGCTCAAGCCCTCACGGATGCGAATCTGAAGCCGATTACCGGTGCCAACGCTGAAGCGCTTGGTCCGTGGGATCAGATGCTGGACAAGGCTAGTAGCTGGAACGAGAAGATCCGTGGCTTCATGCACTTCGGGCAGGGAACCTCTGACCCGATCTCCAGCGCGTTCCTCAAAGACTTCTCCAGCCGTAAGACTGCGATCGAACAGCAAGAAGCGCTGAACAAGGTCCTTGGCGATACCAAGCTAGAGATGTCCGACCTTGGGTCGGTCATCGCTTCGGGTGGTCCTAAGTATGAAGCCCTCGTGGCTGGTCTCGAAAAGACCGGCGACTCTGGCCGTACTGCTCTGGACGCTATCAAGAAGACCCGGGACGAGATTCAGAAGGCCACCAACGAGGCGAAGAACTCGACTCCGGGATTCGGCACGCTGTCTTCGGCCATCAAGGTGTTGGCGGATGAATCGTCTACTGCGGACGATCGTCTGAACGCTATGAAGGACACCCTGGACGTGATCGCCGGTAGGCCAGTGCAGCTTGACAAGGCTATGCAGGACTACAACCGGACGCTCCGTGAGACGACGGAGGCGACTAAGGAAACCTGGGACCAAACCAAGGGCTTCGGCGAAGGTCTTCTTGAGAACGGCAAGCTGTCCACGAAGACCGAGAACGGTGATCGGCTCCAAACCCAGTTGGACACTCTTCGCGACAAGGTTCTGAAGGTCGCGAATGCAGGTGGAGATCTGGGACCGGTATTCGCGGATCTCGCTACCAAGTACGAAGAACTCGGAACGGCTACCGGTCTCGGTGCCGATGGCATCAAGAAGATTGCGGATGCTCAGGGACTCGTTCAACGAGATATTGAGATCACAGCGAACCTGAAGGGCGCTGACGAGACGACACAACGTCTCGCGGTCATCCAGGATCTTCTCAAAGCGAATTCAGGCGTTACTGAGATCCCGCTGGAGTGGACGAAGTCCGAAGAGGTCAAGAAGGCGCTGGATGAGGCTGGCGTAAAACTCGACGAGATCAACGCCAAGCCGGGTGAGGTGAAGCTCACGGCACCGAAGCTTGATGAAGTCCTCACCAAGCTTCAGAACCTTGTTTCTCTGAAGATCCCGGATAAAACCGTCACCATCACGTACGCCGAAGCTACGGCTTCCGGCGAGTGGCGTGCACCTATGGTGTTTCCTCCGGCGCACCGCGCTACCGGTGGATCTATCAACGGTGCGGGCACCGGTACCTCTGACTCGATTCCAGCGCTTCTCTCGCATGGTGAGCATGTGTGGACCGCGCGTGAGGTTGACGCGGTCGGTGGGCAAGGCGCGATGTACAACCTCCGCGCCCGTGCGTTGTCCGGCGGGCTCAGGTTCGCTGAGGGTGGCGCTGCCATGCCGGCCGGTATCTCGGATGCGGTCAAGGCTGCCCAAGAAGCCGAAGGCCACAAGTATTTCTGGTCCGGTGTTGGTCTCAACAACTTCGACTGTTCCGGGTTCATCGGCTTCCTTCAGCAGGTTGCGATGGGTCTCGGCAAGGTCGCAAAGCGTATCTACACCACGACGTCGCTGATCGGTGGTGCCACAGCAGGTTTGGTGTCCGGTCTCGGACCGTCCGGGACTTGGTTCCAGGTCGGTGTGTCCGAAGAACACATGGCCGGCACGATTGCGGGCCTCAACGTGGAGTCCGGCGGGCAGTACGGCACTTCGGGCATCGGCGCAGGCCGCGCGGGTGCGGGTGATTCACAGTTCCCGTACAAGTTCCATCTTCCGAACTCGTTGGTTGCGGGTATCGGCTCGTTGACGACTGGTGGGACGATCTCGACATGGACCGACGCCAATGAGCGTGAGCTGGAACGGCTCACGATCGCTGTCGACGAGGCAAAGAAGCGTCGGGATGAGACGTACGCCAAGTCGGATGCCTCCGCCTCCGACAAGCGCAAAGCGGATCTAGACGTCGCTGATGCTCAAGACGCCGTGGTCAAGAAGCAAGAAGAGAAAGACAAAGCCGGGCAGTCCCTGGGCGGGTCTCGGGTCGCTCCCCAAGCCCCCGCGTTGTCCAAGAAGTACTCCGACAACGAGAAGTCGTATGCGTCGCTTCTGCAAGCGGTGGAGCAAGCGAACAAGTCCCGCAACGAGGTGTACGACAACCCGGCATCTACCGACGCTGACAAGCAGGTCTCGGATATCGCGCTTCAGGAAGCGATTTCGAAGCTGGAGAACAACGACTCTTCGAAGTCGTCGGCGAAGACGGTCAAGGACATCTTCACCACGTGGGCATCCAGCACCGCGGGTGCTGCATTCGATGCGTTCAAGACTCAGCTTCCGGACAAGATCTCGGGCTCTCGCTGGTGGGACGTTGCCGATCAGGCTGTAGCGCTTGTGAACTCGGATGACACCGAAGCCGGTACGTCGGTCTCTCAAGCGTTGCAGAACATCGGCACGTTCGGTGCCAACGCGTTCGCGGGACAGCTCGGGTACAACTCGAAGCGAGAGGTCCCGGACTGGGTGAAGAACCTGAAGTCCGCCGCTGTGTACGACACGGGCGGCTGGCTGCCTCCGGGCGGTTTGGCCGTGAACATGTCGAGTACGCCTGAACCGATCTTCAACTCTCCGAAGCAACTTCGGGACTTCGCAGGTTCCAGCCTTCAGCCGGCGCAGGGCGGAGGAGTGACGTTGGAAGATGTTCAGATGCTGGTCAAGACTCAGCCGCACCTCACGTTCAACGTCACGGATGTTCCTGCAGCGCTGCAGGCGTACCGAGTTGAACAGAAGCGGCAGGCCAAGGTGTACAAGCGCCGGTAGGTCGTCACCCGTGTGTTACAGTCCCCGAAGACAAGTCAGCCCCCGGAAGTGCTACCAACACCGCCGGGGGCCTGGGCGAGGATCTGGGAACAGCAGACCGACGCCGTAGGCGCAGCCTACCGCATTCGGCTATTCAGCCATCTTCCCCGCTTGCTGCGCTGCGACCGTCGTAACTCCACGGTTGGGCCGCTTCACTAGCGGTGCCGTCGCCCGTCAGAGGGGCCACTGCACCTTTTCCGATGACACAGAGCCGCATGTAAAGGCGGACTCGGAGTGCCCTGGCGTTGTTGCCGGGTGGATCGTTGGACGGCAACCGGGTTACCCGTGCTCTGTGTCCAACGTCCGGGCTCTGTGCAGTAACCCAGTCCCGGCCTGCCGAGTAATCCCCGGCGGGCGTGCAAACCAAACGACCGAAGCGACCGACCGACCGGCGTGAGGGGTGCTCCTGTGCCTTGCGGTACGGGGTACGCCCGGCACTTCTCTCCGCTCACTCTCTCCCAGCGTGGAGGTTGTAAAGCATGACGCACATCACTTTTGATGTGCGCTTTGCCTGGCTCCATGCTTCTGAACAGGGATTACTTGCTGGATGACTGGGACGCTTGAGCAACCTCGATGTACCGCTTGATCTTGGTTGTTGTGTGTGCAGCCTTCACGTTGTACTGCGCGACCTCGATCTTCCCGTTCTCGTCGACCAGGAAGGTGGACCGGATAACGCCGGTGACCTTCTTGCCGTACATCATCTTCTCGCCGAACGCGCCGTAGGCGGACAGCACCTCCTTGTCCGGGTCGGACAGCAGCGGGAAGGTGAGCTGCTCGGTGTCGCGGAACTTGGCGAGCTTGGCCGGCTTGTCGGGGGAGATGCCGACGACCTCGAGGCCGGCGCCTTCGAGATCGGCCAGGTTGTCGCGGAAATCGCAGGCCTGCTTGGTGCAGCCGGGCGTGCTGGCGGCCGGGTAGAAGTAGACGATCACCTTGCGCCCGCGGTAGTCCGACAGCGAGACGTCCTTGCCGTCGGCGTCGGGCAGGGTGAAGGCGGGCGCGGTGTCGCCGGGACTGAGTCGGTGATTCTCGGTCATGCCGCCACGCTAGTCGACGGGCTCGAGCCGGTGTTGGCGATACACTCCTGAACAGGTCGGCTCGCATGCGCCTGTGTCGCGCGAACGGCCCCGAGACGACAATGCCGCCTTCCAGCGCGGTTTCCAGACAGGAGTGTGACGTGGCGAGAGATACCGAGGCGATCGAGCGGGAGATCGAGGCAGCACGCAACCGGCTCGCGAGCACCCTCGATGAACTCGCGGTCCGCGCCGATCCCCAGCGGCTGGCCGACAATGCCAAGCGGTCGGTCCTGGCGAAGCTGAACGAGCCCAAGATCAAATACAGCCTCATCGGCGCCGGCGCCCTGGTCGCGACCCTCGTCGTGGTCAAGATCTTCCGCCGCTGAGCAGCGCCGGCTCTCGGACACTCAGGGGTCACCCCTGAATCCCGAACCCGAATATGGCCCGGTCCAACAGGACCGGGCCATATTCGTATCGCTGGGTCCCCAATGCCATGCGGCCCGGTCCGAAAGGACCGGGCCGCATTGGCTTTTGGGGTTTCAGGGGCGTGTCCCTGAGAGCCCGAGAGTTGTCAGACGGTGGGGCAAGCCATTCCGGTGCCGTCCGGGTCCAGGTGCGGGCTGTAGCCGGGCTGGCCGCGGAACAGCGGCGCCACGCCGGCCGCGCGGGCCTGGTCGCAGTTCTCGTAGACGGGTCCGCCGGCCGAACCGGTCTGGGACAGGCCCGCCGAGCCGGTGGCAGCGGAGCCGGTGTCGATGGCGGAGGAACCGGTGCCGGAGGAACCGGTGGGGACGTCGGCGAGGGCGACGGTCTGGGCTGCGATGGTCGTCAGTCCTGCGACGCTGGCGGTGACGAGAAGCCGGCGAACGTTCATGTATTCCTCAATGTCGGCGCAATAGGGGTGGCAACTGGCCCGGTTCGGCGCGGATGTGCCACCGCCGCCGCAAGCGCTTGCGGCGCGGTGACCGGTCCGGGCTCGGCGTCGAGTTTTCTGGCGCAACGTTGCATTGTCAACCGGATGGGCTATTCATCCAGGTGAATTAGGGGATTTGCCCCGAATGCCGGAACCTCTTCTGCCGGTGGGTGTCTCATTCGCCCCGGTCGGAAATGCGCTCGCGCATTGACGATTTCCGCCAGAACTACGCAAATTGGACGGTCAGTACTGTACGGCAGAACGATGCTCGATGGCCGCGCGGATTCGCCGTGAAGTTCCTGAGTATCTTCTTGGTGTCCGTGTCAACTATTCGCCGATACTATGGATGCCATGACTCGCTGGCTGACCGATGCGGAACAGACGACCTGGCAGGCCTACATTCGCATGCGGCAACGCCTGGACGCCGCCCTCGCCGCCGGGCTGGCCCAGGACGGACTGTCGACCTCCGACTACGAGGTGCTGGTCGCGCTGTCCGCGGCCGGTGGCCAGCTGCGCGCCAAAGAACTCGGCGCGGAGATCTGCTGGGACAAGAGCCGCCTGTCCAAGCATCTGTCGCGGATGGCGACCCGCGGCCTGGTCGATCGCTGCCAGGCCGTCGACGACGCCCGCGGCCGGGAGGTGCGGCTGACCGATGCCGGACGCCGGGCGCTCGAGGCCGCCGCCCCCAATCACGTGGAGCTGGTGCGGCGGCTGTTCATCGACGAGATGACTACCGAGGAGGCGGCCGCGCTGCGCTCGCTGGCCGAACGGGTCGTCGCCGAGGTCGAGCGCACCGACGTGGAGGGCATCGCCTAGTCCTCGGGCCGCTCGAACTGGGCGCGCTTCCAGTCGCCGAACGGTTCGTCGCGCTCACGGACGGCCTCGCGGAAACCGGCGGTGGCCGAACGCAATTGGAAGGCGTAACCCTCGCGGGTGTGCCGCGAGATGCCGTCGAACACGGTGCTGACCATGCCGGAGTTCGCCACGCCCTGATTGAGTAGCGCACTGTTGAGCGCCAGCTTCGCCATCACCAGCTGATTGATCGGCACCCGCGAAATGCGTTCCAGCAGTTCCTCGGTGCGTTCGTCCAGCTCGGCGGCCGGCGGTGCCTCGATTGCCAGGCCCCACTCCAGCGCCTGCTTGCCGCTGAGGCTGTCGCCGGTGAACAGCAGTCGCTTGGCGCGCTGGTCGCCGACCCGGTGCGCCCACATGCCCGCGGCCGGAATACCCCAGGTCCGGGTGGGTGGGTAGCCGAAGCGGGCGTCCTCGGCGCAGATGATCTGGTCGGCGAACAGTGCGATATCGGTGCCGCCGGCGATGGCGAAGCCGTGCACCTTGGCGACGGTCGGCTTGTTGGCGTGCAGCAGGCTGGCGAAGCCGCGGTTGAAACGCGACATCATGGCGTAGTCGACCATGGGATCCCAAGTGCCCCAGGGATTGTGATTGCGCGCCTGCACGATCGGGTCGAGCACGGTGCCCTCGGTCGGCTGGGCGCCCTCGGCCGGGGCAACGGTGCCGGCCCCGTGGTTGTTCTCGGCGAAGATCGACAGGTCGTAGCCGCCACAGAAGCCCTTGCCGCGCCCGCTCACCACGATGACGTGCACGCGCGGATCCAGATCGGCCCGCTCGACGGCGGCGGCCAGCTCGATCGGGGTGTCGGCGGTGATGGCATTGCCGCGTTCGGGCCGGTTGAAGGTGATGCGGGCGATGCGGCCGGTCACCTCGTAGGTCAGCGTGCGGCCGGTGTATTCGTTCACCGGTTCCGGGCGGCCCGCGAACAGCGAGTCGTCACCGCCGGTCAGATCGTCGCGCCAGGCAGCCGGGCGGGTGCCGGAGTGGTTCTCGTAGTCGGGGGACACTCAAGCAGTGAACCCCGGTTCATTTCTTGCTGTCAAGGGTTTCCGGGCGTTCCTACTCCCAGGGTTTGACCGGCGGTTTCACCCAGAGGATCTTCTCGTCCAACCGCTCCCGGCGGGCCTGCGGATGCCCGGGATTGCGCTCGGCCCAGGCGTCCTTCTCGCCGAGCAGCCCGGCCACCACCTGCCAGGTCTCATCGGTGCTGGGCGGATTGGTGTCGGCCGCCCGCGCCAGCTTTCGCCGTTGTGCGGCGGGCAGTTCCAGCAGTTCGGGTCCGCTGATGCCGCGCGCCCAGAGATAGGCCGCCAGCCGCCGGGCCTTCTCCTCCCGGCTGCGGCTGGCGTGATCGGAGTGTGCGTAGTCGGCCATGTCTTCCTCGAACTCCGCGCAACCCCGCAGGTCGCGGGCCATGTCTCCTCGACCCTACCGGAGCGCCGGGGCCGGCTCGCCGGGCGCTCCGCCGGGATCGAGGGCATGCCGCCGTGTCCTCGAATCTCCGCGAGTCGCAGAGCTTTTGCGGTTACCGTGGTCGCATGCCGGATGCCGTGCGTATCGATGGTCTGGTCATTGCCCGCGCCACCCCGGCGGAATGGGCCACCGTGGTGGAGTGGGCCGCCGCCGAGGGGTGGAACCCGGGGCTGCGTGATGTCACCGCGTTCTTCGCGCAGGATCCCGACGGGTTCCTGCTCGGGCGGGTGAACGGGGAGCCCGCCACCGCGGTCTCGGTGGTCAACTATGGCGACGACTACGCGTTCCTGGGTTTCTATCTGGTGCGCCCGGACCTGCGCGGGCGCGGGTTCGGCCTGGTCACCTGGGAAGCCGGGCTGAAGCACGCGGGGGAGCGGGTCGTCGGGCTCGACGGAGTTCCCGCGCAGCAGGACAACTATCGGCGCAGCGGGTTCGAACTCGCCTACAGCAGTGCGCGATTCGTGGGCGTGCCGCGCCTGCCGCTGCCGGATGACACGGTCACCGCGCTCGCGCCGGCGGATTTCGCGGCGCTGCAACCGTACGACTCGGCGTGCTATCCCGCGGATCGGCCGGTGTTCCTCAGCGCCTGGCTCGCCGAGCCGGGGCATCGGACCTTCGCCCGCATTGTCGACGGCACGGTCACCGGCTACGCCACCCTGCGTCCGGCCCGGGATTCGCTACGGGTGGGCCCACTGTTCGCCGACACCCCCGGCGACGCGCATCAGCTGCTGGCCGCACTCGCCGCCCACGCGGCGGGTATGCCGCTGGCGGTGGATGTCCCGCTCGTCAACGAGCCCGCGGTGCGGTTGATGGAGGCGGCCGGGTTGACCCCGAGCTTCGAGACCGCGCGGATGTACACCGGGCCCGTCCGGGCGTATCACCGGGAGCGGGTCTACGGTGCGACCTCCCTCGAACTCGGCTGAGCGGTAGTGGAATTCGTCACCAGGCCGACGGGCGCACCCGGCCGGGTGTGACGACTCGCGTGAGGGCATTGCGCAGTTCGACCGTGGCCGCCGGTCCCAGCGTGGCGGCCCACCGCTCGGTGAAGCGGGCCGCGGCGGCGTCGGCGGCGCGGGTGCACGCCCAGCCGCGTTCGGTGAGTGTGACGAGCTTGGCGCGCGCGTCGTGCGGATGCGGATTGCGTTGTGCGTAGCCCTTTTTGACGAGTTCCTCGACCAGCTGGCTGGCGGCCTGCTTGGTCACCCCGAGATGGTCGGCGATCTCGCCGACCGTCGCGCCGTTCGGCGCCATGCGCACGAAGGCGAAGCCGTGGGTGGGCCGGATGTCGGTGAATCCGGCCGCGACGCACCCGGCGTTGATGGCGTCGGTGACCTCCGCGGCGGCCGCGAGCAGTAGCAGCGGCAGGTCCTGTGCGTATCCGGGCATGTCTGGAATCTTGGCACTTGACAAAGAAGTCAACAAGCTTGACTATATAGTCAAGCCGCTTGACTAAAGGAGATGGCAATGCCTGTAATCCACGCCGCCGACGCCCAGTCCCACGAAATGCACGGCTCCCGCTTCACCCCGCTGGTCCGCCCCAGCACCGGCAGCAGCGAACTATGCCTGTGGCGGCTGGAGGTCGCGCCCGGCACCCAGGGTGTCCCGCACCGCGTGCTCCGTGAGGAGGCGTTCGTCCTGCTCGCGGGCTCGATCACGCTGACCATCGACGGCGAGGCCGCGCGGCTGGCACCCGGTGACGCGGCGGTGGCTCCGGCCGGATCCACCATCCGCCTGGACAATCCGGATGACCGGACCGCCGAAGTGCTCGTCAACGCGCCCGTCGGTTTCACCGGCGAGCTGCTCGACGGCACCGTCGTCAATCCGCCGTGGGTGAACTGATCATCCGCTGATTGGGACGTGGGTCTTCCCTCCCGTTTCTGCAACGTGTTCTAATTCGGGAGCTCATCAACCGGTAGGGGAGGCACCATGGCCGCGTTCTTCACCCACGAGAACGGTCGCTTCACGGCGACTCGGATGGCGGTCAGCGCCTGGTCGTCGGGGCAACTCGCGGGCACCGCCGTCTGCGGCCTGCTGGCCCACGAGCTCGAAACGCACCGCCCCGGACCCGATTTCGTGCCCGCCCGCTTCACCGTCGACCTGTTCAGTCCGGTCCTGAACGAGCCCATCGAACTGCGCAGCTCGATCGTCCGCGACGGCAATCGAATCCGGGTGGCCGATGCCGCCATCGTCCAGCACGATCGCGTGCGTGCCCGCGCCACCGTGCAATTCCTGGTCGCCACCGCCGAGCCGCCGGGCCGGATCTGGCAGCCCGCCCAGGACCTCCCCGCCCCCGCGGCCCGGCTCGACGGCCCCGAGGGCAGCCCGCCGCTGTTCAAGTCCGGATCCTTCGACTGGACCCACGATTTCGCCTCCGGCGTCAATCCGCACCGGAAGGCGGCCTGGAACAACGTCCCGTCCCTCATCGAGGGTGTGCTCATCACCCCGTTCGAGCGCGCGGCCTTCGTGAGCGACTCCACCAACCTCGTCTGCAACTGGGGTACCGAGGGCGTCGGCTACATCAACACCGATGTCACCATGACGCTGTCCCGCCTTCCCGAGGGGGTGGAACTGGGTCTTCAAGCCCGAGACCACGTCTCCTCGAACGGCATTGCCGTCTCCACGGCGACTCTCTACGACCGCAGTGGCGAGCTCGGCGTCTGCACCATCACCGCACTGTCCAATGCCCGCCGTCAGGTCGATATGGCCGCCTTCGCCGAAGCTCAGGCCTTCCCCGCCTCCGCCAACTGACCGGTCCGGGTCGATGTGCGTTGGCGCACATCAGCGCCCGAACGAGCCGACCGGGTCCGATCCGACTCGGCTCCAAGGGAAACCGGCTCAGGCCCGGCAATCCGCCGGGCCTGTGCCGGTTTTCACGCGGTGCTCGCGGGCGGCGTCTGCCGGTGATCGAGGCAGCTGCGGACGAAGTCCTGTACGACCGGATCGGTGTCCGCGCCGGGCCGCCAGGCCACGCCGGCCCGGCTCGGGCTCACCCCGCTGACCGGGCGGTAGACGATGCCGGGACGCGTGTAGAAGCGTGCCGCGGATTCGGGCGCGAGGGCGATCCCGTCACCGTTGGCGATGCAGATCAGCCAATCGTCGGGGTGTTCGGTGACCGCGCCGATCCGCACCGGATGTTCGTCGCGCTCGTCGGCCGCCAGCCAATAGTCGCGCCACGCACCTGTTTCCGGCGGGGCCGCCACGAACGGCTCGTCCCATAGTTCACGGAACGGGATCACTTCGCGGGTGGCGAGCGGGTGCGAGGCGCGTAGCGCGACCCAACGCGGTTCGGTCAGCAGCAACTCCACCCGGAACCGCTCCTGACCGGGAAATGGCAACCGCAGCAACGCGACATCGACCTCCCCGGCGGCCAGCCCCGCAGTCGGGTTCGACCAGGCCGCCTGCCGCATCTCGATACGCCATTCCGGACGGCGGCGGACGAAATCCGCGATGATGAGCTGGGTGGCCTCATTGGCCCCGCCCGCGATGAACCCGACCCGCAGCACGCGCGCCGCCGCGCTCGCGGCGCTCATCGTCTCGGTCAGCGCCCGATCCCAGCTGGTCAGTACCTCCGGCGCCCACTGCGCGAGCGCCCGCCCCGATTCCGTCAGTGCCATACCGGATTTCGACCGCGTGAACAGCCGCACCCCGAGCTGGTTCTCCAACTGCTTGATCTGCTTGGTCAGCGCCGGCTGCGACACGAACAACCCCTCTGCCGCGCGGGTCAGATTCCCTTCCCGGGCCACTGCCGCGAAATACCGCAGCAACCGCGTGTCCACATCCATGCCATCAGGTTATAGATGCAGGTATTGGACGCGGAAAGTCGCGGTCGGCCAGCATCGTTGGGTGTCCATCGCCTATCTGGTAATCACCCTCGTCACGATCGCAATCAACGGTGGAATGGCCGTCGCCGACTTCGCCCGGGCAAAGTTCGTCCTGGCCAATTCGGCCGAGGTGAACTTCCCCGCGTCCTGGATCCCCCTCGCCGGCACCGCGAAAGCCGCCGGCGCCCTCGGCCTCCTACTCGGCCTCCTCGGCGCCCGCCCCCTCGGCATCGCCGCCGCTCTCGGCCTGGTCCTCTACTTCATCGCCGCAATCGTCGTCCACATCCGCGCCCGGGTGCTCCACAACATCGCTTTCCCCGCAATGTACTTCGCCTTCGCCGCAGCATCCCTGACCTTCGCCCTCGCCCGATAACGCCATCCCGACTCCGGCGTTGCGCGCAGCCGGCTTCCGAGTCAGGTTCGAACACCTGCGCGGCTGCTGCGAGTCGGTTCGCTCAGACGTCAGCGCGGTTTTCGGCGAGGCGGTTCGGTTCGTGCATTAGTTCGCGGGTCAGGAGAGTGGCGCCCGCGACGGCACCCGGCATGAGGAATACCGCGACCAGCGGCACCAGAAAGGCCAGCCCGAGAGGAACGCCGAAGCCCCATGCCAAGCCTTTGCGGGCGCGCAGCAGAGCCAGCTGCTCGCGCAGGTGAACCGTGCGTCGCTGGAGTGCAACCGAGGTGAGCTCCTGCGTGAGGAAGAACCCGGTGACGAACACCGCGACAACCGGAATCACAGTCTGACCGACGACGGGGACGAACCCCAGCACGAACAACAGCACAGCCCACACCATGGCCCGCACCAGAATCCGAACACTGTCACGAACCGACACCCACAACTCCCGCCACCAGGAAAGCCCAGACTCCGGCGCAATCCCATCCGGCGAGACCGACCGATCAACCCGCTGCGAGATCACGTCATAGAAGGGCGCCCCGATCACCAAAGTCACGGCGGTGAACGTCAGTACGGCAGCCAACACCGCAAGCGCGACCAGCGCGATGCTCAACGCCCCGCGAAACAACCCCGCCCACGGACTCGGCCAGTGATCCGCAAACGGCGTCACTGTCTCGGTCAGATCTCCACCCCACGCCATCACCGCGATCAACGCCCCTACGTACAACACCAACGTCACCAGCGCCGGCACGATCCCGAACCCGAACTCCCGCGGCCGCCGAGCCACCCACCGCTGCCCCCGCACAAAATATGTGAACCCAGCCCCGAAATCGCGCATCCCCGAACGATACTGGCGCCACCCTCGATTCCCGCACGCCTGCCGCGGCAAACGATTGAACCACCGTCGTTGGTTTCCATCCATTCAGCCGCGGCGAATCCGGCGACGTCGCCTGCCGGCCCGTGCGAGGATCACAGACGGCTTGGCGCTCAATGACTTCGACAGGATCGGTATGACCCAGACTTCGGCAGGATCGAAATGACGCGAAACCAGCTGTCTGCCGTCCAATCACTGGCGGTGGTCGGATTTCTGCTTTTGATTCTCGGGGTCGCGACCTTCTCGCTGGCGTACACCGCCGCCGCCGAGGTCTTCGGCGGCCTGGGGATCATCTCGATGATCGGGGCCGCGATCACTTGGGCGACCCTCAAACCGCCGAAGTAGCGGCCCCCCCGTCGTACCCAACTGCAGCACGAGGGATTCACCAAGCCGATAGTGGCCCTCGGCGCGGACCCCAGCGGCTGCGCCCCGCCGACCCGGGTGTGGGGCTGGACATAGTTGATGGCGGCCGGGTGCGCGCACCGTTATGGTGTTCCTGCGACGTGGGGAAGTTCCTGGATCTATAGCTGGGGGCCGAGTTGAGTTCCTCCGCGTCGTCCAAATACTCGGCAAGCCTTCGATCGCACAGGTCGGGGGCTTGATTCATGTGCGGGCACAACCGATGAAGGGCTGCGTTCCGCAATGGCGGAGCCCCGGCAGATCTTCTCTCCAGTGTGCTCGTCGGTTCGGTCGTGGGTGATCGGCAACCCGAACCTCTGGAATGCCGCGAACATGGCGTTGCCGGCCACGCCCGCGGCCGGGAACTACTACCCCGTCACGACCACGACGTTTTCTGCCTGTGGTCCTTTCGCCCCCTGCACCACGTCGTACTCGACCCGGTCGTTCTCCTGCAGCGACTTGTACCCAGTGGACTGGATCGCGCTGAAGTGGACGAATACGTCCGGTCCACCCGCATCCTGCGTAATGAACCCGAATCCCTTGTCGGCGTTGAAGAATTTTACAGTGCCTGTTGCCATTGGCCGGCCCCTTCACATCGGACGAGTGGACCGCTCGAGCCTACCGGCCAACTCGTACCTGCACCGGCCGGACACGGCGAAGCGGCGGCCCTTCGCATCGCCGTCGGCCGCTGCAGCGTCCCGGCTCGAACGCGATTCCGCCAGTGACCCGCAGTTTGCTCGTGGGCATCAGTTCGGTGATGTGGTGTGAGCGGCCCAGTGGAGGGCCGCGGCCTTCCTTCCGGCGCGTTCCCGGCGGCGGCGAATGCCGAGTCGGAGTAGTCCGTCCACGGTTGGGTTGCTGTTCGCTGCGGCCGCGGAGTCCATCGCCGAGCACGCGTCGCTCGGAGCGGTCTCGGGCGGCACCACCAGCAGGACGAGCCTGCGGTGGCGCGGCGTGCCGGTCAGTTCGACCGTGTGCGCCGGGGTGTAGCCGTGCCAGTCCAGCCTTACCGGCTGCCCGGCGACGGTGAGCGGGCCGGTCGGTGTGTCCCAGTCGATCAGGTAGTACTCCACTCGCAGGACCGAGCCGAGGCGCGCCGCGAGGATGGTGATCAGGCCGGGGAGCTCGGTGACGAGATCGCCGGTGTAGGGCCACCAGGCTCCGTCGACGTACCCGGTCTTCGGGGCTGCGGGTTTCAGCAACACGCGTGGAGTGGGTTCACCCAGCCCTGGTCGGCCGTCGATATCGGCGCGGGTCGGCTGTGGTGTGCGGGTCATTTGCGTCGTCATGGTGTGACGTCGTCCTGTCTCGGCCTCGAACGGGCCGGTTCTCCGAGAATCAGCTGCCGAAACGGTCTGGATACGACCGGATGCGATACACCGCCGATGTGATCAGCCTACGCCGAACACCGTCGGTCTGATTTGTAGACCTACATCGTTGACACCATCGCGTGACCGGCGTCTACTGGAGGTACGAATACGGCGTGGCCGGGGGCCGGCTCCCGGGCGCTGAATCAGGAGTTCTGCCATGAAACAGCTGCGCATCCACCGTCATCTCGCCCACCATCGCGCCGGGCCCGGGTACACGCCCCGCCTCGAACTGAGGCCGAAGGACCGGCCCGCGGAATACCTCGACGGTGCGTGGTGGCCCCGATCCACGGACCTCGTCACCGAACTGCCCGATCTGCTGGCGGTACTCGCGGTCCGGCTTGGCCCGGTACACCGCATCGTCTACGACCAGCGGAGCTGGCTGCCCGCGCCCGGGCGCATCGCCATCGACGGCGTGCAGATCCAACTCGACGCCTTTTCCTTCGAGCTGGGCAACACCATGTACGTCCTCAGCGGCGCTGACGACATGCTCGTCCTGCAAGTGATCGCATCGACCGCCGATCCGGATATCGCGCACACCACGCTGAGGGCGGCCGTCGCCCGGCCTCCCCGGCCGGGCGTGCACGACATCGAGTGATCGACGCCCACGCGAAGATTCGGCCGAGGGGCGTCGGTGTCAGTGGATTGTGGCTGGGCGTGGACGGTGATGTCGAGGGACGCGGAAACATCGCGCTTCACGAGCGGGTGCCGCACGTTCGCAGCGGATGCATGGTCAGCAGCCTTCCGAGGTTTGCGATGCGGTGTGTCAACTCTGGCTGTCTACGACGTAGACATGAGCTGTAGAAGCGGCCTACGCTGGGATGTGACGCTCATCTTGTGAGGAGGAGTCGTGAACGTACTCGGTGCCGCGATCGTCGTACTCGTGGCGGTCCTGATCGTGCTGGCCCTGTCGATTCGAGTGGTGACCCAGTACGAGAAGGGTGTGCTGTTCCGGCTCGGGCGGGTGATCGCCGTCCGCGAACCTGGGCTGAACTTCATCGTCCCGGTGATCGATCGGCTGCGGAAGGTGTCGTTGCGCAT
Source organism: Nocardia sp. NPDC059236 (assembly GCF_042754085.1). NCBI lineage: Bacteria > Bacillati > Actinomycetota > Actinomycetes > Mycobacteriales > Nocardiaceae > Nocardia > Nocardia sp. NPDC059236. Next base: position 340,300 of record NZ_JBHZAF010000006.1, read on the forward strand.
CATCACCATGCCGATCCAGTCGCAGGGCATCATCACCCGTGACAACGTCAGCGTCGACATCTCCGCCGTCGCGTACTTCCGGGTCGTCGACGTCGAGAAGTCGGTCGTCGCGATCGAAAACGTTTATGCGGCAATCGATCAGATCGCCCAGACCACGCTGCGTAAGGTGGTCGGCCGGCATACGCTCGATCAGGCGCTGGCCGAGACCGACACCATCAATGTCGACATCCGCCAGATCCTCGACATCACCACCCTGGAATGGGGTGTCGAAGTCACCCTGGTCGAGCTCAAGGACATCCAGTTGCCCCAGACGATGCAGCGGGCGATGGCCCGCCAGGCCGAGGCCGAGCGGGAGAAGCGAGCGAAAATCATTGCCGCCGAGGGCGAATCGCTGGCGGCAGCGGCGCTCGGCGACGCGTCCGACACGATGATGGCGCACCCGCTGGCGCTGCAACTGCGCAATCTGCAGACCCTCATCGAACTGGGAGTCGACAAGAACACGACCGTGGTCTTCCCGGCGCCGCTGATGAGCGCGATCGGTGAGGTCAGCGCCTTCCTGGCCCGCGAAACCGCGTCCGCGGCACCGTATGCCGCGGTTCAGCCGCCGATGGTTGCGGGGGGCGCGGTGCGGGCGCCCAACCGCGTCCTCGCCGAGCCCATCGGCCCCGTGAACGGCTCGATGGCCACCTTCCCGGAAGCAGGCCCCAGCTCATGATCCCCTTTGTAGGTGCGATACGCCCGTTCGTCGGTGTTGTTCCCGGCCGCGCCCAGCCTTTCCCGACGCCGACCCGCACCCCCCGGCTGATGTTGCAGGAGCGCGGCGCCGCCACCGGCGACGTCGACGGCGCATGGTGGCCCTGGACCGCCAACCTCACTGCCGAACTGCACGATCTGATCAGCGCCGTCACTCCGCGCATGGGGTCGATAGCCCGCATCGGATTCGACTGGAATGCACGGAGTCTGGCCCAACGCCGCATCGATCACGACGACGGCGTCGAGCTGCGCGGCCCCGGTATCGACCAGCCGCCCGCCGTCATGCGACTGATCGGAACGGACGGCAGCCAACTGACCCTGCTCGTCATCCCGTTCGACACCCCGGTCCATCGCGCCGACGAGCAGATGCGGCAGGCGGCGCGGTGTAGAGCACCCTCGCGCCGGTAATCCGCGGAGATACCGCCGACCTGGACCGAAGCGCGCGCCCGCCGCTCGGAGGCGCGGTTTGCGTCGCAATGTCAACGGTGTCTGTCTACGATCGAGCGATCGGATACTCCGATGGGAATGGAGGATCTCCCGCATGGCCGAACGCCCTGCCGGTCGCAAGCCCACCCGATCCGCGAACCGGCAGTCGGATCCGAGCATCGTCGCCCGCGGTGGCGGCACGGTCACCCGGGCTGTGGTGTTGACCGCAGCGCTCGAGCTGATCGATCGTGACGGCGTCGACGGGTTGTCGATGCGACGCCTGGCCGAAGCTGTGGGGCGTGATCCGATGGTCATATACCGGCACGTGGCGAGCAAGGCCGCGGTGCTCGACGGCGTCGCCGAGATCGTGTTCGCACAGCTGTCGGTCGATACCGAGGACACCGATTGGATCGGCCAATTACGGGTCGTCGCACGGGATTTCCGTCAGCTGGCATTGGCTCATCCGCGGGTGGTTCCGCTGCTGGTGACCCGGCCACTGGCCACCCCGCTGGGCCTGCGCCCGGCGTCGGTGGTTCGTCCCCTGGAGGACATCCTCGAACTGCTCACCCGCGCAGGGTTTTCCGGCGCCGACGCGCTGCATGTCTACCGCGCCCTGTTCGGATTTCTCTACGGGCATGTGCTCAACGAGCTGCAGGAGATCGTGGAGCGACCCGAGGAGACCGACGAGGTGCTGCGCCTGGGACTGTATCGCCTTCCGCTCGCGGAGTTCCCGCTGGTGCGGGGACTCGCGCCGGTCCTGGCCGCCTACGACGGCGCCGCCGAGCTCGAACGTGGCCTCGATATCCTGCTGACCGGTCTCACTGCGACGCTGCCCGATCCCAGGCGTTGACATCCGCCTGCGCCCCGCCCTCGGATTCCCAACGCTGTTGTACGGCGACCATGTCGATGTTCTCGACCGGGGTGATGACACGAAGGATGAGCCGGGTGCCGATGTCGGCACCGTGAACCTCGAGGATGCGGGCGGGCATGCGCCGGTAGCCATCGAGCCGTACCTGCCGCCCGTCGAAGTCGAGTGTGCTCGGTGCGGCGGCCCATTCGCAGAGGTGGTGGATCACTCGATGGATCGGACCGAGCCGACGGGTGAGCGCTGTGAGCAGGTCCGGAAGCTCGGTGGCGAGGTCGCGACTGTGCGGCCACCAGAATCCGTCGACGGCCCCGGTGCCGCCGGTGTCGAGCGCGAGCCGCAGCTGGTGGGCCGGCCCTGCCGGTCGATCTGCGTTGTGTTGCGGTGTCATCCTCCACGCTTCCTTCCCGGCCGGGTCGCGGCCGCGGACATGGTGGTGGTGAGGCCGGTGAGCAGGATGTCGAGGCCGCGTTCGAGCTCGGTCGCGCCGTCGTAACCGGCCAGGTCCGAGGCGAGACCGCGCAGCAGGGGGAATTCGCCGATCGGGAGGTGATACAGACCCAGGCGCAGCAGATCGTCGGTTTCCTCGGGGTGTTCGACGAGTTCCTGGAGTTCGTTGAGGATGTGCCCGTTCAGGAATCCGAACAGCGCGCGATAAATGTGCAGCGCGTCGGCGCCGCTGAAGTCGGCTCGGGTGAGCAATTCGAGGATGTGTTCCAGCGGCCGCAGGGTGCCCAGGGGCCGTAGTGCCAGTGGCGTGGCCAGGGGAAGGGTGACCAGCAGCGACACGGTGTTCGGGTGAGCGACGGCAAGCTTGCGGAAATCGCGTGCGACACTGCGTAATTGGTGGCGCCAGTCGGAGTCGGTGGGGTCGACGGTCAACTGTGCGAGCACGAGCTCGGCGACCCCGTCGAGAAGTGCGGCCTTGTTCGCGGCATGTCGGTAGAGGACCATCGGGTCCCGGCCGAGCGCCTGCCCGAGACGTCGCATCGAGAGCCGCTCGACGCTGTCGCGGTCGATGATCTCGAGCGCGGCGGTCAGCATCGCGTCTCGGGTCAGGGGGTCGTTCCGGGTGTTCGTCCGATTCGCCGGGTGGGCGTGGGCGCCGGTCGGGCCGGCTCTGGTTCGATTCATCGCTTCAGCGCCTCTGCATCGGAGTGGAATACCTACGCTGTCATTCTACGTCGTAGACATAGTCTGTAGTAGCAATCTAAGCTGGGAAGAAGACCGGCATCGTCGCAAGGTTGATGGCTTGTCCGAGGCAGCTGCCCCGGCGAACAGGGGGCATGGCGAATGGCGATTACGCAGGTCGCGGTCTACGCGCACTTGACCGCGGCGGATGTCGAGGCGCTCAGCCGGGAGCTCGACGCGATCCGCCGCGACATCGAGGAGCGGCTCGGCGCCCGAGACGCGGCCTACATCCGTCGGACAATCGCGTTTCAACGCATCCTCGACCTGGGATCACGTCTCGTCATCGCCTGTAGCAGAACGAATCTCGGCGTGGCGCTGGGTGTCGTTGCGCTGGCGGGCGCGAAGAGTATCGAGAACATGGAGATCGGCCACAATGTGTGCCACGGCCAATGGGACTGGATGAACGATCCGGAAATCCATTCCAGCACATGGGAGTGGGACATGGCCGGTGTGTCGTCGCAGTGGCGGTACTCGCACAACTACCGCCATCACGTGTTCACGAATGTGCTCGGCATCGACGACGATATCGGCTTCGGCGTGATGCGGGTGACTCGCGACCAGCCGTGGCGGGCGCGACTGCTGGTGCAGCCCCTGCAAAACCTTTTTCTAGCAGTAACTTTCGAGTGGGGGATCGCCCTGCATGGCCTGTACTCCGAACGTGATCGCGCGGCGACCGGAGCCGAGAAGACTACGCACACCAGGGAGTTGATCCGCAAGATCGGCCGGCAGACGGGGAAGGACTATCTGCTCTTCCCGGCGCTGAGCGGACGGCGCTGGCGTCGCACCCTCGCCGCGAACACGGCCGCCAACACGTTGCGCAATCTGTGGGCCTATGTCGTGATTTTCTGCGGTCATTTCCCCGATGGCGCAGAGAAGTTCACGTCCGCCGCGATCGAGCACGAGACCAAGCCGGAATGGTATCTGCGGCAGATGCTGGGCACCGCGAACTTCGATGCCGGACCGGTGCTGGCCTTTCTGAGCGGGCACCTGTCCCACCAGATCGAACATCACCTGTTTCCCGACCTGCCCAGCAACCGCTATCCCGAGATCGCTCAGCGGGTCCGCGCCCTCTGCGACAAATACGACCTGCCCTACACCACCGGGCCACTGCCGCGGCAGTACCTGCTTGCTCTGCGCACGATCAACAAGCTCGCCCTTCCGGACGCCTTCCTGACCGCCACCTCCGATGACGCTCCCGAGACCTGCTCGGAAAGAAGATTCGGCTCGCTCCCCGAGCACGGTGTCGATTCGTCCCCGGGCCGCCGCGGGCTTCGCACCGCACTCGCGGAACGGACCCGTCGCCGCCCGCATCGGAGCGGCGCGAGCGGGACGCACAGCTACCCCCGGGGCGCGGTGTGATGACAGCGTCGGTACGCGGATATCCCTTCCGCAGTGGGAGATTCGTCCCGCCCGGAACTTCCGGCAATAGCGCCCGGCGGCGAGGCGGACGGGTAGGCTCGACCGTACGCCGGGCCTCTCGCGGATCGCATCGATGCGGGCAGTCGGATCATCCCGAACATGCGGCGGCCGGATCGGATCCCATACATGGGTGTATGCGGTATAGCGAGAGCGAAATCGCTTGTCGTGCAAGCTATGTATCGCATTCGAGAGGTTTCCATGTCCGAAGATCTTCTCGGTTCTCGCCCGTCGGCGACGAGGCCGAGGTGCGACCCGCCGCCAGGAATCCGGGTCGGCGATCGCGATGTCGGCCGGTGCTCGCGACCGTCCACGAAATCGTCAGGGTCGGCTGAGCCCGGTTCGCGCGGAGCTCCTGAATCGCCGATCGCCTCGTAGACCTGATCGCGAGTCCGGGAACGGGCGTTGACGATGGGCGGCGGGGCGATCTAGGTTCGGCAGATGCCGGTCGACGAGGACAGCAGCGGGTACCGCTGGAGCGATGTGCCCGCGGACCGGTTACGGCAGGAAATGACCGAGGCGTTGGGTGCGTTTCCTCGTCGAGCCGTCGATCCTGACGGCCGCAAGCCCGCCGCGGTCGTGATCGCGATAGTCGATCACGGTGGGGAACAAGGATTTTGGCTGACCGAGCGGTCGTCGGGGCTGCGGGCTCACGCCGGGCAATTGGCCTTGCCCGGTGGCAGGCTGGATCCGGGGGAGGACTCGGAAACGGCGGCGTTGCGCGAGCTGCACGAGGAATTGGGAATCGCTCTGCCCAGATCGGCGGTGCTCGGGCTGCTCGACGATTACCCGACCCGTTCCGGCTATGTGATGACCCCCGTGGTCGCGTGGGTCGGCGACGCATCGGCTCTCACCCCCAACCCCGCCGAAGTGGCTGCGGTGCACTGGATTCCACTGTCCGACCTCGATGTCACCCCTCGCTTCGCCCCGGTCCCCGGTTCCGACCGCCCCACCATCCAGCTACCCCTGCTGGGCGGCCACCTGCACGCCCCCGCTGCCGCGATCCTCCACCAGTTCCGCGAGGTCGCCATGCACCGCCGCCCCACCCGCGTCGACCATATGGACCAGCCCCGTTTCGCCTGGGAATGAGCGGAATCGATCGGACCCGACCGATGTGGCCATCATTACGGCACAAGCTGAACCGGGGATAACGATTCGGTCGCTTGATCTATTGGCTGCCAGGTCATCTCGTACCGTCTGTGGCTATTCGCCCGAGCTCGACCGCGAGGACCTTTATCGTGAATCTGAAGTACTTCCTGTCCACTGTTGCGATCGTCGCCGCCGGGACCCTCGTCAGTATCGCCCCCGCTACCGCCGACGCCGGCACGAAGTATGTGGCGCTGGGGGATTCGTACGCGGCGGGAGTCGGGATCTCCAACATCCTCGACAAGACCTGCTCACGCTCCGATCGCAACTACGCCCACCTGTTCGCGGCGGCACGCGGTTACAGCCTCACCGATGTCACGTGTGGCGGCGCGACGACCGACTCGGTGACCAGCACCCAGCTCTCCGCCGTCACCGCCGACACCAATCTGGTCACCCTGGGTGTCGGCGGCAACGACATCGGCTTCACCGACATCGTGAAGGACTGTGTGACGGCGGGAACCCTGGGCACAGGATCCGGGACGGGCAGCGCCGTACTCCAAAATCTCGGAACGGGAATCGCCAGCGGTAGTGCCGAGGCGCTGCTGGGGTGCAAGAACAAGTACGACGCCTCGATGCCGACCCGGCTGTCGCAGGCCTCGGCCAAGGTCGCGAAACTGGTGTCCGACATCAAGACCCGAGCCCCGCAGGCGCGGGTCGTCCTGGTCGGTTACCCGCACATCCTGCCCGACAACGCGGCCCTGTGCGCCGGGCGGCAGCCGGTGCTGCCCGCCGATGTCGACTGGGCGCGTGACACCGTCGTCGGCGGATTGAACACCATGCTGCGTTCCCAGGCCGGCACCGAGTACTTCAGCACCTACGAGATCTACAACGGTCACGATGTCTGCGAGGCGATCCCGGACCGCTGGGTCAACGGCACCTCGGTCGACAATGGCGAAGGCGCGCAATTCCATCCGAATCAGTACGGGCACGCGGCCACCGCGCAGAAGATGGCAGCCACGCTCTGATAGCCTGCGCCGGGGCCTCCCTCGTCCCCTCCCCGCCGCCCGGGCCGCAGCGCCCGGGCTGCCGTGATCGTCGATGGCAACGAGTAATTCGAGCAGATCCGGGTCAGGGCGGTGAGCTCGGATCTACGATGATCGAGGTCGAGGGTTGGATGCATCGAGGGGAGCGCGGATGTCCGGGCCGGCACCTGGTTACCCGAGCGCGATACCGGTCGGAGTGGACGCCACGCGCGCCAGTATCGCCCGCGTCTACGATGCGGCGCTGAACGGCAAGGACAATTTCGAGGTCGATCGCCGGGTATTGGATCAGGTCCGCACGGTGGCCCCCGGCGTCGCCGAATTAGCCTGGGCCAACCGGGATTTCCTGATCCGTGTGTGCCGCTTCCTGGCCAAGGAAGCGGGCATCGACCAGTATCTGGATCTGGGCTCGGGCCTGCCCACCACCGAGAACACCCATCAGGTGGTGCAGCGCGTCAAGCCGGATTCGAGGGTCGTCTATGTGGACAACGACCCCATGGTGCTGGCCCACGCCCACGCCCTGCTGGTCGGCAGTCCGAACACCTCCATCGTCACTGCCGACATCTTCCGGCCGTTCGAGGTGTTGAAACACCCCGAGGTCCGCGACGAACTCGACTTCACCCGCCCGCTGGCGATGTTCCAGATCGGGACGCTGCACCACTATCCGTCCGACGATGCCGCCGCCCTCATGCGCACCTATATCGACGCACTGCCCTCGGGTTCCTATGTCGCGATCGCCCATTTCTATGATCCGGAGGCCGCCGAGTACAGCGATCTGGCCCGCAAGATGGAGGAGAAGTTCGTCCACAGCCCGATGGGCTCCGGTCGCTTCCGCACCCGCGCCCAGATCCAGGCCCTGTTCGGTGACCTGCAGATGATCGACCCGGGCCTGGTGCTCTGCGACGACTGGTGGCCCGACGGCCCCCGCCTCGCCCCTCTGAATGCCGTGCGGCACTGCATCGCCGGCGGCGTCGGCTTCAAACGCTAGCCGGTGCGCGCATTTCGTCACATGGCCGCTCCGTCGCCGGGATCCGGAACGGCGGGGGCCGGGTAGAGGTGGTGGATGGTGAGGGCGGCGGCGAGCAGCCGGGAATCGTTGGGGTCGCTGGGATCCAGGCCGGTCAGTTCGGCGACACGGCGGAGGCGGTAGCTGAAGGTGTTGGGGTGGACGTGAACCACCGCGGCGGCGGCCTTGCGGTCGGCGGAGCCGTGCCGGATGTGGGCGTCGAGGGTTTCGAAGAGGTGGGGGTGGCGCAGGATCGGGGCGATGCGTTCGGCCAGGCGGTCCCGGGCGGGGCCGGGGCGGGTCAGCTGGTATTCGAGCAGTAGATCGTCGAGGCGATAGGCGCCGGTGGGGCGGCCGAGCAGGCGGGCGAGTTCGGCCAGATCGGTGGTCTGCCGCGCCGCACCGGGCAGGTCGGCACGGTCGATGCTCCGACATTCGGCGAGGAAGACGTCGACGCCGAACTGTTCGGCGAGGCTCGCCGCCAGGCGTTCGAAGGGGCCTGTGCCGATCTCGGGGACCGGACGAGATCTGCTGGGCAGCAGGGCGATTCCGTTCGATCCGTCGAAGGTATTGAGGACCGTCGTCCCGAGCAGTGCGTCGAGTGCCTGCTGGAACTGCCGGATCCGCCGGCGGGTGACCATGGTGTCGGCCACCAGGACCAGCGGGTCGGGGCGCAGGTGGAAGGTGAGGACGTCGTAGCGGTCCGCCAGCGCCATGTCGGCGCGGGCCGCCAGTTCCTCGACCGGCGCGCCACGCAGCAGGGCCGAGCACAGGGCGCGGCGCGCCTCGCGTTCGACCGTGTAGATGGACTGCTCGACGTCGGAGTGCACCTCGGAGATGGTGATGGTGATGTGCATGAGCGCCTCGAGCACCCGCTGGCCGATCGCCACGATATCGGGCAACTCGTGCGGCTCCGCGGTCGCGGCGACCTCGTCCCAGACATAGCGGGCACCGCCGAACAGGCCGGTCATGAGCTGGCGCACGGGGATTCGGTCCTCGGCGTGCCGCTCCACCACCGGGACGACGTACTCCGCGACCTCTTCGGCGGTGATCACGCGCCGCTCCTCGATGGCCCGGATGAACGCCACCGTCCCGGCCAGCAAGCTGGGCATGACATCGGCGAAGTGGTCCTCGGGCAGATTCTCGAGGCCGGGCACCGCGCCCAGTGCGGCTTCGAAGATACCGGCGGCAATCTCCGGGAGCCGCGGCAGCAGGCGGGCCAGGACGGGCGAGTCATCACCCAGTGGGGGAACGAGGGCGAGCATCTGCCGATTGTCACCAAGAACAGACTCGAGCACCAAGGAGTGTGTGCGAAATACCAATCGGCACAGCATCATCCCTGGTCGGCATGACACCGAACGGTTGCTTGGCAAGGTGCGGTCACTTTCACTCGATTTCAGTCAATTAGTTTCGCGAGACCAAATTGCACCGCATTTCTTGTCTCCGAATGCAAAGCAGTTCTTCATCTTTCGCATTCGAGCCAATTCGCGGTTAAGCTCCTGTAGTGTCCCTCTCGACTTCTCGAATGGTGTCAGTGGACGATCTACCGGGGCCCAGAGGATGGCCACTGGTCGGCAATCTCCCGCAATTGACACCCTCCCTGCTGCATCGCCAATTCGATTCCTGGAGCGACGAATACGGGGCGTTGTACCGGGTCAGCATGCCCGGTCGGCGCATCGTGGTGGTGAGCGATCCCGAACTCAATCGGGAGATCCTGCGGGACCGCCCCGGCGGCTTCCGGCGGCAGTCCGCCATCGAGTCGGTCATGGACGACATGGGCTCCAACGGCCTGTTCTCCCTGGAGGGCGAGGCATGGCGGCGGCGGCGCAAGCTGGCCATGCCCGCCTTCAACGCGACTCACCTGCGCGGCTTCCAACCCACCCTGGAGACCATTACCGAACGCCTGCGCCGGCGCTGGGAACGCCGGTCCCCGGAGGATGTGCGCGCCGAATTGACCCGCTACACGGTCGATGTCACCGCGAAACTGACCTTCGACTACGACATCAACACCATCGAAGAATCCGGCGACGTCATTCAGCGCCATTTGGAGCTGATCTTCCCCATCCTGAATCGCCGGCTCGCCACGCCGTTCCCGTACTGGCGCTATGTGAAGCTACCCGATGATCGGGCCCTCGAGCGCGCATTGGCGGCCCTGCGGCAGGATCTCACCACCGTCATCGCCCGTGCCCGCGCGAATCTCCCCGAGCGGCCCACGAATTTCATCGAGGCGTTGCTGCTGGCGCAGGACGGCCGCGGCTCGTTCACCGATGACGAGCTGTTTGCGGAGGCGCTCACGATCCTCATCGCGGGCCAGGACACCACCAGCAATGCCATGGCCTGGCTGCTCTATCACCTGGCCGGGAAACCCGAAGTGCAGCAGCGGATTCGGGAGGAGATCGCCGAGATCCCGTCGGTGCTGGACCGGCAGCCCTACCTGGAGGCGGTCGCGGCCGAATCCATGCGGCTGCAGCCCACCACGCCTCTCATCGGCATGGAAGCGATCGTCGACCGGACCATCGCCGGGGTGCGCATCCCGGCTGGAACCTGGGTCATCGTCAATGTCCAGCACGCCGGCCTGCAGGCGGAGAACTTCAGCGAGCCACACACTTTCGATCCCGATCGCTGGCTGAACGAGGGCCCCGGCAATCACCGGCCCGACGCCTCCACCCCGTTCGGCTCCGGCCCCCGCTTCTGCCCGGGCCGCGGCCTGGCCATGCTGGAGGTCAAGAGCGTCACCGGCATGGTGTGCCGCAACTTCGACATCGCGCTGCCGGCGAACAGCGAACCACCGAGGGACCGTTTCCATTTCGCCGTCATCCCGACCGGAATGCGGCTGGATATCACACCCCGGTCGGCCCACTGACTCCCGAGCACGAAAGGATCGCGCATGGCGATCAAGCGGCTGTCGGCCACCGACGGCGTCTGGCTGTCCCTCGAATCACCCGATATGCCCATGCATGTCGCATTCCTGCTGGAGTTCACCGTCCCGGACGGGGATGCGGCCCGCTTCGTCCGGCGCTGGCGCGCACAGGTCGTCGCGCCGATCGCGGTGCCGCAGCCGTGGAATCTGGTGCCGGTCGGCGGTCCGCTGACCCGCCTGGTGGCCCTCATGCGCGAGGCCGCCGAGGTCGATCCGGCCGACCACATCCGGACCTGGCAGCTGAACCGGCCCGGTGACCGCCGCGAACTCGTTGAGCTGGCCGCCCGCATCCACCGCGAACAACTCGATGCGACCCGGCCGCAGTGGGAGATTCACCTGGTCGAGGGTCTGGCACCGGACCGCTTCGCCCTCATTCTCAAGGTGCATCACAGCCTGTTCGACGGCGCGTCGCTGATGCGGCTGTTCACCGACACCTTCTCGACGGATCCGGCCGATCGGGACACACCGAATCTGTTCACCGTCGGCCGCGTGAATCCGAATGCGCCGCAGCCGGTTCCGTCCGCGAGTCGGTTGCGGACCCTGCTCGCGACGCTGCGGGGCGTGCTCGAACTGGTGCGCGGCATCGGCACGGCGGGCCGTGACGCCCTGCGCCGCGCCCGCGGCCGGACCCCGGCGCAGCGGGCCTACCAGCAGCCGGCGTCCATCTTCGACGGGCCGATCACCGGCCGCCGGGACCTGTCCCTGCGCCGCTATGACCTGGGCCGGTTCAAGCGGCTGGCCAAGGCCGCCGACTGCACGATCAACGACATCGTGCTGTATCTGGTCGGCACGGCCTTGCGCGACTACCTGACCGAACATGCGGAGCTCCCCGCACGCCCGCTCACCGCCGGAGTCCCCGTGGACCTGCGGGAAGGCGACGACGACCGGGTGGGTACCCGCGCGGGCATGATGTTCACCGCGCTGGGTACCGATATCGCCGACCCTGCCGAGCGCCTGGCTGCGGTCCGCGCGGCCATCCGCGCCGCGAAGCAGGAGATGGCGGGCCTCCCGGCCAATACGGTCATCGGCTACGGCCTGGCCGTCACCCTGCCGTGGATCATGGGACTGACCTGGGGCCGCACCAACACTCCGGCCTCGCATCCGATGGGCATCTCCAATGTTCCCGGACCGCGAACTCCGTTGTACTGGAACGGCGCCCGGCTGGAGTCGCTGTACCCGATCTCGCTGCTCATGCACGGCAACCCGTTCAATGTCACCTGTGTGGGCTACCTCGACGCGCTGCACTTCGGCGTGCTGGGTGCGGCCGACAAGCTGCCGGCGATGGAGTACCTGACCGACGGTTTGGACGCCGCTCTCGACGAGCTGACCGCGCTGCTGTTGCCCGCGGAGGAGCGCGCCCTGCCGTCTGCGGGGTGAGACGAAACGACAACGCTCCCGGTCCATTCCGGACCGGGAGCGTTGCGGTGTTCTGGTGAGCAGACCAGGACGGTGGGGGAATCAGGACGGCAGAGTGAATCAGGACGGAAGCGCGGACAGTCCGCCGATCGATTCCGCCCACGCCACATAGCGATCCAGCCCGTCGCGCAGGGAAATCGTGGGGGCATAGCCGAAATCGCGCCGGGCCGCGCCGGTGTCGTAGGTGCTCGACACCGTGAGCGCCGCGACCGTCCAGCTGGAAAGCGGGGGTGCGACGCGCGACTGCAGCCCGGGGATCTTCCAGACGGTGTCGAAGACTGCGATGATGCCGTCCAGCACCGGTTTCGGAATGGTCCGGGTCGGCGGTGTCAGGTCGAAGGCCCTCGCCAGATCGCGGGCGAAGCCCCACAGGTCGACATCCTCGGCGTCGGCCAGGAAATAGGGCTTCCCGGCCACCGCGTCGGACCGCGACGCCTGTACGCACGCGCGCGCGGCATGCTCGCAGTAGGTGATCGACACCAGCACCGGCTTGCCGCCCGACAGATCGGGTAGGCGGCCGGAGCGAATCTTGTTCAGCAGCAGCGTCATCCAGCCGCCCGAGCGCGGCCCCCAGATCATCCGGGGACGCAGCGCGCAGGTGGTGAAGTCGGGCCCGTTCGCCGCCAGCACCTCACGCTCGGCAATCGCCTTGGTCTCGACGTAGTAGCTCTTCGGGTTGCGCACATAGGGTTCGGACTCGTCGATGCCGAACCGCTCGCGATCGTATTCGGTGGCCACACTCGGGCTGCTGACGAAGACGAAACGGCCCGTGCCGGCGCGCCGCGCGGCATCCATGAGCCGCCGGGTGCCCTCGACATTGGCCTCCCAGAACTGGTCGCGGTGGCCGGTCTCGGCCACCCGGCCGGCGCTGTGGTGCACCACGTCCACGCCCTTGCAGGCGGCGGTGAGCGACTCCGGGTCGCCGAGGTCGCCGTGCACGATCTCGACCTCGGTCAGCGAGCGCAGATAGCCGAGATCGGCGGTGGGGCGGGCGAGTACGCGCACCTGGTCGCCCGCGGCCAGGGCCTGGTCGACGATGTGGCTGCCGAGGAATCCGGTGCCGCCGGTGACGAGGACTTTCATCGCTGTTTTCCTTCACTGTCGTAGCCGAGGCGGGCGCCGGCCCACTCCGACAGCACCTCGCGGCCGATCTTGGCGTTGTGCCGGATGTCGACCGGGAAGCCGTCGTGCCGCAGGAAGGTGCGGATCGGCGCGGTGATCTCGTGGGACTCGGCCAGTCGCCGCAATTCCCGCTCGATACGGGGGCCTGCGCCGCGATCGACGCCCGCACGCCGCTCGTAGCAGAGCACCGGCACCTGCGCGCCGGCCCGGCCGACGCCGACCAGCGCAGTGCGCTGGACATCCGGGTGGGTATTGAGGATCTGTTCGCACTGCACGGTGAACAGATCCCCGGCGCCGGTGCGTACCCGCTGGGAGATGCGGCCGCAGAACCACAGTCGGTCGTCGGTGTCCCGCCAGGCGAGGTCGCCGATGCGGTGCCAGCGGCGCAGCGTGCCGTCGGGTAGCCGTTCGTCGATCTTGGCGCGCGCATCGGCGGCCGGGTTGCCGTGGTAGCGCTGACTGACCTGCGGTCCGGCGGCGACGATCTCGCCGATTTCGCCCGGCGCGACCTCCAAATCGTCTGTCCAGAACGGTATTTCATCATCGGTGATGCGAATGATCCGCACTCGGGTATCACTGTCGGACTCCGGCAGTGCCCGTCCCACGCAGGTGCCGGCCCCGTCCCGGGTCCGCTCCCGCAGCGTTTCGAGCTCCGACCACTCCAGGGTGGTCAGCGGAAGCGCCTCGGTCGCACCGTAGGTGGTGAAGACCCGGGCCCGCGGCCCGAGCGCGTTGCGCACCGCGACCAGCGCCTCCAGGTTCGCGGGCGCACCCATCGAAATGACCGTGGTGAGGCTGGGCAGCTCGATTCCGGTCCGGTCCAGATAGGCGCCGAGGGGGCCCAGCAGGGCGGGCGAGGCGGTCAGATCGGTGATCCGGAAGGCGCGGGCCACCTCGACCAGCAGCGCGGGATCGGCCTGCGACACCTTCACCGGATCCACCGGCCCGAGCACCACGTGCGCGCCCTGCATCAGATCGAACAGCCCGAACAGCGGCACCGTCGCCAGTGAGACGAAACCGTCCGCGCGATCGTGCAGATCGGTGACCACCCGCAGCGAGGCGGCGAAGCCCGCGCGGGTGAACTCCACCCCCTTGGCGGGGCCCGTGCTGCCGGTGGTGAACGCGATCATCAGCAGATCCCCGGGCGCGTGGGCGACCGCGACCGGCTCGCCCGCGCGGCCGCGCTCGGCCAGCTGAGCCAGTGTGTAACCGCCCCAATAGGAGCGAGCGCCCGCCGTGACGTGCACGCGCACCGAGCGGAAGGTGCGACGCGCGGCGATCCGGATCAGGTGGGCCTCCGGGACGCCGATGAACGCCTGTGCACCGACACTGCGGAAGCAGTGCAGCATGCGATTCACGCCCATGCCCGGGTCCACTACCACCGGCACCGCGCCCACCCGGAACAGCGCGAAGATCACCGCGAACAGATCCGGGTCGGGCCGGACCATCACAATCGTCTTGACGCCCTCGGTGATTCCGATCTCGGCGAAGGACCGCGCGTAGGCGTCGATCCGCTCGCCGAGGTCGGCGAAGGTCAGCGCGTCGAAGGCGGCGCCGACGCCGACGCCGCCCGCGCCGCCCGGAGGCCGGGTCCGATAGCTGACGGCGGGCAAATCGGCGTACTTCTCGATCTGGCGCGCCAGCAGCAGATCCGGATCGTCGAGTACGGGATTCACGCGGCCCCTTCCACTCGGTAGCTCACGCACCCGGCCATCGGACCCGAACCCGCCGCCAGGAATACCAGCTCGGCGCCCGGCGTCAGCGCGCCCTGCTCCCGAAGTTGGTGGTAGGCGATGGCCAGGCCCGAGCTTCCGGCGTCGCGGTCGCCGGTCATCGCCTGGTAGCCGCGGGCGAATCCGAATTCCTCCGCGAGGCCGCTCGCGAGTCCGGGCACCGGGTTATTGGTGACCAGAACGGTATTGCCCGTGTCGATTTCGGGCTGATCGGCCAGGTAGCCGCGCAGCGTGTCGGCCGCCGTCGCGGTGATCACCGTGTCGTAGTCCGGCGCGACCTCGACCGTAATCGTCTGCTGTCCAGCATTTCCCATGGCCTTCAGGTCCAGATATCCGGCGACGCCCGGATTCGCGCCCGCCGCCCGGTCGCGCACCGGGGAAATACGTAGCGGGCCGAAACCCGTCTCCCGATCCACCCCCTTGCTCAGCAGCCAGGCCGAGCCGACGGTCGCGTACCGGAAGTCGTCCGGCCGGTGGGCGATTCCGCCCGGGTGCGCATCACTGCCGACGACCAGCACCCGTTGCGCGGTGCCATTGGCCAGCAGCGCGGTCGCCGCGTGCACGGCGTTCAGCACCCCGCACGCGCCATTGCGCAGGTCGAACGAGAAGGTGGAGCGGCCCGATCCAGCCTCGTAGTCCAGGTGCATGCGCAGCCCGAGCTGGATGAGCGCGGAGTTCGCGGGCTCGACCACATTGCCGTCCCGATAGACGCCGACATTGACCAGCACGTCGATATCGCCGGGCTCGATTCCGGCCCGCTCCAGGCATTCCCGGCCCGCGGCCACGGCATGGTCGATGGATCCCGCGGTGGCCGGGGCGGCGCTGATCGCGGATTGTTCGATGACAACAGACATGCTCATCCCACCAGAGAATCGAGAGTGGCCGACATGACGCCGAAGATCATTCCGGAGGCGGTCGGCACCACGCAGATCTTGGAACCCTTCGGTATTTCGCCCCGCGATATGTAGTCGTATATCGCGAGGAAATGCGTGCTGGCGCCGGTATTCGCGTATTTGTGCACGGTCGCCAGCCGCGGCGGCATTTCCGCCTCGTGGATCTTGGCGCCGGATTCGGCCAGCTTCTCGGTGAAGGCCACCCCGAGTTGATGGAAGACGATGAAATCGAACTTCTCGTCGGCGAAGGTGGTGCCGCGCTTGACGAGCCGATCGCGGTGCAGTTTCGCCCAGGTTTCCCGGCGTGGGGCCGCCTGCATGGTCATATTGTCGGTCAGCATGATCATGTTCTCGGAGGCGTCGCTGGGCTTGGCGATACACAGCGGCGAGAACTCGGCGCAGGTGATCATGTCCACGTAGTGGATGCGGTCGTGTTCGTCCTCGGCACGGTCCACGATCACCGCGACGGCGGCGTCGGCCAGGGTGAGCGCCGGGAACTGCAGATCGCGCGCGTCCTTCGCCTCGGCGAGTGCGCCCTCGGTGACCGGGGAGATGATCTCCGCCGTCACCACCATGCCGGTGCGCACCAGACCGGCGCGAATCATGTTCTCCAGCAAATAGATCGCGGTCATGGTGCCACCGCAGGCATTGACGACGTCGTAGCCCATGGCATGGTCCGCGCCGATCCGGCGGGCGATCTCGTGGGCGGCGGCGGGCTCGAACACCATGTGGAACCCGTCGTGCACGGTGGTGCCGGCGCTGATGATCACATCGAGGTCGGTGGCCTCGTACCGCGAGCGCGCCAGGCAGTCCTGCGCGGCGCGTGCGCCGAGGGAGAGGCTGTCCTCGCCCGCGGACCGGTCGACCATGCGCCGGGTGCGGATTCCGGTGATCCGCTCGACTTCGAATTGCCCGCCGCTCGACATACGGGCCAGTACTTCGTCGGTGGTGTATTCGCGCTGGGGGAGAGCGGCTCCCAGCGCACCGAGGCGCGCGGCACTCACAATCGTGACTCCCGATCGTAATGGGATGGATGGAACCGGCGAGTGGGCCGTCCATGTGAATCGAACGAGGCGAACAGTGGCTCGGTTCGGATTCCCCGGACGCTAGAGACGAGCGCCATACGGTGTCAAGGAAACTCGGCCCCGAGAGCGACAGACATCACCCGGAGGCGGTGTCATATCGAATGCCACTGCTCCCGGAAAACCAATAGCTACAACGGATTTTGGCTCCGGAGACAAAGACGAAAGTCCGGTTGCGACGGCATGGAATTCCTGGTTACGCTGGCCGAAACCGGCACCCTTCCGGCAATCGACAGTCGGGCCATCGCCCGCAATCACCAAGAGTCCGCGCGTCGTCGCGCGATCCGGCCCGCCAGATTTGGAGCACCTTCGCGATGACATCCACCGCCACCGTTACGCCGATCGCGCATCGCGCGGCACCCACCGCGCCCGGCGCGGTCCCGCTGCTCGGCCACTGGCCGCGGTTCGGCCGCCGGCCCTACCGATTCCTGTCCACGCTCTCGTCGGTGGGACCGGTTGTCCGCGTGCGGATTCCCGGCTACGACACCTATGTCGTCACCGATCCCGAGCTGGTCCGCGAGGCGTTCGTGGCGCTGTCGGACCAGGGGCTGATGATCGAACGCGCCGAGGCGCTGCTCGGTGAGGGCGTGACCGTGCTCCAGGGCCAGCGGCATCGGCGCGAACGGCGCATGATCGCACCCGCCTTCGCGAAGTCCCGGATCGCGCGCTACGCGGCGGTCATGACACGGCTCGGGGCGGAGCGCGCCGCGTCCTGGCGCAACGGTGATTTCCTCGCGGTCAACGAGCAGATGCACGACCTGGCGCTGCGCACCGTGGCCGGATCGCTGTTCACCGGCGAACTCGGTTCCGAGACAGCCGAACACATCCACCGCCTGCTGCCGCCGGTCATGACCCTGCTCTCCCGGCGCGTCACCCGGCCCGCCTGGATCGACCGGCTGCCGCTGCCCGGCAATCGCCGGTTCGACCGCCTGGTGGTGGAGATGAAGGCGGCCACCGGCACCATCATCGCCGCGTACCGCGCCGAACTCGCCGCGGATCCGGACCTCGATCACGGTGATCTGCTCGACACGCTGCTCAAGGCCCGCGACGAATCCGGGGATGCGCTCACCGACTCCCAGGTGCACGACGAGCTGATCAACTTCCTGGTCGGCGGCACCGAGGCCATCGGGGCGACGCTGGCCTGGGTGTTCCACGAGCTCGGGCAGAATCCCGAGGTGGAGGCCGCGTTGCACGCCGAGGTGGACGCCGTGTTGCGCACGGAGGGTGACACGCGGGCCGCGGAGTTCGGCGACCTGGCCGAGCTCGAGATCACCAAGCGCATTGTGCTCGAGACGCTGCGCAAGTATTCGCCGTGGCTGACGGTCCGGCACGTGCCCACCCCGTATACGCTCGGAGGTATCGAAATCCCCGGTGGCAGTATGCTTTTCGTCTGTCCCGTGGCAGTGCATCGAGATCCCGTCGTGCATCCCGATCCGCAGCGTTTCGATCCGGACCGGTGGCTGCCCGAGCGGATGGCGGACATGTCCAAGGGCGCGCACATCCCGTTCGGCATGGGCGCCCGGCAGTGCCCCGGAAACGTGTTCGCGCTCACCGAGATCGCCCTGCAGGTGGCGACCATCTGCGCCCGCTGGCGGCTGCGGCCGGTGCCGGGTATCCCGGTGCGGGAGACCGTGATCGGCGCGCTGGTGCATCCGGAGAAGCTGCTCATGCGGGCCGAGGCGCGCTGACCGTGGTGCGATTCGTAGTGCGCAGGCATCGTGCGGTGCTGGTCGTCGCCGGGGTGCTGGCGGTGCTCGCCGGACTGGCGAGCACCACGCTGTTCGGCAAGCTGCAGGGTGGCGGATACTTCGACCCGAGTGCGGAATCCAGCACCGCCGCCGATGCGCTGCGGGACCACTTCGGCCAGGGCGCGCCGAACCTGGTGTTGCTCGTGGACGCCGGCCGGACCATCGATGACGCCGAATCCACGCATGCCGCAACGGAACTTGTGCGGCGTCTGCAGGCCGAGTCCGATGTCTCCGGGGTGATGTCGTACTGGACCTCGGGGCACTTGCCCGCGCTGCGCGACAAGACCGGCCGTCAGGGCCTCATCGTCGCGACGATCATGGGCGATGAAATGCGGATCGACCACCGGATCGCCGATCTGGCACCGGAATTCGGCGGTACGCACGACGGGATCGAAGTCCGGGTCGGCGGGTACGCCATGATGATGCACGAAACCGTGCAGCAGGGGCAGAAGGACGTGGCCGCCGGTGAGGCCGTGGCGTTTCCGCTGACCCTGATCGCGCTGCTCGTGGTCTTCGGGACCGTGGTGGGCGCGGCGCTACCGCTCATCACCGGAACCGTCACCACCATGCTCACCATGGGTGTGCTCTGGCTGCTGGCCGAGTTCACCGAATTGTCCTCCACCGCCACCAATGTGGCCTCACTGCTCGGGCTGGGCCTGGCGATCGACTACAGCCTGCTGATCGTCAATCGGTATCGCGAGGAGCTCGCCACGGCCGCCGATCCGCGCGCGGCGCTGATCACGACCATGGGGTCCGCGGGGCGGACCGTGGCCTTCTCCGCGCTGACCGTGGCCGTCGCGCTGTCGTCCATGCTGATCTTCCCGCTGCTGGCGGTGCGGTCGATCGGGTATGCCGGGATCGCGGTGGCGCTCACCGCCGCCGTGGTCTCGCTGACGGTCTTGCCGGCGATTCTGCTGGTGACGGGCGATCGCATCGACAGGTTCCGGATCGGCCGGAAACGGGTGTCCGGCAGCGACTCCCGCGCGCTGGACCAGGGCTTCTGGCACCGGCTCGCGACAATGGTCATGCGGCGGCCGATTCCGGTCGCGACCGTCACGGTGGCGTTGCTGCTCGCCCTGGGGCTGCCGTTCCTGCGCTTCCACCCCGGTTTTCCCGACTATCGGTCCATGCCGGCGGGGTCGTCCGCGCGGCAGGTGGCCGAGACGGTACAGCGCGATTTCGATGCGGCCGAACTCAGCGGACTGTTCGTGGTGCTGCCGGACAGCAAGACCAGGGTCGCCGAGTACGCCGTGGCGCTGTCATCGCTCGACGATGTCGCACGCGTGGATACCGCGACGGGCAGCTACATCAGGGGCGCGCTCGCGATACCCGCCACCACCGCCCACTACCGGTTCGAAACCGGCGATGCCGCTTACCTTTCCGTGGTGCCCACCACCACGGACCCGCGGACGGTGGACGCCGTCATCCGCGCCGTCCGCGCCACCCCTGCACCGTCGCGGGCGCTGGTCGGCGGGGTGGACGCGGCCAATATGGACGCCATCCACGCCCTGACCGCGCGAGCGCCCTTCGCGCTCGGCTTTGTGGTGATCGCCATGGCGCTGCTGCTGTTCCTGCTGACCGGCAGCGTGCTGGTACCGGTGCTGGCGCTGATCCTGAGCGCGCTGAGCCTGACCGCCACCTTCGGCGCACTGGTGTGGATCTTCCAAGAGGGCAGGCTGTCCGGGCTGCTCGGGTTCACCCCCACCGGCGACCTGTCGGCGGTGGTGCCGGTCATGCTGTTCGCCGTCGCCTTCGGGCTGGCCATGGACTATCAGGTCTTCCTGCTGGCCCGCATCCGTGAGGAGTACGAGAACACCGGGGACGCAACGGCGTCGGTCGCGATCGGGCTGGAGCGGATCGGCCGCATCGTCACCGCGGCCGCGGTCCTCATTTCCATCGTGTTCCTGGGCTTTCTCGCCTCCGACATCACCTTCATGAAGGCCTTCGGCATCGGGCTGCCGCTTGCGGTGCTGGCCGACGCCACCGTGGTGCGCGGATTCCTGCTCCCGGCGATGCTGCGCCTGGGCGGACGCTGGACCTGGTGGGCTCCGCGATCACTGCGCCGCTTGCACACCCGATTCGGGCTGCGCGAAAGCAGCGCCGCGCCCGCCGAAGTCGCGGCCGTCTCCGCCTGACGATTCGCCGCCCATCACTACTTCTCATTCACGAACCGAGGTGCCCGCATGTCCGAGTCCCCCTCCGGCCCCGACCGTTACGACGTCGCCATCATCGGCACCGGATTCAGCGGTCTGGCTGTGGCGATCAATCTCCGCCGCCTCGGCATGGACGACTTCGTCATGCTCGAGCGGGCCGACGCCATCGGTGGCACCTGGCGGGACAATGTCTATCCCGGATGCGCGGTCGATGTGCCCTCGGTGCTGTATTCGTATTCGTTCGCACCGAATACGGAGTGGACGCGCCTCTACGCGCCCCAGCCCGAGCTGCGCGCATACACCGAGTCGGTGGTGGATCGCTTCGACCTGCGACGGCATGTTCAGCTGAACAGCGAAGTGGCCGACGCGGATTTCGACGAAGCCGGCGCGGAATGGGTGATCCGGCTGAGCGACGGCCGGACGGTGCGGGCGCGTGCCGTCGTCATGGGGTACTTCTCACTGCACACCGCCGCCATCCCCGACATCCCGGGCCGCACCGAATTCACCGGCCCGCAAATGCATTCGAGCGCCTGGGATCGAGACTTCGAGCCGGCCGGCAAGCGGATCGCCGTGGTCGGTGCGGGCGCGAGCGCCGTGCAGATCGTGCCCGCCCTGGCGCGCACCGCCGGCGGGGTGGTGTCCTTCCAGCGCACCGCCGCCTGGGTGCTGCCCCGCGGCGATCGCCCCATCCCGCCGGCGGTCCGGAGCCTGTTCCGCCACATCCCACCGCTGCGGCTCGCCGCCCGCGGCTTCGTCTTCGCCTTCCTGGAGGCGCTGCACTTCGCCGAGTTCCATCCCCGCCTGGTGCGACTCTACGAGCGAATCTGCCTGGCCGCCTTGCGGCATCAGGTTCCCGATCCCGAGGTTCGCCGAAAGCTGGTCCCCGACTACCGCTTCGGCTGCAAGCGCCCGATGGTGTCCGACGAGTACTATGCCGCCTTCGCCCGGCCCACCGTCGACCTCGTCACCGAAAAGATCATCGAGATCACCCCCACCGGCCTGCGCACCGCCGACGGCGCCCACCACGAAGTCGACGCTATCGTGTGGGCCACCGGCTTCCACGTCCAGGACTCCATCGCCCGCTTCCCCGACTTCCGCACCGAAACCACGTCCACTCGAAAGAAATTCACCGAGGACGGCTTCACGGCCTACCGCGGCATAGCCTTCGCCGGCCTCCCCAACCTCTTCGCCGTCACCGGCCCCAACACCGCCCTGCCCCACACCTCCCAATTCCTGGCCATCGAACCCACCGCCCGCCTCATAGCGCGCACCATCACCCACATGCACACCCACGCCGTCCCCCGCTACACCCCTGCACAATCCGCCGAACGCGCCTGGGTATCGCGAGCCCGCACTCTCCTCAGCACCCGAATCTGGTCCACCGGCGGTTGCACCAGCTACTTCGTAGACCCCGAAGGCACCAACACCCTCACCTACCCGGGCGGCACCTGGACCCTCCGCCGCGACCGCCGCCACCTCCGCCTCGAGGACTGGCAGCACGTCCGAGCATGACCGCGCTCACCCTGGTGAGGTCAGGAAGAACCGCTTGTCGGCGTTGGCACCCTGACTATGCAGGGCCTGCCTGTCGGCCGCGAAGCCGCCTTTCGACGGGGTTGGGGCTCAACTCTTCTGGGTCCAGAAGGCTAGGGTGTCGCGCCAGCCGTGGTCGGCGGCGGTGCGTCCGGCCCAGGCGATGTAGCCATCGGGACGCACCAGCAGGGCGGGGCCGGTGTCGGTACGTTCGGCTTGGATGAGATTCGTTGCGACGGGGGCGGCGCCGCGTTCCCGGATGAGGACGAAGCCGGGTGTGCGCTGTAGCACGGTGAGCCGGTCTCCCCGCAGGGGAGTCTCCGTGGCGCGGGTTCCGACCAACGGAGACTGGCCGCGGCCGGACGGGTAGCGCAGGGTAACTCCGGCGAAGCTGCCCGCGATCGCGTCCGAGATCGGGCCGAAGCCAAGCACTTTCGGGGCGATGCGGTCCCGCATCCAGCGCGCGACGCGCGGTTTCACCGTGACCGCGCGCATCATCGCACCGCTTTGCCGCAGGACACGGCGGCCGATAGGGTGGCGTTCGGCGTGGTAGGTGTCGAGCACCGCGTCGTTCGCGCCGCCGAGGACGGCGTCCAGTTTCCAAGCGAGATTGGCGGCATCCTGGATGCCGGTGTTCATGCCCTGCCCGCCCATCGGGGAGTGCACGTGTGCGGCGTCGCCTGCGAAAAACACACGTCCGGAACGGTATTCGTGGATCTGGCGCTCATCGCAGTGGAAGCGGGAACACCAGCTGATCTCGGCTACGCCGACATCACGTCCCATCGCCCGCGTGAGCACGTCCTCCACCTCGTGCTCGTCCACCGGCTCGGAGTCCGGCAGCTGGTTGCGGCGATCCCAGGTCATCGACCGGTACCAGCGGGAGCCGGAACCGTCGCCGTAGGGGACGAGGAATCCGAAGCCGTCGTGAGTGTCGCCGAGCGTCAAAGCCACACCGGCTGGTCCATTGGTGAGGAGCACATCGGCCAGCACCACCGAGGACAACACCGACTTGCCCGCGAATTCCACCCCGAGCAGGGTTCGGATGGTGCTGTGGGCACCGTCGGCGGCCACCAGATACGGTGCGCGCCAACGGGTTGTCTCGGTGTCCACCGGTGCGTCCTTGTGCTGGGTCGTCACCGTGACACGGTCGCGATCCTGCACCAGGCCGACGACCTCGACACCGCGGTGGATATCCGCTCCCTGTGCTTCGGCATAGCGGGCCAGGGCCTGGTCGACATTGGTCTGCGGCGTGATCAGCCCGCAGCGGTACCGCGAGGGCAGACGAGTCAGATCGACCTTCGCGCCCGCGAACAGGTTCACCGCCGGTGTGGTGCTGCCCTGTGCGAGTAGATCCTCGGCCAGACCGCGGGCGTCGAGGATCTCCAGGGTGCGAGCCATGGTCGCGAATGCCCGGCTGGCCGGGTTGATCTGCGGCCATCGCTCCAGCACGGTCACCGACCGTCCGGCGCGAGCGAGATCACCGGCGGCCGTCATGCCGGTGGGGCCACCACCCACCACGATGACATCGGCAGAGTTCACAGGCGTGTCCACGACTGCTCCTCTATCGCGGCGATTCCGTGGCAGGCCATCGGAATGTCTTCGGCGTCAGCCGCCGAACCGAGCATTCGATACGCCAGACCGAGCAATCGTGCCCGATGCCGCTCGAACATTTCGACCGCCCCTGCCGCCATACCGCAAGCATGACAGGGGCACAGCCAGTCGGCTTTACGCGCCTCACCGCCGATCTCGATCCCGAGACCATCGAGGCCACCGTGCACGCCTACCAGCACAGCAGCATGCAGAAGGGTGCGCACGCACCTATGCCGGGGTCGCCCGCTTTTGCAGGTAGCAGGAATATCGGTCCGGGAGAGAGAATAGAAGCTTGATGTTATGTGCACCATCAATATTGGGGGTATGTCCCTGACATGCGCCGTGTCCGTTCAGCGGGGTGCCCGAAGCGGGCAGTGCCGTTGTGAATGAACTCTTTGCGCCCTTTTGTTGGAATACGGGCAGCCTCCCGAAATCTCTGCCTCGATATCCGATTCGTGACCAGGGGACTCGATGAAACCCACAGTAACGACCAGCCCGGAATCTGTGGGGCGAGCCGACCCCGGGCCGCCGCCGCCACGTACTGGAGTGTCCATGACCGATACCACTGCTTCGGTCACCGAAACGCCGAGCCAGGGGCCGCATCGCTGGGGCTTCGGCATCGACGTGGGCGGTAGCGGCGTGAAGGGTGGCGTCGTCGATCTCGGCACCGGGCGGCTGATCGGCGACCGCTTCAGACTCCCGACCCCGCGGCGGGCTACTCCGGAGGCTCTCGCCGATACGATCCGCGAGGTGGTGAAGCACTTCCAGTGGGACGCGCCGCTTGGTGTCACCTATCCGGGCGTGGTCAGTGGCGGCGTAGTCCGTACTGCCGCGCACCTCGACAAGTCTTGGATCGGAGTGAACGCCCAAGAGATGATCAGCGCCGAACTCGGCGGACAGCCGGTGACCTTGCTCAATGACGCCGACGCGGCGGGATTGGCCGAAGTCCAGTTCGGTGCCGGCAAGGACAAGGACGGCGTCATTGTGCTGCTGACGTTCGGCACCGGCATCGGTTCAGCGGTGATCCATGACGGGGTGTTGTTGCCCAACACTGAATTCGGTCACATCGAGGTCGGCGGAATGGAGGCCGAGCGTCGGGGCGCCGTGTCGGTCAAGGAAAGGCACGCCTGGAGCTACAAGCGGTGGGCCCCGGAGGTGACGAAGGTGCTGGTCGCCATCGAAAACGCGATGTCGCCCGACCTGTTCATCGCTGGTGGCGGGGTCAGCCGCAAGGGCGACAAATGGATTCCGTTGCTGAAGAACCGCACGCCGGTGGTGGCCGCCGCGTTGCAGAACACTGCGGGGATCGTAGGGGCAGCAGTGGCTGCGCGTGCCGATCCAACGCACGCAACCAGCCCGCTCGGCGGCAGCGGTCGTCTTCGCTGGATTTGATCAGCGGGCCCGGCCGTGGTGGTGCGCGCTCGACGCAACAGCATCTGATCGGAGCGGTTGGTGTGTGGCGTAATGTGCAGTGCCAACGAGAAAAGCCCCTCCCGTTCAGCATTGCTGCTGTTGGAAGGGGCCTTTCGTGGTGCGCCATCAGGGACTCGAACCCCGAACCCGCTGATTAAGAGTCAGCTGCTCTGCCAATTGAGCTAATGGCGCGTGTTACTCCCCAGGGGGCTTGGGCTTTCGCTTGGGCCGCTCTGCGGTGCGAGAAGAACATTAACAGGGCGGAGTGCGGAAAGTGAAATCGGGCGCCTGAGCTGCGGGTTTGTGGAGGGTTGGGGAGTTGTTAACGCGGCGGGGGTGATCACGGATGTTTCGGACGAAGCCCCTGTGGGCGGGACGCTTGGTTGGAAGCCGGGGTGGTTGTGACTGCCAGGGCGGGGGTCTCGGTCGGATGGGGTGGGCGTGGTGATCGAACAGGCGTGGTCGGGGCCGGGAGTAGTGCGGTGGCCGGTTGTGCACCGAGACGTGAAGCGGGGTTGCGATGAGTGAAGGTCGGGGGCGGCGACGGCTGCTGGGTGTCGGGGTGGTGGTGTCCGTGCTGACGTTGGCGCTGGTCGGGTGCTCGTCGGGGGGTAAGGGTCAATCCTCGACGGTGGCAATCGATTCCAATCCCATCGGCGAGCTCATGAAGCCGAAGCTGATCTCACCGGTGAAGGACGGCGACAAAGGGGTGTCACCGGGGGAGCTGACATTGAAGGTGGAGGACGGCCAGCTCGCGACCGTGGCGCTCACCGGTCCGGACGGCAAGCCGGTACCCGGCGAGCTGGCGGCGGACGGCCGTTCGTGGCGGCTGACCGAGCAGCTGGGATTCGGGCGCACCTACAAGTTGAGCGTCGACGCGATCGGCCTTGGCGGCGCGACCAATACGACTATGAGTTTCACCACTATCTCGCCCAATAACCGCACCCACCCGTACCTGTTGCCGGCGGAGGACGACGTGGTCGGTATCGGCCAGCCGGTGGCCGTGCAGTTCGACGAGAACATTCCGGATCGCAGGGCCGCCCAGGCGGCGATCAAGATCACTACCACGCCCGCGGTGGAGGGCGCCTTCTACTGGGTCAACAATCGCGAGGTGCGCTGGCGGCCGCAGAACTTCTGGGCCCCGGGCACCAAGGTCGACATCGCGGTGAACGCCTACGGCCGGGATCTCGGCAACGGCCTGGTCGGCGACAGCGACATCCACTCCAGCTTCACCGTCGGCGACGCCACCGTCTTCAGCGCCGACGACGACACCAAGATGGTGACCGTCGAGCGCAACGGCGAGGTGATCAAGACCATGCCGACCTCGATGGGCAAGAACTCCACGCCCACCGACAACGGCGTCTACATCGTCGGCGACAAGTTCGACAAGATCATCATGGATTCCTCCACCTACGGCGTCCCGGTGAACTCGCCGGCCGGGTATCGCACCCCGATCGACTGGGCGACGCGGATCTCCTACTCCGGCATCTTCTTCCACTCGGCCCCGTGGTCGGTGGGCGCACAGGGCTCGGTCAACACCAGCCACGGCTGCCTGAATCTGAGCCCGGCCGACGCCAAGTGGGTGTACGACAACGTCAAGCGCGGCGACATCACCATCGTCAAGAACACCGTCGGCGGCACGCTGTCCGGTCTGGACGGGCTGGGCGACTGGAACATTCCGTGGGAGCAGTGGAAGGCCGGCAACGCCGACGACAACCGCTGATCCCCGACGCCCGCCGCTGGTCGCGGACGCGCCGAAGGGGCATCAGCGTGTTCGCCGATGCCCCTTGGGACGCGCTCGATCTCGGGGGTGGGGGTCAGCCGATGGTCCCCGGCCCGATGCCGCCGCCGCCATTGAGGTTGCCGCAGCCCAGTCCCGCGTAGCCCGCGAGCGCCGCCGCGCTG
Organism: Nocardia sp. NPDC059236; assembly: GCF_042754085.1. Classification (NCBI taxonomy): domain Bacteria; kingdom Bacillati; phylum Actinomycetota; class Actinomycetes; order Mycobacteriales; family Nocardiaceae; genus Nocardia; species Nocardia sp. NPDC059236. Next base: position 367,588 of record NZ_JBHZAF010000006.1, read on the forward strand.
CCGGCGACGGTGCAGCCGCTCTTCGAGGAACCCGTGGTCGCCGAACCGGTCGCGCCGCCGAGCTTGATGGCGGAGGACCCGAAATTGACATCCGACTCGATCGGGTTGCTGTCCGCGGTCGGGTCGGTAGTCGTGCCCGGCGTGGTGGTCGTGCCCGGCGTGGTGGTGCCCGGGGTGGTCGTCGTGGTGCCGGGCGTGGTCGCGGTCTGCGAGGCGTCGGTGAGAACGATCTCCGCAGACGCGGCGGGCGCGGCGGGCAGAATGGCCGCAACGGCTAGCAAAGTGGTTACGGCATAGCGGTTCACGTGCGAAGTCCTTCGGATCGAGCATGGGTCGGGGCCCCGACTCCCCGGTGTCCAGAGCAGTGTACGAAGATCGCGTGACCTGCGCCGCAAAATGCGACACACTGGTGTTTCTGTCACACTCCGAGACGCGCTGTCTCAGCCGCCGAGACGCGCCACGGCCCGCGCCGGAGCGCCGTCCGCACCGGGCAGGTTGAGCGGGAACATCGACACCTCGACCCGCTCCCCGGCCTGCTGCGCCGCGAGCACCTCGCTCAATCCGGTCAGATTCTCGGCGATGACCGCGTTCGCCCCACACAGAATCCGGTGCACGGGGATCTCCTCGGTGGGCGTCGGGTCGACACTGAGCGCGTCGATCCCGACCGTCCGCACGCCCGCCGCGATCAGATACTCGGCCGCCTCCACGGTGAGATGCGGATGGTTCAGGTACGCGTGGGTGCCCCAGTGCTGCGACCACCCGGTGGCGATGAGCACGATCTGCCCCGCCGCCACCCGGTCCGCGAAGTACTCCCGCCCGATCACCCCGCCCGCCCCGGCCGCCCGCGCGTCGATGACCACGCCCGGACCGGTGAACCGGTCCAGCGGCAGCTCGTCCAGCGCCGGCAGCGAGTCGTCGATATGCCGCGGCGCGTCCACGTGCGTGCCCGTCTGCGACCCGAGATCGAGGTGCAGCACGTTCACCCCGTCGGCGGCCACGGTGAGCGCGGGCCGGATGGTGACCTCCGGATCGCCGGGATACACCTGCATACCGGACCGAATCGGTACCGAAAGATCGATGATGCGCACTTTCCGCCTGCCTCCCTGTGGATTTCACGCGATGATGACAGTCAGCAAGATCGAATACAGTCGCCGATGAGGAATTCGAGAATCGCTATGTCTGCCATACATATTGCCGTGTTGAACCGCAGTACCGTACTGACCGACGCGCAGGTTTCTGCCGTGGTCCCGGCATTGCAGACGCAGGTGCACCGGGACTGGGCACCGGTGTGGGGGAGTGACGCCGACCTGAGTTTCGTGGCGACCGGCGCGCAGCCCCCGGCCGGCGCCTGGTGGCTGGTGGTCTCCGACGACTCCGATCAGGCCGGTGCGCTCGGCTACCACGACCTCACGAATGAGGGTCTGCCGATGGGAAAGGTGTTCGCGCGCAGCGACATCGATGCCGGCCTGCAGTGGACGGTGACGGCCAGCCACGAGCTGCTGGAGATGCTCGGTGACCCCGATATCAACCTGGCCGCCTACGTGTTCTCCAGCGCCACCGCTGGACGCATCTACGCCTACGAGGTCGCCGACGCCTGTGAGGCGGACCAGTACGGGTACGCGATCAATGGAATCCAGGTGTCGGACTTCGTGTTTCCCGCCTGGTTCGAGAACTTCCGCAAGGCGGGCAGCACCCAGTTCGACTACGGCAATCACATCACCGCGCCGTTCCAGCTGCTGCCCGGCGGATACATCGGCGTGTTCGACATCAATGGCGGCAGTGGCTGGCACCAGCTGACCGCGGAGAGCAAGCCCGCGCGGTACACCATGCGCGCCCGGGTCGGCAGCCGCCGCGAGCGCCGCCGCACGCCCCGCGACCAGTGGCTGCTCAGCGAAGTCCGATGAGATCCGCCAGTTTCCGGAGGTCCGGCCGCGGCAGGGAGCTGTCGCGACCGGTCAGTGAGCCCGGGCGTCGAGCAGCCAGCAGGCGGCGGTGAAGCGGGCCTCGTCGCCGTGCACGAAGGGTTCGAAGGCCGCCCGGACGGTCTCGATGACCCGCTGCCGGGTGGCTTCGTCCACCTCGAGCAGCGCCAGGCCGACCGGTCCCAGCCGCGAGAGGTAACCGACGAGCGCAGGTTCGGGCATGACGCAGTCGACATCGAGCGGGCGGATATCGATATCGGCCCAGCCGCTCGCCGCCAGCATCCCGGCCACGTGATCGTGGTCGGCGAGGGCGAATTGGCCTGGTGAGCCGGGGATTCGGGGTTCGAGATTCGACAGCAGCGGCGCCGCGGCGCGTTCGGCCGCGGTGAAGAACGGATTCGCCTCCGGATCGCGCCAGACGATACAGCCGAGCCGGCCGCCGGGCCGGGTGGCTCGGCGCAGGTTGGTGAAGGCGGCGACCGGGTCGGCGAAGAACATCACCCCGAACCGGGAGGTGATGAGGTCGTAGGCGGCGGTTTCGAAGGGCTGGGTCTGGGCGTCGGCGCGAATGAAGTCGACGGGCAGGCCTGCCCGCTCGGCGTTGGCGCGAGCGGCGGCGATCATCGGTTCGGCGATGTCGACGCCGGTGCAGTGTGCGCCGGTCTCCCGCGCGAGGGCGAGGGTGGTACCGCCGGTGCCGCAGCCGACGTCGAGGACGTCCCGGGCCCCGGTGTCGCGCGTCAGTGTCACCAGGATGTCCTGGAGCGGTCGCATCACCTGGGCGATGAGGTCCTGGGCGTCGACCCAGGCATTGCCGGAAGCGCCGTTCCAGCGGGCGGATTGGTCATTGTCGAGCGGTGCCGTCATGGTTGCTGTCCTTCGTCGGTGGACGGGCCGGAGAGCTACACTGTCCCAATTCAAGTCGGCTCGAGGTCAAGCTCCGAGGTGATCCCGTGAGCAATCTGGATATCGCCGAGGTCGTTCGCCGATCGGGCGTCCCGGCCTCGACACTGCGCTACTACGAAGAGCGGGGCCTGATCGCCTCGACCGGCCGGCGTGGGCTCCGCCGCCAATTCGACGAATCCGTGCTGGAACAGCTGGCCCTGATCGCGCTCGGCCGCACCGCCGGTTTCTCCCTCGACGACATTGTCGTCGCCTTCGGTCCCCAGGGCGACCTGCGTGTGGACCGTGCCGCGCTCCTCGGCAAGGCGGACGAATTGGACCGCACCATCACGCAATTGACCGCGGTGCGCGACGGCCTGCGGCACGCCGCCGCCTGCCCGGCCCCGAGTCACGCGGAATGCCCGACCTTCCGGCGCCTGCTGCACGAGGTCATGGCGGGCCGGATCGCCACCATCGACGCGCTGACCCCGTGACAACCGCTGTGCCGCACCGTATCTGAGCGATCCCACGGCACGGCGGGGCGTCACTCCGTCTTGTAGCCCGGATGCACGCCCGGGGTCAGTCCATGGTCGGCGGCCAGGCGAACCAGCAGCCCGGACAGCTGTGCTTGTTCCTCCGGCGTCAGCGACCGGCACATGTGCTCCTCGGCCTCGCGGGCGACCGCGCCCAGTTCGACGAGGGTGGTTCGTCCCTTCGCGGTCAGGAACAGCGCATGCTGCCGCCGATCGTCGGGATTGCGTTTGCGCTCGATGATTCCGCGTTCCTCGAGCTTGTCGGCGAATTGGACGAACCGGCTGGGCGGCATGCCCAGTTCGTCGGCGAGCTCACGCTGGTTGCGGCCCGGCTGCACGATGAGCATCCGGAGCAGTCCGGCCTGCGCCGGCGTCAGGTCCAGGGTGGCCGTGCGCTCGGCGAATCGATTGGCCGCATAGGCGCCGATCTGGGCCAGCAGGAACCCGACGGCCGTCACGGCGCGCTGCGGCGCGACCTCATCTTTCGCATCCATGCCGAAATGGTAGCAGTGGGAAAATAATAGACGATTGACAATCATTACAGTCTGTAATCATTATTAGGTCAGCACGGTTCGCCCGAGATTGAGGATCACCGCTGATGAGCACCACCATCGCTCGCACCAACCCCGCAGTTCTCGCTCCCGTCGCCGCGTTCGCTGCGCTCACCATCGCCTACGTCGCCACCAACGCCCGCACCCCGCACCCGGACGCGAGCGGTGCGGATGTGCTGGCCTACACCACCGCGCATGCCGGGCTCATCGATGCCGGAGCGCTGCTGCTGGTGTTGTCCGCCGCGCCGCTGGCCATTGCCGCCGGGCTCATCCAACAGGTGCTGCGCGGTCCGTCCATCGCCACCATCGGCGGTGCGCTCGCCGCCGGCGGGCTCACCTTCAGCGCGCTGTTCTCCTGGGCCGGCGGGCGGCTGAACGCTGCTGCCGCACCGGAACTGGCCCGCGCGATCGCCGATCTGGGCTTCCTGTCCGGCGGCCCGGCCTACGCGGCCGGCTTCGGGCTGCTGGCCGTCGGCATCGCGATTCCGGCGCTGCTGGAACGGAAGCTGCCGACCTGGCTGATCTGGTGTGGATTGGCCGTCGCCGCCGCGGCCGCGCTGTCCACGCTGGCGCTGATCGTCTCCGGGTTCGCCTTCCTGCTGCCGGTGGTCCGCTTCGGTGGTCTGCTCTGGCTGATTGCCGTGGCAGCCGTGCTGTCCCGGCGCTGAACCGCCCGGCGCTCTGCCGATTCACCTGCTGCTCGACCTGAAGACCGAGAACGTCGCCACCCACATGCCCGAGGTGGTGCGGCAGCAGGTGGCGGCGTCGCATCCGCTGCGGCGCATGGGATTGCCCGCCGATGTGGCGGGCGGGCGCATCACCAATTGAACCGCGCCCCAACCGAATCGCGTCATCAACCGAGCAGCGCGCCGATCGAGCGGCGGTGGCCCATCCCGCGTCACGCCGCTCAGTGTTTCCGGCGGCCGGTAACTTTCGGCGGGCATGTCCCGTCATATGGGTATGAGCACCGAAGACCGGCCGGACGACCCGTTCACCGGAGCCTGGCGGCGGCATCGCGCGTACGTGGTGGACCTGGCCTTCCGGCTGCTGGGCGATATCGGCGCGGCCGAGGACGCCGCGCAGGAGGCGTTCACCCGGCTGGCCCGCATGCGACCCGGCGAGGTGAGCGACGAGCGCGCCTGGCTGACCGTCGTCACCAGCCGCCTGTGTCTCGACGAATTGCGCAGTGCGCGAGCGCGTCGCGAGCAGGCCGGGGATCCGGGGCAGCTGGAGGCCGAGACACCGGTCGCGCACGCCGTGCCCCTCGACCCGGTCGACCGCATCACCCTCGACGAGGAGGTGCAGCTGGCGCTGTATCGCATGCTGCAGCGCCTCGCGCCCGCCGAGCGGGTGGTGCTGATCCTGCACGATGTGTTCGCGGTGCCGTTCGAGCTGGTCGCGGACACCGTCGGGCGGCCGGTCGGCACCTGCCGGCAGCTGGCGCGCCGGGCTCGCATCAAGATGTCGGAGGCGCGGCGGCCCGGCGGCCCGGTGGCCCCGGCCGAGCACCGGGCGGTGACCGAGCGGTTCATCGCCGCCTGTGCCGGTGGGGATCTGGACGAATTGCTGGCGGTGCTGGATCCGGAGGTCTGGGGCATCGCGTCGTTCCGGCCGGACTCGCCGATCGTGGCGCGGCCGAGCCGGGGGCCGGAGATGGTGGCCGCCAATATGATCGCGTTCTGGGGGCCCGGGGTCACGCTGGTCACGCATTCGGCGTTCGGGCGGCCCGCCTTGCTGGCCTACCGGGATCGGGAGCTGTTCGGCGTGCTGGTGCTGACCATTGCGGGCGATCGGATCGTGAGCATCGAGGCGACCGTGGATGTGTGAGGTAACTTTCCGGGCGGGCGTCCCGTCTTGAATTCATGACTCACAACAGGATTCGTGCGCGGCACGGAAAACTCGCGGTAGCGGCGCTGTTCGGGATGATGCTGACCTGGAGCGCGCCGGCCGCGCACGCCGATCGGGCTGCCGATGCGGACCGGTACCTGGGTGTCTGGAACTACGATCAGCCCAACCGCGCGGATGCCACCGATATCGCCTCGGTCGGGCAGTTCGGCCTCGGGCTGCTGACGTTTCCGCAGGTCGGGACGGTGGATTTCGCGAGGAGTGCGGATGGGGACATCACCGGCCACACCGATCAGGGCTGCACGTGGCACTTCCGGGTGAACGGCGACGCCCTGGATCTGACCAGCACCGACCAGTACTGCTTCAACTCGGTGATCGGCTCGGGCTACAACATCTACTACTGGCACGTCACCGTGCACGACGGGCACGAGCAGGAGGTGATCCGCGCCAACAGCTATCTCCCGTACGGCACTTTCGATTTCGAACTCGCCAATGGCAAGCGGACCAGAGCCGACGCCGCCGATCCGGGTGACGCGGCACGGTTGTTCACCGGCTCCTGGGCGTACGACCCCACGAATCTCGCCTACCTGAACAACCTCACCTCACCGGGATACCAGCCGAAAACAGGTGTGGTGCAGATCGATTCGAGTGCCGGACCGCTGACCGCCCACACCGACGACGGCTGCTCGTGGACCCTGGACGCCCACGGCAACACCGCCGAACTCGCACCCGCCGGCCAGACCTGCCAAACCCCCGGTGGCACCGTCACCGTGTCGTTCTGGTCGATGGCCAGCGATGGCACGCACCTGATCTCCATCATGAACAGCACCGACCCGCAGGGCGATTCGTCCTTCCTCGCCAGCGGCAGCTCGACCCGGCAGCCCTGACCCGCGTCGGCTGCCGGGCCCGCGGGCTAGCGGACGGCCCCGACGGCCGCCTTGGTGACGGCTGCGACCAGCGAACTGTCCGGCGTGGCGGTCTGCTCCGGTTTGTCGGTCAGGACGGCGATGACCAGCGGTGCGGAACTGCCTGCGGGCCAGGTGATGGCGACGTCGTTGGCCGCTCCGTGGCCGTCACTGGTGCCGGTCTTGTCGGCGGTCTTCCAGTCGGCGGGGACTCCGGCCCGGATGCGGTCCTTACCGGTGCTGGTGGCCAGCAGCCAGTCGGTCAGCTGGGCGCGCTCGGGTGCGGCGAGCGCGTCGCCCAGCACCAGGGCGCGGTAGTCGGCGGCCAGGGCGGCGGGGGTGCTGGTATCGCGTTGGTCGCCTGGGATATTGGAGTTCAGGTCCGGTTCCCAGCGATCCATGTGGGTGACCTGATCGCCGATCGACCGCAGGAAGGTATTGAGACCCTCCGGGCCGCCGATCAGCTTCAGCACCTGGTTGCCCGCCGTATTGTCGCTGATCGTGATGGCCGCGTGGCAGAGCTCGCGCACCGTCATGCCCGAGTCGACCCGGGTCTTGCTGATGGCGCTGCCGCCGATCACGTCGTCGGCGGTGAAATGGATGACCTGGTCCAGGAATCCGCTGGCGAGTGGGTGCGTGTGCAGCAGCGCGCCGCAGGCCAGGCCCTTGAACGTCGAGTCGAAGCCGAAGCGCTCGTCCTGGCGATGGCCGAAGGATTTCCCGGTGCCGGTGTCGGTGACGAATACACCCGCGCGGGCGCCGTGGTCGCGCTCGAGCGTCTCGATCGCCGTGTCGGTGCTGGTGACCGAGGTGGAATTGCTTTGGGCAGCTTCGCTTTTCGTCGCCGACGTGCAGCCTGCCGCGAGTGGTGTCAGCAAGAGGAGCGAAATCAGGGCACGATATTTCAGGGTCGACAAAACAAGCCTCTCAATCTTTTTCGAGTGCTGAAGGTGTATGCGGCTCGCGCCGTATGGAATTGGTGTCGAGGAGAAACGGAATCGGTGTCGTGGGGAGTCAGTGCGGGGCGCGCAGCATGCGGCCCGCGGCCTGCACGGCGGGCTCGGAGCTGCCCGCGTCACTGATGAAGACGGCGAACGCGAGATCCCCATCGATGCCGACGAACCAGCCGTGCGCGTGCTTGTCGTCGATGTACTCGGCGGTGCCGGTCTTGCCGAGCAGACCGGGAATATCACGCAGTTCCGTGGCCGTGCCGCCCGTAATCGTTTCCCGCATCATGGATTTCACCTGATCGGCAATCCCCGGCGGCAGCGCGGGCGGCTGCCTGTCGGGCTTGCCGGGCTGGCCCTGGACCACCGTCGGCGGTTGGACCGGGCCCTGCGCCAGCGCGCCGGCCAGCAGCGCCATGCCGAACGGCGAGGCGGTCACCTTGCCCTGCCCGATGCCCTCCTCCACCCGCAGCGCGGGCGTGTCGGCGGTGGGCACCTTGCCGGTGACGGTGGTCAGTCCGGGCGTCACATAGTCGATGCCGAGCCCGAGCTGGGCGGCGGCATTGGTCAGCCCGTCCGGTGCGAGCTGGACCGCCAGCCGGCCCATGGTGGTGTTGCAGGACTTGGCGAAGGCGGTGTGCAGCGGCACCTGGCCGAGGTCGAAGTTGTTGTCATTGGGGATCTCCCGGCCCTCGATGTTCTCCTTGCCGGGGCAGGCGACCATGGAGTCGGGAGTGACCTGGCCGGCCTGCAGCGCGGCCGAGACGGTGACCGTCTTGAAGGTCGAGCCCGGCGGGTACAGCCCGGTCAGCCCGATCGGTCCCTGCGCGTCACCGGCCGCGTTCTGTGCCATGGCCAGCACGTTTCCGGTCGACGGTTGCACCGCGACAATGGCCGCCGGGGTGGTGATCGGGGCCAGCGCGGCCTCGGCGGCCCGCTGCAAACCGATATCGAGGGTGGTGTGAATATCGGTGACCGGCTTGGGATCCGGACCGCCCACCCGCTGCGTGCCGTCACTGCCCTGGGCGCGCACGGCCCAGCCGGCGGCGGCGTCGGCCTGCTGCTGCCACAGGTCGGAGAGGCCCGAGAAGGTCGGGGAGGACAGGGCCTTGTCGACGGCCAGCAGCCGGGTCTGCTGGGCGGTGGTCACATTCGCGAGGTTCGTGAGGGCGGCTTGGACGGTGGCGTAATCGGATTCGCGCAGAGTGACCGCCGTGATCGGTTTGCCCTGGGCCGCGGCCAGATCCGATTGCAGGCTCGCGGCCGTGACATCCGGTGCGACCGGTTGCAGTGCTGCCGCGACGGCCGCCGGGTCGGCTCCGGGCGCGACGTTGACCAGCGTCACCACCTGCTGGGTGAGCAGATCACCGCCGGCGCTGTCGAGGACCTTGGCGGGGTCGGGGTAGACGAGGCTGTAGGACAGCGGGCCGAAATTGAGGCCGGGCGCGACGGTCGCGGGATCCCACTGGATCTTCCAGTCGCCGCCGGACTGCGTGGCCCGGCCCGAGGTGGTGTACGTCCACTCGTTCTTGCCGTCCTTGCCCAGCTTCCAGGTGGCGGCCAGCGTGAAGGTGCCGCCGTCGTCGGTCTTCTCGACCTTGCTCGCCGCGAAATGCACCTGCTTGCCCAGGCTGTCGTAGAGCGGGCCGAGTGCGGCGGAGGCCTTGGCCGGGTCGCTGGTGGCGTTGGCGGCCGCCGGTACGTCGTCGCGGTTGAGGGCGTCCGCGAAGCCGTCGACCGTCTTGGGCAGTCCGGACGTGGCATCCGATCCGGAGCATGCCGTCGCCGTGACCAGCATGGCCGCGGCGCAGACACCGGTGAGGGCCTTCCTGCTGAACTCTGCCATGACAGCCACCCCAACATGGATCACCGGTGGCTGTCCAAGACCAACACGGATGAGAACCGATATAGCAATCGATATCGTCGCAGCGTGCGGGGTGTCTTGGGGTGGCGTCACGGGCGGTTGACGGGCCGATCGGGGCACCGGGAATGCTGGGGGAGTGGACGAGATCTTCCGGACGGCCGGTGTCGAGGGCCGGGTGCATGCCCGCTGTTTCGATTGTGACGGCGAATTCGGCTGGGCCGCCGACGAACCGGTGGTGTTGTCCTCGGTGGTGAAAGTGCCGCTGGTGCTGGAGTTCGCGCGGCAGGTGGCGGCGGGGCAGCTCGATCCGGCCGATCGGGTGCGGGCCACGGCGGCGGACCGGCTGGGCGGCGTCGGCACCGCGGGCTGCCACGACGATGTCGAATTCAGCTTGCGTGACGCCGCCTACTTCGCGCTCACCGTGAGCGACAATACCGCCGCTGACCTGCTGTTCGATCGGGTCGGCGTGGAGAATGTGCGGTCGCTGGCGCGCGAGCTCGGGCTCACCGGCACCCGGATCATGGGCTCGCTGCGCGACATCCTCTACAGCATGGCCGAGGACATCGGGGCGCGTGACCTGTACGAATTCGCCCGGCGCTACCCGGAATCCAGCGCGGCGGAGGTGTTCGGCTCGCGGGCGGTGGATCCGCTGCGCACCACGGCCGGGACCGCGCGGGATATGACCCGGCTGCTGTGGCTCATCGGCGAGGATCGCGCGGGCTCGCCCGAGGCGTGCCGGTTCGTGCGGGATCTGATGCGGCAGCAGGTGTTCGGGCATCGGCTGCCGTCGGCGTTTCCGCCGGGCACGGACATCTGGTCCAAGACCGGGACGCTGCCCGGGATCCGCAATGAGATCGGGGTGGTCGGGTATCCGGATGGAAGCCGGTACGCGGTCGCGGTTTTCACCGCGTCACACAGCCTGGCCGGGCGGCAGCCCGCGGTGGATCGGGCCATCGGCGCGGCGGCGCGACTGGCCGTCGAGCGCATCGATCACGGCCGGCCCGCGACCACGTCCCAGGGCCGGCGCTGCGGCGTGTCTTGAATCGGGGCCGGACGGGACGCGCCGTCACCCTGCACCACCGTGACGATGAGGTCGGCGAGTTCCCGGACCAGCGGGTGCGGGGCGGCGGCGGGCCAGGTCAGGGCGAGCCGCCAGGTCAGCGTGCCCTCGGGCAGTGGCCGCCACACCACGCGCGGCTCCTTCTGCGCCACCAGGCCCTGGTCGAAGGCGACGCCGCGGCCGGAAAGCACCATGCCGAGCACGAATTCGGGATTGCGGGCGTGCTGCACCGAGGTGGGGCGGAAACCGTGCTCCCAGCAGGTGCGCAGGGTGGCGTCGTAGAGGCCGGGCGCGGCGGCGCGCGGGAAGATCACCAGTCCGTGCCCGGCCAGATCGGCCAGGGTGAGGGCGGCCCGCGCGGCGAGCGGGGAATCGCGCGGCAGCACCACGCCCAGCGGGGTCTCCACCGCCGGGCCCGAATCCAGGCCGACCACATCCACCGGGTACTGCAGCAGCCCCGCGTCCAGTTGCCGATCCGCCAGCAGCCGCACCTGTTCGGCGGTGGTCAGCTCCTGGAGGTCCACCCGCACCTGGCGGCTCTCGAACGCGGTGAGGATGGCGGCCAGCACGCGGCCCGCCAGTTCGGGCGGCACGCCCACCCGCAGTGCGTCGATCTCACCCCGATGCGCCTTGCCGACCAGCGATTTCGCCCGCTCCCAGCGCGCGATCAGGTCCCGCGCCTCCACCAGGAGGATCTGCCCCGCCTCGGTGAGCTCCACCCGCCGGCTGTCGCGTTCCAGCAGCCGGGCCCCGATATCGCTCTCCAGCTTGCGGATTCGCTGGCTGAGCGCCGGCTGGGCGATCCGCAGCCGCTCGGCCGCCCGGCCGAAGTGCAACTCCTCGGCCACGGCGATGAAGTAGCGCAACTGACGCAGCGGATCCACCCGACCGACGATATCGGTTTCCTTATCGCCGGGTCAGGCCCGGGCGCGCACCTCGAGAATCTGCAGGCAGCGCCCGATCGGCCCGCGCTCGTCGTGCAGCACGGTCGAGCACATCCCGACCCCGTCGGGCCCGATCGACGTCTGCACCGCGAGCCCGATCCACTCGCCCTCCGGCAGCCGGAACAGGTCGATCGTCAGGTCGGTGTTCAGGAACGTCCACTGATACGGATCCAGCTGCGCCCCAATCCCATTGGCCACATCCGCCACCGAGAACACCCGCACCAGCGGTGAGATCTCCTCCCCTTCGACCACCTCGACGAGGGGCCGCACCCACACCCGCCGGGTGATGTCGTCACTCTCCACCGCCCGGATGTCCACCGACTTCACATACCCGACATCCCACCCGTCCGGCACGCCCCACCCGATCTCGGACGCCTCCGGCACCGTCGGCAGCGGCGCGTCGGCCGTATGCACCACCGACGAACTGTCCGACGTGGCAATCCGCCATGCCGAAGCCTTCGCCACCGCCCGGCGGCTCCCATCCGCCTGCGTCGCCACCAACTCCGCCCCCACCAACTCGACCCGCCTCCCCGGCCGCTCCACCCACGCCCGCACCTCGACCTCCCCCACCGGCACCGGCCCCAAAATCTCCATCGTCAACCGGGCAACCCGCGCCCCCTCCCGAGGCACACACCGCTCCACCGCCCGAGCCAGCAGCGCCGAAGGCGGCGCCCCGTGCTGCATGGAAGCCGCCCACACACTCACCGTCGACCCGGTAGCCCCAAACCGCTCGAACCCCTCATCCCCCACCCCCTGCGCGACGTAATAAGCCTTGGTCCCCGCCTCCTCCAAGTCCGCCCGCTCCACCGCTGTCACGTCATGCATCTGCGTCACCCAGCCAACGTATCAGCCCACGTCCAACCCACTAGACGCTGTACGACAAACGCCCGATTCCACTTCGCAATGAACGCAGCGCGAGCGCTGCTGGAATGCGAGAGCGGCGGTCGACTTCCCCGAGGTGGTGGGGTCAGAGTTTGTAGCCGATGGCGCGGAGGAGGTGGTGGCGGTCGGTGCGGTCGGTCTCGGTTTCGATTCCGAGGGGCGGTGCACCGTCGACGACGCCGATGATGCCGCGGCCGAGGGAGGTTTCGGCGATGAGGACCTCGACGGGGTTGGCGGTGGCGCAGAAGATGGTGCAGAGCTCGGGGATGTGGCGGATCGCGTTGAGGACGTTCACGGGGTAGCCGTCGCGGAGGAAGACGATGAAGGAGTGGCCGGCGGCCAGGGCTGTTGCGTTCTTGGTGGCGAGGTCGACGAGGTCGTTGTCGTTTCCGGACCAGCGGATCAGGCGCGGGCCGGAGGCTTCGCAGAAGGCCAGCCCGAAGCGGAGTTGCGGGCCGGTGCCGACGAGGGCTTCGTGCATGTCCTCGACGGTCTTGATGAAGTGGGATTGCCCGATGATGACATTGAGCTCATCGGGATTCTCGATGGGCACCGCTGTCAGTTCCATCGGGCTATCGTCCCTCGTCAGGCGGCCGGGGAACAAGATCAGGGAGCTGTCGGGGTGGGAATTCGGGCGAATTCCCACGGTGACAGCTCCCTGATCTTGTCGGGGCTGGGTCAGGACACGGGGTCGGGTTCGGGGGCTGGGATGGATTCGGCGGCGGGGGCCTGCTGCTTGCCGAGAATCGAGTGGCGGCGGCTGTAGGTGAAGTAGATGACGATGCCGAGGACCATCCAGATGACGAAGCGGAGCCAGGTTTCGATGGAGAGGTTCAGCATCAGCCAGAGACAGGCCAGGGCGGCGAGGATGGGGATGACCGGGACGAGCGGGACTCGGAAGCCGCGCTTCAGGTCGGGGCGGGTGCGGCGCAGGATGGGGACGCCGAGGGAGACGAGGACGAAGGCCACGAGGGTGCCGATATTGACCATTTCCTCGAGGGTGCCGAAGTCGACGAAACCGGCCAGGAGGGCGCAGGCGACGCCGACGATGACGGTCAGGCGGACGGGGGTGCCGTGCTTGCCGGTGTGGGCGAGGCTGCGGGGGAGCAGGCCGTCGCGGGCCATGGCGAACAGGACGCGGGTCTGGCCGAGGAACATGACCATGACGACCGTGGAGAGGCCCGCGAGCGCGCCGATGGAGATGATGTTCTTCACCCAGGTCGCACCGTGCAGGGCGAAAGCGGTTGCCAGGGTGGCGTTTCCGCTCGCGAGCTCGGTGTAGGGGACCATGCCGGTGAGGATCAGCGAGACGGCGACGTAGAGCACCGTCACGATGGCCAGCGAGCCGAAGATGCCGCGCGGGACATCACGCTGCGGGTTGCGGGTCTCCTCGGCGGTGGTGGCGACCACGTCGAAGCCGACGAAGGCGAAGAACACCAGCGAGGCCGCGGCGAGCAGGCCGTACCAGCCGAAACTCGTTCCGCCGGAACCGGTCAGGAAGGAGAACAGCGACTGGTGCACGCCGCCGGCCTGCGCGGAGGGCTGCGACGGCGGGATGTAGGGGCTGAGGTTGGACGCCTTGAAGTAGGTGGCGCCGACCACCAGCACGAGTGCGATCACGGCCAGCTTGATGGCCACCGCGACGGCCGAGACCCGCGAGGACAGTTTGGTGCCGGTGGCCAGCAGTACGCCGACGATGGCGATGATGACCACCGCGCCCCAGTCGAACGAGATGGATCCGACGTGCGCGACCGGATTCACCAGGCCGCCGAGCACCTCGCCGAGATACTGCGACCACCCCTTGGCGACCACCGAAACGGCAAGGGCGAACTCGAGAATGAGGTCCCACCCGATGATCCAGGCGATGATCTCGCCGAAAGTGGCGTACGCGAACGTGTACGCACTGCCCGCCACCGGCACGGTCGAGGCGAATTCGGCGTAGCACAACGCCGTCAGCCCGCAGGCGATGGCCGCGAACACGAAGGCCAGCGAGACCGAGGGTCCCGCGACCGTGCCCGCGGTCCGGGCGGTGAGCGTGAAAATGCCCGCCCCGATGACCACCGCGACACCGAAGATGGTGAGATCCCTCGCCGTCAGATCCTTGCGTAGCTTGGAATCCGGCTCATCGGTATCCCGGATCGACTGCTCGACCGATTTGGTGCGGAACACTCCGCTCGCGAACGCCACTTGTCGTCTCCTCTCTGAAACTACGGTGCGGCGATCAGAGGGCCCGCGGGATGGCGTCGAGACGCCGCTCCGCGAACCTGTTGGCCGCCGCTCCGGTGCCGATTCCCTCGGCTTTGGATTCCGCGATGATGTCGCGGCAGCGGTCGAAGATGCCCCTCACCGCATCTTCGACCTCGGCCGGCGCTGCCTGACGCAGCTCACCGGCCACCTGAACGAGCCCACCGCCATTGGCCACGAAATCCGGGACCCAGGTGATGCCTCGCTCGTTCAGGGCGTATTCCACTGCGGGCGTGGCCAACTGGTTGTTGGCGGCGCCGCAGACGAGTTTCGCCTCGATGGCCTCGGCGCTGGACGCGGTGAGCGTGCCGCCGAGGGCGCAGGGGGCGTAGACGTCGACCGGAGCGGTGGATACGTTGCTCAACAGTCGAACCGACGGATTGTCCTTCGAAATGCGTTCCAGTGCCGCCTCGTTCACGTCGGTCGCGCAGACCTCCGCGCCGTCGGCGAGCAGCAGCTGGATGAGTTCGCGGCCGACCTTGCCGACACCCTCGACGCCGACCGTGCGGCCCGCCAGCGTGGGTGCGCCCCACACGGATTCGGCGCCGGCGCGCATGGCGTTGAACACGCCCAGCGCGGTGAGCCGGGCGCTGTCGCCGGAACCGCCCGCCGCGGTGCTGCGACCGGTGACATGGCTGGTGTAGCGGCCGATGGCGTCCAGGTCATCGGTGTTGGTGCCCACATCGCCCGCGGTGATGTAGCGCCCGCCGAGCGATTCGACGAACCGCGCGTAGGCCGCGAACAGCTCCTCGCTCTTGTCGAGGGCCGGATCGCCGATGATGACGGCCTTGCCGCCGCCCAGGTTCAGACCGGCGGCCGCCGCCTTGTAGGTCATGCCCCACGACAGTCGCAGCACATCGTCCAGCGCTGCCGCCTCCGAGGCGTAGGGGTACATCCGGGTGCCGCCGAGCGCCGGGCCCAGCGTGGTCGAGTGAATCGCGATGATCGCCTTGAGTCCGCTCTTGTCGTCCTCGCAGAACACCACCTGCTCGTGGCGCCGGGCGCTCAACTCGCGCGAGCGGCCGAAAACCCCTGCGTCGGTGTGCATTGCGGTCACAATCGATTCCTTTCGTGGACGCCGCTTGTGGCGGCTGGGTGGTGGCCGCGTGGTGGGCGGCCGGGTGTCGTGCCCGGATTCCGGGCACAGGTCTCCGCGGTACGGCGGCGGGAACGATGCCGCCGTACTGCGTCGGGTATGGAATTGGGAAGGGTGAGCGGCCCGGGTCAGCCGTCGAGGCCGAGCTCGCGGAGGCGGGCGCGGTAGAGCTCGACATTGCCGAGCTTCACGTCCTCGTAGCCGCGGACCAGGTCGGGCAGGGCCGCCGCCTCGGTGGCGGTGGCGTAGCCGTCGGTGGTGAGATCGGCCGCGAGGCGGCGGACCATGCCGGTGTAGTGGGACAGCAACTCCCGCTCCACCTTTCGGACATGGGCGTAGCCGAAGGGGTCGAGCTTGGTGCCGCGCAGGGACTTGCCCTTGGCGAGCAGCTTCAGGGCCACATGGGATTTGGGGGTGAGGCCGATCTTCTTCTTGCGGCCGAGGGCGCGGAGCACCGGGGGATGCAGCTTGTAGGTGAGGTTCTCGCCGCCGGGGACCTGGGCCCGCACCTCGTCGAGGAAGGCCGGGTCGACCAGCAGCCGGGCCACCTCGTACTCGTCCTTGTAGGCGGTGAACTTGTACAGCCCGCGTGCCACGGCCTCGCTGAACTCGGTGCGGTCGGTGACCGCGCGCTCGGCGTTCCAGGCGGCCTGGACGGTGTCGATGTAGCGGCGGGCGACCTTGGCGTTCTGGTAGCCGATCAGCTCGGCGGCCCGCAGCTCCACCAGTCGCCGGACCTCGCCCTCGAAGCTGGTGCCCGCCAGCAGCTCGGCGGGGGCGATACGCGGAGTGCGCTGTGCCGCCGCCGAATCCGTGGCAGCCGCGAAGGCGGCCGGATCCGCGATGGCCACGCGACCCCAACGGAATGCCGCGATATTGGCCGATACCGCGACCCCGTTGATGGTGATCGCCTCTTCGATCGCCGCGGCGGGCAGCCGCAGGCCGCCGGTCTGGAAGGCCGCGCCGACCATCAGGAAGTTGGCGGCGGCGGTATTCCCGAACAGCTGCTGTGCGGCCGCCAGGGCATCGAAGCCGAACTGCGAATCCGACACCGCCGCAAGCCGATCCAGCAGCGGACCGGTCTCCGGGTAGGTGACCGACTTGTCGTAGACCATGTCACCGGTCGGGGTCCGGCTGGTCGAGGCGACCACGACCGTCGCAACCGGATTGCCGTACTGCAGGTTCTTGGGATCAGCGGCGGTCAGCAGATCGATGGCCATGATGCAGTCCGCGCTGCCCGGGGTGAGCCGGTTGGACGGCTCCAATTCCGTTGTGGAGAACCGCAGGTGGGACAGCACCGGCCCGGCCTTCTGGCTGAGCCCGATCTGGTCCAGGCTCTCGACCGCGTACCCGGCTCGCAGCGCGGCGGTGGCCAGCACCTGGTTCACCGTCACGATGCCGGTGCCGCCGATGCCCGCGATGAGCACGTTCTGCGTGCCCAGCGGCGCGCCGAGTCCCGGATCGGCCACCACGGGCGGCTCGGCCGCCTTCCGGCGCTTCGGAGCGGCCGACTTGGAACCCTTGCGCCCCTTGGCATCCGGGTTCAACTCCACCGTCACGAACGACGGGCAGTCGCCGTCCAGGCAGCTGTAGTCGGTATTGCAGGAGGTCTGGTCGATGCGCGTCTTGCGCCCGAACTCGGTCTCCACCGGCTGCACCGACAGGCAGTTCGACTTGGTGCCGCAGTCGCCGCAGCCCTCGCACACCGCCTCGTTGATCACCACGCGGGTATTGCGCACCGGCAGCGTGCCGCGCTTGCGCTGGCGGCGGGCGTCGGCGGCGCAGTGCTGGTCGTAGATCAGGACGGTGACGCCCTCGATCTCGCGCAGCATCTTCTGCGCCTCGTCGAGCCGGTCGCGATGCCACAGCAGCGTGCCCTTGGCCAGCGCCTTCCTGTTGTGCCGCTTGGGATCGTCGGCGCAGATGACGATCTGCTTCACACCCTCGACGGTCAGCTTGTGGGTCAGCTTCGCGACTGTCAGCCCGCCCTCCACATCCTGCGCGCCGGTCATGGCGACGACCTCGTTGTAGAGCAGCTTGTAGGTGATGTTCACCCCCGCCGCCACGCACGCCTGGATGGCCAGCTGCCCGGAGTGGAAGAAGGTCCCGTCGCCGATGTTCTGGAACAGGTGCGGCACATCGGTGAACGGCGCCTGCCCGATCCACTGGCTGCCCTCACCGCCCATCTGGGTCAGGCCGGTGACCGCGCTGTCGCTGCGCCCGGACAGGGTGACCAGGGTGTGGCAGCCGATGCCGCCACCGCCGATCGAGCCCTCGGGCAGGGCGGTGGAGCGGTTGTGCGGGCAGCCGCTGCAGAAGTACGGGGTGCGCTTGGCGGACAGCACCTCCAGCGAAAGCGCCGGCGGCGGAGCCTTCTTCAGCTCGACCCGCTCGCGCAGCACCCGCCGCAGCGGGGCCAGCAGCCGTCCCGCGGTGAGCTCGCCGTCGAACGGCATGAGCGGCAGGCCGTTTCCGTCCAGCTTGCCGAGGATCTGCGGGGCATCGACGGTGCCGTACAGGATTTCGCGGATCTGGGTCTCGATGAAGGCGGTCTTGTCCTCGACCACGATCACCTGCTCCAGACCCCGGGCGAACTCGGTGACCCGCTGTGCCCCAACCGGATACGGCATGCCGATGCGCAGCAGGCGAATGCCCGCGCGGTGCATGGCCTCCTCGTCCACACCCAGATCGACCAGCGCCTGACGCACCGCGTCGAAGGTGGTGCCGGTGGCCGCGATGCCGATCCGCGCGTGCGCCGGATCCACCTCGATGACATCGAGGTCATTGGCCGTCCCGAAGGCGCGCACGGTGGCCCAGCGTGGCCCGTACAGGTCGGCCTCGGCCAGCACGCTGTCCGCGGGCGCCGCCATCGGCCGCTGCCGGTAGGCGAAAGTCTTTCCCTCCCACTGCACTTCGGGTACGTCGATGGGGAGCTCAGCGACCGAGGAATCCACCGTCCACGCGCCGTCGGCGACATCCGCCACGATCTTCAGGGCCACGATGCAGCCCGAGGCCCGCGACAGTGCCACCCCCTGCATGCCCATGGTGATGATCTCGCGGGCATTGCGCGGGAACAGCACCGGCACACCCATGGCCGCCAGCGACCGCTCGCTCACCGCGGGCACGGTCGAGGACTTCGAGGCCGGATCGTCACCCACCAGCAGCAGCACGCCCCCGCGCGGATTCACCCCGTACATATTGGCGTGCCGGATGGCGTCGGTGGCCCGGTCGACGCCGGGCCCCTTGCCGTACCACACACCGACGACGCCGTCGTGGGTCGCCGTCCCGGCGGGCAGATCCGCCTGGCTACCCCACACCGAGGTGGCGGCGAGCTCCTCGTTGAAGCCCGGCACGAAGGCGATGTCGTGTTCGGACAGCACATTCGGCATGCCCAGCAGCATCTTGTCGACCCCGCCCAGCGGGCTCCCCTGATACCCGGACACGAAGGTCGCGACCCGGTGGCCGGCGCGCATATCGCGGACATGCTGTTCCACCAGCAGGCGGGCGATGGCCTGCACACCGGTAAGAAGGACCGGGCCTGCGCCGGACCGGTAGCGGTCGGCGAGGTCGTAGGGCGTAGCCGGTTCGGCCTGTCGAACAGGCGCGCAGGCAACGTCGGTCATGAACAGTCACCACACTCTCCACAGCCCAGATCGTGAGCTGCAAACCAAGGGACCAAAGCGATCGGTGCAGCGAAATCTGCCGTGGTGTGTGATCCGTGTCAACAGATGCGCGAAAAGTTGATCAGACTGCTCAAAAGTGATCTGGAACACTGTGACGTACGTAGCATTTTGCTCGAGCGTTCACGTGGAAGTCCGCTCGAGTCCCCCGGTTCGTCATTCGGGGGGCTGGCTCGTCAGATGCTCGACGAGCGGCAGCGACCGGTACTCGACCGGAGTCGCGAGGGCCAGCATTGTTTCGGTGTGCTTCACACCGGGGATCGCGTGCACGCGCTGGATGATGGACAGTAGATCCGGCTGGGACCGGGCCGCGATCCGCACCAGCAGATCCCCGCGCCCGGTCGTCGCGTGCACCTCGAGCACGTTCGGGAACTCCCGCAATGCCTCGACGATGTCGTTCATCTTGTTCTGGTTCAGCTCGATGCCCAGGAATGCGTGCACCGCGAACCCGATGGCCTGCAGATCCACATCCGGCGGATACCCCCGCACCGCGCCGGACGCCTCGAGCCGCTTCATCCGCGCCTGCACGGTGTTGCGCGCGATCCCCAGCCGCTGCGCCAACTCCAGAATCGGCACCCGCGGATCGGCCGCCAACTCCGCGAGCAGCGCGGAATCGAGGCCGTCGATCTTGATGCTCATGCCGCATTGTCGCACAGCCGCAGGCCGGGGCCGGCGGGCCGGAAAAGTCGCTCCGGCCCGCCGGCCGTGGCTCAGCTCAGGCCCAGGACCACGGCATTCCCGTCATGATCGCCCGTCGAGGGCCTTTCGCTACTCGCGATTGCACCGCGCAGGGAGGCGAGCAGCGCGGGGGGTACGGGGACGATCAGGTCCACGGTGCGATCGGCCGGGGTGCCCGCGGAGTGCGGTCCGCCGACCCGGGTGGGCTCGTTGAACGACAGCTCGCGATGCAGGGACGCGAGGTCGAGCAGCTCCAGGGCCGGGCCGGGGCGTTCGGGGGCGGAGTGATCGATCATGGTGGAGCGGATGATCAGGTGATTCGAATCCTGCTGGGGGAGGACCAGTTCCAGCAGGCGGGTCTGGCAGGGCCATTCGCACAGGCCGGAGGTGAGTACGTGCCAGAATCCGCCCGCGGGGTCCTCCTGCGGATCGGGACGGTGGCGCGGGGTCACCTCGTTGCGGTGCTCGTGCCCGGCGATCCACAGCACCACATTGCCGAAGCGGTGCAGCAGCGCCTCCAGATCGGCGGCGAGGTAGCGGGTTTCGCCGTCCGGGTCGGGTGTCGTGTTGGTCAGCATGCCCAGACCGTGGTGGGAGGCGATGATCACGGCGCGGTCCCGGTTCCCGGTCCGGACGATCGCGCCGTCCTCGCCGCGATACGACGAGTGCGCCGCGATCAGCTGATCGACCAGCCAACCCCATTGGCGTGCACCGATACTGCCGGTGACGTGCCCGGCGGGGTGGGTGGAGTCCAGCACGATCATCCGCACGCCGGGGACCGCGTCGTAGCTGTAGTAGGTGGTGCCCTCGATGAGGTTCTGCTCGGTGAAGCCGTGGCCGCGCGGCTCGGTGGGGCTGTCCAGATGGGCGCGCACGTATTCGGCCGGGCTGATGACCCGGCGGTCGGTCCGGGCGGCGATGGGGACGGCCGGACCCTGCGAGAGCACGGTCGGATCGGGCAGGTACCGCCGGATCGGATCGGCGGGCGGGTCGATGCCCAGCGCCGTGGGCGCACTGTCGCCGGTGACCAGCGCCTGGTACTCCGCGGTGACGGGCGCGCGGCCCTGGACCAGGCAGTCGTGGTTGCCGAAGCAGGCCAGCCAGGGCACGCCCAGGCCGCGGGTGCGGAAGGGGCCGGCGGCGGCCGCCAGCAGGCCCGGGACGTCGGGGAATCCGTGCTCGCGCTTGTAGACGTCGCGGGATTCCGGTTCCGGGTTGTAGAACTCGGCCGAGACGGCGTACGCGGGCAGTGTTCTGGTCTCGGTCGCACCGAAGTTCGGGTCGAGTACGGTGTCGCCGTCCAGCAGCGCGAACAGGGCCGACAGCTCGTTGGATTGCGCGCTGTCGATATTGTCGCCGGTGGTGACGACGAAATCGATGGTGTCCGTTCCGAGTTCGCGCAGTGTGCGAATGGTGGCCTCGAAGGCCTGCAGTGCCACCGGTTCCTGCGGGCGGTAGGCCGGGAACATGAACTCCCACCCGGGCCGGCCCGCCAATCCGTGCAGAAAGGTGAGACGGCCTGGGGAGACGGGATCGGCGATCTGGAAGTCGGTCAGCTGGACGAATCGCGCCACGGTCGCACCCGGGTCGAGGGTGGCGCCGGGGGCGAGTTCGGTACGGGCCGACCGCGGTTCGGCCGGACCGCGTTCCAGGCCCCGATACCGGCCATCCGCGTCGAGTGCCGCGCCCGGCCGGATCGTGTGATCGGGAAAGGTCACCGGATCAGCCCACGGATTCCGGTGCGGCCGAACCGGATTGCGCGCGGCCGGAGATCTCCGCCGAGAGCTCTTCCAGCGTGCGGCCCTTGGTCTCCGGGGCCAGCGTGGCCGCGATGGCCAGGCCGATGACACTCGCGCCCACGAACAGCCAGAGCACGTGGTGCAGGCCCCACGACTTGATCAGCGTGGGCAGCCACAGGGTGCCGATGATCGCGCCGATCCGCGACACCGCGGTGCCCAGGCCATTGGCGGTGGCGCGCACGGCGGTCGGGAAGACCTCGCTCGGATAGACCAGGTTCACGATGCCCGGCCCGGAATTGGCGAACAGCACCGCCGCGCCGAGCAGCACCACCAGGCCGGTCAGTCCCGGGTTCTGCCACAGCGCCAGCACCGTCAGGGCGAGGAACATGCCGATGAAGCCGACGATCAGCAGCGGACGGCGGCCCACCCGGTCCACCAGGGCGACACCGGTGAACGCGCCCGCGACGCCGACCAGGGCGATGATCAGCGAACCCGTATAGGTGCCGGTCGTACTGGTCGTGACCTGCTTGAGGATGGTCGGCGTATACAGCGTGATGCCGTAGTACGACAGCGTGTACATGAACCAGAACCCGCAGCAGAAGAACGTGTAGCGCAGCAGCGGCATGGTCAGCAGCGTGCGCCACGGCGAATCATGCTGCGGCGCAGCGGGTCCGGACAGCCGTGCGGTTGCGTCGCCCAGTCCGGTGAGCACGGCGTTCGCCTCCTCGCCGCGGCCCTGGGCGGCCAGCCAGCGCGGGGATTCCGGGATGCTGCGCCGCATCCACAGCACGATCAGCGCGAATACCGCACCCAGGACCAGCATGACGCGCCACATGGCGTCGCCGAGCGGGAGCAGGGCCAGCGCGAAGGCGTAGGTGGTCGCCGCGCCCACGAACCAGGTGGCGCCGAGGCGGCACATGAGGCTGCCGCGGCGTTGGGCGGGTGCGTATTCCGCGAGCAGCGAGGTGGAGATGGTGTAGTCCGCGCCCAGGGCCAGGCCCAGCAGGAAGCGGCAGACCAGCAGCTGCCAGGCGTCCTGGGCCAGCGCGGCGACCAGGGCGAAGAAGACGAACCCGATGAGGTTCACCAGGTACATCTTCTTGCGGCCCAGCCGGTCGGTGAGGCGGCCGAAGACCAACGCGCCCACGAACATTCCGACCACCGCGGCCGCGGACAGCGCACCGGCCATGAAGGTGGACAGGTGCCACTGCTTGGTGACGGTCGGCAGTGCGACCGCGATCACCGTGATGTCGAAGCCGTCGAGGAACATGCCGGCGGCCGAGAGCACGGTCACCTTGCGGTGGAAGGTGGTCAGCTCGGTGGAGTCGAGGACTGAAAAGGCATCGCTGGACACGATGGTCCTTCCTGGGGAGATCGAATTGCTCAATCGTTTTAGCAAAGGTAGAGGCGTCGAAGCGAGCACTCGCCCCGGACGTTGTCGAGAGTTCAGAGTGCGGTCATCCGAGTTCAGCCTCCGTTCGCTAGTGTTTCTCTCCGTGGTAGCCGGGAGCGAACCGATCACGCAGCGCGATGTGGCGATATCGCTCGGAGTCTCCATTTCGGCGGTCAGCCTGGCACTCGCCGGGCGGCCCGGCGTCAGCGACCAGCTGCGAGAGCGCATTCTCCAACGCGCCACCGAACTCGGCTACCGGCCCAATGCCTCCGCGGTCGCCCTGCGCACCCGGCGCACCCGGGTACTGGGACTGCTCATCCGCAACCTGCGCAACCCGCACTTCCTGGATGTGATCGACGGCTTCGACGAAACCTGTTCCGCCGCGGGCTACGACGTCATGGTCGGCTCCTCGCGCTACGACGCCGGCCGGGAGCGTCAGCTGCTCGACGCTTTCCAGCATCGGGCAGTGGACGGGCTGGCCATCGCACCCATCGGCACGAGTCCGCATGCGCGGGAATGGCATTCGGTCACCCGACGGCCGGTGGTGCTGCTCGACACCGCCGACCGCGAGCATCCCGGGCTCACCATGAGCGTGCGCTCGGACCAGGAGACCTCGGTCGATCTCGCGGTGCGGCATCTGCTCGGCCTGGGACACCGGCGGCTGGCCATGGTGGTGGCGCCACCGGAGAAGTCCCCGGATCCCGAACGGCTGGAACGCTTCCGGCGGCTCGGCGCCGAACTCGGCTTCACCGCCCTCCCGGTGACCACCGAACTCTCCGCCGCCGCGGCCCGCGCCGCCGTCACCGCGGCCCTGCGGGCGCACCCGGACGAGCGGCCCACCGCGTTCATCACCAACAGCGACTACATCGCCCACACCGTCTACCTGTCCGCCGCCGACTGCGGACTCCGTGTACCCGAGGACGTTTCGGTCATCGGCCACGACGACCTCCCCACCTCCCCCTCCCTGTCTCCGGCCCTGACCACCCTGGCCGTGGACCGCCACGCCATCGGCTGCCGCGCCGCCACCCTCCTGATCGACGCCCTCCACTCCCGCCCGATCGACCAGCCCAACATCGTCGTCCCGGTCCACCTCGAGATCCGATCCTCAACCGCCCCACCACCCCGGACCACCTAGATTGCGCCGCGCCCCAGGCTCGGCCGGCAGCCGCCGCTGACCCGGATCGGATCGGTCTGCATCGGCGACCGCATGGCCTACATCAACCCCGACGAATGCACCGACTGCGGCGCCTGCGAACCGGCCTGCCCGGTCGAGGCCATCTACTACGAGGACGATATGCCGGACGGGCAGGAGGAGTTCATCGCCGAGGATCGGCGGTTCTTCGACGAGCCACTGCCCGGCCGCACCGAGGCGCTCGGAGCGCCGGCCGCGCCTTCCGATTCGGCGCGGCGGGCGTCGACACGCCGCTCGTGGCGGCGTATCAGAGGTAGGGGCTGGGGACAGTCCGGCGAATCGCTTGTGGCAGAACGCGGTACCCGCCGACGGCATGCCGGCGACCCCCGTATCGGGACCCTGCCGCTAACGCGAGTTCCCGGCACCCCGATGATCTAGAGGTGACAGGTGCACGGCGGGATGCCATCAAGACCAGGTCAGTGGCGATTCTCGCGATGGGCGCTGCCCTCGCGGCGGTGGCCACCGGCTGTGGGACCACCACTTCGACGGGCCCCAGTTCCACGGCCCCCACCTCGGCTCCCGTCGCCGCCCAGCAGTCCGACGCCCCGGCGGGCAGCGGCCACGGGCTCTGCCTCGACATCAATTCCGACCTGGCCCGGGAGGCCATCGCGCGGCTGTCGCCGCCGCCGGTCGGCGGGTGGAAGACGGGTCAGGCCGCCGATGATCAGATCTCCGCGGGTTGTGCCGGGGTGCTGTCCTGGATGACGGTGAATTCCGACACCAACCACCCGTACACCCACGTTCTGTTCTTCACCAACGGCACGTATCTGGGGACGGCCACCCCCAACCCGTACATGTACACGATGGTGACCGGCAAGACCCGCACCTCGCTGTCGCTCACCTACCACTGGCTCAACGGCAACGACCCCATGTGCTGCCCCCAGGGCGGACCCAGCGTGGTCACCTTTACTCTCACCGGCACTACTGTGAAGGCCGACGGCCAGCTCCCGCCGCACAATTGAACCTTCCGTCATCCGAGGAGACGTCCCGCGTGCGAGTTGGAATCCTGTCGTTCGCGCTGGTCGTCGCCACCGCCCTGCTGACCGCCGACACCGCGGCCGCGCCGCCGCGTCCCGCCCCGATCGCAGCGGTCGGTGGCCGGCTCACCCCGCCCATGGGCTGGAATTCGTGGAATTCCGGAATTCCGCTGACCGAGCAGAACATCCACGAGGTCATCGACACCATGGTCGGCTCCGGCATGCGCGACGCCGGATACCGCTACGTGAATCTGGATGCCGGATGGGCTGCCCCGAAACGCGACGCCGCCGGGAACCTGCGGGCCGATCCGCGGCGGTTCCCGCACGGCATGGCCGCGCTCGCCGACTACGCGCACGCGCGCGGCATGTATCTGGGCCTGTACTCGAGCCCCTACAACGAGACCTGCGGGCAGACGCCCGACAATGCCGGTCGCGGGCACGAGACCGCGGATGCACGGACTTTCGCGGGCTGGGGCGTCGACTTCCTCAAATACGACTGGTGCCGGGCCGACACCGACCTCGCCGAGCAGGTGCCCGCCTTCACCGCCATGCGGGATGCCCTGCGCGCCAGCGGGCGGCGGATCGTCTACAGCATCAACCCGAACAGTTCCGGCAACCTGCACGCGGGCGGGGACTACGACTGGTCGACCATCTCGGATATGACCCGCAATACCGCGGATCTGATTCCGCTGTGGCACAACGGGTCGCCGGATCAGCACCTGGCCACCCGATCCGGGCGCGGCCTGATCGGTGTCACCGACGAGCTGGGGGCCGCCGAGCCGCTGGCCACCCGCACCCGCCCGGGCTACTGGAACGATCCCGACATGATGGTGGTCGGGCTGCCGCTGACCGAGTTCATCGGCGCGCATCTGGCGGGCTATCCCGCCGACGTTCTGGGCGGGCCGTTGACGACCCGCCAGATTCTCGAACTCGAGACGTCGTTCGATCTGTCGCCCGAGGTGGTCGGCCGCCTGCGTGATCCGCAGTTCAGCCTTGATCCCGAGGAGCAGCGCGCGCACTTCTCGCTGTGGGCCATGCTCGCGGCGCCGCTGATCGCCGGAAACGATGTACGCGCGATGTCCGAGCGGACACGCGCCCTGCTGACCAATGCCGATGTCATTGCCGTGGACCAGGATTCGCGGGTGGCGCAGGCGACGCCGCTGCCGGGGGACGGGCGGATTCTGGTCAAGCAGCTCGCCGGCGGCGCGGTGGCGGTGGCCGTGTTCAATCCTGGCGATCGGGCGGCGACCATCGAAACCGGGCTGGCCGCAACCGGATTGCGGCAGGCCGAGTGTTACTCGGTGCGCAATCTGTGGACGCACACCGACACCACGACCACCGGTGCACTGAGCGCCGCCGATATTCCGGCGCACGGTGTGGCCATGTTCGAGGTCGGTTCCGGCTGTGCGGCAACTCCATCCGGAGAGTAGACAGTAGAACTATCCGATAGTTACGCTATCCATTATGGATGCCAGCACTGAGCCCGAATCCGCCGCCGAACCCGGCCCCGCCTCGGGGGTCAGCAGGCGACGGCTCCTCACCACCACCGGAGTCGCCGCGACCCTCACCGCGGCGGCGGGCGCGGCCGGCGGCATCGCCCTCGTCCAGGGCGGAGCGCCGACCCCCGTGGTAAAGCCTTCCGGCGCACGGCGTTTCGACCGGAAGGTAGTGCTGATCACCGGCGCCACCTCCGGGATCGGCCGCTCGGCCGCCCTGATGTTCGCCGCCGAGGGCGGGCACGTCGGATTCTGCGGCCGCAGAGAACAACTCGGCCGCCAGGTCGAACAGCAGATCCGGGCCGCGGGCGGGGAAGCCACCTACATCCGGGCCGATGTCCGGGTGGAATCCGATGTGCGCCAGTTCGTGGACGCGGTCGCCGACAAGTACGGCGGGCTCGACGTCTGCTTCAACAATGCGGGCATCACGCTGCAGAAAGCCTTGCACGAGTACAGCTCCGCCGAATGGGACGACGTCGTCAACACCGACCTGCGCGGCAACTTCCTGGCCTTGAAATACGAGATCCCGCACCTGATCGCCCGCGGCGGCGGGGTCGTGGTCGTCACCTCCTCGTCCAACGCCATCGCCACCACCGAGGGCCGGGCCGCCTACACCGCCGCCAAACGCGGGCTGGTCGGCATGGTCCAAGCGGCCGCCTACGACTACGCGGACAAGAACATTCGCATCAACACCCTCATCCCCGGCACCACCGACACCGAACTGGTCCGGCGCGCGGCAGGCGCGATGAACCTCCCCGACGAGGTATGGAAGACCATGACCGAGGTCTACGGCAAACAGCACGTCCCCGGCCTGCGCCGCATGGCCACCCCCGACGAGATAGCCGCCTTCGCCCTGGCCCTGGCCTCCGACGACTTCCCGTACATGACCGCTGCCCAGATGGTGATCGACGGCGGCAAAACCGCCTACGCGGGATAGCGGCTACTTCGGATCAACGGGTCTGTGTGATGCGGCTGTGGACCTCGGCGGCTAAAGCGGCGTCGCCGCGGGGCGTGGGGTGGAAGGGGAGGCCGACGAGATTCACCTTGGGGTCCAGGACGGAGAGGAGCCAGGGGTCGGGGGAGCAGAGGCCGTGGCCGGCGGTGGGGGTCCGGGCGTCGACGAAGTCGATGGAAAGGGCTTGGGCGGCATCGCGTTCGGCGTCGTCCAGGCGGTTCCAGAATTCGTTGATGGCAGTGGCTCGGGGCTGGACGTAGCGGAAGACGCCCAGGACGTCGAGACACCAGGCGGTCGAGTTCGCCGGGGCCAGTTCGGGATAGCCGATCAGTTCGATCTTGGCGTTGGGGGCGTAGTACTTCACATAGTCGACCACTTTGCGGATGCGGTCGGCGTAGGCCGGTCCGTTGACCGTGTCGAGGTCGGGCCATCGGCCCTGGGACACCGCATCGGCGTCGCAACCCTGAGAGATGTTGAACGCGCAGGTCAATTGGGCGGGGGCATCGGCGGTGGTCGCCGAATCATGCGGCCACTCGTCGTTGGCTCCCAGCTGGATCGCCACCACCTGGGTGCGGGGCCCGAACGCCCCGTTCTTGGCGGCCTTGATCGCCAGCTGCGCCAGGGTGTAGCCGTCGCGGCCCGGAACCTGCTGCCCGCTCGAGGTCACGGGGCCGCTGTCGATCGACGCGTTGGTGCACGTGGCGTTCTCGAAGTCCGAGGTTCCGGCGACGCCCATGAGCGTGCTCAGCTGGACGGGCCAGGACGTGTCGCGGTGCAGGCATTCGTGTGCCGCGACGTCGTTGTTGCCGTCGCATTTCACCAGGACCCCATCGCACGGCGGGTTCGCGGCGAACGAATCACCCATGACCACAAGCGTTTTGCCCTCGACCGGAGCCGGTTCGTCGGCGGCGGCGGTGCCTATCGAGCCGGCCGCGGCGAGAACGGCGACGGCGGCGGCCAGCCTGAGTGGAAGCACGGCCCCGCTGCTGGTCCTGAAACTGATCAATGCAAATCCTCGATGACGTCGGCACTCTCGCTCAAGAGGCCGGTGGGACAACCATATAGGTCAACTTCGGCCAGGCGACGGACATGGGAACCAGGGGCTCGCGGCAGATCCACACGGTCACGTGGTGATTCTGTCCGGCGATGCCGAGCGGGTTGTCCATCTGCAAAGCCGGTGTGGTGTGGGCGAAATTGGCCAGGAAGGCCCGCAGCTCCGGTCCGTCGTTGTAGCCGACGTACATGACGGTCGTGGCCGAGTCCGGCGGCGGGCCCCATTCGGCGAAGCCACGATTGGGACTGTAGACCGGCGGAATCCATTCCGACCGACCGTAATGGTCGAGCGCCCCGGCCTCGTTGTAGGCCTCGGTGACAACGACGGCACCGGCCTGTTCCTCGGCCGGCAGACCGATCGCCACCTTGTGCACCGCGTCGGCCAGGTCCTCCCAGTTGTCGTTGCCGTAGTGCTGCAGAAAGCCCCAGTAGCCGGTGTCCGGCACGTCGATCCAGCTCTTGGGGTAGGGGAGCAGCGCCGAGCAGGCGGTCAGCACCGCGGAGAGGACGGTGAGGCCGGTGAACAACCGCCGCAGCAGCACGGCGCGGGTACCCGCGACGTCCAGGAAGCCGGACAGGATCGACGCGCCCGCGCCGAAGATCGCGGGAACGATCCCGGCGACGTAATAGGACCGGCCGTGCCCGACAACGACCAGAACCACCATCAGCAAGGCGGCGATCAGCACGAACCGATACGGCCGCAGCTTCGGCTCCCGAGCCAGGCCGTACAGGCCCAGCACGCCCAGCCCGCCGCCGAGGAATCCGGTGACCACCATGATCGCCACGACCGTCCCCAGCTGTCCGCCGTCGCTCCCCGCCGTTTCCTGGGCGATGGCGCTGTTGGTCGCCAGCTGTGGCCAATGGTGGGAGGCCTGCCACAGCAGGGCGGGCGTCATGGCGGCCGCGAAGATCGACAGCCCTGCCCACAGTGCGCGGCGGCGCAAGACCTCGCGGGGTCCGACGGCGAGAACGCCGAGGGCGACACAGGCCCCCAGCATCAGCACCAGCCATTTGTCCTGCACGTCGATCGCCGCCGCCACACCCGCGGCGATGAGCAAGCGGTCCTGGCGGGTGCGCACCCAGCGAACCAGCAGCCAGATGATCAACGCCTGGAACGCCACGTCGAATGCGACGCTGTCCAGCACGGTGTAGGCGACGACGAACGGTGAGACGGCGTACCCCGCCGCGGCGAGCATCTGGTAGCGCGGCCGCGCACCGCATTCTCGGGCCACCGCCGCCGCGAGGACGGACACCGCGATCAGCAGCAGCAACCCCGGGATCCGCAGCGCGAGAACAGATCCGGGGGCGATCACGTCGGCTGCCCGCGCGATCAGCGGTATCACCGGTCCGTTGTCGACGTAATCGACCGCCAGTCGCCGGCCACACGCGAGGTAGTACAGCTCGTCACCGGCGAGCTGGAACCGTGCCGCGGAGACGGACCAGACGAGCGTGATCAACCCCGAGACCAGCAGGACGCCCCGCCACGCGAATTCGGGTGGTGCCGAGGTCGATTCGGATTCTGGGGTGTACGTGAGCGTCATTGCTTCTCCGATGGATGCGCCACGGCGGTACTCGACCGGCTGGCAGGGTGAGGCCGTGTCAGTGCGCGATGTGGCTGTAGACGGTGGCGGCCACGACGGCGTCCCCGCGGGGGGAGGGATGGAACGGCAAGCCGGCCAGGTTGATCTGCGGATCGAGGAAGCCGTTGAACCACGGATCGGCAGCACACAATCCGTGACCCGCGGTCGCCTGCTTGACGTCGACGAAGTCGATCTGGAGCATCCCGGCCGCGTCGCGTTGCGCATCCTGGAGCCGGTTCCAGAACTCGACCATGGCGCGTGCCCGCGGCTGCACCCAGCGGACGAGACCGAGGAAGTCGAAGCACCACTCCGAGGCGTCCTCCGGCGCCACCTCGGGATAGCCGACCAGTTCGATCCTCGCGTTCGGCGCGTAGTACTTCACGTAGTCGACGACTTTGCGAATGCGGTCGGCGTAGGCCGCTCCGGTGATCGCATCGAGCGCCGGCCACCGGCCCTCGGCCACCGCGTTCTCGTCGCAGCCCTCGACGACGTTGAACACACAGGTGAACACCCTGGTCGCGTCGGCGGTGATCGCGTCATCCTTCGGCCACGCGTCGTTGAAACCCAGCTGGATCGCCACCACCTGGGTCCGCGGCCCGAACGACCCGTCCCGAGCGGCTTCGAGCGCCTCCTGCGTCAGGGTGTATCCGTCCCGGCCGGGAACCTTCTCCCCGGTCGATGTCACCGGACCGGTATCGATGGTCGCGCTGGAGCACGAGTTGTTCTCGAAGTCCTCGGCGGCGATGCCCATCAGCCCACTCAGTTGAACGGGCCACGAGGTGGGGCCGTGTAAACAGGCCTGCAGACCGGTGCTGTTCTCGTCGGCGCACTTCACCAGCACCGCATCGCACGGTGGGTTCGCGGTGTACGAGTCACCGAGCACGACGAGCGCGCGGCCCGGTGCCGGTGCCGGTTCGGCGTCGGCCGTGCTCACCGACACGGCCGCGGCGAGCACGCCGACGGCGGCGCCCAGCCGGAGCCGGAGCACGGCCCGGCCTGTAGTCCAGGAACTGGTCAATGCAAATCCTCATCGGGCCACGGCCAGCCCGCATAGGGTGTCGACCATGACGCAGGTCACAGCGTCTGACAGATAAAGCAAAATATCGTCTTTTCACTTTCTCGGCAAGCAAGTGGTTGGTGGACTGTCGGACCCGCCGGGTGGCTACTCCGGCTCACAGGGTGGGATGACCCGAAATTCACTCAGTCGACGCCAGATTCGGGTTTCGGGCAGCGAATCTGCTGTCCTCATACTGCTTTTCGCCTCGTGGTAGCCGTGTGAACAGGCCGAATGATGCGTGCGGCGTCCGGTGCTCGAGCCTCGTAAGTGATTGGCGGAGTAGTGAATTCGGACAATTTGCCCATCGATCGGGGTCTCAGGGTTGCGGCGAAACACCCGTGCGAAACTCGAGCCGATGATCACCTACTTGCAAGCCGCTGTCATCGGCGCCGTACAAGGTGTCACCGAACTGTTCCCGATCTCGAGCCTGGGGCACTCGGTCCTGGTCGCGGATTGGGTCGGTGGTAGCTGGAAGCAGGTGACAGTAGGAAGATCCGGCCGGGGCGCGACCTATCTGGCCTTCGTGGTGGCGTTGCACGTGGCCACGGCGATCGCGTTGCTCGGCTACTACTGGCGTGACTGGCTGGCCATCATCGCCGGTTTCCTGGCCACGTTGCGAACCCGGCGTGCGGAAACCGTTCCGCAGCGACTCGCCTGGCTGATCGTTCTCGCCACTCTTCCCGTCGCGGTCCTGGGCCCCTTCCTGGATCGTCCGCTGCACGCGCTGTTCACCACGCCCGTCGACACCAGCGTCTTCCTCACCTTGAACGGTGTCGTGCTCGTCATCGGCGAGGGATTGCGCAGGCGCAACGAACCGACATTGGCGGAATACGGTCGCCGGTTCGGCCGCCGTGAGGCCCACCGGTCCGTTCACCCCGCCGGACCGAAGCACCCCCGTCAGACCGACCGCCCGCTGGCCGCCCTGAGCCCCCTGGACGCCATCGGTGTCGGATTCGCCCAAGCCGGCGCACTGCTGACCGGCTTCAGCCGCGCGGGACTCACCATGGTCGGTGGCCTGTGGCGCGGTCTGGAAAACGAGCACGCCGCCAAATTCGCCTTCCTGCTCGCCACTCCGACGATTCTGGGCGCCGGCCTGGTCGAGCTGCCGGAGCTCGCCGAGCCGAGGATCGCCGCCATCCGCGGCCCGGTACTCCTCGGCGCCTTCGTCTCCGGAACCTGCTCGTGGCTGGCGGTGCGTTACCTGGAGCGCTACTTCCGCACACGCACCCTCCTCCCGTTCGCGGCCTACTGCATCATCGCGGGCACGCTGTCGATCATCCGATTCATGTGAGACGGATTCGAATCCGCGGCGCGTCCCCACATGGGTCGGCGCTCAACCCTCGTCGGGCGCCGACGGGGCGGATCGAATTGGGGTGCAGCGGAATTCGGGTGGAATGCGGCGAGGCCCCGATCCGGTGGGGATCGGGGCCTCGCGTCGGGGTGGCTGACGGGACTCGAACCCGCGACACCCAGGATCACAACCTGGTGCTCTACCAGCTGAACTACAGCCACCATTGCCGTAACTTCCGGCGCGGTAGATATTAACGTGTCGCCACGACGAGTACCTAATCGGCTGTTCAGATGGGGTTTAGCCAGCCTCGGGAGCGGTTGCTCCGGGGGTGGAGAGTTCGGCGGCGACGGCGGCGATCTCGGCGGTGGAGGGGCCGGGGGCGGGGACGAAGGCGGTGCGGCGGTAGTACTCGAGCTCGCGGATGGATTCCTTGATGTCGGCGAGGGCGCGGTGGGCGAGGCCCTTCTCGGGCTGGCCGAAGTAGATGCGCGGGTACCAGCGGCGGGCCAGTTCCTTGATGGAGCTGACGTCGATCATGCGGTAGTGCAGGTGGGTGTCGAGGGCCGGCATGTCGCGGGCGATGAAGCCGCGGTCGGTGGCGATGGAGTTGCCGGCCAGCGGGACCGTGCGCGCGGTGGGGACGTACTGCTTGATGTAGTCGAGGATCTGCTGCTCGGCCTCGGCGACGGAGACGGTGGAGCGGCGGACCTCCTCGGTGAGTCCGGAGCGAGCGTGCATCTCGGCCACCACCGGCGGCATGGCGGCCAGCGCGTCGTCGTCGGCGTGGATCACGATGTCCACGCCGTCGCCGAGGATATTGAGGTCACTGTCGGTCACGAGTGCGGCCACCTCGATCAGCTTGTCGCTGTCGAGCTGTAGGCCGGTCATCTCGCAGTCCATCCACACCACGTACTTGTCCACCCGCCAAACACTAACGCTTCGGCGTTCCGCGACCCGGAGGCCCGGCCGCGTCGAGCCCGCTCGGCCGCCCGACCGAGCAGTATCGTTCACACCAGTCCCGCATAACGAGCGGTCGGCATGTTGGTTGGGCAGTTCCGAGGGCAGTAGTTCACTGGGCAGTCGCAGTTGGCAGAGCAGACGGAGGATGCGCGATGACCACCCCGCAGGAGAAGGCAGCGGCGGCACGGAAGGCGGCGGAGGCGGCTGCGCGGATCGCGGCGGAGGCGGCGGCCGCCGCCGAGGCCGCGGAAAGGGAAGCCGCCGATCAGGAGGCGGCGGCCAAGGCCGCTGAGACGGCTCCGGGGGGCAACGGCAAGGCGAAAACCGCTGCCGCTGAATCTGATCAGGCCGCCGAGGACGAGGCCGCCGCACAGGAGATCGCGGCGGGATACGCCATGGAGGGTCTGGCGCTGGAGCTGGGCACCGTGATCGTCGGCGACACCGTGCATCCCGATGCGCGGGTGCGGATTCCGATGAAGACCATGAACCGCCACGGCCTGGTCGCGGGTGCCACCGGTACCGGTAAGACCAAGACCGTGCAGGGCATCGCCGAGCAGCTCTCGGCGGCGGGCGTGCCGGTGGTGCTGGCCGATATCAAGGGCGACCTGTCGGGTCTGGCGCAGCACGGGCAGGCGAACGACAAGCTGCTGGCCCGCGCCCGGGAGACCGGCGATCCGGACTGGAAGCCGCAGGGCTTCCCGTGCGAGTTCGTCTCCCTCGGCACCGGGGGGATCGGCGTGCCGATTCGCGCCACCATCACCTCGTTCGGCCCGATCCTGCTCAGTAAGGCGCTGGGGCTCAACGAAACCCAGGAATCCACCCTCGGCCTGATCTTCCACTGGTCCGACCAGAACGGCTTGGCGCTGCTGGATCTGAAGGATCTGCGCGCGGTCATCCAATACCTCACCAGCCCGGAGGGTAAGGAAGATCTCAAGGGCATCGGCGGCGTCTCCGCGCAGACCGCGGGTGTGATCCTGCGCGCACTGGTGAATCTGGAGGCCGACGGCGGCGACACCTTCTTCGGCGAGCCCGAGCTGGAGCCCGCCGATCTCATGCGCACCGCGGGCGGACAGGGCGTCATCACCCTGTTCGAGCTGGGTGCGCAGGCCGCCCGGCCGCAGATGTTCTCGACCTTCCTGATGTGGGTGCTGGCCAACCTGTTCCAGACGCTGCCCGAGGTCGGCGATATGGACAAGCCCAAGCTGGTGTTCATCTTCGACGAGGCGCACCTGCTGTTCAACGACGCCTCCAAGGCGTTCCTGAACCAGGTGGAGCAGACGGTGAAGCTGATTCGCTCCAAGGGCGTCGGCGTCTTCTTCTGCACCCAGCTGCCCACCGACATCCCGAATCCGGTGCTCTCCCAGCTGGGTGCGCGCATCCAGCACGCGCTGCGCGCGTTCACGCCGGAAGATCAAGCGGCACTGTCGAAGACGGTGCGCACCTATCCCAAGACCGCTACCTATGATCTCGAAAAGGCGCTCACCTCACTGGGTATCGGTGAGGCCGTGGTGACGGTGCTGTCGGAGAAGGGCGCGCCCACACCGGTCGCCTGGGCACGCATGCAGCCGCCGCGCTCGCTCATGGACACCATCGGAGACGACGGAATCCGTTCCCGCGCACAGCAGTCCACGCTGTACGGCAAGTACGGGACCACCATCGACGCCGAATCGGCCTACGAGATCCTGACCGCGAAGATTCAGGCGACCGCGCAGCGGCAGGCCGACGAGGCGGCGGCCAAGAGCTCGCGCTCGGCCAGGCCCGCCCCGCAGGAGGATTCGATGGCCGAGAAGATCGTCAAGAATCCCGCCTTCAAGAACTTCCTGCGGTCGGCGGCCACCGTCGCCGGGCGCGAGATCAGCCGCAGCATCTTCGGCACCCGGAAACGGTAGCTCGGCTCAGCGCCCGATATCGCGGCTGAGCAGATCGTCGATGGTTTCGCGGCGGACCAGCTCCCGGCACCCGCCGTCGCGGACCGCGACGATCGGCGGGCGGCCGACGCCGTTGTAGGACGAGGCCAGGCTGTGGTGGTACGCCCCGGTGCACGGCATGGCCAGCACCTCGCCGGGCCGCAGGTCGGCCGGCAGCCGGACGTCGCGGGCCAGGATGTCGCCCGCCTCGCAGTAGCGTCCGGCGATGGTGGCGGTCATGTGCGGGCCGGTGGGATGCCGGTTGGCGACCACGGCGTCGTAGCGCGCGCCGTAGAGGGCGACCCGCGGGTTGTCGCTCATACCGCCGTCCACGGTCACGTAGGTGTGGCCGTGCTCGACGTGTTTGACCGACAGCACGCGGTACAGCGTGACGCCCGCCCGTGCCACGATGGCGCGGCCGGGCTCGAGGGCGATGCGGGGCCGCGGGAAGCCGTGCCGGGCGCAGGCCGCGTCCAGCGAATCCTCGATGATGTCCGCCAGTTCGGCCAGGTTCATCTCGGCGTCGCCGCTGCGGTAGGCCACCGCGTGCCCGCCGCCGAGGTCCAGGTCGGTCAGGGTGACGCCGAATTCGTCGCGGATGCGGGCCATTTCGGCGATCATGCGCCGCACCGCCTCGCCATAGGGGAAGGTGTTGTAGATCTGCGACCCGATATGGCAGTGCAGCCCGGCCAGGGTCAGATTCGGTTGCCGCACAATGCGATCCACCGCCTCCATCACCGCCCGCCCGCCGATCGGGAAACCGAACTTCTGATCGGTGACGCCGGTGCGGACCGCCGGATGTCCGTCGATGTCGATATCGGGGGTGACGCGCAGCAGCACCCGCTGCGGCCGCTCGGCCAGCGCCGAGAGCAGCGTGATCTCGGTGAGCGAGTCGATCACGATGCGCCCGACCCGGCAGTTCACAGCCGTCTCCAGCTCGGCGAAGGGTTTCCCGTTGCCGTGCAGCACGATCCGCTCCGGGTCGGCCCAGCTTGACAGTGCCACCGCCAGTTCCCCGGCCGAGCACACGTCCAGCGACAGTCCCTCGTCGGTGATCCATTCGGCTACCGCGCGGGTGAGCAGCGCCTTGCCCGCATAGATGATCTCGGCGTCGGGGAACCGAGTGCGGTAGGCCTGACAGCGGGTGCGCACCTCGCCCTCGTCGAGCACATACGTCGGCGTGCCGTACTGATCGGCGATGTCGGCCAGCGCCACGCCGCCGACGGTGATGCGCCCGTCGGCGTCGTAGTGGGTTTCGCGTGGCCAGACCGCCGGATCGAGCCGGGGAACCATGCCCCCGTCACGCAGCGACGGGAAGATCTCGAGCAGCGTCAAGACGTCTCCTGGTGAGAGCCCCCCGCTTTCTCTCATGCGGGGCCGACACCAGGACTACGCCCGATAACGGGGTCCGGAAATGTCCGGCAACGTCCCCTTTACGAGCGTCCCGCCGATCTTGACGGTTTGCTGATCAGCTGCCGAGCTTCTTGTAGGCGGCGCCGGCCACCACCGAGGTGATCGAGCGCGGGCCGAACTGCCCGGCCAGGCTCATACCCTTGCTGATCAGGCCCGGGACCACGCGCATCTTGTTGCGGGCGAGCGCGTCGATGGTGATCTTGGCGGTGTGGGCGGCGGTGACCCAGATGAACTCCGGGATCTTGTTGCCCATCTCCTCCTGGTCCGGGTTGTCGGTACGGACCGGGCCGGGAGCCAGCAGGGTGACATTGATGCCGGTGCCCTTGAGCTCACCGCGTAGCGACTCGGAGAAGGTGTTCACGAACGCCTTGCTCGCGGAGTAGGTGGTGTTGTTCGGAATCGGCATATTGCCCGCCGCCGACCCGGTGACGAGGATGCCGCCCGCTCGGCGCTCCAGCATGCCCGGCAGCACGGCCAGCGTGAGATCGTGCACGGCAACGGCATTCAGTTCCATGATGTCGCGCTCGTAGTCCAGGTCCAGCTTGGCCAGCGGGCCGAAAGTGGAGACACCGGCGTTGTTGCAGAGGATGGCGATGTCCCGCGCGGCCAGCTCCTTGGCCAGCGGCGCGCGCTGATCGCGGTCGGACAGGTCCACCGCGCGCACCTCGGCGGTGATGCCGTACCGCTCGGTCAGCCGCTGTGCCAGCTCGGCCAGCAGGTCGCCGCGGCGGGCGACGAGGATCAGCGAGTAGCCCCGCGAGGCAAGCTCTTCGGCGAGGGCGGTGCCGATCCCGGAGGAGGCTCCGGTGACGACGGCACGATTGTCGGCGGTGGGTACAGGCAGGCTCACGGGACCCGAGCCTACCGATGTTCGCGCGGATGGGGCGCGCGGCGTGCGGGTGGAGTGGACGAAAGGGGAACCACCCCACCCGCACGCCCGCGTTCACGCCGTTCAGCGCGTGTCCGGCGGGCGGATCAGGAAGTGCCTGCCCGGATCAGGCGGTGCACTTCGAGATCAGGCCGTGCACTTCGAGATGAGGACGCTGGCCTGGGAGGGATCCGCGCTGCCCAGGCTCACCATCAGGGGGTTCGGGTCCGGGCCGCTGGCCGCGAGAGCATTGCGCTCGGCGGCGGCCAGGTTGTTGCCCAGGCCGGTGTACAGGCGGCCGTCGCGGTCCACGAGGGCGGCGCAGCCGTTGTTCCAGCGCAGCGCCACCACACAGTTGGAGTAGCCGCACTCGTCCATGGCGTCGGCGTCGGCGCGGCCCTGGTCGGGCGCGTTGTAGGCGTAGCCGATGGACCACTGGTCGCCCCGGTCGGCGACGGCGAAGGAGCCGTAGTAGTCGTAGTCGGCGTGCGCCGTTCCCATACCGGTGCTCATCAGCGCGGCGGCGGAGGCCACCGCACCGGCGGCGGCCTTACGAGACAGATGCATAGAGAATTTCTCCCCCAGGATCGTTGAAGCAAGTGCTCCGCGATCATGGCAGGGTGGTACGACATTCCCGACCATCTGAATCGGTTGGTGTATAGGTCATTTCGGGATTCCGGCCGAAAATGTCGTGACCGGTCAATTGCGGGGCTTGGGCTCCATGAAGGCGATGCCCCAGTTCAGGTGACCGTGCCACACGCTGGCTATGCGGCCGCCCTGGACGGCGGGTTTGGGGTCGCCGATGGGGCCGCCCGCGGCGCGGACGGCGGCGACGGTGGCGTCCAGGTCGGGGGACAGGAAGGCGACGCCGGTCAGGGCGGGCGCGCGGCCGGAGGACACGGCCTCGATGAACGGTTCGCCGACCCGGTAGAAGGCCATTTCGGGTCCTTCCGGGCCGCGCGGGAAGAAGCGCCGGCGCGGCGGGACACCCAGGACGGAGGTCAGATCGGCGACGGCGTCGTCCAGATCGGGCACCCAGTAGACGACGTGATCGACGGTGGTCACGCCGTTCGGATGCACCGGCATGGAATCAGCTTCGGGTGTAGTCGATTCCAGGTACGGGATGCCGAGTGATTCGGGGGCGGCATGGGTTTCGTCGAAGCCCCAGGCGGGCTCGCCCAGGGTGCAGGCGACGCGGCCGATCTGCACTCGGCCGCCGCTGACGATGAAACCCAGTGCCGCCCAGGACTGCTCGTCTCCGGGCAGTCCCAGGCGGGTGAGGTTCGGCATTACAGGGCCGCCGCCAGCCGGGTGCCCTGGTTGATGGCACGTTTGGCGTCGAGTTCGGCGGCCAGGTCGGCGCCGCCGATGAGGTGCACCTTCACGCCCGCGTTCTGCAGCGGCTCGTGCAGGTCGCGCACGGATTCCTGGCCTGCGCACAGGATCACGTTGTCGCACTCGATGATCTGCGGGCGCTGGCGCTTCTCGCCGAAGCTGATGTGCAGGCCGCGGTCGTCGATGCGCTCGTAGTTGACGCCGCCGATCTGCTCGACGCCCTTGGCCTTGACCGCGGCCCGGTGCACCCAGCCGGTGGTCTTGCCCAGTCCCTTGCCGAAGGAGGACGACTTGCGCTGCAGCAGCACGACTTCCCGGGCGGCGGGGGAGGGCCTGGGGGTGGTGACGAAGCCGGGGACGGTGGGATCGTCGGAGACGCCCCACTCTTCCTTCCACTCGTCGAGCTTGAGGCTGGGATGTCCTTCGACGCTGAGAAATTCGCTCACGTCGAAGCCGATGCCGCCGGCGCCGATGACCGCCACCTTCTTGCCCACCGGCTTGCCGTCGCGCACCAGCTCGGCGTAGGTGAGCACCTTCGGGTGGTCGATGCCGGGGATATTGGGGATGCGCGGCTTCACGCCGGTGGCCAGGATGACCTCGTCGTAGCCGCCCGCGATGAGCTGCTCGGCGGTGGCCCGGGTCTCGAGATGCACACGCACACTGGTGATTTCGAGCTGCCTGGTGTAGTAGCGCAGGGTCTCGTTGAACTCTTCCTTGCCCGGGATCCGGCGGGCGATGTCGAACTGCCCGCCGATCTTGTCGTCGGACTCGAACAGGTCCACGTGGTGCCCGCGCTGGGCCAGGCTGACCGCGGCCGAGAGTCCGGCCGGGCCCGCGCCCACGACGGCGAACTTCCGGGTCCGGCGGGTGGGCAGCAGCTTCAGCTCCGTCTCGTGCCCGGCGCGCGGATTCAGCAGGCAGGACACGGTTTTGGCCTGGAAGGCGTGGTCCAGGCAGGCCTGGTTGCAGGCGATGCAGGTATTGATCTCGTCCCCCCGCGCGTCCTGGGCCTTGCGCGCCCAGTCCGGGTCGGCGAGCAGCGGGCGGGCCAGCGACACCAGGTCGGAATCGCCGCGGGTGAGGATCTCCTCGGCGGTCTCCGGCATATTGATGCGGTTGGACGCGCACACCGGAATGCTCACCAGGTCCTTGACCTTCGCGGTCCACTCCACGAACGCCGCACGCGGCACCGAGGTGACGATGGTGGGCACCCGGGCCTCGTGCCAGCCGATGTCGGTATTGATGATGGTGGCGCCGGCGGCCTCCACATCCCGTGCGACGGCGGCGATTTCGTCCCAGGTCTGGCCCTTCTCCACGAAGTCGGCCATGGACAGGCGGAAGACAATGATGAAGTCCGGTCCGACCGCCTTGCGCACCCGGCGCACGATCTCGCCCGCGATGCGGCGGCGGTTCTCCGGCGAGCCGCCCCACTTGTCCTTGCGCTTGTTGGTGCGCTCGGCCAGGAACTGGTTGATGAAATAGCCTTCACCACCCATGATTTCGACGCCGTCGTACCCGGCGAACTTGGCCAGGTAGGCGCAGCGCGCGTAATCGTCGATGGTCTCCTCGACGCCTTTGGACGAGAGTGCGCGGGGCTTGAACGGGTTGATGGGGGCCTTGATGGCGGAGGCGGACACGCTGGTCGGCATGTAGGAGTAGCGGCCCGCGTGCAGGATCTGCAGCGCGATCTTGCCGCCCTCGGCGTGCACCGCCTTGGTGATGGCGCGGTGCCGGTAGGCCTCGGTCCTGTTGGTCAGCTTGGCGCCGAACGGCAGCAGCCAGCCGGTGCGGTTGGGGGCGTAGCCGCCCGTGATGATCAGTCCGACACCGCCTTTGGCCCGCTCGGCGAAGTAGGCGGCCAGCCGGTTGGTGTGCCAGGCCCGATCCTCGAGGCCGGTGTGCATGGAACCCATGACCACGCGATTGCGTAGCGTGGTGAATCCCAGGTCCAGGGGCTCGAACAGGTGCGGGTACGCGCTCATCGCTGAGAGCCTTTCGGTTCGGACGCCTGCGACCGGGCTGAGTCGCGCTTCAGGGCGTCGAGTACTTCCTCGCACCAGTCGACGATTCCCTCCTCGACGCGGATGCCGCCGCGCAGGACGAGGTACTGGTGCAGCTTGGGGCCGGTGAGCTGATCCGGCGCGGGGTAGTCCTTCTTCTCGAAGGTGCGGTACAGGTCGAGCCGGTGCGCGTGCTGGTCACGGTGGCGCTGCACCTCGGCGGTGAGCGCGCCGACATCGCCGAGGGAGGCGGCTCGCAGCTTCACGCCGAGTTCATTGCGCATGGGTTCCAGGTCGGCGGGTTCGGCGATCCAGCGGATCAGTTCGGCCCGGCCGGCGTCGGAGACGGTGTAGACCTTCTTGTCCGGGCGGCCCTCCTGGGCCACGGTCTCCGCGATGACCCAGCCCTGCTCGTCCATGCGCTTGAGCACGCGATAGATCTGCTGGTGGGTAGCGTTCCAGAAGAATCCGATGGATTTGTCGAAACGGCGCGCCAGGTCGTATCCCGAGCTGGCACGTTCGGTCAGCGATACCAGTAGCGCGTGTTCGAGGGCCATGCCGCCAGGGTAACTGAGACGAGACGTACTATGCAATTCAGTGCATAACGATTCGGCGTGGTGCGGACTCGCTGGTGTGTCGGTTAACGCGGCCGGTCACGAACCTGATTTCAGATCACCGTCGACAAGGCCACCGTCACGCCGGACGAGTTCGGCGGCGCGAAGCTGCGGGTGGACATCACCTACAAGAACACCATCACGTCTTTCCGGATCCAATACACATTCGGGCGCGCTTGTTCAGCGTCGTCGTGCTCACAGTCCGGCGGCGAAGACCCGCGCCGCCTCGAGATCACCGGCATCCGGCCGCCCCT
The DNA here is from genome assembly GCF_042754085.1 of Nocardia sp. NPDC059236. Lineage (NCBI taxonomy): Bacteria > Bacillati > Actinomycetota > Actinomycetes > Mycobacteriales > Nocardiaceae > Nocardia > Nocardia sp. NPDC059236. The sequence goes on from NZ_JBHZAF010000006.1 coordinate 409,705, forward strand.
TGTTGACGCCGCCGACCACTCGCAGCGGTGCCCAGGTGTCGAACGCGCGAACCGAGAAGGTGTCGACCACGTCGAACCCAGCGCGCCGGACCAGCCGTGCCATCGGCCACAGCTGCGGCGGAAACCCACTGGTGGCGAACACGAATGCCCTGCCGCGCTCCGCTTTCGGCAGCGACCGTACGAACCCGCGCAGCCGGGGGTGGAACATCTGGTTGAAGATCCCCGACCCGAACCCCACCAGGTCGTACTCCCCGAGTGAGCTCACCTCGACCTGCTCGGGCTCCAGGATCGTGGCCTCCAGTACCTCGCCCATGGCCTCCGCCACCCGCCGCGTATTGCCATGTGACACCGAAACGCACACGATCAGGGCCTTCATCACAACGCTCCTTCGCTACCCGCATCGATCGGACATGCTCGGAGACACCACCCGAGTCTCGACCGTGACACCGAAGCGGTGTGTCGGCCGTCATAGGACTCGCACGCTCGGGCCGGTGCCGGTGTGGCGACGGCCAATTCTGGTGGTCATGGTTCCGTCGATCACTTTGGAACTATGGCATTTCATATATGTGGGGCTGTTAATTCGGAGCAGACCGCAGGTCGGGTGCGCTGTCATGTTGCTTCTGTGGCGGGTGCGGAGCCCGTCGCCGTCGGCGCGCGGGACGCCGCTGATCGGGGCGTTGCTGACCGGCTTGCGGGAGTGTGACATGCTGGTAGCGAGCACGGGTTGTTGATGTGATCACTCGGCTCGCAACAGGGAGATTTAAAAAGAATGTCGCAAGGCAGTGTGAAGTGGTTTAACGGCGAAAAGGGCTTCGGGTTCATTGCGCAGGACGGCGGCGGTCCCGACGTTTTCGTCCACTACTCCGAGATTGCCGGCTCCGGTTTCAAGTCCCTCGACGAGGGCCAGCGGGTCGAGTTCGAGATCGGCCAGGGCCAGAAGGGTCCGCAGGCGCAGAACGTCCGCGCCATCTAGGAGCCGACACAACACAAACCCGCGCCGATCGGCGCGGGTTTCGTGCTTTTTCGAGGCGTTGCGCTGCCGGAGTCAGAAATCTCTGCGGCGCAGGGTTTCCCATCCGGCCCACATCGCGGCGGCCGCCCAGATGCCGGTGACGGCGAGGCCGGTCCAGGGGCCGAGGGTTCCCGAGGGGGTATGGACGAGTGCCTGCCTGCCCGCCCGGTCGGGGAGAAATTGGACGAGGCCGCCGTCGTGGGTGACGTCGCCGAGGGTGAACGACAGCAGCAGGACCACGGGTACGAGAATTCCCATGGCGGCCATGGCGTTTCGGAACATTGTCGCCAGGCCGGCGGCGAACAGGGCGATCAGTGCGAGATAGAGTGCGCAGCCGATGATTGCGCGCCACGCCGCCGGATCATCGACCCGCACCCGGTGTGCCCCCAGCAGTGGTTGCCCGACGAGGAAACACAGCGCCGCGGTCGGCAGACCCGCCAGTAGTGTGCTCACGCCGATCACCAGAAGGTTCGCCGAATAGACCAGGCCCCGGCGCGGTACCGCCGCGAACCAGATGCGCGCTCCGTTGTTCCTGAACTGTGCTGCCGCGCAGACGGCTCCGACGCAGATGGCGGCGAGTTGACCGAAATTGATGCCGTAGAACGAGATCAGCAGCGCATCGAAACCCGGCTTGCCCGCGTCGTGCCTGCCGAGACTGGCGGTCCCGGTCAGCGAAAACCCCACGGTGGCTGCGAACATCAGCGCGACCAGGCCGCTGAGCACCGGCAGCGATCGGGCCTTGATCCATTCGGAGCGCAGGACGGCTGTGAAAGACATTGTCACATCACCTTTTCCGGTGTCGCGAGGGCCGAGCTGGCAGAGGCGAACTCGGCGGCGTCCGCTGTCAGAGCGAGGTACGCCTGCTCCAAAGTTCCCGACTCGTCGGCAAGTTCGAGGACCGCAACCCCGGCCCGGACGAGCAGTGGACCGACCGTGCCGACCCGCGCCCCGTTGACATACCAGCGCCCCGAATCATCCGCGACCGGATCGAAGCCGGCATCGGTCAGCACGGTGCGCAAGGGTTCGGGGGAGTCGGTGCGAATCCGGACCCGCGGCCGGGCATGGCGATCGATGAAGTCGTCGAGTCCGGAGTCGGCGAGGACCCTGCCACGACCCAGCACCACGAGATGGTCTGCGAAGGACGCGGTTTCGGTCATCAGATGGCTGGAGACGAACACCGTCCGGCCCTCGTCGGCAAGGCCGCGCAGCGTGCTGCGCAGCCAGATGATGCCCTCCGGGTCGAGCCCGTTGGACGGCTCGTCGAGCATCAGGACCGGCGGGTCGCCCAGCAGCGCGGCGGCGATCCCGAGCCGCTGACGCATACCCAGCGAGAACGTCTTGATCCGTTTGCCGGCCACGGTCTCGAGACCGACCACCCCCAGCACGTCGTCCACGCGCCGCCGGGGAATCCCGCCCGCGGCGGCGAGTGCCGACAGGTGCGCGAACGCGGTGCGGCCCGAATGCATCGCGAACGGGTCGAGGAGTGCGCCGATGAGACCCTGCGGACGGTGCGCAGCGGTGAACGGGCGACCGGCCACCGTCGCACGGCCCGAGGTCGGCCGATCCAGGCCGAGCACGAGCCGCATCGTGGTGGACTTGCCCGCGCCGTTGGGACCGAGGAAACCGGTGACCCGGCCCGGCTGCACCGCGCAGGTGACCCGGTCCAGCACCCGCTTCGGGCCGTAGTCCTTGGTCAGCTCGTGAAGGTCGATGGTGGTCATGGACCTCAGCCTGGTTCCGCGTCGCGGCCGTGTCCTCCCGCTGCCGGGTGAATCGTCTCCCCAATTCGGGGGAGCCGAGCCCCGGAAGGCGGCTGGCACGATGAAGCCATGATCAGTTCGGTCGCGTCACGCCTTTCCGATCCGGTGACGTACTCGCGCGGGCTGCATCTGGCGCTGCCGCTCGCCGTGGTGGCGGTGTGGCTGTACATCGATCGCACCCACTGGTACCTGCCTGCGGCGCTCGCCGTACCGGTCGGGCTGGTCCCTGCGACACGCTTGGCGGAGGGTCTGCAGGCACAGCTGTTCCTGATCCACCGCGAACACGGTGCGCCCCAACGTTCGATCACGGCCGCCCGTTCGGTGGACCGGTCGGATCGATGGCGGACCGTGCTGTGGCTGGAAGTCCGGCTCGGGCTGAGCGCGATCCTGCTGGAAACGTGTGTGCCGGTCGTGCTGCTCACCCGGGACCTGGTGCGCGCGGCGACCGGGAGCCCGCCCGCCCACGACGCCATCGTCCGAATCATGCACCCGCACTGGTGGTTCGGGCTGCTGATACCGCTGACCATCGCCCTGCTCGGCATCGTCGTCATCGTCCTGGGCGACCTGGTCACCGCCGCGGCACGCACGCTGCTGGCGCCGTCCGCGACGCAGCGGCTGCGAGCCTTGGAGGAGAGCACCGAGCAACTGCTGCAACACAATCGGATTGCGCGCGAACTGCACGATTCGATCGGCCACGCCCTGACCGCCGCGGTCCTGCAGGCCGGTGCCGCGCGGGCGACCGGCGACCCCGAGTTCACCGAACGCGCCCTGACCGCCATCGAGGACACCGGGCGGGCCGCACTCGAGGATCTGGATCGGGTCCTGCTCGTGCTGCGCGAGCCCCACCGTCCGATCCATGAAAGACCAACCCTCGCGGACGCCGAGCGGCTGTTCGAAGCAGCCCGGTCCGCCGGTGCGACGGTCGACGCAATCGTAATCGGTCCGCTGCACCGGATTCCGGGTCCGGTCTCGCGGGAGGGCTACCGAATCCTGCAGGAGGCCATCACCAATGCCATGCGTCACGCCGGACGGGCGCCGATCGAGGTTCGGGTCCGGTCCGGGCCGGACCGGCTCGACCTCGATATCGTCAACGAGCTGATCGGCCCGATCTCCGCCGGCGTCGGAACCGGGCTCCGCGGCATTCGCGAGCGTGCCGAACTGCTGGGCGGATCGGTGCGGCTCGGTGCCGAGGACGGCAGGTGGCAGGTCCGAGTCGAGCTACCGATCGAGGTCCGGAGGTGATCGAATGCCGGTGACAGTCCTGCTCGTCGACGATGAACCCCTAGCTCGTGCGGGCCTGCGCGCGATCCTCGACGCCCAGCCCGACATCGAGGTGATCGGCGAGGCCGCCGACGGCGTGGCCGTCGTTTCGCTGTGCAGACAGCTGAATCCCGATGTGATCGCCATGGATGTGCGAATGCCGTTGATGGACGGCATCGAGACCACCCGCGCGATCGTGCGTTCCACCGCGCGGCCACCGAAGATCCTGGTGATCACCACGTACGAGAACGACGATTACGTCTACGCCGCCCTGCGCGCCGGCGCCGACGGGTTCCTTCTCAAACGCGCCCGCCCCGCCGAAATCGCCAACGCGGTGCGGACTGTCGCAACCGGCGATTCGCTGCTGTATCCCGCCGCCGTCCGCGCGCTCGCTCACGGGCGCGGGAATCCGCGCGCCCGTGAGCAACTCGTTCGCGCCGGTCTCACCGACCGTGAGGAAACCGTCCTCCTGCTGATGACGCGTGGACTGTCCAACCGGGAAATCGCCGGCCAACTCCACATCGGACCCGAGACCGTCAAGACCCACGTCAGTGGCATCCTGACCAAACTCGATGCCCGGGACCGCACCCAGGCGGTGATTCTGGCCTACGAATCCGGCTTCGTCGACCGCTGATTCGAATCCCCAGCGGTCGGCGGGTCAGCGGACGGCCCTGGCCGCGAGGGCCGCGGCGACCAGGATGGTGATGCCCTCGGCCGTGGCGGTGGTGCCGACGGCGTGGGCAGCGGAGAGGGCGGTGGAACCGGCGAGGGTGAGGAACACCGTGCCGAAGGCGGCCACGCCGATCACGACGCCGAGTTGGACGCAGGTGACGAGGATGCCGCTGGCGTCGGCGGCGAGGGCGAGGGGGATCTTGCTGGTGGCTCGGGCCATGAGGGGGCTGAAGGCGAGGCCGTAGCCGATGCCCATGAGGGCGAAGACGGTCAGGTCGAGGGGGCCGATATCGTGGCCGCTCCGCATCAAAAGGCCCATGACGATGGTGGTGACGGCCGCGATGAGCAGGCCGGTGGGGATCATGGCGCGGTGGAAGCGGGCGGGGATGCGGGTCCAATTCAGGCTCACCAGGCCGAAAGTCACGCCATTGGGGAGGAACAGGAGTCCGGCGTGCAGAGCGCTGTAGCCCAGGGTGGACTGGAGGTGGATGGTGAGGACGAAGACCCAGCCGCCGAAGGTGCACATGACCAGGAACAGGGTGGCCGCGGTGTGTACCAGGCCGGGGGCCCGGAGTACGCGGTCGGCGAAGAGCGGTTCCCCGCCGCGGCGGTGCACCCAGCGCTCCACCAACGCGAAGGCGAGGAAGCCGAACACGGACGCGCCCAGAATGATTCGGGTCCACAGCGGCCAATCCTGTTCGTGCCCTAACACCAGCGGCAGCACCAGCGCCAGCACAGATGCGGTCAGGACGGCGAGACCGGCCAGGTCGAGTTTGCGGTCCACGCCGGTGGTGACGGCCGGCAGGATGCGCGGGGCGGCGGCGAGCAGGGCCAGGCCGATCGGCACATTCACCAGAAACACGCCGCGCCAGCCGGTTCCGGCGATATCGCTGCTCACGATGAGGCCGCCGAGGATCTGGCCGACGACCATGCCGCCGGAAATGACGGTCGCGTAGGCCGACAGCGCCCGCGCCCGGGCGGGTCCGGTGAAGGAGCGCTGCAGGATGGTCATCACCTGCGGCACCATGGCCGCCGATCCGACGCCCTGCAGGAACCGGAAGACGATGAGCGCCCCGGAGCTCCAGGCCAGCCCGCACGCCAGCGAGGTGAGGGTGAACAGCGCCAGCCCGGTGACGAACAGGGTGCGCTGCCCGAACCGGTCACCCAGCCGCGCGCCGGTGACCAGCAGCACCGCGTACGCGATCACGTATCCGGAGACGATGAGCTGCAGCCCGGAACCGGTGGCGTGCAGGGAGGTTCGGATGGAGGGGATGGCGACGTTCACGATGGAGGCGTCGAGTACGGCCATGAACTGGCCGAGCAGGATGACGGTCAGGACTGCGAGGGGACGTCGGACGGCTACCGGGGCGGGAGCCGCCGCGGGTGGAGACTGAGTCAGGCTCTGGGTCATGGGAATCAGCGTGCGCGGCGGCCGAACCGGCGGACAGGAGTCTGTTTATACGGGTACTGGCACCACCTGGTGGCGCAGCTGGGTCTTATTTCAAAGGCACATCTGCCTCTTCACGGATTGCTCCCGGTTCAGTGCCCGTTGGCGGTCAAAGCAACCGGCTCCCACTGCTTCCACGTTTGCAGCCGCTGCTCGTACAGGAAGGGAACGAGGCTGGTCGGCATCGCGCCGAACAGCACGCGCAGCGGAGGCTCTTCGGCGTCGACCACCTCGAGCATTGCCGGGCCCACTCCCTTGGGATCCCCGATGAACTTCGCCGGCATCGCCGACTGCTGTTTGTCGAACCTGGCGCGCAGGCTGTCGTATTCCGGCAGCGGATCAGCGTGCACCGCCGAGCTGCCGGCCCAATCGGTGGCGAACTGTCCGGGCTCGACAAGTGTCACCTTGATCCCGAATCCCGCGACTTCCTGCGCCAACGCCTCCGACAACCCCTCGAGCGCCCACTTCGACGCACTGTATCCACCGAGGTTCGGGAAGCTCGCGATACCACTGATGGTGGAGATCTGAATGATGTGCCCTGCCCCCTGCTTACGCATGATCGGCAGCACCGCCTGCGTGACGTGGAAGGCCCCGAACAGGTTCACCTCGAGTTGATCCCGCAACTGCTGGTCAGTGATCTCCTCGACCGCCCCGAACAACCCGTAGCCGGCATTATTGACAACCACATCCAGCGCGCCGAATCGTTCGACCGCCGCGTCGACCGCAGCCTGGGCCTCCGCTCGGTCGGTCACATCCAGGGGCAACGCTAACAGCGCCTCCCCGTACCGATCGGCCAAGTCCCGCAACGTGTCTTTCCGGCGCGCCGTGGCCGTCACGCGGTCGCCGCGCTCGAGCGCCGCTGTGGCGAACTCTCGACCGAATCCTCGACCTGCGCCGGTAACGAACCAGTTCTTTTGCTTGCTCATTCTTGCTTCCTAGAGGTTCGCGGAGATGCGATGCCCCGTTGTACGCCGCAGATGCGGCCATGGAGGAACGGCCAGATGGCGCAAAAGAGATGTTTGAGCGCAGGATGTGCTCGCGCTCGGGGGTTTCGGATTTCGACTGGCCCGTTGCTGTAGGGCAGGGTAAGGCCGGCGACCGCACATGAAGCTCTTGCGGCCCGCACCAGTGGTCAGGTCGTTGTCGTGGGTCGACCGCGCCACATCACGTGCCAGGATCGTCTGCGCCGGGCCGGATCCTGATACCAGGAGCCTGCCTATACCGGTACTGGTACCACCTGGATACCGATCGCGGTTGTCGCCACCATGGAGTCATGGTGTCAGGAACAGGATCCCGTGAGGTGACCGATGTCGTCATCGAGGTGGCGATGCGCAATGGCAATTCGCGGTCGGTGCGCAAGGCCCGGCGCGAGGAGATGTCGACCTTCCTGAAGTCGCGGCGGGCGCGCATCCGCCCGGAGGATGTCGGCCTGCCCGCGGGCGCGCGCCGGCGCACCCCGGGGCTGCGGCGCGAGGAGGTGGCGCAGCTGGCCGGGGTGGGGATCACCTGGTACACCTGGCTCGAGCAGGGGCGCGACATCAATTGCAGTGTCCAGGTGCTGGATGCGATCGCCCGGGCGCTGTGCCTGGACGGCGCGGAGCACGCGCACCTCTACCGGCTCGCCGACGTTCCGACCGCGCCGACGCCGATCGTCGAGGAGCTGGTGCCCGAGGAGGTGCAGATCATCCTCGACCACATGCATCCGCTGCCCGCCGCCCTGTTCAGCGCCAAATACGATGTGCTGGCCTGCAATACCGCCTACGCGACGATGTATCCGATGTTCATGAGCGGCTCCGGGAACGTGCTGCGCAAGGTCTTCCTGGCCGACGAGTGCTGCACGCCCTACCCGCCGCACTCGGAGCCGGACCACCTGGCCCGCATGGTCGGCTACCTGCGCGCCGCGTACGCCCGCAACCTCGGCGACCCCGAATGGGTGGAGTTCATCGACGACATGGTCTCGGCGAGCCCGCATTTCGCGGCACTCTGGGCGCGTAACGACGTCGCCCTCCCACTGGGCCGCACCCGCATCATCCGCAACCTCGCCGTCGGCGAACTCGAGATGTACATGACCAGCATGTCCCTGCCCTCCATCGCCGGCGCGTGGATGCAGGTCTGGACGCCGTCCGACCCCGAAGCCTGGGACAAACTCCACGCCCTGCTGTCCATGACGACCGAAGAGCGCCGTCGCCCCTGGTCCGAACACGTCGAGCAGGCCCACGGCCGAACCCTCGCGATCGACGACCGAGCCTGGGCGTGAGCGGTTCTCGCATGTGCGTGACGCGCGGGGTGTGCGGATGTCGCGCGGGAGGGGAGTGGGTCGCCTAGTCTGCGCTGCATGAGCGAGCGCTCGGGAGACGTCACCGTGGGTCAGGCGACCGGGCGGGCGACGGTGCTGGCGTGGGGGTTCTGGGACTGGGCGGGCGCGGCGTTCAACGCGGTGATCCTGACCTTCGTGTTCTCGGTGTATCTGACCGACAAGGTGGGCAAGGATCTGCCGGGCGGGATCTCGCCCAGCGCCTGGCTCGGGTGGGCGCTCGGAGCGGCGGGGCTGGTGGTGGCGGTGACCGCGCCGGTGGCCGGGCAGTGGTTCGACGCCACCGCCCGACGCAAACTGGCGCTGGGACTGCTGACCTCGGTGACGGTGCTGGTGATGGCGGCCATGTTCTTCGTGCATGCCGACTACCACTACCTATGGCTGGGATTGGCCCTGCTGGGCGTGGGTTCGGCGACGTTCGAGCTCTCGCATGTGCCGTACTTCGCCATGCTGCGGCAGGTGTCCACGCCCGCCAATGTCGGGCGGGTGTCCGGGTTCGGCTGGGCCATGGGCTATTTCGGCGGGATCATCCTGCTGCTGATCAGCTATGTCGGCTTCATCGCGGGCAAGGGCGACTATCGCGGACTGCTCGGCGTGCCGATCGAGGACGGGCTGAACATCCGCCTGGTCGCGGTGCTGGCGGCGGTCTGGTTCGCCGGATTCGCGGTGCCGCTGTTCCTGTTCGTTCCCGAGGTGCCGCGCACCACGGCCGACCCCGGTGCGGCGGTGCGGGGCCGGTCGTTCCTGCGCTCGTATGGGGTGCTCTTCCGCGACATCCGGGAACTGTGGCGCGTCGATCGGCGTACCGTGGCGTTCCTGCTGGCCAGCGCGGTGTTCCGGGACGGCCTGGCCGGGGTGTTCACCTTCGGCGCGATCCTGGCGGTGCGGGTGTACGGCATCGCGGACTCGGATGTGCTGCTGTTCGGCATTGCCGCGAATGTGGTTGCGGCCCTGGGCGCGCTGGTCGGCGGCCGGTTCGACGACCGCACCGGCCCGAAGGCGGTGATCGTCACCTCGCTGGCGGGCATGATCGTGTGCGGAGCGTTCCTGCTGGTGCTGTCCGGCCCGCTCATGTTCTGGATCTTCGGCCTGGCGCTGACCGTATTCGTCGGCCCCGCACAGGCTTCCGCACGCTCGTTCCTGGCCCGGGTGTCCCCGCCCGGCCGCGAGGGTCAGATGTTCGGGCTCTACGCCACCACGGGTCGCGCCGTATCCTTCCTGGCCCCAACCCTTTTCGGCTTCTTCGTCTGGGCGTTCGACGCCGAGCGGGCGGGAATCGTTGGCCTGCTGCTCGTCTTGATCGTCGGCCTGATGCTCTTGCTGCCGGTGCACGGAGATGATGTGCGCGGCCGCTGATTTCAGGGACGAACCACACTTATGAGGGCCGCCACGCGCCCATGCCGAGCGAGATGAGCCGCACCTGCAGCACCGCACGCTCCACGGTCCGCACGCTCTCCCGGGATTCGGCCATCAGGTAGTCGGCGATCCGGTCGGCGACCGTGGACACGATGAGATCCGCGGCCAGCTCCAGATCATCGGGTGACCACGCGTCCAGCGCCCGCACCCGGGACAGGTCGACCACCAATTCCCGTTCGATGAGCTGCATTTCGACCGCGATGGCCCCGCGCAGCGCGGCCGAGCCGCCGTGGCGTTCGCGAATCAGGAAGCCCCACAGATCGCGTTTGCCGTCGACCTGGTCGAAGACGAAGCGCACGGTCTGCGCCAGCGTCGGGTTGGGGGTGCGCCGCATTTCCCGTAGCGCCAAGCGCAATTGACGCACACCCTCTTCGACCAGCGTGGTGCCGAGTTCGTCGAGTGAGGCGAAGTGCCGGTAGAACGCCGTGGGCACGATGCCGGCCGAGCGTGCGATCTCACGCAGGGACAGGGCGGCGAAGCCGCGGTCCGCGGCCAGGGCGAGGGTGCCGTCGAGTAGCGCCGCGCGGGTGCGCTCCTTGCGCTCTACTCGGGTAGCTGCCTGCTCGCTCATCTCGATCACCATACATGCGTTCACATTCGTTCCATTCGCAAGATGTCGTGTGGGTCACACGAACTGCCGGTTGAACTGGAGTGGCTTCGCCCGGCACACTATTTCAGTGTACAGATGTGCACCGAAACCGTATCGGGGTCCGGTATGACATCGAGGTCACGCCGGAGGCGCATCGACTGCGAAGAGGCGTCGCTCAGCCCGGCGACGCGACAGGAGGCTCACATGGTCGGACTACTCGACCTGGTGCAGAAGACAATGACCACCCCGCACCCGCTGGATCGCTACCTCGAGCTGGTGCGCCCGACCCTGACCCGGCGCTCGATGCGCGCCGAGATCACCCACGTGCGGCGCAGCGCGGTCGGCTCGGTCACCCTCACCCTCGAGCCCGCCCGGCAGTGGTCCGGGCACGTGGCGGGACAATACGTGCAGATCGGTGTCGTGATCGACGGCGTCCGCCACACCCGCTGCTATTCGCCGGTCAATGCCGAGGGGCGCCGCGACCGGCACATCGAACTCACCGTCAAGGCCCACCCGCACGGCCTGGTCTCGAACCACCTGCACGAGAACGCGATTCCCGGCATGGTGGTGGACCTGGAGCCCGCCGCCGGCGTGTTCCGCCTACCCGAGTCGCGGCCCGAGCAGATCGTGCTGATCAGCGGCGGCAGCGGCATCACGCCGGTGCTGTCCATGCTGCGCACCCTCGCCAACGAGGGCTACCGCGGCCGCATCCTGTTCCTGCATTACAACCGTTCTCCGGAATGGGTGCCGCATCGTCAGGAACTCGAGGCGATCGCCATGCAACACGGCAATGTCCGCATCGAATTCCGCTATCCGGAGACCCAGCGCGACGCCCACTTCGGCTACGACGAGCTGGAGTCCCTCGCTCCCTGGTTCCCGACCGCGCAGACCTACCTGTGCGGCCCGCCCGGCCTGATGGGCGCGGTACGCACCGTCTACGAGGCCGAACAGCTCGGCGATCGGCTGCACAGCGAGGAGTTCACCCTCACCACCGCGGTCGTGGACCCGGCCAAGGCCGAGGGGAAGGTGACCTTCTCCGGCAGCGGCGTGGTCGCCGAGAACACCGGCGCGAGCCTGCTCGAGCAGGCCGAATCCGCGGGCTTGAGCCCGGAGTACGGCTGCCGCATGGGCATCTGCTTCTCCTGCACGGCCGTCAAGCGCAGCGGCTGCACCCGCAACCTGCGCACCGGGGAGCTCGACGGCGACCCGGATCAGCCCATCCAGATCTGCATAAACGCCCCCGTCGGGGACGTCGACCTCGCTCTCTGACTCATTTCTGCCATCTGAACAGGAGGGATCATGGCGATCCTCACCGAAACCACCGAGGGCCCGCTGGTGCTCAGCGTCGATCAGGTCGAGGAGATCGGCCGCGAGCTCGACGCGCTGCGCGCCCGCATCACCGCGGACCTGGGCGACCGGGACCGCGAGTACATCTACCGGGTCATCAAGGCCCAGCGCGGCCTGGAGATTGCCGGTCGCGGCCTGCTCTACCTGGGCTTCCTGCCGCCGTTCTGGCTGGCGGGCGTGGCCGCGCTGAGCACGTCGAAGATTCTCGACAATATGGAGATCGGCCACAACGTCATGCACGGCCAGTGGGACTGGATGCGTGAGCCGACCCTGAATTCCCGTGTCTTCGAATGGGATACGGTCTGCCCGGGCGACCAGTGGCGGCACTCGCACAACTACATGCACCACACCTACACCAACATCCTCGACATGGACCGCGACATCGGTTACGGCATCCTGCGCGTGGACGAGGCGCAGAGCTGGAATGTGCTGCGGCTGGGCAACCCGCTCTACGCCTTCGCGCTGATGGTCGCGTTCGAGTGGGGCGTGATGGGCCACGACCTCGAGGTCGAGAACATCGTCCGGGGCAAGAAGTCCTGGCAGGAGGTCAAGACGCTGGTCAAGGGCCAGTGGCGCAAGGCCAGCCGGCAGGTGCTCAAGGACTATGTGGTCTTCCCGGCGCTGACCGGACCGCTGTTCCTGTCCACGCTGGCGGCCAACTTCACCGCCAATATCGTGCGCAACCTGTGGACGTTCTCGATCATCTTCTGCGGCCACTTCCCGACCGGCGTACAGACGTTCACCCAGGAGGAGTGCGCCGACGAGACCCAGGGCGAGTGGTACGTGCGCCAGATGCTGGGGTCGGCCAATATCAAGGGCAGCAAGCTCTTCCACATCATGTCCGGCAACCTGTCGCACCAGATCGAGCACCACCTGTTCCCGGATCTGCCGGCCAACCGGTACCCGGAAATCGCCCCCGAGGTGAAGGCGCTGTGCGAAAAGCACGGCCTGCCCTACAACACCGGACGCTTCTCCCGGCAGATCGGTTCGGTGTGGTTGAAGCTGTTCAAGCTGGCGCTGCCGCCGTTCCTGGTCAAGAATTCAGCACAGGCCGGTGTTATCGTGATGCGCCGGGGGCAGGCGAGCGAAGTGGGCGTGTAAATGATTTCCAAATTCGAGAGCAACAAGGATCTGATCCAGGAATTGACGTCGTCGGGAGCACGACACGTCGGCAATATCGCCTCGATCATCACCGGCACCGTCGCCGAGGTGACCCGCGAGATCGGTGACTGGATCACCGACGCCATCGAGATGCGTGAGGCTGCCGCCGCTGCCGCGCAGGACGCGGCCGCCCAGCGCGCCGCGAACCTGACCGACGACCTCGACGACGAGGTCGATGAAGCCCCGGAATCCGCACCCGCACAGGATGATTCGGCGACGAAGCCGGTCCGTGGCGAGCGCGTGACCGATTCCGACGTCATCGACGCAGAGGTCATCGACCCGCGTTAGCTCTCGGGGGTGCGGGGGCGAAGCCCCTGAGAGCCCCGAGAGTCGGGCTCCTCACCAGGTCGGCAGTCGCCGGCGATGCTGGGCGACCTCCGTGATCAGATCCCGATAGCCGTCGGCGAGCTCGGCGAGCCGGTACCACTGCAGGTGGGCCTCCGTGTCCACCCCGCGGCGGGGCCGGTCCTCGCTGATGCGATGCGCCACCGCGCGGTGTGTCTCCTTCTCCACCCCATGGTGGGGCCGCGCTCGCCCGTCGCCTGCTTTCGAAGCCCGCGCCGGCTCGGACTCGGTATTGCCCAGAGCCCGTTGTGCGGCAACCCATTTCGCGGCCATCCGGTCGATGACCGCGCCGAGGGTCTCGGTGTGCAACGAGGCCCCGGCGCGGTGCGGAATGTTCACCGCCACCCAGTCGTCGATGCGGGCCACCAGTTCGGCCCGGCGCTCGTCGATCCGGTCGACACGGTGGGTGCTGTCGGCGACATCGTCGGGGGTGGCGTCGGCGGCATGCGCCGTGTCCAGGGCGCGATATCGATGCTCATGGCATCGCACCAGTTCGTGGGCTGATTCGAGGACGTCGCGATCGCGACGATCGGAGCTGACCGGTTCCCGGAAGGCGCGCAACAGCGTTGATGGCGATGGGAGCTCGGCCCCGAAACCCGCTCCGGTGTAGTCGATTGCCATGATTCCCACCCTCGGCGTCGCATGCGTGGATGCGCCAGGGCCGAGGGGGTTTCGGGGAGGGGCTCCCCTCGGCTCCGGCGCAGCCCCGCACCCGGAACGCAACAGCCCACCACCAGCGACACGGTGAAGTAACCGGGAAATCCGCGACGATGCGATGAGAAGACTGTCCGATAATGCGGGACATATTCAGGAAAGCGCGATAGTCGGAGGGGCGCAACCATCCGGCGCGTGATCGGCGAAGCTGCTTGAAAATCGTTATACAGCATTACAAGACGGTCACATGGCCGCGGCGGTTGAAGGCCGATCGACACCTCTGCGGGCGGTGTGTGAGACAGGTTCGAGGGCTGGGCTCGACCGGGGCGAGGCTTGCCGTCGACGGGTTCAGTTACCAAGGCTTATGAATAGCTATCTGTGCGGCGCGCCGAGGGCGCGACGCGCCGTAGTCCGTTAGCCTCGATATTCGTGCCCGCCTATGCGTCATCGCCGGAACTGCGATTCGGTTTCATGTTCGCGCTGGAAGACCCCGAGCGAATTGCCGAAGTCGTCCGTAATCTGATTGTTCGCCGGACGGTGTCGGTGTTCCGTCTCGCGCATCTGTCCAGCGACAACGGACCGCCCGATCGGTTTGTCGTGAACTGGGGCGCGCTGCCGCAGGTCTCCGTCACGACCGCCGCGCCGGACCCCGACGAATTACGTTCCAGCGGAACGATGCTGGTCAACGCGTTTCTGGGGGAGGACGGCGAAGTGAGCCTGTATTCGGCGGGCGCGGCGCCGCCGCAGTAGGAACTGGACGGTCCTCTCCCTGTGACGGGTCGCACAGCCCGTCTTAGCGACCTCTCAGCTACCGACAAGGTTCGCCTCAGTGTCCCTCGGCAGTGTGGGTCCGGTCGCCGAACGGAAATCCCGGACGGCGGCGTCCACTAGAGAGAGGTTGAAACATGATCCCGGTTATCATCCAGACTGGTTCCGCTGCGCTGAACGGCGTGCTGAACACCGGTAGCGCGGCCCTGGGTGGTCTGCTCAACACCCTGTGGACGGGATCCTTCGGCCGTTAATTCGCAATAGAGCGAAGGGTTTTCGGGCAATCGCCCCGGGTGCGTTCGCATCCGGGGCGATCTTTTTGTCAGACGGCCAGGGCGGGAGCCCGGCGGGCCTGGAGGATCTGCTCGAGCAGGGCCACCAGGACGAGTTTCACCGATTCACGGTCGCGGGCATCGCAATCCATGAGGTGGATGGTGGGCGAGAGGTCCAGCGCCTCGCGGACCTCGTCGAGCGCGAAGCGCGGTCCGGCCTCGAAGCGGTTGACCGCCACCACGAACGGGGTGCCGCGCTGCTCGAAGAAGTCCAGCACGGGGTAGCAGTCCTCGACGCGGCCGGTGTCGACCAGAATGACGCCGCCGAGCGCGCCGTCGAGCAGGTCGTCCCAGAGGAATTCGAATCGCTCCTGGCCGGGGGTGCCGAACAGGTAGAGCACCAGGCTGGGGTCGAGGGTGATGCGGCCGAAGTCGAGAGCCACGGTGGTGGTGGTCTTGCCGGTGGCCAGGCCCGGATCGTCCAGTCCCACCGACACTTCGGTCATGGCGGCTTCGGTGGCGAGCGGCTCGATCTCCGAGATCGCTCCGATGAAAGTGGTCTTGCCGACGCCGAATCCACCGCTGGTCACGATTTTCACCGAGGAGGCCAGCGGTACGTCGGCGGGGTCAGAGGTTCCGAACAAGGTCCCGGATCCTTTCCAGAGCAGCGGTGGAGAGTTCATCGGTCCGGCCGACCGAGACGTGTCCTTCGGATACCAGATCGCTCACCAGCACCCGCGCCACCCCGATCGGAACCCGCAGGGCCGCACCGATTTCGGCGATGGAGTGCGGGCGCTGGCACAGTCGTACCACCCGTTCCAGCTCGAACCGCAGCGGCGCGGACAGTGCCGCGGGGGTGGCGCGCACCAGGGTTTCGATGCGCAGGCCGTCGACTACCGGCGTGGTGCGCCCCGAGGTCATCATGAACGGTCGCACCACCTGTTCCTCATCGTCGGCCAATCTCGTATCTCGCGTGGGTTTTTCGGACGCGGCGGCACCGGACCAGCCGCGCGGGCGGCCGGGCGCGATCATGCGCGCGTCCGGCAACCGATGCGAATCATTCATCGGCTCAAGGACTCCCGCAATTCGGTGATCAGGGCGGGGGTCAGCAGTGCGCCGGCGCGGTCGGCCAGCACGGCCATCTGATAGCCGACCAGGCCCACATCGGCGCCGTTGTCGGCGATCACGCCGATGCAGCTGCCATTGCTCATGGCCGAGACCAGCAGGAATCCGCGCCCCATCTCGATCATGATCAGCCGCAGGCCGTCGAAATTGTAACTGCGCGAAGCACTTCGGCCCAGGCTGGTGAGCCCGGAGACGATGGCGGCGAGCCGGTCGCCCGCGGTCCGGTCCAGGCCCTGGGACATGGCCATGAGTAGTCCGTCGGAGGACACCGCCACGGCGTCGCGCACCCCGTCGGTGGTACGCACGAAGTCGGCCAGCAGCCAGTTGAAAGTGTGCGGATCGGTGTCGGTGTAGTGGGTCGTCACCCGGTGTCCTCCTATGCTGTCGATCCGGGCCGCGGCGGTTCGCCGGTCTGCCCGCGCTGATGGCCGGACCGGAATCCGGCGAGCATGCTGCGTATCTCGTCGGGGGAGCGGTCCGCGACCGGCGGGGCGGCCGGCCGTGCGGCCGCCGGTTGGGCGCCGCCCGGTGTGACGCCCGGATTCTCGCGAGTCTTCCGGTTCCGCTTGACGAGACCGTTTCGCGTACGTTGCACCTCCGGGACAGCTCCCGAAACCTCGGTCGCCGCTCCCGGTGAGCTCGCCGGAACCGGGCCCGCCGGGGGCCCTGCCGTCGGCAGCTGAATGGCGAACGAACCCGTGGTCGGCCCGCCGAAGAGACGCTCGGCGGCGGTGGCGTGCGGGGGGGCCGCCGGGGTGTGCGGCGGAGCGGTCGGGGTGGGGGTGGGCAGCGGAACGAGCTTGATCGAGTTCGGGCTCGCGGGTGCGCCATTGGCGACGTCGTCGTGGACGGGTGTCGCAGGCTGCGGACGTTCCGTATCGCCGGAGCCGGGGGTGTGCCCCGAGCTGTGGCGGCCCGGTTTCGGGTCCGGCATGGTGTCGGCGACCGTCGGAAGCTGCGCGCCCGCAGCGTGTTTCGAATCCTCGGGCGGGGCGGGAAGTTCCGCGCCGGGGTCGCCGAGCAGGTCGCGCGGCAGCAGCAGCCGGGCCACCACGCCACTGGTGGGGGACACGGTGAGCTCGACCTCGATGCCCAGGCGCCGGGCCAGCCGGCCGACCACGTAGTGGCCCAGGAAGCGGGTGGGCGCGACGAGGAAGTCGGCTTCGCCACGCAGGCGGGCATTGGCGGTACTGAGCTGGTCGGGCGGCATGCCCACGCCGTGGTCGACGATGGCGAGCATGTAGCGCGAGCCGAGCCGGCGGCCGTAGATCTCCACCTCCAGATCGGGCGGGGAGAAGGACAGCCCGTTCTCGATGAGTTCGGCCAGCATGTGCGCGACCTCGCTGACATGCGCGCCCGCGATGGAGATCTCGTCCACCCGGCGCAGCACCACCCGCCGGTAGTCGTCGACCTCGGACAGGCCGGCGCGGATGACGTCGGTCAGCGGAATCGGTTTCGACCAGCGGCGCGGGCTGGACTCGCCGACCAGCACCAGCAGGCTCTCGGCATTGCGCCGCATGCGGGTGGCCAGGTGGTCGAGCTCGAAGAGGTTGGCCAGTGTGCTGGGGTCGAGCTCCTCCCGCTCGAACTCGCTGATCAGCCCGAGCTGGCGGCGCACCAGGTTCTGATTGCGCCGCGCCAGGTTGGCCATGGATTCGGTGCTGTTGCGGCGCAGCCGCGCCTGCGCGGAGGCGAGTTCGTAGGCGGTGGTCTGCACCCGGTCCAAAGCCCGTGCCACGGACACGATCTCGGCACCCGCGCTCTCATCGGCGCGCACCGGTTCGGGCGGGTCCGGGTCCGCGCCCTCGGAGGTCTGCCAGGCTTCGATGAGCTGCGGCAGTCGTTTACCGGCCACCCGGTCGGCCTCCTCGGCCAGCTCGGCCAGCGGCCGCACGATCGCCCGCACGGTGGCGATCACCAACGCCACCTCGGCGGCGATGGCCAGCAGGGCGGCCAGCACGTAGAGGGACAGGCGTAGGGCGGCGTCGCGGCGCAGTTCGCTTGCCCGGGAGGTGATCTCGCCGCCGATATTGCGCTGGACGGTACGTTCGCCGTCGATGATGGAGCTCATCTGGCGCCACCAGTCGGCGGGGTTGACCGATTCGGTGATCGGACCGCGCTCGGAGGCCAGGGCGATGGTCTCCGCGTCGCCCGCCCGCGCCGACTCGTCGGTTCGCATCGCGGTGTAGAGCTGCGAACGCTGCGCGGGTGTGGCATCGCGTTCGAAGGCCGTCACCGCGGCCTGTTTGGCCGCTCGGATATCGAGGAACTTCACGTACTCGCCCGGTGCGAACGCGCCCGCGGCGAAGACACCGTTGAGGAAGCCGCGTTCCTGACCGGTGAACTCCTTGACGTCGCCGAGGGCGTAGAGGCTCTGCAGCCCCCGCCACAGCCGGCTGTCGAGAGCGTGATCGAGGCCGGGCCGCGCCTGATTCAGCGTGCCGATCGCGTTGGTATAGAAGGTGAACGAGGCCGACCGGTCGGCGCGACCGGCGTCCACATCGGCGCGCGTGGCGGTTACTCCGGAGAACTGCTGGAGCGCGGTGCGCACCAGATCGGCGCCCGGCGGCTGCTGGTTCAGCGTGGAGTTGAGCTCCTGCAATGCGCTGTCGGTGGCCAGGCGCTGAGTGCCGAGCGCCGTGCGGGACGCGTTGTCGCCGCCGAGCAGTCCATTGGTGAGACCGCGCTCGCGCTGCACCTCGTGGACCAGGTCCTGTACCGCCAGCGCGAGATGGACCGACTGGGCGGTGTCCCCGGTGTCGCGGTAGTCGTTCACCTCGCGGGTGATGACGATCGTCAGCAGCGCCAGCACCAGCGCCACCGACAGGATCAGAATGCGGCGCAGACGAGCCCGGATAGTGCGTGGCCGGATCAATTCCATTGGCGGCGTGAGCTTTACGTTACCTGTAGGCAACAGTTTCGCCGGACGCACTCTCACTCGGTCTCCCGTAAATCAGCTGTCGTGCCGACCCGGGCCGGGCACATGGAGAATAGTCAGCAACGTCGCACACCCGACCCCGGGCCGCAATTCGAAACAAGTCGATGTGGTGTGCGGAACTCGCCGTCGCGCGCGCTATTACAAATCTGGTCACAATGTGTGAGAAGCAGATGTGATCTTCGCGTCGCCGGGGAAACATTGGGGTGAACAACGGCTCACCGCTGTTCCGGCGGCAGCCGGAAGGAGGCCGCCGCGCTCGAGAGGAGTGACGGACATGCAGCCCAGTCCCGCTTATCCGGTGCGTGTGCGAGGAGACCTCGACCCGGGGTTGTCCCGCTGGATGTGGATAGTCAAGTGGATACTCGCCATTCCACACTATGTTGTGCTGATCTTCCTGAGCATCGCGTATCTCGTGGTGAGCATCATCGCTTTCTTCGCGATCCTCATAACCGGCTCGTATCCGAGAGGGCTCTTCGATTTCAATGTCGGCGTGCTGCGTTGGAGCTGGCGAGTACGTTTCTACGCGCTCTCGCAACTGGGAACCGACCGCTACCCGCCGTTCAGCCTGCAACCCGATCCGGACTACCCGGCTGATCTGGAAGTCGACTATCCCGAGCAACTGAATCGCTGGATGGTCTTGATCAAGTGGTGGCTGCTGGCGATTCCGCAGTATCTGATCGTCGCCGCGTTCATGAGCGGCGGCCGCAATCAGCTGTCACTGCTGCCGATCCTGCTGATCGTCGCCGTCATCGGCCTGCTGTTCACCGGCGCGTATCCGCGGGGTCTGTACGACTTCGCCATGGGCGTCAACCGCTGGACGGTGCGGGTGCGCGCCTATGCGTCCCTGATGACCGACGCCTACCCACCGTTCCGGCTCGATCAGGGCGCGAGGGAGCCCGACGCCGCGGCCTCGTAGAGGCGCCGCACCACGGCCTCGATATCGGGTTCCTCGATGGACAGGTCGCGGACCTCCGCGCGTGCCGAGACGGCCGTGAGCAGCTGTGCGGCAGTGGTGGTCTCGGTGTCGAAGGCCAGCCGCTGCCGCATGCCCGCGCCCTGACTGTCGAGCAGTTTGGCGCCGGGCAGGTCGGCCAGGTCGGGGGTGGGCTCGGCGAGATCGACGGTGAGCACCCGTTGCGCACCGACGGTCGCGCCGAGACCGGTCAGCGAGCCGTCGTAGACCAGCCGGCCGTGATCCACCACCAGCACCCGCTCGCACAGCCGCTCGATATCGCCCATGTCGTGGGTGGTGAGCAGCAGGGTGGTGCCGCGCTGGGTGCGCTCGTAGCGGAGGAATTCGCGTAATCGCTGCTTGGACAGCACATCCAGGCCGATGGTCGGTTCGTCGAGAATGACCAGTTCGGGCGAATGCAGCAGAGCCGCCGCGACTTCCGCGCGCATGCGCTGGCCCAGCGACAGCTGCCGGACCGGGGTGTCGAGGGTGCCGCCCATCTCCAGCTGCTCGACGAGCTCGGCGGTGCGGGTGCGCGCCGCCGCCGGGGTGAGCCGGTGGATGGCGGCCAGGATCGAGAACGATTCGCGCAGTGGCAGATCCCACCACAGCTGCGAGCGCTGCCCGAACACCACGCCGATTCGCCCGGCCAGCTCGCGGCGCTGCCGCACCGGGTCCAGCCCGCAGGTGCGCAGCCGACCGGCCGAGGGCACCAGGATGCCGGTGATCATCTTGATGGTGGTGGACTTGCCCGCCCCGTTCGCACCGATGTAGCCGACCGCCGCGCCCGGCTCGACCCCGAAGCTCATGTCGTCCACCGCGGTGAGCACCTCGCGCCGGCGCCGCCAGCGGCCCTCCTTCTTGCTCAGTACGAAAGTCCTTGTCAGGCCCTCGATATCGATGATGTCACGGTTCACCCGCCGCCTCCTTGATAGTGCCTGGTCCCGAGTCGCCACAGGAACAGCGCGGCCGCCCAGACCCACGCCGCCGCCACCGGCGCCGCCCAGGCCAGCCAGCTCGGCAGCAGGGCGGGCCCGGGCAGCCCGAGCAGCGCGATGGCGGGCAGATACGAGGTGAAGGCGACCGGAACCAGAAATCCGAACACGAGTTTCATCGGTGCCGGGAACACCGAGGTGGGTTGCATGGACGCGTACGACCCGCCGTAGGTGAAGGCGTTGGTCAGCTCCGCGCCGTCGATGAGGAAGAACTGCGCCCCGGCCGCGCTCACGAAGAGCCCGGCGAAGATGGCGATTCCGGACAGCAGCGTGACGGCGAACAGCACCAGGTGCGCCGGGGTCCACTCGATGTCGTTGCGTGCCAGGCCGAATGACAGCACGGTGGCGGCCACCGCGATGCGCGCCACCCGGCGCAGCTGGATATCGCTGGTCATGAGCTGCAGCAGCAGGGGTTGTGGCCGCAGGTAGAAGGCGTCCAGCTTGCCCATCCGGATGTAGGTGGGGAGCGTGTCGGCGTGCCCGACCACCATGTCGGCGATGGCGAAACAGGTGTTGCTCATGCCGAACAGCAGCAGCATGGCGTTGAGATCCAGGCCGCCCAGCCGGGGCACATTGTGGAAGATCACCCACATCTCGGCGAACTCCACCAGCCCGATCAGGAAGGCGCTCACCACATCCGCGGCGAAGGACAGCGGATAGGCGCGTTGCGCGCGCACCCGCGAACCCAGCACCGCACGGTAGGGCGTCAGCCGGGAGGGACGTGCCTCACCCACCCTGCACCTCCAGTTTGCGGCGCCCGGCCCGCAGTAGCTGCTGCCCGGCGCCCACCAGGACGACCAACCAGAAGCATTGCACGACAACGATTTCCACCGCATCCCGGCCGGCCGTGCGACCGGACAGCACATCGATGGGCCACTGCAGCATGGACGGGAAGGGCGTGGCGTAGGCAATGTCGCGCAACCAGCTCGGAAACAGGTGCACCGGCGCGAACAGCCCGGCCAGGAAGGTGCCCAGGATCATGTGCAGAGCGCGCAGCCCACGGGTCTCGATGAGCCAGAACCCGGCCAGGCTGACCGCGAACATGGACAGGAACGACAGCGTCATCGCCAGCAGCAGGCTGAGAGCGCCCAGCACGTACGGTCCCGGCGTATCCGGGAACGCGAGCCCGAAGGTGAGCACGCCGACGAGAATGCTGGGTATGCCGCGCGGTAGCAGAGAGAACGCCGCCCGGCCCAGATATTCGGCCAGGTGCGCGAATTGGATGTCGATCGGCCGCAGGAAGTCGATGGCGACGTCCCCGGTGCGGATGCGCTCCACGATGTCGGGCAGCGTCCAGAAGGCGATGGCGCCCAGCAGTCCCTGCGACAGCCAGATGTAGGCGCCGATGGTCCCGCGGTCGTAGCCGCCGAATCCGCTGTTCACGCGCACGGCCGTCATGAGCACGGCCGCCCGCACGAAGCCGAACACGAGATTGGTGAACAGGCCCGCCAGCATGGCGAGCCGGTAATGCGATTGCCTGCGAAACCCTGCCTTGGCCAGCTGCCAGTAGACCCCCACGTCGCTGCGCACAAGAGGTTGACACTACGGGTGCGGTCGTTGTCGTGCAATGGAGTTGCGTGGCCCCCTCGC
Source organism: Nocardia sp. NPDC059236 (assembly GCF_042754085.1). NCBI lineage: Bacteria > Bacillati > Actinomycetota > Actinomycetes > Mycobacteriales > Nocardiaceae > Nocardia > Nocardia sp. NPDC059236. The sequence goes on from NZ_JBHZAF010000006.1 coordinate 432,322, forward strand.
GCGGGACCGAGTTATGCTCGATGCCGGTTTGTTGCGGTGTGCGTCACGCGCGGAGCATCCGCGTCCGATTCGCGGGAAAACGGTTTCACAGCCCGGTTCCTGTGATAGAAACATCAGCGTTTCACTTAGTTGCGACGCTAGGACCGCTGATGACCATTGCCGACACGAACGTTTTCGAGGCTCTCGAATCCAATGTGCGTGGTTACTGCCGTTCCTGGCCGACGGTGTTCGACACCGCCAGCGGCGCCTGGCTCACCGACGAGAACGGCAAGGAGTACCTCGACTTCTTCGCCGGCGCGGGCGCGCTCAACTACGGCCACAACAACCCGCTGCTCAAGCAGGCGCTGATCGACTACCTGCTCGGCGACGGCATCACCCACGCCCTGGACATGTCCACCGTCGCCAAGCGCCGGCTGCTCGAGGCCATGCGCGACCTGGTGCTCGTCCCGCGCGGGCTGGACTACAAGGTCCAGTTCCCCGGCCCGACCGGAGCCAATGCCGTCGAGGCCGCACTCAAGCTGGCGCGCAAGGTCACCGGCCGCACCACCGTCCTGAACTTCACCAACGCCTTCCACGGCATGACGCTGGGCGCGCTGTCGGTCACCGGCAATTCCGCCAAGCGCGCCGGCGCGGGCGTCCCGCTGGTGCACACCGCCCCGATGCCCTACGACGGTTATCTGGATGAGCCCGAGGACTTCTCGTGGATGCGCCGCGCCCTCGACGACAGCTCGTCGGGGCTGGACAAGCCCGCCGCGGTCATCGTCGAGACCGTGCAGGGCGAGGGCGGGATCAATGTGGCCCGCGCCGAATGGCTGCGGCAGCTGTCCGAATTGTGCTCGGCCCGTGGCATTCTGCTCATCGTCGACGACGTGCAGATGGGGTGCGGCCGCACCGGCCCGTTCTTCTCCTTCGAGGTCGCGGGCATCACCCCCGATATCGTCGCGCTCTCGAAGTCGATCGGCGGCTACGGCCTGCCCATGGCGCTGGTGCTCATGCGCCGGGACCTGGACCAGTGGGCACCCGGTGAGCACAACGGCACCTTCCGCGGCAACAACGCCGCCTTCGTCACCGCCGAGGTCGCGCTGCGCCACTACTGGTCCGACGACCGTCTGCAGCTCGCCACCCTGGCCAAGGGCGCGCGCGTGCACGAGCACCTGGTCGCGCTGACCGAATCCTTCACCGGCATCTCCACCCGCGGCCGCGGCCTGGTGCACGGCCTGGTCTTCGAGGACGCCTCGCAGGCCGAGAAGGTCTGCCAGGTCGCCTTCGAGCACGGCCTGCTGGTCGAAACCTCCGGCGCCAACGACGAAGTCGTGAAGCTGCTCCCACCCCTGACCGTCAGCGATGACGAGATCACCCACGGCCTGGGCATTCTCACCCGCGCCGTGGAGATCGTCCGCGACGGCCACTAGACGTCGGCCACCGCCCACACCGGTGCCGACCCGGTGCCGGGTTCCCAGCTGCGGAGGGAACCCGGCACCACCTATTTCCATGTCGTGAAATGCTGCTGGAACCAGGCGAGCAGGGCCGCGTCGTTCTTGGGCGCACCCGAGGCGCACTTCTTCCGATTCCGGACCGCGAACGCGGCGGAAGGAGCCGACCGCCCCGCCTACCTGGGTGAGCGACTCGTCGGTGGCCGACTGCGCGATCCCGAAATCCACCAGGTAGACGAAGCCCTCATGGGTGACCAGGATGTTGTCCGGCTTCACGTCCCGGTGCAGCAGCTCGTCCCGATGCGCGGCGTCCAGCGCGGCGGCGACCTGCTCGACCACCGCGACCGCGTCCTCCGGCGTGCCCGGCCCGTGCCGGTGCAGCAGTGAGCGGAGGCTGTCGCCGTCCACCTGTGGCAGCTGGGGCGGGGGCAGGCCCAGAATCACGCCGATTACAACCGGTGACCGGGCGAGGCCGGACCGGCAGGGTCGGGGTGTGGCGGACGAAGGCCCGCGGCCGCCACCGTCCCCGTCCCCGTTCGCCCGAGGTGCTGTCGTGTCCGCAATTGCCGTGCAGGCCAGGCCCATTACCGGCCGGCCACGCCTGCCGAGCGTCTCCGTGCTGGCGCGCTTCGTCGCGCCGGTGCTGCTGGTGGTGGTCTGGCAGATTGCCAGCGCGACCGGCGTACTGCCCGAGCGGCTGCTCGCCTCCCCGGTGACCGTCGTGCAGACGGCCATCGACCTGATCAAGGACGGCACACTCACCAAGGCCGTGTCGGTGTCGCTGCAGCGAGCCGCGCTGGGCTTCGTCATCGGCGCGGTGGCCGGCATCGGGCTGGCCCTGCTGGCCGGGCTGAGCCGGGCCGGGGAGTACCTGGTCGACCCGCTGATGCAGATGCTGCGGACGCTGCTGTTCTACGGCCTGATCCCGCTGTTCATCCTGTGGTTCGGGATCGGGGAGCTGCCCAAGATCGTGCTGGTCGCCTTCGGGGTGGCGATTCCCCTGTACCTCAACACCTTCGCGGGTATCCGCGGCGTGGACGGCAAGCTGGCCGAGCTGGCCCGGGTGCAGCGGCTGAGCCGGGCGGGCCTGATCCGCCACATCGTGCTGCCGGGCGCGCTGCCGCAGACACTGGTCGGCCTGCGTCAGTCGCTGGGCGTGGCCTGGCTGGCGCTCATTGTCGCCGAGCAGGTCAATGCCGACGCGGGTCTGGGTTTCATGATCAACGATGCCCGCGAGTTCCTGCGTACCGACGTGATCGTGGTCGGCCTGCTCGTCTACAGCGTGCTCGGGCTGCTCACCGACGCGCTCGTTCGTTCCATCGAGAGGAGAGCGCTGTCATGGCGACGCGGCTTCCTGGCACCCTGACCGATTCGGTGATCGCGGCGACGCTGGCCGAACTGGAGGAGACGGCGGCGGCCCCGGCCGCGGCCGATTCCCCGGTGGTGCGAATTCGGGGTCTGGTCAAGGACTTCGGTGAACGCCGGGTCCTGCACGGACTGGATCTCGACATCCGCCCCGGCGAGTTCGTGGCCCTGCTCGGGCGCAGCGGCTCCGGCAAATCCACCCTGCTGCGGGCACTGGCGGGCCTGGACGACGAGACGGGTGGCGAGCTCACCGTGTCCGGCGAGGTCGCGGTCGCCTTCCAGGAACCGCGCCTGGTGCCGTGGAAACGCGTGCGCGACAACGTGACTCTCGGACTGCGCCACGAAAACCCCAGGGCCGCCGCCGCAGCCGCGCTGGCCGAGGTGGGCCTGGCGGCCCGCGGCGAGGCCTGGCCGCTGACCCTCTCCGGCGGTGAGGCGCAGCGGGCCTCACTGGCCCGCGCCCTGGTCCGGGAGCCGGAGCTGCTGCTGCTCGACGAACCCTTCAGCGCCCTGGATGCCCTGACCCGCATCACGATTCACGGCCTGGTACTGGACCTCTGGGCCCGGCATCGGCCCGGCGTGCTGCTGGTCACCCACGACGTGGACGAGGCGGTGCTGCTGGCCGATCGCGCCCTGGTACTCGACGGCGGCCGCATCGCCCGCGAGATCCCCATCGACCTGCCGCGTCCGCGCCGGCGCGACCATCCCGAATTCCTGGCCCTGCGTACGGCATTGCTCGCCGAGCTGGGTGTCACCCCGGAAGGAACCACCGAATGAGATCCAAGCGCCTGTTCGCCGCCCTGGCGGTCGCCACGGCCCTCGTCAGCGCGGCGTGCTCGTCCGGCAATGACGACACCAAGGGCGTGAACGCGGACGGATCGGTGGACCTGTCACAGGTGACCCTGCACATCGGTGATCAGAAAGGTCTTGCGCTGCAAGCCCTGCTGGAGGTCTCCGGCGAGGGCAAGGGACTCCCGTACAAGGTCGAATGGTCCACCTTCACCGCCGGACCGCCCCTGCTCGAGGCCATCAATGCCGGATCCATCGACTTCGGCGGCGTCGGCGACGCCCCGCCGGTGTTCGCGGCGGCGGCCAAGTCCCAGATCAAGATCATCGGTTCCTACGACTCCGGGGCGGCCGGGAACGGTCTGGTGGTGCCCAAGGACTCGTCGATCAAGGATCCGAAGGACCTGCGCGGCAAGAAGATCGCGGTTACCAAGGGCAGCTCCGCGCACTACCACCTGCTGTCGGTACTGACCAAGGCCGGGCTCACCTTCTCCGATATCGAGCCGCAGTACCTGCAACCCGCCGACGCGCTCGCCGCGCTGTCCACCGGGCGGGTGGACGCCTGGACGGTCTGGGATCCCTATGTGGCCCAGGCCGAACTGAGCGGCAATCGGGTACTGGTGGACGGCACCGGCTACGTGAAGCCGGACAGCTTCTTCGTCACGGGCTCGAAGACGTTGCAGAACAAGGCGAATGCGGCCGCGGTCCGGGACCTGCTGTTGCGCATCCAGCGTGCGCACGGGTGGATCACCGGGCATCGGGAGGACTGGGCCAAACAGTCGGCCGCCATCACCGGGGTGCCCTACGACGTCACGCTCCTGGCCGTGAACCGCGCCAACTACCAGGATCACCCGCTCGATGACGCGACGATCGCCGCGGAACAGCAAGTGGCCGACGGTTTCTCCGACGCCAAGCTGATTCCGGGCAAGGTCCGGATCGCCGACTTCATCGACACCCGCTACAACGACCGATTCACCTCCTAGGAGTCCCCGCATGAGCTTGTCGTTCCACTGGTTCCTGCCCACCTCCGGCGACTCCCGCGGCCTGGTGGCCGGCGGGCACGGCACCCCGATGTCGGGTGACCGCCCGGCCTCGCTGCACTACCTGAACCAGATCGCCGCGGCCGCCGAGACCAACGGCTTCGAGGCCGTGCTCACCCCCACCGGCTCCTGGTGCGAGGACGCCTGGCTCACCACCGCCATGCTGGTCGAGACCACCGAGACGCTGAAATTCCTGGTGGCCCTGCGCCCGGGCCTGATGAGCCCCACCCTGGCCGCGCAGATGGCGGGCACCTTCCAACGGCATTCCGCGGGACGGCTCTTCATCAATGTGGTGACCGGCGGCGAACCGCTGGAGCAGGCGGCCTACGGCGACTTCGCCGACAAGGAGGCCCGGTACGCCCGGACGGGAGAGTTCCTGGATGTGGTGCGGTCGCTGTGGAACTCGCACGAGCCGGTCACGTTCCGCGGCGAGCACATTCACGTCGAGAACGCGCTGTTGAGCAATCGGCCCGATCCGGTGCCGCCGGTGTTCTTCGGCGGCTCCTCGGCCCCGGCGGGACCCGTCGCGGCCCGGTACGCCGACACCTATCTCACCTGGGGTGAACCGGTGCTGGCGGTCAGCCGCAAGCTCGACTGGATCCGCGGGCTGGCCGTGGACCACGGCCGCAAGCTGGACTACGGCCTGCGCATCCACGTCATCACCCGCGACACCTCCGAGGAGGCATGGGCAGTGGCCGACAAGCTGCTGGCCGGGATCGACCCGGGCGATATCGAGCGCGTCCAGAACGCCCTGGCCAAGAGCGAATCCGAGGGGCAGCGCCGGATGTCGGAGCTGCACAACGGCAGCACCGACCGGCTCGAGATCGCCCCGAACCTGTGGGCGGGTGTGGGCCTGGTGCGCGGTGGCGCGGGCACCGCGCTGGTCGGCTCGCACGCGGAGGTGGCCGAACGCCTCGTCGAATACTCGAAGGCCGGCATCTCCCACTTCGTGCTCTCCGGCTACCCGCACCTGGAGGAGGCCTACTGGTTCGGCGAGGGCGTGCTGCCGATCCTGGAGCGAAAGGGCCTGTGGCAGCACCCGATCCGCCGCCCGGCCGTTCCCGTCTCGACCCCGTTCGCCAGCGCGTCCAGCAGCTAGACCCGAAGTAGCCGGGCCCGGCCGCCGCACCCCGAGGGCGCGGCGGCCGGTGAGTACGTGCCGTGAGTAATTCGGCGGAAGCGGCAGCGGGACAGGTCTTCCTACGCTTCGGGCAGCACCCACCGCGGGTGACTCCGAGAGGAGGAGACCATGTCCTATATCCACATCAGCCATACGCCCGGCGTCGGTTTGCAGCGGTACCGGGAGGTGTACGAGGCGCTGGGGCCCGAGCCCCTGGCGGGCAACCTGCTGCACATCGTCGGCGAACTGGACGGCACCCTGCACATCGTGGACGTCTGGGAATCCGCCGCCGCGGCAGACAGATTCGCCGCCGAACGGCTCTTCCCGGCCTTCGAGCGCACCGGCATCGCACCCGGCCCGGACGCCACCAGCGAGGCCTTCGAGGGCGAGATCACCGACCGGCGCGGGTAGCGGTCGGTGATCCGCATTCCGGGCGGAGAGGCTTGGCGTGCGAAGAGGGAACTCGGGCGGGGCCTGCGCGGCGCCGCCGGCGACGAGCTGCGCCTGCCCGCCACGCTGCGGGAAGTGGTGCGCGGCCGCCTCGCCACCGTGCCACCCCGCGCCCAGGAACTGTTGCGGGCGGCCGCCATCCTCGATGACGCCTTCCCCGTCGCGATCGCCGCGCGGCTGATCGGCCGCCCGGTGCTGGAATGCCTCCCCGCGCTGGACGCCGCCGTCGCCTCCGGCCTGCTCGTCCTCGAATCACATAGCGGGACTGTGCGATTCACGCACGCCCTGGTGCGCGCGGCCCTGCACGACGGACTGCCCCTGCAACAGCGGGTGCTGCTGCACGCGCGCCGCCCGCGCCATCGAGGAGCTGTATCCCGACGCCCTCGACCAGCACGCCGCCGCCCTGGCCCGTCACTACTCCGAATCCGCGCTCGCCGGTGACCGCGCGCCCGCCCTGCGCTGGGCCCGCCGCGCGGGCGACAATGCCGTGCGCGACCTGGCCTTCGAGGAAGCCGCCCGGCTGTACACCGTCGCCCTCGACCACACGACCGGCGGCCCGCCCGCCGACCGCGGCCGCCTCCTGCTGACCCGCGCCACCGCCCACTTCCGTGCCGGGAACCTCGAACCCGCCCGCGCCGACTGCCTGGCCGCAGGTGAACTGGCCCGCCGCACCGGCGACGCGAACCTACTCGCCGAGCGCGCCCTGATCCTGGATCCAGTGGGAAATCATCTGTGGGACAGAGATATTCACGAGTGGTGCATCGAAGCGCTGACGGCGGAAGCGTTACTTGGAGATGGCTACCAGGCGGACAAGACCACGGCCGAGCCGGGCGGCAGCGATCCGGCACTGGCCGCTGGTGCGGGGAGTCTGTTCGGCGCTGTGGATTTCGACGCGCGATCCATGGCGCTCTGCCCTTCCGGACGGTTGCCGGAATCGCTGCGGGCACGGCTGCTCGCCCGCGCGACCGAGGCTGCGTCGTATCTGGGCCGGTGGGACGAGATCGGCGAGACCAGCTCGCGGGCACTGGCATTGGCCGATCGCTGCGGCGATGCCGAGACGCTGGTGGCGGCGTTGCGGGCGCGGCAGCTGGGCCTGCGGCCCTACCGCGATCGGCACGTCGTCAGCGGTGCGGGCAATGCGCACTACTTCGGCCCGGTGCCGCTCTGGCTCGGTAAATTCGCCGCCGCACTGGGTGATTCGGCAGCCGCGGAACGCGAGTTGCGGACCGCGCTGGAGATCTGCAGGGACACCGGCGCCCAGGGTTTCGTGGTCGAGGCGAGCACTGATCTGGCCGCGGTGCTGCTGGAGCGCGGGGCGACCGAGGAGGCGCTGGCACTGGCGAAAGCCGCGCTGCCGCAGGCCGAGTCGATCGGCATGCCGCCGTGGACGGACCGACTGCGGAGCATTGCCGCCGAGGCGTCCGCGCGGGCGGTGCTGTCCCCACGCGAGCGGGAGGTGGCGCAGCTGGTCGCCGCGGGGCTGAGCAATCGCGAGATCGCCACCGCCCTGGTGCTGTCCGAGCGCACCGCGCAGAACCATGTGCAGCACATCCTCACCAAACTCGGCTTCACCAATCGTGCGCAGATCGTGGCCTGGGTGAATCACGCCGACCGTGGCCGGGGTGAACAGGGAGGATCGCGGCCTCGATGAACAGGGTTCGGAGACGCCGGAATTCACCCTGTCGTAGTGCGACCGTCGACCGCGTCTGACACAGTCGACAGGTATGAATGGTCGGCGGCGTGTTCTGGGTCTGTGCGCGGCGGTACTGAGTCTGGCCCTGGTGGCGGGCTGCGGCGGTGCGGACAACCCGGCCCCCGCCACCTCGACCGCGGTGCCGCTGGTGTCGACCGGCGACCTGCCCAAGGCGCAACCGGGTGAAGTACACCTGTTCGGGATCAACGACCTGCACGGGAATCTGCAACCGCCGGACGGCGCCAACGGCAAGGTGGGGACGTACACCGCCGGGGGAGCGGCGTACCTGGCCGCACATCTGGCGCGGCTGAAGGCGGCCTATCCGGACAGCGCCATCCTGTCGGCCGGGGACAATATCGGGGCCAGCCCGCTCGTCTCCTCGCTGTTCCACGACGAGCCGACCATCGACTTCCTGAACTCGGTGGGTGTCGCGGCCTCCGCGGTCGGCAATCACGAATTCGACCACGGCGTCAACGAATTGCGCCGACTCCAGCAGGGCGGATGCGCCGCCGACGGCTGCACGCCGGGCGAGCCGTTCACCGGGGCGAAGTTCCCGTACCTGGCCGCCAATGTCACCGACGGCAACGGGCAGCTGCCGCCCGGGCTGAAGGCGTGGACCATGCTCGAACTGGGCGGCCACAAGATCGGCGTCATCGGCGTCGTCACCACAGACACCGAGCACATCGTCACGCCCGAGGGCATTCGCGGCTACCGCTTCGGCGACGAGGCCGACACCATCGGCAAGTATGTGCCCGAGATGAAATCCGCGGGTGCGGAAACCGTGGTGGCGCTGCTGCACGACGGCGGCGCCCAGCAAACCCACGGCGGCCCGGTCGATTACAACGGCTGCGCCGGCATCTCACCCGACGTCCAGGCACTGGCCCACCGGACCGATGCCGCGGTGTCGGTGCTGCTCACCGCGCACAGCCACCAGGCCTACAACTGCACACTGGACGGCAAGGTGGTCACCCAGGCAGCCTCCTTCGGCCGCCTCGTCACCGACGTCACCCTGCGCTTCCACGACGGCAAGGTCGAGGCGAAGGCCGTCAACCGGGTCGTCACCCGCGATGTCACGCCCGCGCCCGCCGCCGCCCAGCTGGTGGATTACTTTGCCGGACAAGCCAAACCGCTGGCCGAGCGGGTGATCGGCCAGGCCACCGCGCCGGTGCCCGCCGAGCCCGCTCCGGCCGGGGATTCCCCGCTCGGCGATGTCATCGCCGACGCCATGCTCGACGCCATGACCACCGTGCAGGCCGTGGCGGCCTTCATGAATCCGGGCGGGGTGCGCGCGGGGCTGACCGGCGGCAACATCACCTACGAGCAGGCATACACCGTGCAGCCCTTCGGCAATCAGGTGGTGGCGGTGGCGCTGACCGGACAGCAGATCCTGAATCTGCTGGAGCAGCAATGGGACAATGTCAGCAAGCCCGGCGTGCTGTCGGTCGCGGGCATCACCTACACCTACTCCGACGGCGCGCCCAAGGGACACAAGGTGGTCGACGGCAGCGTCCGGGTGGCCGGGCAGCCGCTGAATCCCGTGGCGGTCTACCGGGTTTCGACCAACAACTTCCTGGCCGCCGGGGGCGACGGCTTCACCGTGTTCCAGCAGAGCCGCGAAACCCTGGTCGGCCCCATCGATCTCGACGCCCTGGAGAACTACCTGCGCGGCCGCGGGGCGGTCACCCCGCCCGCGAGCCGCATCGAGAAGCACTAGCGCCGGAACCCCTCGACCGGGAGCCTTGGAGTGCTATTGGCCCATCACGTATTTCACCGTCGGGCCGGCGGTCCAGCCGCCGTCCACCGCGAGTTCCGCGCCGGTGACGTAGGAGGACGCGTCCGAGAGCAGGAAGACGATGGCCGAGGCGATCTCATCGGCCTCGCCGACCCGGCCCATCGGGGTATTGGGATAGCCGCCCTCACCCTGCTGGATGCCGACCTGTGCGGTCATCGGGGTGTAGGTCATGCCCGGGTGCACGGAGTTCACTCGAATCCGGTCGGTGCCGTTCTCGATGGCGGCCACCTTGGACATCCCCCGCACCGCCCACTTGGAGGCGCCGTAGCTGCCGGTCAGGGCCAGGCCCATGAGCCCGGCGGCGGAGGAGATATTGACGATCGATCCGCCGCCCGCCTGCTTGAGCGCGGGGATGAAGGTCCGCATGCCCAGGAAGACGCCGACCAGATTGATGTCGATGACCTTGCGGAAGTGCTCTACCGATTCATTGGCCAGCAGCTCCCCGGTCGAGATGCCGGCATTGTTCACCAGGCCGTGCACGCTGCCGCCGAAGGCGTCGCAGGCCGCGGCCAGCGCGGTGGTCCAGTCGAGTTCGGAGGTGACGTCGAGGTGCTGATAGGCGGCCCGCGAGCCCAATTCGGCCGCGAGCGCCTTGCCCTCCTCGTCGAGCACGTCGGCGATCACGACATTCGCCCCGGCCCCGACCGCCTGCCGGGCGGCCGCGGCGCCGATGCCCCGGGCCGCGCCGGTGATGAGAATCGTCTTGCCGCTCAGGTCGTGCATGGGAGGCTCCTTCCAGAGGAACCGGCGCGCAGGCGTGGTGACCCGTTCGCCGGCCACACAGTTGGTTTGCTGAATAGTGTCCGATGCGTTCCGAATCGGCTCGGCGGCGCACCCGAATCCATATCGTTGATATGTCAACTACTTCGACCCGGGTGGCGGCGCGGGTATTCCCGTAGGGTGCGGGCGTGAACCGCGCGCCCATCGGCACCGTCGACGAACTCATGACCCTGCTGGCCGGCTGCGCGGACGCCTGGGACATGCCCGACCGCAGCGGCGATCCGGTCGACATCCTCGACCACGACCGGCAGTGCGCCGAGCTCCTGCGCCGCGACTTTCCCGGCGACGAGGAACTCCAGGTGGCCGGGCTGGTGCACGACATCGGGCACGTGCTGGTGCCCGGCGACGACGCGGGACACGGAGTCCACGGCGGCGACGCGGTCCGCGCCCTGCTCGGCGCACGGGTCGCGCGGCTGGTCGAACTGCACGTGGTGGCCAAGCGGTATCTGGCGGCCACGGATTCGGTACACGCCGAGGCGCTTTCGCCGTCGAGCCGGCGCACCCTGATCGCGCAGGGCGGTCCCATGACGCCCGCGGAGATCACGGCCTTCGAGTGCGATCCCGATTTCGCCGCGGCCCTCGCGCTGCGGCGCGCCGATGATGCGGGCAAGGTGGCCGGCCTGACCGTCCATCCTCTCGAGGCCTGGCGGCCGGTGGTCGAGCGGGTGGCCGCCGCTCGCTGACCGCGGGTCGCCGGGCCCGGCCGGGCGGCCTGCATAGACTCGCTCTGTGCCGTTGTCCCCGCGCGTCCCCGATCTGGCCGCCCTCGATCTGCTGTTGTCGGTGATCGAGCTGGGCAGTCTCGGGCGGGCGGCCAAGGCGCACGGCATCAGTCAGCCCTCCGCCAGCTCGCGCATCCGCTACCTCGAGCAGCTGGTGGGCGTGCCGGTGCTGGAGCGGACGACGCTCGGCTCGCGGCCGACGGCGGCCGGCTCGCTCATCGCCGAATGGGCGCGCACTGTCGTGGATGCGGCCGCGCGGCTGGACGCCGGGATCGACAGCCTACGCGCGCAGCGGGATTCGCGGCTGCGGGTGGCGGCCAGCCAGACCGTCGCGGAGTACCTGTTCCCGAAATGGCTGGTGGGCCTGCGGGCCCGGATGCCGGATACCTCCATCGCCCTGGAATCGGGCAATTCGGCCGAGGTCGCCAAGGCGGTGCTCGAGGGCCGGGCCGGGATCGGGTTCGTGGAGAGCCCGCGCCTGCCGACCGAACTGGAAAGCCATGTGGTGGGCCAGGATCGGCTGGTCGTGGTGGTCGCGCCCGGTCACCCCTGGGCCCGCCGGTCCGAGATCGACGCGGCCGAACTGGCGCGCAGCCCGCTCATCTATCGCGAACCCGGATCGGGCACCCGGAACTCCTTCGAGCGCGCAATGACCGCCGGAATGCCGGGCTGGGAGCCGAATGTCGCGCTGGAGCTGTCCTCGACCACTGCCATCAAGACCGCCGTTGCCGACGGCATCGCGCCGGCCGTGCTGAGTTCCCTGGCGGTGGCCACCGAACTGGCCGAGGGAATCCTGATATCGCCCACGGTGACCGGTCTGGATCTGGAACGACAACTGCGCGCGGTATGGCCGATCGGACAGAAGCCGACCGGTCCGGCGCGTGATTTGTATGCCATTGCGCGCCGCGCACTCTGAATCGCCCGCGGGAGTTTTCGGGGGAGTCCGGGGGGTTTCGCGCCATTCCGGGGAGTTTTGTCCGAAGTGTTGACAGAGTGACGCCCATCACCATAGTGTTCCGGCGCAGGCCCACCGAATTTCCGAAGGGCCGCCGCTGCCTGCACATTTATCTCGCCAATACAATGGCTTCGCTGAATTCGCAGCCCGAAGACACAAGTGCGCCAACGCCTCCCCGTGGGCGTTATCAAAGGGTTATGGTCACGGCATGGTGCGAACCGCCGCCGCTGCTGCAGACCCGGATGAGCCAGACATTCCGGCCACTGCTTCGCGGCCAAAGCTAGAGGTTGTTCCCGAATCGCCTGACCCCGAAGCGCCACAGTCCCACTCCTTCGGCGCGCACGTCCTGAGCCCGGCCGATATCGAGCGACTCCCGTCCTCGGCCCGGCACCGCATCGCAGCCTTCATCCACCTGCAGGTGGCAACCCTGGAGGAGTGGCCAGAGCCGGTTCTGCCCCCCATTCCCGATCTCGACGATCTCTGACGTTCGTGCACCCCGGGTATTCCCCGAACCGGATTCGTCCAAACCTGTGCGGTGCCGTCCGATTTCATCCCGCACCCTGCTGAACTTCATCGAAAACGGCCGCAGCCCAAGCGCATCGGTGACGATGTGCGGGAACTGCGGCCGCGCCGTGGTTGATCAGCCGCCGATGGACTGGAAGATCTTGACGCCCACCAGGATCACCGCGAGCAGCAGGTAGCCGCGCAGGGCGAACATACCCACCGTGCGCGCCGTGGAGAACGCCGGTCGCGCCAGGGTGTCGAGCGCGGGGGTGCGCCAGGTGTCGCGGTCCGCCGCCAGAATGGCCTTGCGCTCGGCCTTGGTGAGGCGAGTGGAGTCCAGCTCCTCCACCTGATCCGGATCCAGTCCGCCGAGCTCGGCCGCGGTCCGCTCGGCCCGGCGACGCCGGCCGCGCTGCCAGGCGATGAGCATGCCCGCCCCGCCCAGGACACCGACCAGCGCGCCCGCGCCGAAGCCGATTTCGAGGGTCGTGGTGGCCAGGTCCGGGAAGAAGGTGGCCGCGGTCAGCGCGAGCGACAGCAGCACCAGCGACCAGACGATGACCCCGGCGACAATGTTCTGCCTGACCGTGTTCACCCACGGGCCGAGCACAGCCTTGTCATTGCAGAGCAGGACCAGGAACACCGTCGCCGACGGCAGCAGCACGCCGGCCAGCGCCTGCACCCCCTGGGTCAGCAGGCCCAGCACATGATCGGGGCTGAACGACACCGCGGCGGCGACGCCGAGCAGCGCCGCGTATCCGATATAGAAGGCCGGCGCCTCGGAGACCTTCCAGTGCAGCGAGTGCCGCCGGCCCAGGGTGTCGCCGAGGGCGTAGGTGGTGGCCAAGCCGACGGCATTGGCGCCGATGAGCGAGGCGTCCAGCAGCAGGATGGCGAAGAGCGCGCCGGCGGTGGTGCCCACGTGGTCGTGCAGCGCGTGGGCGACGGCCCCGGCATCGGTGAAGTTGCCGACCGCGGCCGTGCCCGCGAGGCCGAAGGTGGTCGCCGCCATGATGGCGACCGCGCCGACCATGACCACGACGATGCCGACCCACAGGTCGATGCGCTCGTAGCGGATCCAGCGGGGGGTGATGCGCTTGTCGACGATGTTGGACTGCTGGAAGAACAGCTGCCACGGCGCGACCGTGGTGCCCACGATGGACACGATGAGCAGCAGCAGCGTCGAGTTCAGCCCGCCCGGGAAGGACGGCAGGAATCCGTGCGCGACCTGGGATGCCTTGGGATGCACCAGGAATGCCAGCGGGAACATGACGATGTTCAGCGCGATCAGCCCGAACAGGAACCGCTCCCAGCGCCGGAACGAACCGCCGGCCACCATGGCGAACAGCGCGACCGCGGCCAGCGGCACGGCGACGCCCTTGGGCAGCCCGAAGTAGTTGAGCGCCATGGAGACACCGATGAACTCGGTGACGATGGTGAGCGCGTTCACGATGAACAGATCGCCGACGCTGAACGCGCCCCAGAACTTGCCGAAGCGGTCGAAGATCAAGCGCGCGTGGCCGACTCCGGCGACCGCGCCGAGACGGACCACCATCTCCTGGTTCACGTAGAGCACCGGGATCAGCAGCACCAGGGTCCAGACCAGCGCCATGCCGTAGTTCTGTCCGGCCTGCGCGTAGGTGGCCACGCCACCGGCATCGTTGTCGCCGACCATGACGATCAGGCCGGGCCCGATGATGGCCAGCAGCATGCGAAAACGCTGGAGGCGGGAACGGCCTTCGAGGGTGTCGTGCCGGCCGATGGAGCCGAGCGCGCCGACGATATCGCCGATGTGCGCGCTGTCCATGACGGCGCCGGTGGGGTGGACGTCGGCAGCGGGCCGGCCGGCTGCGGCGGGCACGGCGACGGTGGAGGTGCGGCGGCTGGAGCCGTTCGCGAAGAAGGCCATGGCCTGTCCCTCGCTTTCGATCATCAGGTGTGCGGGCGTGCGGAATACGCCCGGCCGCCGAGCGAGTTCGGGCACGGATCGACCGGCCCGGGGCACGCGCGGGCTACCGACCGGCGGTGGAACGCCGGGCACGCCTGTGCGGGAAACGGGTCAGCCGGTGACCGGAATGCGGCAAGCCGGGGACGTCGGGGGAGTGAAATCCGTACTCGGATACGGACTATCGCCGGAACTCATTGTTCGTCCCTCACCTCCTTGCCGCCGGGACGTACGTGGACGTCACTACATCGGGTGTCGCATCGCGCACAGCAAGAGGGATCTGGGCCCCGCGCGATGGCGTGGACCCTGCACCCCTCTCGTCAGAGCTTCGGCACTGCACGACGTATCCGGGGGCTCGCGGCCCGGGAAGCCACTTCGGATCACCCCTTAATCCGGGGTGATCTGTCCTAACCCTGGGCGTCTCTCGACGTCGTCGGATCAGTGGCCTGTGTTCGTACAGGAGCCTCGCCTAGCGAGGTGCTGACTGGGCAATGGTGAGCCCGGTCGTTCCGCTTGTCAAATCCGGGCCGGTCGGTTCCTCGTAATCCCTTGTGTCCCAACCCGGTCCGACCAGGGCCACTCCGTGGCAAACATTCATGGCCGCCGGGTCCGTTATCGCATCCGGCGGTGGCGACGATCAACCGGTAAACCTGCCGAACCGGGGAGTCGACATGCAATTTCCGATCCGTGCCCTGACCGGGGCCGCCGCCCTGATCGCCGTGTCCACGCTGGGCCCGGCGATCGCCCAGGCGGCGCCGCCCGACTTCGTGCAGTTCCGCACGCCGTCGGGAAATATCGGCTGCATCGTCTCCGCGACGACCGCGGCCTGCGAGATCTCGCAGCACGACTACGCCACCCCGCCCCGGCCGGAGAACTGCCACCTCCAGTACGGGGACCGCCTGGTCCTGGAGAGCACCGGCGTCGTCGACTTCCACTGCCACGGCGACCGTCTGGTCGAATCCACCGCGGCGGTCCTCGACTACGGCACGAACGTCACCGTCGGCGGCCTCACCTGCCTGAGCACCACCGACTACGTCGAATGCGCCGGGGCGGGCCACGGCTTCCGCCTCTCCCGCCAGGCCTACACCATCGACTGACGGGCCCTACGGCTTTCGATAGTCCGTGAGCAGGGCCAATTCGGCGCGGCTGGGCGTGGCCGCGCGGACCGGGAGGCGGGTCCGGCGGTGGTGCAGGGCCTGCCAGATGCGGTCCCGGGTGAGCGGCAGGTCCGTGAAGCGGATGCCGGTGGCGTCGCGGAGGGCATTGGCCAGGGCGGGGGCCACCGGGTTGAAGGGGCTCTCGCTCATGGACTTCGCGCCCAGCGGGCCGATTTCGTCCGAGGTGCGCATGAAGGTGACCTCGGTGCGGGGTACATCGGCGAAGGCGGGCAGACGGTAGCGGCGGAAGGCCGCGGTGGTGACCGCGCCGTGCTCGTCGAGGCGGACATTCTCGAACAGGGTCGCGCCGAGCGCCTGGGCGACACCGCCTTCCACCTGGCCGCGGCACTGCATCGGGTTGATCACCCGGCCCGCGTCGGCGGCGTGCACGCTGCGCAGGATGCGCAGTTCGCCGGTATCGGGATCGACCGCCACCTGGAACAGCTGCGCATTGAAGGCGACCGAGCGGGGTGTGCCGCCCCAATGACCGTCCGCGGCAAGGGATTCCCCGGACTCGGCCGACAACGCGTGCAGCGCCTGCAGGGAGATGCGGCGATCGCCGCAGCGCACCGAGTCCGCGCCGAGCTCGCAGTCCTCGGCAGCAACGCCGAGATGTGTTGCGGCGGTGGCACACAACGCGGCGGCGAGCTTGCGCGCCGCGTACAGCACCGCCTTGCCTGCCACCACGGTGCCGGTGGACCCGAAGGCGCCGGTGTCGTGGCGGACCACATCGGTATCGGACTGGCGGATGGCGACGCGGTCGGGGACGGTGGCCAACTCCTGAGCCGCGATCTGCCGGTGCACGGTCGTGGTGCCGTTGCCGAATTCCGCGGTGCCCACCGCCAGGTCGTAGCAACCATTGGGCAGCAATGTGATCCGGGCGTCGGCGTAGTGTCCGCCGGGCGGTCCGGTGGCGATCATGGACAGGGCGGTGCCGCTGCCGGTCAGCCAGCCCGGCGGGGCCGGCGGAAACGGTTCGGCCAGGGCCCGGCGGATGATGCCGAAGCACTGGTCCAGGCCGTAACTGGCGATGTGCAGATCCTCCTCGTGGCCGCCGGGGGTGACCATGGGCTCGCCGGGGCCGATCATATTGCGCTCGCGGAACACCAGCGGGTCGAGGTCGACCCGGCGGGCCAGCTCGTCCATCACCGACTCCATGGCGAACACCACCTGCCCGAGCCCGTAACCCCGGAAAGCCCCGGCCGGAACGGTATTGGTGTAGACGGAATATCCGTCGACCTTCTTGCCGGGGCAGCGGTACACCGCCATCGACTCACCGACGGCATGGAAGAGCACTGCCGGACCGTGGTTTCCGTACGCGCCGGTATTGGAGACCACCCGCGCCTGCAGGGCCGACAACCGGCCGTCCGCGCGGGCGCCCGCCTTGATGTGGACCGTGAACGGATGCCGGGTGGTCGCACCGTAGAACTGTTCCGCGCGTGTGTATTCCAGCTTCACCGGCCGCCGCAACCGCAGGGCCGCCAGCACCACGATGTCCTCGACCAGCATCTCCTGCTTGCCGCCGAAACCGCCGCCGACCCGGCCCGCCACCACCCGGACCCGGTCGAGCGGCAGATCGTAGAGCGCGCACAGGGCGCGGCGGGTCAGGAACGGGGTCTGGGTGCTGGAGCGGACGGTGAGGCGGCCGTCGTCGTCGAACCACGCGACCGCACCGTGCGTTTCCAGGCTGGCGTGCTGGACGCGCTGGGTCCGGAAGGTCTGTTCGTACACCACCGCGGCCTCGGCGAAACCGGCTGAGACATCACCGATCTCGCCGTGCACCTCGCCGACCACATTGCTCTCGGGCCGGGCGATGCGGGCCGTCGCGGCATCCTTGTCGTGCACGATCGGCGCGCCCGGGCGCATGGCCGCCTCGGGATCGAGCACGGACGGCAGCACCCGGTAGTCGACGCGGATGCGACGGCAGCCCTCCTCCGCGGCGGCCTCGCTGTCGGCGACGACCGCCGCCACCCGCTGACCGACATAGCGGACCACATCGTCGAGCACGCGGGTGTCGTCCGGATCCTCCTCGGGATGCTCGTGGCGGGCGCTCGAATAGTGGCGGTCGGGTGCGTCGCGATGCGTGAGGACGGCCGCGACACCCGGCACCGAAAGCGCCTCGGACACATCGATATCCATGATCAGGGCATGCGCGCGCGGCGACCGCAGCAGCTTCATGTGCAGCAGCCCGGGCACCTCGATGTCGAAGGTGTAGCGCGCGGTCCCGGTGACCACCTGCGGCCCCGCGGGCGCGCCGAGATTGCTGCCCACGGCCGCGCCCGCCGCCGCATCCTCGGTGTGGCGGACGCCGCGCACGGCGTCCTCGATCGCGCGGTACCCGGTGCAGCGGCACAGGTTGCCCTTGAGCGCGCGCGGCAGATCGGCGCGCTGCTCGTCGTCGAGAGCGGCGGTCGTCATGAGGAAACCCGCTGTGCAGAAACCACATTGGAAGCCCTGGGCAGCCAGGAAGCGCTGCTGCACCGGATGCAGCTCGCCGTCGCGGGCCAGTCCCTCCACCGTGGTGACCGCCCGGCCCTCGGCGCGGAACGCCGGGTAGAGGCAGCTGTGCACCGGCGCGCCGTCGACGTGCACCGTGCATGCGCCGCAGTCGCCCGCGTCGCAGCCCTTCTTCACCCCGAACCAGCCCTGCTCGCGCAGATAGGTGCGCAGGCATTGGCCCGGGCGCGGCTGCGCGTCGAAAGTCTCACCGTTGACCTGGATTTCGAAGCTCATGCCAGTTCCTCCCGAATCTCCTCCGCCAGGCGGAAGGTCATGTGCCTGCGCCACTCCGGCAGCCCGTGAATGTCGTCGAACCAGGCGTCGCCGGGCACGGTGCGCTCGATGGCCGCGGCCAGCCCGTTGCGGGTGGGCGGCTGCGGGAAGTAGACCCGGAACGGGCGCGTGGTCGACGCCGTGATGGTCAGGCGCAGCGCGCCCCGGCTGTCGGCGGTGCCGATGATCAGCGCGCCGGACCGTCCGAGGCCGTAGAGCGAGGCCTGCCGGAAGGCTGTGCGGCGGGCCAGTGCCGCGGCGGGCAGGGTCACCGAACGCAGCAGCTCGCCCGGCCGCAGCGCATTGGCTCCGGCGCCGGTCACGAAGTCGGCGACCGGCAGTCGCCGCTCGGCGCCGCTGCGCGAGCGCAGCAGGCACACGCCGTCCAGGGCCGCGGTGAGGGAGATGAGCGGACCGGCGGGGAGCGAATTGCACAGGTTCCCGCCGACGGTTGCCATGTTCCAGATCTTGAACGAGGCGAGGAAGGCATGGCAGCCCTCGCGGAACAGGGGACGGTCGGTGCCCCGGAAGAGCTGGGCGACCGTGCAGGTCGCGGCGATCTCCAGGCCGCCGTCCGGCAGGCGGCGCAGGGGAGTCCAGCCGGTCCGGCTCAGGTCGACCAGGCGGCGCACATGCGGCTGCGGCTCCGAGAACAGGTAGGTGCCGCCACCCAGCCAGGCATCCCCGACCTGCCAATTCCGGTGGTGGCGGGCATCGCACACCTCGAGCACCGTGTTCAAGTCCATGCCGTCCGATTCAAATCCGCGGGCCGGGACCTGCCATCGGCCGCGGCATACGGAAAATCCGGTAGCGTCGCGCGAGTTCTCGGTTGATCGACCAAGACCGTGAGGATTGCGAACGCCTCTACGATGCGATATCGGCAGTCGGGGCGGACGTGCGTTAGGAGCAGCTCATGCGGGTGGATGACCTGCTTCGGTTGGAAGCGCTGGGCCTGCAGCTGGTGTGCGGCGAGCCCGCGCTGCTGCGGCGGGAGGTCAGCGGCGTCACCGCCACCGATCTGCAGGACCCGACCTGCTACCTGGAATCGGGTGAGGTCGTGCTCAGCGGGCTGGTGTGGTGGACCGCGCGCGGCGGCCGCGGCAAGGCCGACCGGTTCGTGGCGGCCCTGCGGGCGGCCGGGGCGGCCGCACTGGTCGCCGGGACCGCGCGGCACGGCGGCGTGCCCGGCGATATCGTGGCGGCCTGCCGAGAGCAGGGCCTACCGCTGCTGGCCGTGCCCGCCGACATCACCTTCCGGACCATCACCGACGCCATCTATCTGCGCCGCTGGAGCGATCTCAGTGCGTCCGAACAGCATTCGCTGTCCGACCGGGCCGAGCTGGACCGGCTCGTTCGCGAGGGCGCTGCGCCCGCGACACTGCTGGACGCGATCGCCGTACAGCTCGGCGGGCTGCCCTGCGCACTGGTCACCGCGACCGGGCGGGTGCTGGCCGCATCGGCCGGGGCCCGGGTGGCGACCGCCGCGACCGTGCGGCGCGAACTGCGCGGGGCGCCGGATTCGAATCATCCTGTCGGGGAATCGGATTCCTCCTACGACCGGTGGTATCTGCACCTACCGGCCGGATCGCACGCCCCGCCGCGACTGGTGCACGAGATCGCCGACGTGCTGGGCCGGTACCGCGACCGGACGCTGGCGGAGCGGGACGAACGCGACCGTGCCGCAACGGAGTTCGTGCTCTGGATGAGCGCGCCACAGACGGGTTCCGTTGCGACGGAGGTGGATTCGCTCGGCGCTGCCGAGCCCGGCCCGTACCGGATGCTGTGCGCGACCGTCGCGCACTGCTATCCCGTGGCCGCCGCCGACGCCCTGCGCGAGCTGGTTGCCCAGCTGATCGACGCGCCGACCCCGATCGCGACCGACGGCGACCAGGCGCTCGCCCTCATCCCCGACCGTCCCGATCTGCTCGACCGCCTGCGCGCGGCCCACCCCACGGTCGCCGCCTGCGACCCGAATGCGACTCTCGCCGTGGGTATCTCGACCGCGTCCGGGCTCGCCGACCTCCCCGATGCCCGCATCCGCGCCAGCCACGCCCGCCGCGCCGCCCACGCCCTGCGCTCCGGCGTCACCGCCGCCGAGGATCTGGCCACCCTGCACGAGCTCCTGGCCGGCGTCCCCGAACCGATCCGTGACGCCTATCGGACCCGCGTCCTGGGTTCCCTGCTCGAAGAGGACGACTCGCATGCGGCCCTGCGCGCCACCCTGATCGCCTTCCTCGATCACAACGGCTCCTGGACCCGCACCGCCGAAGCCCTTTACCTGCACGTCAATACGGTCCACTACCGGATCGAACGGATCGAGCGCCTGACCGGGCGCGACCTGTCCCGCCTCGACGATCGCATCGATCTGCGGGCCGCCCTGATGGCGGCCGGTGCATGATCGGTCGGTGTCCGAACTCAACAAGCACAATGTCGTCTACTTCGAAAGTGCCACCATGCGAGGGCTCTGCGCCGCTCTCGACGAGTGGCAGCAGGCCAACAATCATCGGTTCCTGTCGCTCGGCATTCAGCAGGATGACGGGCTCTTCTGCTGCATTGCCCTGACCAATCCCGCCGAGGTGGTCATCACGAGCGCCGACGGCCACAATCACGCCGCCGTCAACCGATTCGGCCTGCTTTCCGTCACCTCCGACTAGCCGATCGTTTTCGGTTCCGTAGTTCAGTAGTTCAGTTCCGGGTCGTGGCCGGGTGACCGGTCACGACTCGACTCCACGCCGCGCTTGCCACGAACTGACCTGACGCGGACGCCATGCCCCGCGGACCAGAGGGTTGTGCCCCTGGCGCCCGGCACGCTGCTCCCGCTTGAATTCGCGGAAATATTCGAAGCGGATCATCAGCAAACCCGAGACGATGAGCACCGCGGTCGCGATCGCGCCCAGTATCGCCCAGCCGTGGTAGCCGGACGCGGCGGCAGTGAGTGTCATGCCGAGGCTTGCGATGCCGAGCAGGCACAGCACCAGAGCTGGGCCTTCGCCCGGGTCCTCGATGGCGTCACCGGGATGCGGATGCCAGTGCTCTCCGTTCGGCTTGACCGCCGTCACCCTGACCATGTCCCTACCTCCCTCGAACCGAGAAGACTCCTTACCTGTAGTCCAGAATGCACCCGGTGTTGCGGCTACGTGCGAGTAATGTCCTGAAATTTCGGAGAGAATGCCCGATTCTCAGGCGTCATTTCGGGAATCATCCCAGCAATTGGCCCTCCGTCGGGAGGTGGATACGCGGGAAAGGCTGTTCGGATTCGAGGAGATACGCCAGTTCGATAAGGGTTCGCTCGTCGCCGTGCGCACCGGAGAGTTGCACGCCGACCGGCAGTCCCGTGCTGGTTCGGCCCATGGGCAGCGATATGGCGGGGGTTCCGGCGACATTGTTCAACGGTGTATAGCCCACGTAACCGGTGAGCCGCTCGATCAATTCGGGGAACGGAACCGTCGGCGAGACGAATCCGAGTTCCGGTGTGGTGTGCGAGAGCACCGGCGAGACGACCACTTCGTGCCGCGCGAACATCCGGGCGTAGGCGGCCGGCACCCGGCGCAGTCGCCGCAGCGCACCCGGGGTGCGGTGCAGGGTGCGGCGGTGATGGTCGCGGAGGCCGCGGGTGAGGCCGTCGGCCTTGGCGGCGTCGAAGGACCGGTCCAGGATGATCTTCCCGGTGCTGACCGCGAGATCGGCGAGCAATCCCCAGTACTGCACGAAGTCGGCGGCGAACTGCGCGGTGACCGGCAGCGTGATTGGTTCCACGATGTGACCGGCCCGTTCCAGCAGGCTCGCGGTGTGCTCGACCGCCGCCCGGGTGGGCACGTCGACCTCGGCGCCGGTGACACTGTGCATGATCAGCCCCACTCGCAGCCGGCGCTGGGCCGGGCCGTGCACCGCCCCGACCGGTGCGAGTCTCGGATTGCGCCACACATCCTCGGCGGCGGCCACGAACGCCGCGGTATCGCGGACCGTGCGTGTGACCACGCCCTCGGAAATCATGTGAACGGGAAGGTGTTTCACCTGTTCGCCGTCCACGTGCCGGCCGCGGCTCGGCTTGAGTCCGACCAGTCCGCCGCACGCGGCCGGAATGCGAATGGATCCGCCGCCATCGTTCGCGTGCGCGATCGGGACGACGCCGGCGGCGACGAGCGCGGCCGAGCCGCCGGACGACGCGCCGATCGAATGGGCCAGGCTCCACGGGTTCCGCGCGGCCGGCTCGGTCATGTACTCGGTGGAGGCGTTGAAGCCGAACTCCGGCAGTCGCGACTTGCCGATCAGCGTCAGTCCGGTGCCGAGGAACTGGCGGGTGTAGGCCCCGTCCTTCGCGGCGGGCCGGGCCCGGAAGGCTTCGCTGCCATGGTTCGTCGGCAGGCCCGCGACATCGGTGTTGTCCTTCACGAACGTCGGGACCCCGTACAGCGCGCTGCCGGGCCGGGTGGCATAGCGCGGGGAGTCGTAGAGCGGGCAGGCGACCGCGTGCAGCTCGGGGTCGACCGCGCGGGCTCGGTCGATGGCGGCGGCGGCGAGCTCCCGCGGGCTCACCTCGCCGGCGCGGACCAGGTCGGCGAGGGCAACCGCGTCGTGTTCGCCGAGGGCATCGTCGCGAAAGGCGTGGAGGGGCGTCATGCCGAGCAAGCCTAGAAGAACTTACAGACTTTGCCCAGGTAAATCTGTAAGGAATTACAGAGAGCGACTAGGGTGGGTGGCGTGACCGAACGCCGCCATCGCCCGAGCGCCCTGGCCCGGCGAGCAGCCCTGCTCAAAGCCGCAGTCGAGGTGGCGGCCGAGGTCGGCGTGGCCGGGGTGACCCATCGCGCGGTCACCGAGAAGGCCGGGCTGCCGCTGACCACCGTCGGCTACTTCTTCGACTCCATCGACGCGCTGACCGAGGAGGCGCTGCGCGTCTACACCGAAGAGGATGCCGACACCCAGATCGCGATCGCGGAGTCGCTCGCCGAGGCGCACGGTTCACCCGACGAGATCGCGGCCGCCTTCACCGCGGCCGCCACGCCGCGCACACCGGAAACCCTTGCGCTGTTCGAGGCCTACCTGCACGCGGCGCGTCGGCCGGAATCCCGTGACGCGGTCACCCGCGCGCTGACCGCCGCGCGCCGGGCCGCCGCCGCGGGCGCGCGGGCGGCCGGGGCCCCGGATCCGGATGCCATGGCGCCTGCCTTCACGGCGCTGGCGCATGGGCTCGCGCTGCACGAGCTGGCCTCGCCGGGTGCGCTGCCGCCGGACACCGTGCACGCGGCCTTCCGTGCGATGTTCCTCGGATTCCTGCTCGACAGCGGGCATATCGAGCCGGCCCTGCAACTCAGGCGGCAGCCGGCACCTCAGGAGTAGCGCGGTGACCGACCCCGCCGTGCGGCACCGGGACCGGGTGGACGCCCGGCTGGACCTGCCGATCATTCCGCCCGCCGTGCTGATCGGGGTCGCCGAGATCGGGCGGCGTGACGGCTGTGACGTCGAATCCTGGTTCGCGGGAACAGGTTTGGATCCGGACAGCCTGGTCGCGGTGGACTCGGTGAAGGTGTCGTTCCAGGAAGCTGTGACCGTCCTGCGTCGCGCGGTGGAGGCGCTGCCCGGCCGGCCGCTCGGCATGCGGGTGGGCATGCGCGACAGCCTGCTGTCGATGGGGATGCTGGGGGTGGCCATGCGCTCGTGCGCCACCGTGGGCGAGGCGCTGTCGGTCGGGATCGATCTGCATCAGGCATCGGGGACCCTGATGGATGTGGAGGTCGAGCGCTCGGGCCAGGAGGTCGCGCTGCGGCTGCACGAGCGCCGGCCCGAACCCCGGCTGCTCGCCTTCCTGTGCGAGGAAGTGCTGTGCAGCGTGCTGATTCTGATGCGCTCGGTGCTCGGCCCGGGCTGGTCGCCGACCCGGGTGGAACTCGGCTATCCGCCCCCGCCGTACGCCGCCGAGTACCACCGCTTCCTGCGCTGCCCGGTGGACTTCTCCGCCGGAGCCAACCGCGCGGTCATTCCCGTTGCCGCACTGGAGCTTCCGCTGCCCACCCATAGTGCGCCGACCCGGACCGTCGCCATCGCGGCCTGCCGGCGGCTGCTGGATGTCGGCCGTCCGGCCCCGGACATCGTGGTGGCCGTCGAAGCGGTGCTCGAGCGCGACCTCCGCCATCCGCCGACCATGGCCGAGGTCGCCGCCCACCTGCATGTCACCGAGCGCACCCTGCGCCGCCAACTCGCCGCCGCCGGTGCGAGTTTCAGCACGGTGCGGGACCGGGTGCGGGAGCGGCGCGCGATCTTCCTGCTGCGCCGATCCGGTCTGTCCATCGGCGCGGTCGCCCGTGAAGTCGGCTACAGCGATATCCGGGAATTCCGACGCGCGTACATCCGCTGGAACGGGCATCCGCCGAGTTCCATACGGCGAGAACCGGAGTGAGACCGGTGCCGTGCCGGGCGCTCAGGCCTGCGTCTGCCGGACATCGCGGGCGGATCCGACCGCGTCGAACATGCCCGGGGTGAGGGTCTGCCAGCCCAGGCGCTGGCGCAGCGCGCCCAGGTAGCGGTGATACGCGCGGGCGTCGACGTAGGCGCGGTGGCGTGCGGTGGGCAGGAAGTTGATGCCGCCGTTGAGCTTCGGATGATCGGTGGCGATCAAGCGGTCGAACGCCGCCGCCCGCGCCGGGGCATGGTCCTGATCGTGCAGGTACTGCGCCAGCACATTGCTGATGTGATCGAACAGGGTGTAGGCGCTCGAATTGACCTCGAGATAGCCCAGCCCGAACAGATTTCGATGCTGCCGGTTGAACGCGGACAGATACAGATCCGGTCGTCCTTCGTTCCAGGTGAAATGCCGCTCGGCATAGGGGATCGCCCAGTCGTAGCCCGTGGCGTAGAGAACCAGGTCGACCTCTTCGCTACTGCCGTCGGCGAACCGGACCCGAGTGCCGTCCAGGCTCGTGATATCCGGCCGGATCGCCACATCGCCGTGCTGGAGGTGGTGGACGAGCTGACTGTTGAGCAGCGGATGCGATTCGAACAGTTTGTGATCCGGCTCGGGCAGACCGTATTTGGTGAGATCGCCCTGAACGAGCCGGAGTAACGCGCGGAAGAACGGCCGCTCCAGCCAGAGCGGCAGTTGCGGCCCGGTATCGGCGAGCTCATCGCTCGGGATCCCGAGGACATGTTTGGGAATCACGTGATAGCCACGCCGGATGCTGACGAATGCGGCGGCCGCATTGGCTGCGGCATCACACGCGATATCGGCCCCCGAGTTGCCCAGGCCGACGATGAGTACCCGCTTGCCGCGGAACTCCAGCGGGCTGCGGTACTCCGACGAGTGCCGGATCTCGCCGGCGAATTCGCCCGGATGCCGGGGTCGGCGGGGCGCCCAGGTGACGCCGGTGGCGCAGATGACGGCCCGGTAGCGATGTTGCGCGCCGTCCGCGAGGGTCACCAGCCAGTCGCCGCCGTCCTTCTCGACATCGGTCACCTCGGTGTTGAACCGGACGGTCTCGCGCAACCCGTAGGCATCCGCGAAAGCCCGTGTGTAGTCGAGGATCTGCCGATTGCCCGGGTAGTCCGGATAGGTATCGGGCATCGGGAAGTCGAAGAATCCCGAGGTCTTCCGCGACGAAATGAAGTGCGCGGACTCGTACATCGGTGAACCCGGATTGTCGAGATCCCAGATTCCGCCCACATCGGAATGCCGTTCGAACTGGTCATAGGCGATGCCCAGCCGCTTCAGTGCCCGCGCCGCGGACAGCCCGGCCGGACCGGCGCCGACGATGCACACTCGCCGCTGTGCCGGTTGAGTTTCGTTGTCTGCCATGGACTCTCCATTCGCGTGCCGAAGAATAAGGGGATTCAACCCGCCGGAGCCGCGAATCCAGGAGGGCCGATCCGGCCATAAGAGTGGGGAAACCGGACAACCGGATCGGCACACTCGACGCCCCGTTGGTCGCGGCGCCGTTAGCGTGCCCTCGAATTCGTACATCGAGGAACGCTCGTCGCCGGCTACTTCGCCACGAATTCCTGAAATCACTGCCCGGGGTCGAACCCCAGGGCGTCCACTTCAACTACAACAGCGCGAACACCCAGGTGCTCGCCTGGCTGCTGGAGAAGGTCTACGACCAGCCGTTCAATGAGATTCTCTCCCAGCAGCTGTGGCAGCCCGCCGGGATGGAAGCGTGCCCCGCGGGCTGCCTGACGGGCGTGCGCTTCGCGTATACCGTGCAGTTCACTGGCGACGGGGACTTCGCTGGCCAGGGCAACGCGGAATGGCACACCCGCTACCGGGCGGTCCTCCAACAGCTCGGCGGCTGTCGCTGACCACTCGTGGCGATCGGGCCCTGTCGATCTTTTTTCGCGGCCGTGTCGATCTGTCGGGGAGGTCGTTCGACCTTGGTGTGAGAGGGTCGGACAGCGACCCGCGACAAGGAGGACAATCCCGTGAAGTACATGCTGATCTGGCGCGCCAGCGACGAGGGCAATGCGGCCATGGCCGAGGCCGACTTCGAGAAGGTGCTCGAATCCGTCGGGCGCTTCAACGACGAGCTGATCCGCGCTGGGGTCCTGCTGGCCGCGGAGGGTCTCGACAGTGCGGAAGAGGGTGTGGTGGTGGACTTCTCGTCGGAGCCGCCGCTGGTCACCGACGGACCCTACGGCGAGACCAAGGAGCTGTTCGGCGGCTTCTACATCCTGAACGTGGCCTCCAAGGAGGAGGCCGTCGAATGGGCCAGGCGGGCGCCGTCGTTCGGTCCCGGATTCAAGACCGAGATCCGGCGCGTCACCACCATCGACGAATTCCCGCAGGACAACGAGTGGATCCAGAAGGAACGCGCCTGGCGCGAGGCCACCGGGCAGCTGTGAGCCGCTGAGCCATGGCCGACCCCACCGGTCGTGACGCCGTCGCCGCGGTGTGGCGCATCGAATCCGCGCGCATCGTCGGCGCCCTGGCCCGCTACACCGGCGACTTCACCCTGGCCGAAGACCTCGCCCAGGAGGCGCTGGCCGAGGCGCTGGTGACCTGGCCGCGCGACGGCGTGCCACGCAATCCCGCGGGCTGGCTGCTCACCGTCGGCCGGCGTCGTGCCATCGACGCCTTCCGCCGCCGCGCCACCCGCGACGACCGGTACCGCGCCCTCGCCCGCGACCTGGGCGAGGGCGGGGTCGCCACCGGCGGGACACCCGCGGAAACGCCAGGGGCGGAACCGCTCTGGGATCCTGATCAGATCGACGACGACGTGCTCGCGCTCATGTTCGTGTCGTGCCATCCGGTGCTGTCCCGCGAAGCACAGGTGGCGCTGACCCTGCGCGTGGTCGGCGGCCTGACCAGCGACGAGATCGCCAAGGCCTTCCTGGTGCCCACCGCGACGGTGCAGGCCCGCATCACCCGCGCCAAGAAAACCCTTGCGGTGGCACAGGTTCCGTTCGCCATCCCCCCGGCCGACGAACGCGCCGCCCGGCTCGGCTCGGTCCTGAACGTCGTCTACGTGATCTTCACCGAAGGCTCCTCGGCCACCTCCGGCGCACACCTGATCCGCCTCGACCTCGCTGCCGAAGCCCAGCGCCTCGCCCGGGTGCTGGCCCGCCTCGTCCCCGAGGAGCCCGAGGTCCACGGCTTGCTGGCTCTGCTGGAACTGACCGCCGCCCGCTTCCCCGCCCGCACCGACGCCACCGGCCGGCCGATCCTGCTCGAACACCAGAACCGAATGCGCTGGGACCGGGCGGCCATCCGCCGCGGCCGCGCCGCCCTCGACCAGGCAGCCCGCATCGGCCGCGGCCTCGGCGCCTACGGTCTGCAGGCCGCGATAGCCGAATGTCACGCCGTCGCCGACTCCGTCGAGGCCACCGACTGGCCGCGCATCGTCCTGCTCTACGAAGCCCTGGCCCGGCTCTCGCCGTCCCCGATCATCGACCTCAACCGGGCTGTCGCGGTCTCCATGGCCGAGGGTCCAGCCCCGGCCCTCGCCATCGTCGACGACCTCAGATCGGCTGCGGCCCTTCCGAATTCCCATCTGCTCCCGAGCGTCCGCGGGGAACTGCTCGCCAGACTGGGCCGGAAAGCCGAAGCCCGAACCGAATTCGACCTCGCCATTGCCCTGTGCGGCAATGACCAGGAACGCACCCTGCTCGAAGCCAAACTTGCCGAACTGGATTGACCAGCTCCTCGGGTCGCGCTCGGGGATTTCCCCCATGCCGATTCTGGGGATGTGCCGGATTACGCCGGGGCGGTGGCGAAACTAGCGTTCAGTCAATGACTTCGACTCTGCGCGGGCGCCTTTCGGTTGCCCTCGGCGCCGCCGCGTTGCTCGTCGCCGAGATGGCCACCGCGGTCGCCCAGCCCACCGGTTCCTCGCTCGTGGAGCAGTTGCGTCAGGACACCGAAGCGATCCACGCCCTCGGCATCAGCGGCGTGCAGGCCCGCGTCATCACACCCGACGGCGGGCAATCGGTCGCCATCAGCGGCACCGCCGACCTGAACACCGGCCTCCCGGTCCCCGCGGACGGCTACTTCCGCATGGCCAGCACCGCCAAGACCCTGGTCGCCACCGTGGTCCTCCAACTCGAGGCCGAGCACACGCTGACTCTCGACGACACGGTCGACCGCTGGCTGCCGGGAGTCGTGCAGGGCAACGGGAACGACGGCAGCCGGATCACCATCCGCCACCTGCTCCAGCACACCAGCGGTATTCACGACGACCTGCCCGGATACACCACGCCGGAGGAGTACTACCAGCAGCGCTACGACCTCTACAGTCCCGAGCAGCTGGTGGCCCGTGCCATGGCCCAGGCGCCGGACTTCCCACCCGGGCAGGGCTGGCAGTACTCCAATACCGGATATGTCCTGCTCGGCATGATCATTCAGCAGGCCACCGGCCGACCCGCCCACCAGGAGATCGAAGCCCGCATCCTCGGCCCGCTCGGGCTCGACCAGACCCGGTGGACCGGCGCCTCGCCCACCCTGCCCGAGCCGCACGCCCGGGCCTACCAATTCTTCGGTCCCGGCGCCGAGATGGACGTCACCGATCAGATACCCGTTGAGCACGAGATCCTTTCGTGGGTCACCACCACCCGGGACGAGAACAGCTTCTTCCGCGCGCTGCTCGGCGGCCGGCTACTCCCCGCGCGGCTGCTCACGGAGATGAAGCAGACCGTCCCGGTGAGTGCGGAACTCCAACAGCTGTGGCCCGGTGGCCGATACGGGCTCGGCCTGGCCGAACGGCCCCTCGGTTGCGGAGGAACCTACTGGAGTCACGAGGGCGGGGACGGCGGCTACATCACCCTCAACGGCGTCACCGAGGACGGCACGCGAAGCGCCGTGGTGTCCATGTCCGAGGCGCGCGGCGACACTCCGGAACACATCCGCGACCAGGAGAACGTGGCCGGCGCCCTGATCGACCATGCCCTGTGCGCCGAGAGCCGGTGAGCAGCGCAGCCGATCGTTGTGGAGTCCCAGCGAATCGCTGTGCAGTCCTGCGGCTTTCCGTATGTGATTGAACTAGCCCACGACGGCGTCGAGACTGAATTCTCGACGTTTGCTGGAGGTGGTGCTGGTGGGTTGGCGAAGAGCTGTCGGGCTGGTCGGTGTTCTGACGGTGGGCGTCGGAACAATGGTCGCAGGGGGCAATACGCCGAAGGCCTCGGCAACCGGGGCGCATAGCGAAGTATTCACCAATCCGGTGCTGGCCGCCGGGGCCGACCCGAGCATGACCTACTACCGGGGCCGATTCCACCTGGTGCAGGGGGACTTCTACAACGACGACAACATCGTGATCCGTAGCTCGGACACCCTCGGGGGACTGGAGGACAGCGAGCCGAAGGTGGTGTGGGAGCACCCCGACTGCCCCGCCCCCGCCTGCACCAAGATCTGGGCTCCGGAACTCGTGCACATCGGCGACCGGTGGTGGATCTACTTCGCGGGGCAGGAGGACGACCGCAACGAGACCCATCGGATGTACGCGCTGCGTTCCACCGGAAACGACCCGACCGGCCCCTACGAATATCTCGGGCCGCTGAACCTGCCCGGCGGCTGGGCCATCGACGGCACCTACCAGCAGTACGCGGGCGCCGGCTACTTCTTCTGGTCCTGCCTGCGCAACCCCGATGACACACGCGTACAAGACATTTGCGTGGTCCGCATGTCGGATCCCATGACGCCGATCGGCGACCGCGTCAGCATCGCAACACCCACCGCCGCCTGGGAAACCGTCCCCAACGACGCGGACCTCCTGATCAACGAGGCCCCGCAACCCCTCATCGCACCCGACGGCCGCCTCTTCGCAACCTTCTCCGCCAACGCCAGTTTCGACGACACCTACTGCCTGGGCCTCCTCGAACTGGCGCGCGGCGGCGACCCCATGGACCCCGACGCCTGGACCAAATCGGGCGGCCCCGTACTCCCCGGCGGTCCCGGCGCCATTGCCCCCGGCCACAACGGATTCCTCACCATCGACGGCCGCCCCTGGATCACCTACCACGCCCGCCTCGAACCGGGGACCGGCTGGCCCGGCCGCAGCATCCGCGTCCAGCCCATGTACTTCGGCAAGGACGGCCGCCCGCAATTCGGCATGGCCTTCGGCCCCGACGCCCCTATCGTGATCGACGGCAAAGACCACAACGCTCGGGGAACCCCGGTGACGCCCGAGCCGCGGCGCTGAGGTCATGTCGCCTCGGCCGATGCCCGGGCGCGGCGCCACTGTGCGGGGCTGCAGCCGTGCTGTTTGCGGAACCATCGGGAGAAGTTTCCGGGGGCGGAGAAGCCGAGGAGTTCGGCGGTCTCGGTCAGGGAGCGGCGTGGGTTGGCGACCATGTGGCGGGCCAGTTCGGCGCGGGTCGAATCCAGTAGTGAGCTGAAGGTCTCGCCTTCGGCGGCGAGGCGGCGGTGGACGGTGCGGCGGTCGACGCCCAGGCTGCGGGCCACCTGCTCCACCGAACAGCGGCCGGTGGGGAGGAGCAGTTCGATGAGCTCGCGGACGCGGTCGGCGGTGGTCGCGGGACGGACCGGGTGGACGGGGTCCAGCAGCCGCTGGGTGTAGGCGCGCAGCTGTGGATCCGCCATCGCATTGGGCGCATCGAGATCGCTTGTGTAGGTGAGAATTCCATTGAAGTCCTGCTCGAAGGTCACCTGCGGTCCGAAGACCCGGTGATGGGCGCGCAGATCGGGCGGGGCGGGGTGGGTGAAGCGGACTTCCACCGGCTGCCACGGGGCACCGATGAAACCGGCGAGTAGGCCGTGCAGCACGCCGACGGCGAGTTCGACGGATTGGCGGGTATCGCCGGGCTGCCCGATATCGAGGGTCAGCCGGATGGTGGCGAGGCCGCTCTGTTCGGTGAGGCGGGTGTGCAGCGCCTCGTTGTACGTGTCCTCGTGCCGCGACATCACGGTCAGAGCGCTGCGGACGTCGGGCTCCTCGCGGACCACCAGGCTCAGCGGACCCAGATTGGCGAAGCGGCGGCGCTCGGCCAGGCGCAGCCCGAAATCGGCGCAGTTCGTCGCGACGGACGAGTGCTCGAGCAGCTCGGCGATCGCGGCGGCGGGCACCCAGCGGTCCTGCAGGCTCAGACCGGCCGGGTCCAGGCCGGACGCGCGCAACAGCCCCACCGGGTCGATGCCCAGCGATCGGCACAGCTCCACGTATTCGTTCAGCGCCGCGTAGCGGGCCAGTGGTTTCACCGAGCCTCCGACGTCCCGAAATGATCAGCATCCTGTCCCGTAATGATAAGCCGTCGGTCCCTGCGCTGCCTACAGTGGGTTTCGTTCCAGCAACCGAAGCCAGACCGAAGGAAGGGATGACGACGTGGCCACAAGCAACGAGGATTGGTCCAAGCCAGAAGCGATGGCGATCCCCGAGACGGGGTACTTCGAGTACGAACAGGGGCGCTACGGCCCGGTCTATCCCCGCACGCCAGCTAACTATGGGTTTTCCATCGTCGCCAAGGTCAAGCCGGGTCATGAGACGGCGATCCGGGAACACGGCAAGGTCATCCAAGCCGCGGTCGAACAGGATCCGAATGTGCTTGCGCCGCTGCGGCTGCACTATCTGCGGTGGGTGCTGTTCGATATCGGCGACGGCCTGACCTTCCAGTATCAGGGCATCTTCGACACCGATTTCGACAAGTACCTCGAGGACGCGCTCGACCTGTTCCTGTCTACGGGCATCACCACCGCATTCGTGAATCTCGAAGGCTTTCCCGAGGATTGGCGCACCAATCGGGCCGCCGCCATCGAATTCTTCCGCAAGCACCAGTTCCCGAGCTTCCTCGAATACGGCGAATACCCGTATGTGACCTCCGACGAGGTCAAGAAGGCCCTGCGGCTCAAAGCGGCGTTCTCCGACATGCTCGACGAGATGCAGTAGCGGGAGTTGTGATGCTCGAATTCGACGATATCCAGCACATCCTGCTGACCCGGGTGCCGGCGCTGACCGGACGCTACGAGTTCCTGTCCTTCACCGACGCCGCCGGTGCGCGTGCGTGGCTCGCTGCCATGGCCGACCGCGTGCCCTCGGTCGCCGACTTGCAGGACTCGGTGGACACCGACAAGCAGTGGGTGTCCGTGGCTTTCACCTGGACCGGACTGCGCGCCCTGGGCGTCCCGGCCGACGCGCTGGCGAGTTTCCCGGAGGAATTCCGCCAGGGCATGGCCGCCCGGGCCGAAGTCCTGGGTGATGCCGGGGCCAACCATCCCGACCATTGGATCGACGGCACGGCCGGTGACGATCTGCACGCGATCGTCATCCTCTTCGCCCGTGACGCCGCCGAACGCGACCGACGGGTGGCCGAACACGATGCACTCCTTGCCGCCTGCCCGGGTGTCACGGTGCTGTCGTCGCTGGATCTGGAGGCCGTACCGCCGCTCGGCTACGCGCACGACCACTTCGGTTATCGGGATCGCTTGTCGCAGCCGGTGATCGAAGGTACGGGGGAGGAGCCCACGCCGGGCAGCGGCGCACCGCTGAAGGCCGGGGAGTTCATCCTCGGTTACGACGACGAGAGTGGGCCGCCGCTGGATCTGCCGCAGCCCGAGGTGCTTTCGCGCAACGGCACCTTCATGGCCTATCGCCGCCTGCGCGAACACGTGGGCCGATTCCGTGACTTCATGGCCGAGCACGGCGACACCGCCGAGGAACAGGAGCTGGTGGCGGCGAAACTGATGGGCCGCTGGCGTAGTGGCGCGCCGCTGGTCCTCGCTCCGGAGGCCGACGATCCGGAACTGGGTGCGGATATGAGCCGCAACAACGATTTCAACTACAAACAGATGGATCCGCACGGCTACGCGGTGCCGCTCGGGTCGCATATCCGGCGTATGAATCCACGTGATACGGGCGTGAACATGCAGCGCCGCCGCATGATTCGCCGCGGCGCGACCTATGGGCCGCACCTGCCGGAGGGAGTCCCCGACGACGGCGCCGACCGCGGCATCGCGGCCTTCGTGCTGTGCGCGAGCCTGGTGCGCCAGTTCGAGTTCGCGCAGAACGTGTGGGTCAACGACAAGTCGTTCCACGAACTGGGCAACGAGCGGGATCCAATCATCGGCAACCAGGACGGCACGCTGGAGTTCAAGATCCCGAAGCGTCCGATTCGCAAGACCATCACCGGAATTCCGGCGTTCACCAGCCTCCGAGGCGGCGCCTACTTCTTCCTGCCAGGGCTGCGCGCCCTGCGCTACCTGACCACTCTCACCGATATCGAGGCAGCAGCATGACATCGTTCACCCCGGCCCGTACCTACAACCAGGCCCACCTGGCCCGCCCCTACACCCCCGGCAAGCGGCGCGTCAGCATCTACTGGTCGTGGAGCTATCCCTGGGAGGCACAACGGGATACGGCCGAACTGGACAACCGCTTCTCCACCATGACCGAGGTGCGCCAGGCCACCTGGCCTGCCTACGAGACGCCGGAATACGATGCCGCGCACTTCCTGCAGGGCATCGCGGGCACCCTCGAACTGTTCCACCGCTCCACCCTCGACTTCCAGCGGGTAGCCGGGGAGGTGACGGGGCATCCGGTGGCGGTGTTCCAGCGCATCGACCAGGCCGGATTCAAACAGCCCATCGACGAACGCATCCTCGCCGACACCGACACCCTCATGGTGTTCGGCCTCGATCACCTTCTCGCGCAGGAGGAAGCGGCTCCCGAGGAGATCGCCGCAATCCAGCAGTGGCTCCAGCGCGAGGGCACCTGCCTGCTCCTCGCCCCGCACCACGACGTCGGCTTCACCGATGACCTGAAGCAGCGCCAGATCGAGTTCGAACACCACGGTGATCCGCTGGTGCCGCGCCAGCAGCGGTTCGGCGCCTACACCCGCTCGCTGATGACCGCCCTGAACGTCCCGGTGCACAACGTCTACGGCCTGCGGCCCGCCGTCGTCGAAGGCACTCGCTCGATCGCGCCGCTCACCTCCTTCCGTGACCTCGACACCCCGCGCTTGCTCGACGACGTCACCACCTTCAATTTCCACCCGCACCTGCCCCACTACGAATTGACCGAGCCCGAAAGCGATTCGGTGCGCCTGCTCGCGCGTCAGCCCATCGAACTGTCCCGTCCCCACCCGTTCATCGAGGCGGGCAACACCGAGTTCAATACGTTGCTGTGGCTGCCCCCCACCGTCGAACGCGCCGGCGACATCGTGATGGCCGACTCCACCAACTTCACCACCCTCTTCGGCGGCACCGACAGCCTCGCCAACTTCTGGCGCAACCTCGCGGCGATGAAATGACCGCAGCTGCAAACGCCGGCCCGATGCCGCAGAGGTGGGACCTGTGATCGGAGAACTGCTGCCACTGGCCATAGGCGTTGCGCTGTCACCCATTCCGGTGGTGGCGGCCATCCTCATGCTGCTCTCCACCAACGCCGGCCGGGCGAGCGCGGGCTTCGCGCTCGGCTGGGTGACGGGCATCCTGACGGTCACGGGGCTCGTGACAGCCGCTGCCGCATCCGGGCTGATGAGTTCGGCGGGCCGGCCCTCCGCCGCGGCCTCCGTGATCAAGATCGCCATGGGACTGCTGCTGGTGTTCATCGCCTTCCGTCAATGGGGCAGCCGCAAGGACGATTCGATACCGGGCTGGATGAAAGCCATCGATGAACTCGGAGTCGCCAAGGCTGCCGGCTTCGGTCTACTGCTGTCGGTACTGAATCCGAAAAACCTGCTCCTGTGCATCACAGCGGGCGTGACTATCGGCACCTCGGGGCTGAACCCGGCCGGCACTGCCGCGGCAATCGCCGTCTTCGTCTTTCTGGGCGCGGCATCGGTGGTCGTCCCCGTGGGTGGCTACGCCGTCGCGGCGAATCAACTGCGCGGCGGACTGGCGTGCCTGAAGAACTGGCTACAGGCGAACAACCACACTGTGATCGCCGTGGTGTTCATGGTGATGGGCACCACCGCCTTCGCCAAGGGCTTGAGCGGATTCTGACCAGGTACTGATCGCACTGTGCCACACAGTGTCTCACCACCGTCTCGGGTCGTCGGCGGAAGCTCAACGGCCCGAGACGGTCTCATGCTGTCGTTGCACGGTTCGCCGCACGCCGCGGTCCAGAACTCCGGCCCACTTCCACACCACACCGATGCCGACCAGGTGAAATGTCGATCATGTACCGGCCAAATTAAAATTACAGAGCGTCATTGACACTGCGTAAGTGTCGCTCTAGCCTGTGACCATGACCACAGCAAAGAGAATTGTCTTCATCGGCGCGGCAGGTGACATGTGCCGCGTGGCGATCGATCGCTTCGCCAAAACGGCCGGGGGCGGCGGCTGGAAGTTGGAGTTGTACGACATCCGGCCGGAGGCGCTCGAGGCGTTCGTCGCGACATTGCCGACCAAGGAAGTGACGATCGGCTCGTTCGATCTGTTCGACGGGGTCGCGCTGCGCAACGCGATCGAGGGCGCCGCACTCGTCGTGCTCGGCGCGGGGCCCTACAACCGGACCGCGGAGCCGGTGATGGAGGCGTGCCTCGAGAAGCGGGTGCCCTATCTCGACCTCGACGACGATGAGGAAAGCACCCTCGCCGCAATGGAACTCGATGCCCGGGCGCGGCAGGCCGGCGTGCCGATCTTCGTCGGATGTGGCGCGTCACCCGGACTGACCAATGTGATGGCGGCCGACGCGGCCCGCGATATGGACACGGTCGAGCGCATCGATGTGTGCTGGGTGACCGGCGACGAAGGGCCGGTGCCGTACGGGCGTGCGGTGCTCGATCACGCGATTCGCGGCTATGCCGGACCCTGTCACACCTGGGAGCACGGACGCGCGGTGACTCATCAGACCTTCCTCGAAACCGATGTGTTCGCGCTGGGCAACAGCTTCGGCGATGGCTACCGGTTCTACGAATGTGCGCATCCCGAGGCGGTGACGATGCCGCGGCGCTGGCCGGGCGCCGACCGGATTCGGGTGCTCGGTGCGCTCGATCCGCCGCCCGTCAACGGCATCATGCGCGGCATCGCCGTGGCGGTGCAGCAGGACAAGATCTCGATGGACCAGGCGATCGATTTCGTCAACGACGTGATGACCGACAAGACCGGCTCGCTCCGGGTGTGGAAGCACGCGTTGTCGGGGCTGTGGGGCACGGTTCGCCGCGGCGAGATCGGTGCGCGCGAGGTGCTGAAGTACCTGGCGACGGCAGCAGCCGGTAAGCATCCTGCGTTCCGCGGGACGAACTATGTGCGCCTGATCGGCAAACGTGATGGGGAACGTGTGGTTTCGGTGCGTCGAGTGCCGGTCAGCGGTCCTGGCACCGCCTGGACCGACATGGCCTCCGCCACCGGTTCGGCGACCGCGGCGTTCATGGTGCTGGCCATCCAGGAACTGGGCGATCTGTCCGGCGTCCTGGCCCCCGAGGACTGGGCCGAGCCGGAGCTCTTCTACCGGACGTTCGCCAAGACCGGCGGGGCGCAAGCCCATGAGGTCGTCGAGGCGCTGGTCGCACCGAGCTCGGCGGTGACGTCGCGCAAGGTGAGTGCCTCGGCCGAGCAGGGCGGGCGGTGACGGCACATGGATCTCTTGACTGAAACCGGTTGGGCCGCACCGCCCATCACCGGCGAGCCCGCACTCGCCGGCGACATCACGTGCGACGTCGCCGTCATCGGGGGTGGCGTCGGCGGCATGACCGCGGCGCTGCGGCTCGCCGAATCCGGTGCCGACGTCGTGCTTCTCGAAGCCGAAACCTGCGGGTGGGGCCCCAGCTCACGCAACGCCGGCTACATGACCAACTCGATCGCGGCCGACCCGGCGTTGCTGGCATTGCTGTTCAGCCGCAGCAAGGTCCGGGCGCTGTTCCAGTTCGCCGAAGCCGCAGTGGAATTCACCCAGGACGCCATCGAGCATCGTGCCATCGACTGCGATTTCGAGAAGGTGGGAATCGTGCAGGCCGCGGTGTCGAAGGGACAGCTCCGCAAGGCGCGCCGAAACGCCAAGATCATGGCAGAGGCGGGGTCGTCGGCCGAGTTCGTCGAAAGGCGAGCGGCGGGCCTCCCGGACGGCTTCCTCGGAGGTATGCGGGAGGGCATCGGCGGAACCTTGAATCCGGCCAAGTACGTCCTCGGATTGCGCGACGCCGTCCTCGCTTCGGGGGCAAGGGTTTTCGAGCACACTCGCGTGCAGGACGTCACCGACGGCGACAGCGCGGTGACCATCGAGACGGCCAATGGCCAGGTGCGTGCCAGGCAGGCGCTGCTCACCACCAACGCCTACAGCAAGAACCTCTCGATCGCGCCGCGCCGGTTGGTCTCGCCGGTATGGACGTCCCTGGTGGAAACCGAGCCGATCGCCCCGGAACGCCTGGACGAAATCGGCTGGACCAGTCGGGCGCCCATGGTGACCGCGCACATGATCCTGGAGAGCTATCGCGTCACCCCGCGAAACTCGATCGTGTTCGGTACCCGGCGCCTGGAGACGGCCAGCGGTCCGCTGCTCGCCCGGACCCCGTCGACGCGCGTCGTCGACGACCTCGTCCGGGGTTTCCGCGACCGCTTCCCCGGGCTGCACGATGTCGCGCCGCAACGGGCGTGGGGCGGCTGGATCGGCATGAGCTCCTCCTGGCTGCCCGTGGCGGGGGAGGCCTCACCCAACGTGCTGTATTCGCTGGCGTGCAACGGGCACGGCTTCGCGCAAGCCCAGTATGTCGGCCACATGCTGGCCGGTCGGCTCTCCGGCGAACCCATGCCCGAGGACCTGAAAACCATCTGGCACGGCCGCGGCGGCTTCTGGCCCAGCTTCGTCAGCGGACCGGCACTGGAGCTCGGCTGGCTGGGTGACCGTCTGTCCGACCGGTTGGCACGCCACTGATCAACGACGGGCCCGGCAGCAGGCAGGGCCCTTCGAACACGGCCGCCAGGCCTTCGAACACAAGAGATGACCATGGAAATCAAGAACTTACTGCTGTTAATCGCCGATCTCTGGATGATCTTCGTCGGGTTCACCTATGGCTGGAAATTCATTCGGAATTTCCGGAATTACCTACTCGGCCTCGAATGGACCATCGTTGCGACCTCCGGCACCAATTTCTTCTTCTTCGCATTGTTCGGCGCTCCTCGGAACAACCCGATGTACCACATCGCGCTCTTTTTCGATGCGTTCTCCAGGGCCGTCGGAATCACGTTGATTCTCGTCCTGGGGTTGATGAAGGTGACCCACCGCTACAAGCCTTCGCTGCCAATCGATATCGCCGTCTTCGCGCTTGCCACCGTCGCGGGCCTGTACCTGTCGATATTCGCCGACCGGATAGGCGTCGCCGGGGCGACCTTCTATGTCGTGGTGAACGTCATCACGTCCCTGTTCCTGCTCTACTTCGCGCGACGGCTCTGGAATATCGATGAGCGAGGACAGGCGATCGGGGTGGTCCTTGCCACCGCGGCGGGATTCGTCATCGCCGCGACGTACGACTTCTATCACATACCCGGCGATGACGAGGACCACA
The DNA here is from genome assembly GCF_042754085.1 of Nocardia sp. NPDC059236. Taxonomy (NCBI): domain Bacteria; kingdom Bacillati; phylum Actinomycetota; class Actinomycetes; order Mycobacteriales; family Nocardiaceae; genus Nocardia; species Nocardia sp. NPDC059236. The sequence goes on from NZ_JBHZAF010000006.1 coordinate 471,710, forward strand.
CGTTCTTCTATATCGGTGCGCTCGCGACCTGGGGATTCCAGATGATGATGTACTACTACGGCTATCGCGCGCTGCACCGCCACAACGAGCGAACGGAATCCGATCAGCCCGTGGTCAGCCGGGGGCGGTCCAGATGATGGTGGAATCTGGCCGATAGGCGGACACGCCCGGCGGCGGCTGCGCGGGGTCACCTTTATCGTGAAGTAGTGAGGACACGATGAGCAGACGCCCGAAGCATGATCCCAAAGAGTCGGAACGCGAGATCCTCGACGCCGCAAAGGAGTTCCTGAGCGAGCGGCCGTTTCGTGAGATGACCGTCGATGCGGTGATGAGCCGCACCGGGCTCAAGCGTCCGGCTTTTTACGTCCACTTCCGAGACCGCCACGACCTCGTGTTGCGGGTTACCGACGAACTCGGGCAGGAAGTGTTCGGGATGGTCGACCGCTGGTTGGTGGGGACCGACCTGCTCAACGATGCCCGGGCGGCTTTCGAGGGACTGGCCGAGGTCTACCTGGAGCACGGCGCGGTATTGAGCGCGCTATCGGATGCGGCCGGCAGCGATGAGAAGGTCGACGCTGCGTACAGCGGCTTGGTGCAACGATTCATCGACGCCACCGCCAAACGCATCACCGACGATCAGGCCGCCGGCCGCATCAGCGCCGATCTCGATGTCACCGAAACCGCCCGTGCCCTGGTTTGGATGGACGAACGCTATCTGACCCAGGCGTTGGGCCGTGCCCCGCAAGCGGATCCGAAGCGGGTCGTCGACGTGCTCTACAACATTTGGATATCCGCGCTGTACGGACCGCCGCAGCTACCGGGCACGGACTCGAGTCAGGAACCGAGCCGAACCGCGCGGAGCGCGACATAGAGCTCCGCGGCGGATCTGGGATCCGAGCAGCGACGCCCGGTGAGGGTCTCGATTCTGCGGAGACGGTAGTGAATGGTGTTGCGGTGGTAGTTCAGCCGCTGCGCGACCTCGGTGTTCGATCCGCCGCAGTCGAACCATAGATCGAGGGTGTCGAGCAGGCTGTCACGGTCCTCGTCGTCGAGTTCGAGGATCGGGCCGAGGATTTCGTCGGCGAGGCTGCGGGCGGCCTCGGGCGCGCTGACCAGCACCAGCGGGAGCGGGGTGTGCCCGTAGACGGTGACGGCGTTCGAGCCGGGGTGGGTGCAGCGGGCGGCGAGTTCGGCCTCGCGCACGGCCGCGCCGGTCATCGACAGTGTGGTGAAGATGCGGCTGACGCCGACCCGGCCGCTCACGATCTGCCGGAGCCGGGTCAGCGAATGATCCAGTGCGCGTTGATTTCCGAGGCTGAGCAGCCCGATGCGAGCATCCGATTCGGTCAGCCACACCGAGTGCACGTAGGCCGCGCGCAGCCCGCCCTCCGCGCCCGGCACCGGATTGGTGGACGGCACACCGGACTCGGCGTGTACGACGACGAAGACACCGGCCCGCGGCAGGTGCAGCATGCGAACGATATCGGCCAGCGACGCGGCGTCGGTGTCGCTGTAGAACAAGGTGCGCAGCATGGCCTGCCGTTCGGCGTCGGCCCTGGTGACACGCTCGGTCAGGAAGCCGGAGTAGGCGTCGGCCGCCGCGCTCGAGTAGTCGTCGATGAGCCGCCAGACCTCCGAACCCAGTGTGGGCAGGATGTTTTCGCCGGACCGGTCCGCGGTGGCCAAGGACCGCTCCCAGATCAGCCGGCCCGCCAGCCGGTAGGCGTGCAGCAGCGCGGCGAGCGGAATACCCAGTTCGGCCTTGGCCCTGCCGACCTCGGTGGCCGCCTGTAGCCGTCGCCCGCTGATGCCCGCGAGCTGGCCGAGCATGGCCTCCAGATTGTCGTGGACGGCGGTGCGCAGCACGGCTTCCGGCAGGGCGGCGGTTTCCGCGTAGGCATGGTCTACGGTGCGGATGCGCCCGACCAGTTCACTCGTGAGGTCGTCGACGTCCGCGAGCAGGGTGTGGGCAACCGCCTCGGACCCGTTGGCGGGCGGTCCGATCAGGGCTGTCATGCGTTCGATAGTACGAAAATGACGAGATCGTGTTGTGCGCTGGAACACAGTCGGCAACCCGGATCCGCCGACTCGGGCACATGGTGTGGACCGGGGCTTCGCTTGCAGTATCGAGATCGATAGTGATCTGGGCCATATCGGCCCGAGTTCGATGCGAAAGCGAAGAGAGGTGCCGATCGTGTACGACTATGTCGTCGTGGGCGCGGGTTCCGCAGGATCCGTGCTGGCCGCCCGGCTGTCCGAGATCCCTGATGTGCCTTCCTGAACTATCGCACCGATCGGGAATCGCTGATGACCGCGTTGACGCCGGACCATGGAAGGTCTGCGCGTGGCCGACGCCTCGGTCATGCCGACGGTCGTGCGCGGCAACACCAACGCGGGCCACCATCATGATCGCCGAGAAGGCCGCCGACCTGATCGCGGCCGATGCCGGGATTTCGGGATAAGCGAGACTCTCGCCTCCGCCGCGCAGACCGAGTGACTCGCGGCGGACTCCCCACTGCGGGGACATGAATGGGTGAGCAGGCCCTACGCGCTGCTCATGAGGTCGATACCGGAAACGACGGTGTGCAGGCGGATCGCCTGCACGCCGTACCGGGTCCGCTACCGGGCGGGAGTATCCACGGCAGGGTGACGCAATCGCTCCATGCACTGCTTGCGCAGCGTGGACGCGGTCGCCCCGGTGAGCACCTGCGACGCCGAAGACGTCAGCAGCCGCATGAGACGGGCGTGAAACTCCTTCGGGCTCAAGCCGAAACGTACGAACGCCTCGGCGTCATTGCCACCGTACGGCGCCCAGGCGGTCGCGAATTCGAGCATCTCGCTCTCGATGGGAGTCATCGGCACCGCCTTTCGCTGCGGGTCACTCGGGGCCGGAACATGGCTGGATCCCGGCGGTGTCGGCGATCTCGTGGGCCTTGTGGACCGGAGCGTCGATTCGTGCGACGGTCGGGGTGCCCGCGGCGGCTCTGTTCCGAGGTCCGTCCAACGCCCGCCGTAGCTCCCACTATCGGGCCCACCGGTCGAGCCGACGGTGCACGAAGGATGTGCGCTGGTCATTCGGCCGACCTCGCGCGTTGGTTCTCGGGCATGGGCCCACTCCGCTTCTGTTGTTCATTTGCTGTCGCCACAAACGGGCGCTGAAACCGCGACCGGCCGACGGGCCGGGCAGTAGTCCGATCTCGAATTGAATTCGACTTTAGGAGGGTGGTGTGACGCTGTCAACAGCCATGAAAAGACGCGAATGGCGAGTTCGCGGTCGAAAAACCCTCGAGCGAGTCACCCCGCGTCCGGCTACGTGTCGGTGCGAGTCAGGACGCGGGCTCCGATTCGATGGGCGAGTTCGAGTGCGAGCTCGACGGCCAATCGGCGTTCGCCCGGCCGATGTCCGAGCAGCTCGGTGGCGCGAGAAACGCGTTGCAGCACCGTGTTTCGATGCGTGTGCAGGCGGGCCGCGGTACGCGGGGCGTTCTCGGCTTCCTCCAGGAATACGCGCAGGGTCTCGCGCAGCCGGGCGGCAGCGGGAGTGTCCGCCGCCAGTGGACCCAGCGTGTCGGCGACGAATTCGGCCGCGCGGGAGGGATTTTCCGCCGTCAGCGCGGTGACCTCCAGGTCGTGGAAGAGCGTGACCCGCGCGGCGTCCGGCTGCCCGGCGAGCAGGTTGTGCATCCCCAGCGCCGCCTCGTGCGAGCGGCGGAAGCCGGCGATGCCGGAGCGCGCCGGGCCGACCGCGACCCGGACGCCCGGGTGGGCCGCACCCAGCGCGCCGCGCAGGCCGTCGACCGCGAAGGCGGAACGGGTGCCCACCCACGCCCACAGTGTGGAACTGCCCGCGGACAGCGTGAGCGGGGGCCGCGCCCCACCGGCCCGCGCCAGCATCGCCGCCGCGGACTCCAGCGCGCCCTGGACCTCACCGGCCGGCGAAGACCACAGCACGAGTGCCGTGTGCGTGCCGGCGAGGTCGTATCCGAGCCGCTCGCTCGCCCGGCGGTTGTCGATCGGCGCGCCGTCGAGAATCAGCCGGATCGTCTCGGCGCGCCGGGCCAGCGCGCCACCGAGGATCTCCTCGCGTTCGCGCTGAGCGACCGAGATGACCCGGCCGACAACCTGATCGACGTACTCGAACATGCGCTGAGCGGAGATCTCGAGCAGCGGCACGAGCAGCGGACCCGATCCCGCGATCCGCGTGGCGTGCGCCAGGTAGTGCCGCCACGCGGTGTTCTGCCCGCGCCGATAGGACTGGAAGATCACGTCCAGATCCATGCCGCGCCGCGCGACCGTGCGGGCCACGTCGAGCGCTTCGGGCGGCACATCGATCGGGGATACGCGGGCCTCCCGGCGGGCGAGAACGGTCAGCAGCCGTGCGGCATTCGCGCGATTGCTGGCCGTCATGTCCGCGATCAGTGCCGCGTCGGCGCCAACCATGGGGGACAGCTCGATCTCGGCGGCATCCATCTCGGCGACCAGCTGGTCGAGATCGGCCAGCATCAACTCCGCCACTCGGCCCATGAGGTCGACGAGTTCGGGTGCCGGATCGGGACCATTCATGCACCCAGTGTGCAGCCGCACATTTTCGAGGGCAAATGCTGGCCCGGCGGACATACCCCGGCGGCGACCTCACTCCTAACGTGAACCGAATCACAGCCCCGCCTCTCTGCGGCCCAGGAGACCTTTCGTGACGATCCCGTCCAGCCACCACGACACCACCGATTTCGATGTTCTGGTCATCGGCGCCGGTATATCCGGTATCGATGCCGCCTACCACCTCGCGACCCGCCGCCCCGGCACGTCCTTCGCGGTGCTCGAAGCCCGCGACTCGATCGGCGGTACCTGGAGCCTGTTCCGATATCCGGGTCTGCGTTCGGACTCGGACATGCCCACCTACGGCTACGGCTTCAAGCCGTGGACGCATCGCAAGTCGATCGCCGACGGGCATCTCATCCTGGATTATCTGCGTGACACCATCACGGAAAACGGTCTGTCCGAACACATTCGATTCGGTCACCGGGTGCTCGACGCCCAGTTCTCCTCCGCCACCGGGCGCTGGACGGTCCTCGTCGAACACGGCGGCAGCGCGGAGCAGGTGCGATTCACGGCGCGATTCCTGTTCCTGGGCACCGGAATGTACGACCACCGTGCCGGATACACCCCTGATTTCGCCGGCCTCGACGAATTCGAGGGCCGCGTCGTGCACCCGCAGCATTGGCCGGCGGATCTGGACCACGCCGGGAAACGCGTGGTCGTCATTGGCAGCGGCGCGACGGCGGTGACGCTGATTCCCGCGATGGCGGGCAGCGCCGCCCACGTCACCATGCTGCAACGGTCGCCGAGCTACGTCATGTCGCTGCCCGCCGTGGACGTGATCGCCGGCGCTCTCAACCGGGTGCTGGGCGCCGAACGCGCCGCCACCCTGATCCGGCGGAAGAACATCATGATCACCCGCGGAATCTACAAGGCCTGCAAGCGCGCCCCGGGCTCGGCGCGTCGGCTGCTGATCGCCATGGTGCGGCGGCAACTGCCCGCCCATTTCGATGTCGACACGCATTTCACGCCCCGCTACAACCCGTGGGAGCAGCGGGTGTGCGTGGTGCCGGACGGTGACCTGTTCAAGGCGCTGTCGAGCGGCCGCGCCTCGGTTGTCACCGACCGCATCGCGCGCTTCACGCAGACCGGCATCCTGCTGGAATCGGGTCAGCAGCTCAGCGCCGACATCATCGTGACGGCAACGGGTTTCAACCTGTCGCCCTTCGGCCGGATCCGGTTCGAGGTCGACGGGCGACCGGTGGACCTGCCGCGGACAACGGTCTACAAGTCGATGATGCTCTCCGAGGTGCCGAACCTGGCCTTCGTGGTCGGCTACACCAATATTTCCTGGACGCTCAAGGCCGATCTGGTCTGCGAGCACTTCTGCCGTCTGCTCGATCATATGGACGCCAACGGTTTTCACACCGTCATGCCGGCGGCGGCCGACCCGGCCATGGAGCGGGTGCCGCTCGTGGACGACCTGCACTCCGGCTATGTCCAGCGGGGGATCGCGGGGTTCCCGCGGGCGGGAACTCGCGGCCCGTGGACAGTGGAGATGGCCTACGAGAAGGACGCCGAGCGCCTGCGCGAGAGTCCGGTGCACGACACCGCATTGCGGTTCACCTTCGCCGCCCCGGCGACCGTGGCCGCGGCGAGGTGAGCGCGATGCGGAACATCACCTTCACCAGCCATGGAACCCGTTGCGCCGCATGGCATTTTCCTGGGGTGGGCAGCGAGCCCGGGCGTCCGTGTGTGGTCATGGCGCACGGCTTCGGCGGCACCCGCGACGCCGGACTGCTCGGGTATGCCGAACCATTCGTCGCGGCCGGGTACGACGTTCTGGTCTTCGACTACCGTGGCTTCGGAGACTCCGAAGGCGCTCCACGACAGCGTGTTTCGTACCGACAGCAGCGCGAGGACTACCACGCGGCCATCGCCGTCGCTCGGCAGTTGCCCGGCGTCGACCCAGAACGCGTTGTGCTCTGGGGGACCTCCTACTCCGGCGGCCATGCCGTCGCGGTCGCCGCCCAGGACCGGCGGATCACGGCGATCGTGGCGATCACCCCCGCGATGGACGGACTCGCCACGCTGGCGCACGTCATGCGCCGTGCCGGTGTCGGTTACCTCGCACGCGCGGCCGGGCACGGGTTGCGTGACCTCGCCCGGAGCATCGCCAAGCGACCGCCGCACTACGTGCCGATCGTCGGCCCGACCGGATCGCCGGCCATCATGACCAGCCCGGGCGCGGTGGAGGCTGTCATCCCGGTCGCGGGACCGACCTGGCGTAACGAGGTATGCGCTCGGGCTGCCCTGGAAGTCGGGCTGAACCGGCCCACCACGTTCGCCAGGCGCGTGCCCTGTCCGATCCTGGTGCAGGTCGGCACGAACGACAGTGTCGCGCCACCGAGCGCGGCCCTGCGCGTCGCTGCGAAAGCCGGTCCGCGGGCGCGTATTCGCGAGTACCCCGTCGACCATTTCGACATCTATCAGGGCCCGTGGCAGCAGCAGGCGGTGGCCGACCAGCTCGAGTTCCTCACCGCTGTATTGCGGTGACCTCCACGTCCGCGATCGGCAGGTCAGAACTGCGGCCCGCTCCCGCACCGCACCGGCATGGGCCGCCCCGGATCCAGCGCGTTCAGAATCATCGCGTCCACACTCGGGTCGTACGCCAAGCCGCTGTGCCCGACCGGGTCGTCCGGGCACTGGTCCTGGACGACGAGGTCGGTGACGCCACCCTCGGCAATGGCCGCGGTGGCGGGCGGGGACACCATGGCGTCGTGCGCCGACACGATGGTGGTGTAGCGAATGCCGGTCCGGGCGATCGGGCCGTCGTGCAGCCGGGTCATCGCCGCCGAGCCGGGGGAGACGTCCTCACAGATCCCGCATACGCTCGCGAAAAGCCCGCGTAGCCCGAGTTGTGTTGCGCCGCCGATAAGTCCGCCGGTGATTCCGTTCGTGGGTGGTGCCAGGACGACGACCGCGCCGATCCGGTCAGCCGCTGCCGGGTCGGTCTTCGCGAGGTAGAGCGAAACGAACGCGCCACCGGAATGCCCGAGAAGGTCGACCTTGGCGGCGCCGGTCTCGGCCCGCACGCGGTCGATGAAGGCGGATACCTGCGGCACGGACACCGACACCCCGTCGATCCCGCCGTCGAAGGCGTTGGTCCCGCCGTAATTCAGGGAGTACACGCAGTACCCGGCATTCGCCAGCTTCGGCCCTAGATGCGCGAACCCGTTGTACTGATTGGCGGGAAAGCCGTGCACGAGCACCACCGGCCGCGGATGCGCCGCCGACGGTGCGCACGGCACATTCACGCCGGGCGCCGATTGTGCGGGATCCTGCCCGGACACCACGAACCAGGCTTCCCGGGCAACCATCTGCTCGAAAGTCGCCTCCGGTAGCGGATCGGCGGCTGTGGCCGTGCCGGGCGCAACGACGTTCGGTACCAAGGCAATCGCGGTGGTGGCCAGAACCGAGCCGACGCATTCGCGTATGCCCATGTCGAACTCCAAGAAACGAACGAACTTTTTCTCTCAGTCTAGTCCTATAAATTCCCCGCAGGTGGAGGAGTGTTTCTGGAATCTCGACGTTCACGGTGGTTCGTCTGAACCCCCGTAGGAATCTCCAACCCGACGCGGCAACCCCGGACGTTCTGTTGAACTCCTCCCCAATTGATCGCACCGGTGCCGGAGGAGGACAGTCGACAGCACCGTTCACCCCCACCCCGGATCGCGATACATGTCAGCAACACCCGCACATCGCACACAACGGACCCGCTACACCTCAGTCGGCGGAAAACAGGCTGCATGGCGCATGATCGGTAGCAGCATCGAAATCCTCGCTCTCACCGTCACAAACGCCGCCCGACCCCCCGACCCCGCCGCCTTCGACGACAACACCTGCCACGACCTGTGCTGGGCCCGTGAACGTTTCACCAAATTCGCCGACCTATGGGACGCAATCCGCAGCGAATACTGGCAACTCCTCTTCCACTCCGACGCCCACTTCACCTAATGGGAGTCGATCAGTTCATTCCGGCCCGGTAGCGATCGGGGTCGGGAAGGCTGGTCGCCGAGCCGCCGGCCGGTGAGCACCTTCCTCGCCTGGAATGATGTCCGATTCCTAGGGCTAGATCGTGCCCCGGCCGGTCGGTGAGGCAGCCTGTAGCGCTGATGGGATGTCGTGCCGATC
>NZ_JBHZAF010000007.1:0-89946 GCF_042754085.1 Nocardia sp. NPDC059236
CGGATCGCTGGGTTTCCTTACCCCGCAAGCATTCCGGCAGCAATGGTCACCGACCGAGTTCGAGCAACGGCTACAACTCGCATAGCCGGTGGACCCGCCATCGGGGCCCAGTCATCTGCGGCTGTTCATGTCCGCGGTCGGCATTGCCCGTGCGTCCGTACTGGCACATTCCCTGAGCGGTTCGGTCGCCGTGGATTTCGCCGCACGATATCCCTCGCAGGTGGATCAGCTGGTGCTCATCTCACCGCTTGTTCTGGATACCGAGCTCAATGTGAACATGCAGCTGATGCGCACGCCCGTCCTGGGCGAACTGGCCACGCGTGTGATGACCGAGGACATCTACGTGGCGGGACTGCGCGATGCGTACGCCCGCCCCGAGGAATTGACGAAGGAACTGGCGGACACCTATTGGATCCCGCAGAGCCACGACGAGAACCGCACGGCGATGTGGAAGCAGCCACGCAATCTCGATCTGTCCCAGGTGCAATGGGAAGCAAGCACGATCAGAGCGCGCACCCTGATCCTCTGGGGAGAACAGGATCGCGTCATAAGCCCATCGCAGGCACAGCAACTCGCACACCTGATCCCCACATCGACATTGCGAATGCTCGCAGGCGCGGGCCACAATGCCCATGAGGACGACCCCGCCGCCGTCGACACGGAACTGACCGGATTCCTCAGCAGTTGAGGATCATCACAAATCCTCTGATCGGCTAATGCCACGTCCAGATAGGTTGCTGCGGTAACCGTCGTTGAGGCGGTCGTAGAGCGCCCCGTGCTCACGGCGATGCTCCGGGGTCACGTCGACTCCACCACCGACCGCACCGCGCCCTGCGCGCATAGCACCGCATCGGTGAGCTCGAACAACTCGTCACCCCGCGCGGTCAGACACGCGCGTGCATCGTTCGCCGAATCCCTTCTGCGCGTGGGAATGCGCCGGGCTGGAGTCCAAGAACCGACACCGGCAAGTGTCGGAAGAACCGGCGCGGACTCTATTCCGACGGCCGTGCAAGGGGATCGAGGGTGCCGGGCACGGGTGTATCCCACACCGACACAAGAACTTGTGCGGGTTCTCGTTTTGTGCCCGAAAATGTGAGGAGCGGTGGGGCGCACAGGGGTTCGCCGGCGGTGTTGGGGAGCAGGAAGCGTCGTATCCGCACCGTCACGCCCCCACGATCACCGACACCGTCGCGTCGTAGTAGCTGGTGTTGTAGGCGGTGTGGGTGCCGGGCTCCACCGCCACACCCTCCGCATGTTTACCGACGGGGATGTCGGCCGTGGCGGGTCCCCGCGGTGGCGGCGAGGACGGGGACGGCGAATCCGGTTCGGACTGTGCGGTTTCCGGTTATGACGGGCACCCCGGGGACCCGTACAGGGTGCCGGTGGTGAGGGCGATCAACAGCGCGGCCATGGTGCCCAGGGCAGTGCCCGGGCGGGAGGTGCCGTTCAGGTTCGAGCAGGCGGAGTACCCCAGGGCATCGAGGATCGTGCCCGCGACCGTGTTGCTTCCGACCGGCGCGGCACTGAGGGGGTTGATGAGCTGCTGGCTTCCGCTCGCCGAACCGGAGGCCGAACCGGTTATCGGGGTTCCTTGCCCATTTCCGGTCGGGACGCCGGCGATATCGGACGTGCTCGACGAGGGTGACACGAGGGGGATGTCGGCTGCGGCGGGGCCTGCAACGGTCGACAGGGTCGCGGCGAGCGCGAGGGCTGCCAGCCCGACCCGGAGCATGCGGCTGTTGGTGTTCACCAACGGAAGATATGTGAAATTGTTTTATTTGAAACAGGATTGAGTGCCCCCCGTTCCTGGGGCAGTTGTCGAGTGCCACCGCGTGGTCCCCGGCTCGGGGGAGTCGTACGACCGTGTCCGCGGCGCACCCGACGACCTGCCGAGCCGACTCGGCCCGAAACGAACGACTTTCCGAACACCATCAGCTATGGGAACGCCCCTCGCCTGGCAGGAGTGTTCGTGTTCGGCAGGTGATCGTTTTCCGAACGCGCGGGCACCCGCCGCGGACGATTCTCCTTACAGAAGGTTGTAGGTGGCATGAGAAGGGTGAAGGTGCCCTCGACTCTGCACTACCTGAGACACATCGACGCCGGATGGGTAGACGACGAACTCCTAAGAGTTCAGATCCGAAGCCGACACCCCCGACTCGGACAGTGGCGGAAACCGAGGTGCCGTCGGCCTTATCCCGAATCTGCGGCGGACCAATCGGCCCCTCACCGGCCTGGCCATGCCGATGATGCTGATCCACAGGAGGGCGGGACCGGTCGCTATCCCGGGTGCTCACGGACGAACGCGGATGACTGTCTTTCCCTTGCGTCGCTTGGTCGGGTTGAAGGCGGCGACGGCGTCGTCGAGGGTCGCAACTGTGCCGATGTTCGTCCGCACTCGTCCGTCTCGCACCCGCTGGGCGATCTCGCCCAACTGAGCACGGTCGGATACGACGACGAAGTCGATCGCCAGTCCGTGGGCGGGTCGAGCCTCGGGCGGCCCGGTGACGGTCACCAGCGTTCCTCCGGCTCGAACGAGATCCGCGGACCGTTTCTGGATGTCTCCGCCGAGTACATCGAAGACCAGATCGACTCCGCCGATGTCTTCCAGAGAGTCGTTCTGAAGGTCGACGAACTCGTGCGCCCCGAAGTCGAGCGCGGTCTGTCGGCCGGCCGCACGCCCGGTGCCGATGACGTAGGCGCCGGCCTCACGTGCGAGCTGGGTTGCCATCGACCCGACTACGCCGGCCGCACCGTGCACGAGGACGCGCTGCCCCGCCTGAAGACGGCCGTGATCGAACAGCCCCTGCCACGCGGTCAAGCCCGCCATTGCGACGCCCGCGCCCACCGTGAAGTCGATGTCGCCCGGCAGCGGCGCGAGATTGCGTGCCTCGACGACTACGTACTCCGCCAGCGTGCCGTCGCGAGTCCAGTCCGTGAGCCCGAACACCCGCTGCCCCACCGACAGGCCGGTTGTGCCGTAGCCGAGAACTCTGACCACCCCGGCCAGCTCGTGGCCGGGGATCGACGGCGTCCGGTCCCGGCCGAGCCGATCGATCCAGGTCGAGGGCCACTCCAACTCATCCCCAGTGAATCCCGACGCATGAACCTCAACGACGACATCGCCGTAGCTCGCGCCCGAGAGGCCAGCGAACCTCGCCGCATCCGGATCGGGCCGCTCCACCAACGTCATCCCGGCCGTTCCGGCGGCCTGGTCCGTCACCACAATCGCCTTCATGTGAATACCTCCCTGTATCCAGGCCGTGCGGCCATACTCTGTCGGGGGTCAAGTTGCGGTGCCTACATGTCACGTAATAAGTGAGGCGGCGGCGATGGGGCCGAACTACTCCTGTGTCGGCCAGAACTGTTCGTCGACGCCGGGATTGAGCGTGAAGCAGGCTTCGGCCCGTGAGGGCCAGTGACGCGAAAAGCACGCTTAGCACCTGCGGGCGATCCTTCGGTTCCGAAGTGTGTTGTCAGGCAGCATGTTCCCGTTACGGGCCGAAATCGACGCCCCTACTTCGTTCATAGCCCGCGTCGCCGACGACCTACGGGATGACGCCACGCGACGCTACTCATTGGACGTCCACGCACGCATCAGGAACCACACACGGGACACGGTCGCTGCCACGCCGGCGCCACCAACGACGATCGCTCCCAACCCCCAGTCGGGGATCACTCCGAGAACCTTTGACACCACCCCACATGCCACGATGGGGACATAGACGAGCAACATCAGGCCGAGTACTTGTCGCCTCCAGCCCCGCCGCTGTGGCAATCTTCCTAGCGTCGCATCGAAGACGTTGACGCGGCCCAACCGGGACCGCCCTCCCGACCGGACACGAGCGACGGAGACCGCGATCCAGACCATCAGCCAGAAGACCACCGTGATGGCTATCCCTAAAAGCGGCACGGCTGCGTAATCCCAAAACGTGTTCAAGTTTGCACTCCTCGCCGTCGAACACGAGCCCAGCCAGGCGGCCGCTGCCCACGCTGCCGCATCCCCTTGCTGACCCGACGCTAGAAGATCCCGCGCGCCCGCACCCGCTGACGCGCCGACACGCTGTCACGAGCGGTGTGCCAGGAAGCCTCAGCGTTATGGCCGGCGAGGGCGGCTTTCTTCTCCCCGGCGGCGCGCGGAAACGCCCGACGACGGCAGACCTCCGTCGCCGGCGCGGACTCGGTGCGACACTGTCGTAGTGGACCCGGACCGAATGCCGACAACTGGCGAGCCCGTAGTGGGAGGGCGATGCGGGAGGCGCTGAGGTCTGTGGCCGACTCCTACGACACCACACCGGAACCTGGTGTGGTGGTGAGGAATCCGACGACCTAGCACCACACTGGAGAACAGGGGCTGCGCAATGGTGGATCAGGTGGAGGCGCGGAAGCTCTTCGATGCGCTCGACCTCGGCAAGAACGGTGCACTCACTCGCGGGGAACTGATCACCGCCCTGCGCATAAAGACCAGCAGCGCGGGGGAGATCGACGTCCTGGGCCTGGGTTTCGCCAACCTGGACGCTGTCGCGGACTGGTTCGCACAGTCCGATGTGGACCAGAACAGTCAGCTCACCGTCGAAGAGTTCATCGCGGCTCTCGATGCTCACGAGGCCAACTCCTAAGTAATGCAATTGCACTCAGGTGAAGGGTTAGGAGGTCGTTCATGCATGCATCCAAGGGCGATCGGCTGATCATCCACGGCCGAGTCGTCGGACAGCAAACACACACTGTCGAGATCGTCGAAGTGCTCGGCTCCAAAGGCAATCCTCCCTACCGAGTACGAGACGATAGAGGCCACGAGACCATCATGTCCCCGGGGCCGGACTCCGTCGTGGACCATCGCAGGGCATCGGATACGAAGTAGGGTCAGTGCCGGTATAGGCCGCACTCACCATCGAGGGCGAGCATGCGACCGTGGAATCGGTCGAGGACACCCGGGCCGCTACCCGTTCATCCGCGTGTCACGGAATTGGTTCGGGCCCAAGAAGACTGACACCCTGCCGCTGCCGTCGTGGCAGGTCAACAATCCGTCCAGCCGCCGGTGGTGTGGTGGCCGCCGCTGTCGGAGTGGCCACCGTGGTGGTGGCCGCCATGGTGGTGGTGACCACCGTGGTGGGGCGGAAATCCGGATTGTGATGTGTCGGACGAGATTCCGAAGTCGTTCAGGGCGCCGCCGCGCTGGCGGGCGCGCGGCCGGGTGTCGCGGTGGACGATCATGGTGCGAATCGCGTAGGCGAACAGCAGCGTGAAGAACGCGATCACGATGACCAAGAAAATTGTCATCGCCGCAGCGTGCGACGGGGACAGATCGGTGTCAATACCGGCACCCCATTTAGGCTTTAAACGCCTCAGTCCCAGCTGATCTCGCACCGTGCCGGTCCCGGAGTTCCTTGCCAAGGAACTCGGTGCCTTCCTCGACAACCGTGACCTCGGCGCGCTCGCCTTCGAGAGCCGCAAGGGTGAGTATCTGCCGCTCGGCGAATTCCGGTGGGCCTTCGACCAAGCCACGCAGGCGGTCGGAGTGACCGGGATGGTTCCCCACGGCCTGCGCCACACCGCCGCATCGCTCGCGATCAGCGCCGGCGCCGCAGTGGCGACAGCAATGAACGCGGGCGCGCAAGCTGCTGCGGACGCAGACCGGACAAGATCAACCGAACGACCCCGAAAAACTCGGCCTACCAGTGGTTTCCTAGGTGCCCCCGGACGGGCTCGAACCGTCACTTGGCGGATTTTAAGTCCGCTGCCTCTGCCAATTGGGCTACGGGGGCGTCTGGGTCAGACTACCGAGCCGTACGGTCGTGCTGGTAGCAGGTATTTGGGGGGCGGGTCAGGGGGTGGGGGCGATCATGATGGGGGTTTGGACGCGGAGCAGGAGGGATTGGCTGGTGGAGCCGAAGACCTTGCTGACGAAGCCGCCTCGGCCTCGGGTGCCCACCACCAGAAGCTGGGTGCTGGAGGAGAGTTCGAGGAGGGAGCGCTCGGGGCTGTCGTGGGAGGTTTCGCGGTCTATGCGGACGTTGGGGTAGCGCTCCTGCCAGCCGGCCAGGCTCTCCGCGAGGACGTAGTCGTCGAGGGCGTCCATTTCGGGGTCGTCGGAGGCGCCTTCGGCGTGCAGGGCGATGACGGCCACGCCGCGGACCGAGGCTTCGTCGAGGGCCGCCGCGATGGCGGGCTCGCTGATCTTGGTGCCGTCGACGCCGACCAGGATGGGGCGGGTGAGCAGATCGGGGGGTAGGGGGACGCCGTCTCGGACCACGACGAACGGGCAGTGGGAGCGGCGGGCGAGGACCGAGCTGACCGAGCCGAGCAGGGCGCGGCGCAGGGTGCCGCCGCCGCGGGCGCCGGCCACGACCATGCGGGCGTCGCGGGTGCGTTCGAGGAGGGTGGGGACCACGGCGCCGGCGCTCAATTCGGTGGTGACCGTGAGGCCGGGGGAGATCTTGGCGGCTTCTTCGGCGGCGGTTTCCAGCAGCCAGTTGCCGTGTTCCTCGAGCCTGGAGTAGTCCTCGGTGGTGATCGTGGTGCCCAGGCCCAGACCCTGGTCGGGGGTGATCTCGAGGACGCGCAGCAGGTGCAGGGGCGCGTGGTGCAGGGCGGCGGTGTGGGCCGCCCAGGCGACGGCCGAACCGGCCGATTCGTCCACGGCGACGATGACGGCTTCCCCTGTCGACATGCTGAGTCCTCTCCCATCGTGAATCACGCGGTGCGGCTGCGGGATAGCTGAGCGGTCGCTATCGACCCTACGCCGACGCGGGCCCGCCGCGGCCGAGCGGCACCGCGATCCGGGTCACGCGAATTCCGGCCAGGTCCCGGACCGGCGGCGGAACGCACCCGCGGCCCCGCCGAGGGGTGTACGGGGACTCGGCGGGGCCGCGGGGCCGGGCTGCGAGCAGCCCATGCAGGCATCCTGGTACCTCAACCTCCATTGAGGTCAAGACGGTGTGACGGATTCGGGGAAGACTTGGCCCCGGTGCAGCAGCAGCTGCTCGCCCGGACGCTGGTAGTACGGGAGTGGGCCGGTGACGAATCGGGTAGTGCGACCGGTTGGTTCGCCCGATCGATGCAGCCATACGAAGCCCTGCCCCGAAACCTCCACCGTCCGCGGCAGCACCTGCCCCGCCCCGCGATGAAAGCCGTTGTCCAGCAGCAGATACACCGGCTCCGCCCGCAGCCGCGGCCACGCCTCCCTGAAATCCGGATGCAGGGGCAGCGCGGCGACCTCGCTCTCCGGAACCCACCGCACCGCGTGCGTCTCGTGGTCGGGTCGCACCGGCGCTGCGGTGCGCGCGTCCCCGACGACCGTGGTGAAAGTCCACCCACCCGGCACCCGGGTGGTGACCCGCTCCCCGCGAATCACCACCCGCCCGGGATCGATTCCCGTCTCCTCCCATGCCTCCCGCAACGCGGCCTCCACTGCGCTCTCGTGGCTGTCGCACGCGCCACCCGGAATCGTCCACGTCCCCCGCGTCCCCGCTCGCCCTCGCGCCCGCAATTGCAGAAGCACTGCGCTGGAATCTGATTCGGCCAGCGGAACCCGCAGGAGCAGCCCGGCCGCGCCGTACCGCCCCCAGTGCCGCACCCCGTCGAGATCGCGAAACCACCCATTACCGTCGCCGCGCACGAACCCATCTTCGAGTGGTGATCGCGTCAGCGGAAGTGCAGCAGCCCGTTCAGTACGAGGTCGACAACCTGTTCGGCGTCGTTCTCGGAGAACACTTCCCGTGTGACTTCGCGGGTCCGCCGGCTGGTGATCGGCGGGCGGGTCACGGCCGCTCGGCGCCCTCGGGCCACACCACCGTCACGGGCATGTCGCGCGCGCGGGCCGTCGCCACCACATCTGCGGTGCCGCCGAAACCGCGCGCGAGCAGTCCGTCCCACACCGCCAGCAGCTCCCCGGCCTCGTCGAGCATGCGGAGGCTGCCGGCCTGGTGCGCCTCGGGGTTCGATTCCTCGCGGTCCAGTTCGATGACCCGGTCGGCGGCGGTGAGGAGATGGTCGTAGACCGGGTGATGGAATGCGGGCAGGCTCGCCCGGTACCGCCGGGCCGGGACGACCGCGATCAGTACACCGCCGGCATCCAGGATCGCCTGCGCGAAGAGCGAATCCGGCCCGTCGGCCAGGCAGCTCACCCCGACCGGGGGCGGGCCGCCGGGCCGGATGCGCAGCGCCACCTCCAGTCGCAGCACCCGATCCACCAGGGCGAGCGTGGCCGCAGGCAGCCCGCGATGGCCGGTGATGGCGACGCTCGTCATCGATCGTCTCGTCCGTAGAGGGTCGCGAGGGCGTCGTCGAGTGCCCTCGCCTCGACGGTACGCGCGGGCAGATCGGCGCGGAATGCCCTGGCCAGGCGGGTGATTCGCTCGCTGTGATAGGTGAGACCGACCAGCAGCGCCTCGGCCGCCAATGCGCAGCCCGCCTCGATGTCGCC
Source organism: Nocardia sp. NPDC059236 (assembly GCF_042754085.1). Taxonomy (NCBI): domain Bacteria; kingdom Bacillati; phylum Actinomycetota; class Actinomycetes; order Mycobacteriales; family Nocardiaceae; genus Nocardia; species Nocardia sp. NPDC059236. The sequence continues at coordinate 8,423 of NZ_JBHZAF010000007.1, forward strand.
GCTGCGCGCCAGCACCTGGGCGTGCTCGACCTTGGCCAGTGCGCGCGGCTTCTCGGCGGTCAGCGCGGAGTCCGCGTTCTCGAAGGCGAGGTGTGCCGCGCGATTGTCGCCCAGCCGGGTCAGCGCGCTGGCCTGATACCGCGCCGCCTTGGGCCCGTCGAAGACGAACACCCACGGCCACTGCGGTTCTCCACGCTGCCGATCCACCAGCCGCTCTGCCCGCCGCAACGCCCCCAGCGCACCGGCGCGATCCCCGGTCGCGGCGTAGGCGACGGCCAGCAGCGACGACATCCACGCCCCGGCGCTGTCGGGCGCCTCGCGCCCCAGCTGCGCGGCGGCAGTGCGCAACAGGGTCAAACCCGCTCGGGCATCACCCATTTCGACCGCGTAGTGCCCGAGGCTGGCGGTCATGTACGAGACCAGCAGCGGATGATGCGTGCGCTCGGCATGGCGGATCGCCTCCACGTAGCGCCGCCGCGCCGCCGCGTCGTCACCGCGGTCGGCCGCCAGCCACGCTGCCAGCCCGGCGATTTCGGACAGCGCCCGGAAGCCGCCGGAGGTGCGCAGCCGATCCCGCACCACCCCCGCCACCAGATCGAGGTGCGCGTCCACCACCGGCGCCAGCCGATCCGAGGGCACCGAGGATTCCATCCGCCGATAGTTGGCGGTCGGTCCGGCCATGGTGTCGATGAGCTCGGATTCGGTTGGCGCGGAGTTCGACAGCACCACGTTCGTGGTCACCACGAGTGCGCTGGACAGGAATTGCTTGCGGTTCACGGGCTCGTCATCCACCGCGTGATGCGGCGTGCTGAAGCCGAGTTCGGCATCGGTCGCCACGTTCAGGACCGCACGCAGTGCGGATCGGTAATGCCTTCTGGGCCACGTCGTTTCGCCTCGCTCCCACTTGCCGACGTGCCGTTCGTCGACGGCCCCGCGCTTGCTGGTGGCCCGGAAGACCTGGTCGTTGACGGCGTCGGCCAACTCCCGGCGAGTCATCGATTGTCCCGGCGCTCCGGGTGATTCCATGCGCAGCCGAGCCTCGATGAGCAGCTCGTTCCGTCCGGTCACGGCATGCGGCCTCTCTGCTGGACCTCTCCCGAGAATAGGCTTTCCACAGATTTGCCGTGCCGCCATGACCCTCATTTGCCCCGTACTTTCCCCATCGCACGCCATCGATCAATCGCCTGCGGCGGACCAACGTTGAAGTCGGCACAGTGGCCGGCAGCGAAAACCCCCGAGGGATAGCCATGACATCGGAACCCAGTGCGATCGGATGGTTGCGGAGCGACATATCCGGCGAACGTCTGCAATGGGATGAGGCCCGGATACGCGGATTGGCCCACCGGCTCGGCTACGACCTGCGCAGAACGGTGGTGTTCGGCCCGCGGACCGACCGGCCGGTGCAACGGCTCCGCATGCTGGTCTCACGGCTCGACCTGGAGGCCGTCATCGTACCCAGCGTCGATCATTTCGAAGGAGGTTGCGTACCTGCCGATCTGGTGGCCGTCGCCGACATCATCACGGTGAACCCGGAGAACACCTACGCCCGCTATGCCACGGGGCAGGTCCCGGAGCGCCACGAGGCGTAGCGAGTCCCGGACATAGCGGACGATTCGCCTCCCGCGCGGCCGTGATCAATCCACTCGCACGGCCAGGGTCGCCACCACGGCATCGGTGCGGGCGCGCAGCGCGGCGGTGAGCACCGGCCCGCGCGGATTGTGCAGCAGCCGATGCCACCAGCGGCGCGTCTCGACCTGGGTGAGCAGCACCGTCACCTGGTGGCCCTTGGCCGTCTGCTTGCGCACGTACCCGACCAGCGTGGCCACCAGGCTGCGGTTCGGAGCGGGCAGCACCATGAGCGGCACGCCCGGATTCCATTTCTTCCATTGCGCCCCAAGATGTTTCGCCGAGTCCGGTTCGATGGCCACCGCCACCGCCACCACCTCGCCGTCCAGTCGCAGCGCGGTGGTCAGGGCCTGCTCGGTGAGCGCGCTGACGGCCACCACCGGCACCACGATGAGGCTGGTCTTCGTGCCGGGCGCCGGCGTGGCCGGAATCCGGCCCAGCTCCAGCACCTTCGCGACCTGCGCGTAGTAGTCCTCGGTGCGCGCGAACAGCAGTACCAGGGCGGGGATGATGATCAACAGCAGCCATGCGCCCTCGCGGAACTTCTCCAGCATCAGCACCACCCCGGCGACAGCGGTGAGCACCGCGCCGAAACCATTGAGCAGCGCGCGCGGCAGCCAGCCCGGCCCGCGCACCTCCCGCCAGTGCCGCACCAGACCGATCTGGCTGATGGTGAATCCGATGAACACGCCGATCGCGAACACCGGCAGCAGCCGATGCGTGTCCGCCTTCACGATGAGCAGCACGATCGCCGCCAGGATCGCCAGCGCGCCCACGCCGTACCGGAATACCGGCCGCTCCGACCGCATGGCGAAGGCGTGCGCCACCCGGTGGTCCTTGGCCAGCAGCGACAGCAGCACCGGCAGTCCGCCGAAACTGGTGTTGGCGGCCAGCACCAGCACCACGGTCACCGCGATATTGGTCAGATAGAACATCCAGCCGGTGCCGAACGCGGCCGCCGAGAGCTGCGCCAGAATCGTCACGTCCCCGCGCGGCACCATGTGGTACTGCCGGATGAGCAGCGACAGCCCGATCAGCATGATCCCCAGCAGCGCGCCCAGCGCCATCTCGGTGTGCTGGGCGCGTTTCACCGCGGGCGTGCGGAAGGCGGGCACCGCGTTGGCGATGGCCTCGACACCGGTCAGCGCCGAGCAGCCGGCCGAGAACGCCTTGAGCAGCAACACGATTCCCACCGCCTCGACCGGCTCCACCGGACCCTGATCGGTGCCGATGACCGCCACCGGATCGTGGTGCAGGAAGCCGCCGGCGATGACCGCGAAGATGGCCAGCACGAACACGATGGTCGGCCCCATCAGCACCTTGGCTGATTCCGCGATGCCGATCAGGTTCAGCACCGTCAGCACCACCAGCCCGAGCAGCGTCACCAGCAGCAGATGATCGGCCAGGGCGGGGAAGGCGCTGGCCAGGCTGGCCGCGCCCGCCGCCAGGCTGACCGCCACGGTCAGCACGTAGTCGACGACCAGGCTGGCCGCCGCCAGCAGCGCGGCCCCGCGCCCGAGATCCTTCTTGGCCACCGCGTACGCGCCGCCGCCATCCGGGTGCACCGCGATGACCTGCCGATACGACAGCACCAGCACGAGCAGCAGCGCCGTGATGGCCAGCGACACCGGCAGCGTCCACGACACCGCCCCGATCCCGGCCGGAATCAGCGCCAGCACAATGGCTTCCGGGCCGTAGGCCACGCTCGACAGGGCGTCCAGCGACAGCGCCGCGAGCCCGCCCAGCGCGGTCAGCCGATAGGCGTCCCCGCGCTGATCGCGGCGCAGCCGCCGGTCGACGGTCAGCGGATGCTTCTTCGGAGTCTCGAGTGTCTCGACCACGGCCCTCATTGAACGCGGCCGCCGCCCGGACCAAGCGGTATGACACCGCCTTCCGGCGTATTTTTGCGCGGAGCGGTGAGCGGGCGTCAGCGCCGGGTGAGGGGCGGGCGCAGGCCCAGGTGTTCGCGCAGGGTGACACCGGTGTAGGCGGTCCGATACGAACCGCGTTCCTGGAGTTCGGGGATCAGCAGGTCCACGATCTCGTCCAGACCGGCCGGAACCCGCCACGGGGTGATGTTGAAGCCGTGGCTCGCGCCGTGCCGCACCCAGCGGGTGAGCTCATCGGCGACCTGCCCCGGCGTGCCCGCGAAACCGAAACGGGCCGTGGTCTCGACGGCCACCTGCCGCAGCGTCAGCCCCTTCGACTCCGCCAGCGCCCGCCACTGCGCCACGATCACCCCGCGGTCCTGCCCGTCCCGCTGCGCGCCGCGGGTGGACGAAATCACCGACGGCGCCGGATCTTCCGCGGGCAGCGGGCCGTCCGGATCCAGGTGCGACAGATCCCGTCCCCACACCTGCCCCGCCAGCGAGAGCGCCGTCGCGCCGGTGATCTGCTGCTCCAGCACCCAGCGCCGCTTCTCCTCGACCTCGGCGGCGGTCTCGGCCAGCACGATCTGGGTGCCGGGCAGAATCCGGATATCGTCGGCGGGCCGCCCCGCCGCGGCGAGCCGGGCACGAATATCGTTCGCGAATTCCAGGGCCGGATCGAAATCGGTGCCGAAGGGGGAGAAGATGACCTCCGCCTGCGCGGCCGCGAAATCGCGACCGGCGGGGGAGACACCCGCCTGGAAGATCACCGGATGACCTTGCGGACTCCGCGGCACCGTCGGGGTGATCGCGACCTTGAATTGCGCGCTGTCGCGTTCGACCACGCGCACCGCACCGGGGTGCAGCCAGCTCTCGTGCTCGCGGGTCGCGGCAATGGCATTGCCGGACCAGGCATCCCAGATCTCCCGTGCCAGGCTCAGGAATTCGGCGGCGCGCTCGTAGCGCCGGGTGTGATCCAGGAATCCGCCGCGCCGGAAATTCTCACCGGTCCAGGCATTGTCGGTGGTCACCACATTCCACCCCGCGCGCCCGCCCGACAGCACATCCAGGCTCGCCAGCCGGCGCGCCAGATCGGCGGGCTCGTTGTAGGTGGCATTCTGCGTGGCCACCAGGCCGATTCGCGTGGTGATTCCCGCCAGCGCCGCCAATTGCGTGATGGCGTCGGGCCGTCCGGCGATATCGGTGTCCAGCAGCTGCCCGTCCTGTTCGCGCAGGCGCAGGCCCTCACCCAGGAAGAAGGCGTCGAACAGGCCGCGCTCGGCGGTGGTGGCGACCCGGCGGAAGGTCTCGAAGTCGATCTGCGAACCGCTGCTCGGATCCGCCCAGACGGTGTGGTGATTGACACCCTGGAAGAAGACCCCGAAATGCACCTGGGCGCCGGGGAAGGGGACCTCGGTCATCGGGCGAGCTCCTTGACGTAGCGATTGGCGGGGCGGGCCAGGCCCAGATTCGCGCGCAGCGTCGAACCGGGGACCGGGCGATGAGCGAGACCCGCGCGCAGCAGGGCGGGGAGGACATAACGGGCGAGGACGGGAAGGTCCTCGTCGATGACGGCCGGATGCAGGCGGACGCCGTCGGCGATCGGGGCCAGCTCGGTGAGCCGGGCGGTCAGCTCGGAGTGCGAGCCCGAAAAGGACAGTCGCCCAGTGGATCCGGGGTCGCCGTGACTGTCCAGATCCGTGCGGCGTTCCGCAGCGGTCGCGGTCGGCGTGTCCAGGGTGACCTCGATATCCACGAGTACGCGCGAAACCCCTTCCGCTCGGGCGCTCTCGATCGCCTCGTGAATCTCGGGCAGCGTGGTTCCGCTCACCAGTGCCACATCGATGCCCTCGGTTCCCGCTGCGCCGTAGCCGAATACGACGACCTGCCCCTGTGGCGGCCGGGGCACGATGGCCGGGCCCTTCACCGAGAAGGTCTCGCCGATGAAATCGATGTAGTGCAGCTTGTCGCGGTCCAGGAACTTCCCGGCCGCGTAGTCGCGGACGACCGCGTCGTCCTCCCACGAATCCCACAGTCGCCGTGCGACTTCGACGGCATCGACGCGCTCGCGCCGGATCTCGGCCGGGATCTCGCGGGCGGTGGCTCCCCAGGCCCGGGCCGCGCCCGGCTCGTCGACGGCCAGCCAGCCGGCCCGGCCGCGCGCGGCATAGTCCAGCGAGGCCAGCTGCGACGACAGGTGGAACGGCTCCGCGTAGGTCGCCGCCGACACCGGGACCAGGCCGAGGGTGCTGGTGGTGGCCGCGACGAAGGCCGCGCGGGTGGTGGCATCGAGCCGCCCGCCCGGACCGGGTCCGGGGTTCAGGGCATCGTCGAAGGTCGCGAACGTGAAGCCCGCGTTCTCCGCCGCCTGGACCCGGGTGCGCACGGTCTGTGGATGCAATAGACGGTCTGGTTCGTGTTCGGCTCGATGCCACGCGGCGGGGTGGTGACCCTCCCCGTCGAGTTCGATTCCCAACGCGAACAGGCCCGTTCGGTACTCGCTCTCGCTCGCCATGGGTTGGACGATTGTCGAACCGTGCTCGTCCGGCCACGGTTGCCGTCACGGTGATCCGAACCCGCGCCGGTTCGGCGGTGATCCAGTTCACAACAGCACATCTTGCACATACCCCTGGGGGGTATTAACTTGATCTTTCGTAAGGCACCGAAGCAGTTGAGAGGGAAGAGAAATGACCACCCAGGCGCACACCGGACACCACGACCACGCGGCTCACGGCGATCACGCCGCGAGTGCTCACCACGTGGCCCCGGTCGACCACACTGCTCACGCCCACCATGCCGATCACGCGGCCCACGCCGGGCACGGCGATCACGCGGCTCATGCGGCCCACGAGGCGCACGGAGCCCACGGCGGCCACGACGGCGGCCTGCCGGGCGGACTCCAGATCACCCAGGACGGTTACACCCTCGACCTCGCCGAAAAGGTCGTGGCCGCAGGCGAAATCGAGTTCCGGTTCCGCATCCTGGGCCCGGACGGCCTGCCCGTCAACGACTTCGACGCCATCCACGACAAGGAACTGCACCTGATCGTCGTGCAGCGCGAGCTGACCGGCTTCTGGCACGTGCACCCGGAGCGGCAGGCCGACGGCACCTGGACCGTCCGGCTGAACCTGCCAGAGGCGGGCGCCTACCGCGCCTTCACCGATATCGCGCCGCGCGCCCTCGGCACGACCATCACGCTGGGAGCCGATTTCGCCATCGCGGGCGACTACCGGCCAGGCACCGCGCCGGAGCCGAAGCGCACCATCACCGTCGACGGCTACCAGGTCACCCTGGACGGTGATCTGGTTCCCGGCGAGGGCCGCCTGCTCACCCTCACCGTGCGCAAGGACGGCGCGCCCATCACCGATCTGCAGCCCTACCTGGCGGCCTACGGCCATCTGGTGATCCTGCGCGCCGGCGATCTGGCCTACGTCCACGTGCACCCGAACGGCGAGCCCGGCGACGGCGTCACCGCGCCCGGCCCCGACATCACCTTCCACACCGCCGTTCCCGGCCGCGGCACCTACCGGCTGTTCCTCGACTTCAAGCACGCCGACAAGGTCCGCACCGCCGCCTTCACCCTGCCCACCGTCTGACCACACCGGCCCGGATCGGAGAAGCCGTGTGCGACTGCCGATGTCCCCGGAGCGCGACAACCGAACAACGCGGTCCGCAGCGCCGGACGACACGCGGAAGGGCATCCGGATGGCTGCCCTTCCTGCTGTCGGCCCAGGTAGAAGCGCCCTCGCCGTCTCTCACAGGGAACTCCCAGCCGACCTGAAGCTCGGTTCAAAACCCGCCGCCTAGGCTCCGCGAGGTCAATCGGAATCTGGGAACACAGGAAGGCGGGTGGCATGTCGACCATCACCAGCGTCGCGGGCGATGCGGCCTCCTCCGGAGGCGGCGACGCCTCCATCGGGGAGGACAACGCAGCCTTGTCGGAGGGTAGGCGCGCGTCGCGGTGGGCGACGCTGCTCACCCCGCCCGGGCAGCCGCGCTGGGAGCGACCGGCCACCCTGGCGCTGCTGATCGCCACGGCCGTCGTCTACCTGTGGGGCCTCGGCGGCGCGGGCTGGGGTAACGGCTACTACGCCGCCGCCGTGCAGTCCGGCACCAAGAGCTGGAAGGCCCTGCTGTTCGCGTCGCTGGACCCGCAGAACTCCATCACCGTCGACAAGCCGCCCGCCGCCATGTGGGCGATGGGCCTGTCCGGCCGCATCTTCGGCTTCAACTCCTGGTCCATGTTCGCGCCGCAGGCCCTCATGGGCGTGGCCGCGGTGGCGCTGCTCATCGCCGCGGTGCGGCGCTGGGCCGGACCGGCCGCCGGCCTCATCGCCGGTGCGGCGCTCGCGGTGACCCCGGTGGCGGCCATGATGTTCCGCTTCAACAACCCCGACGCCCTCATGCTTCTGCTGCTGGTGGCCGCCGCGTACTGCACGGTGCGGGCCATCGATGCCCGCGGCGAGCGCTTCTGGTCCGGCAGCACCGGCTGGCTGGTCGGCGCGGGCGTGCTCATGGGGTTCGGCTTCCTCGCCAAGATGATGCAGGCCTTCCTGGTGCTGCCCGGCCTCGCGCTGGTGGTGCTGGTGGCCGGTGCGGGCGGATGGCGCACGCGCATCACGCAATTGGCGTCCGCGGGCGTGGCCCTGGTGCTGTCCGCGGGCTGGTATGTGGCGCTGGTCGAACTGTGGCCCGCCGGATCCCGGCCCTACATCGGCGGTTCCACCAGCAACAGCCTCTGGGAACTGGCCGTCGACTACAACGGCCTCGGCCGGGTGCTGGGGAACAAGAACGGCGGCGGCCACCGGCCCACGCCGCCCCCGATGCCCACACCGGATCCGGCCCAGCATGCCGACCCGTCCCAGATGCACGGCGGCTTCGGCGGTTTCGGTTCGCAGCCCGGCCTCACCCGCCTGTTCAGCGGTGAGCTCGCCACCGAATTCTCCTGGCTGCTGCCCGCCGCGCTGATCGCCCTGATCGCCGGACTGTGGCTGACCCGCCGGCTGCCGCGCACCGATCGCGTGCGCGCCGGCCTGCTGCTGTGGGGTGGCTGGCTGCTGGTCACCGGGGCCGTGCTCAGCTACATGAGCCGCAGCTTCCACTCGTACTACGCCATGGAACTGGTGCCGGCGATGGCCGCGCTGATCGGCATCGGCGCGGCCCAATTGTGGCAGCGCCGTACGCATCTCGCGGCCCGCGGCACCCTCGCGGTCATGTCGCTCGCCACCGGCGGGTGGTCGTTCGTGCTGCTGCACCGCACCCCCGAATGGCTGCCGTGGCTGCGCTGGACGCTGGTGGCGCTGTCGGTGGTCGCCGCGGCCGTGCTGCTGATCGCCCCGAAGCTGCCGCGCTTGGCGCTCGCCATCGGCGTCTTCGCCCTGCTCGCCGGTCTGCTCGGTCCCACCGTCTACACCCTCGAGACCGTCGCCCAGGTGCACAATGGCGGCAGCCCGACCGCCGGTCCGCCCCGCAGCGAACACGGTGGCGGCCCCGGCCAGCGCGGCGGCGTGGCCGACCCGCAGATCGCCGGCCTCATCGCGGGCAGTGACACCCGTTGGGCCGCAGCGGCTATCGGCGCTCAGGACGTCAGTTCGCTCGAATTGAGCACGGGCAAGGCGCTGCTCGCGGTCGGTGGCTTCAGCGGTCGCGACGATTCGCCGACGCTGGCCCAGTTCCAGCAGTACGTCGCCGACCACCAGATCGGCTACCTGCTGGTGCGTCAACGCGAGGAATCCGGACAGGACAACAACTCTCGGGGTGGCCGGCCGAATGCCGGTCAGCCGAGCAACCCCCAGTCCGGCCCGGGCAATTCGGAGTCGGATCAGTCCACGTCCGCCCAGATCACCGCCTGGGTGAAAGCGAACTACCCCGTCACCAAGATGGGCAGCGTGGAGGTCTACAACCTCAACCCCTGACCGGGAACAGCATCGACGGGCATGCACTGGTGCGGGCACCAGTGCATGCCCGTCGTATTCGCGCCCGGGTGGAACGAATTCGGGCCGGGGACCGACCAGTTCGGTGAGAGGAATTCGGCGGATGCGAGGGGCGGGGCGGCCGTGGATAGCTACAGTGACGGACGACAGCTGGGGCCGGGTGGGAGGTCGGCGATGGGCGACGTGCGCGCGCAGGTGGGGGTGCTCGGCCCGGTGCAGCTGACCATCGACGGGGTGTCCCAGCCGCTGGGCGGGCCCAAACAGCGCGCTGTGCTCGCCTACCTCGCGATCAATGCCAATCGTCCGGTATCCGTCGAGGCCCTCGCCAGCGCGGTCTGGGAGGACAATCCGCCGCCCGACGTACGCGTCAGCCTGCACGCCATCATCTCCAATCTGCGCAAGCCGCTGCGCGATGGCGGCATCGACGCCCGGAACATGCTGCAGCACATGGGCACCGGCTATCGCATCGTGCTCGCGGACCCGGCCTGCGATGTCTTCCGCTTCCGTGCCCGCCGCGAGAACGGCCTGCGCGCCCTCGCCGCCGGACGGTTCGCCGCCGCCACCACCGCCCTCTCCGACGCGCTGGCCCAGTGGCGCGGACCGGTCCTGTCCGATCTGCGCGGACTCGGCTTCGCCGACGCCTACGCCGTCGCCCTCGGCGACGAGCGCATCGGCGTCATCGAGGCCCGCGCCGAGGCCGATATCGCCCAGGGCCGCGCCGAGGGCGTGGTCTCCGAACTGGCCCTGCTGGTGCGCGATCATCCCCTGCGGGAATCGCTCTGGGAGCAGCTGATCACCGCGCTCTACCTGACCGGCAGGCAGTCCGACGCGCTCGAGGCGGCCCGTCGGCTGCGCGGCATCCTCGCCGAGGAACTCGGCATCGATCCGGGGCATCGCATCCGGGAGCTGGAATCGCGCATCCTCCGCCAGGATCAGCTCAGTGTGCCGGCGGTCGCGGCGGCCTCGGCCACCCGCGCCACCACCATCGTGGACCGCAGCTGGCACGAGCCCCAGGCGCTGCTGCGCGACCGCTCCGGGAACGTCTTCCCGGTGACCGGCTCCACGACCCGCATCGGTCGCCTGTCCGACAATGACATCGCGCTCGCCGACGGCCGGGTCAGCCGCCACCACGCGCTGCTCATCGACAACGGGCACACCTGGGTGATCAAGGACCTGCACTCCTCCAACGGCGTCTACGTCGATGGCGCACGGGTTGCCGACAGCGGATTATTGTCCGATGGAGCGGTGTTGCGCATCGGCGATACCGAACTGGTCTTCCTGCTGGTTCGCGACGAGGACAACGCCGGCTGAACAGTAGTGAATGCCACATGACAGATCCGCGACGTCCGGAGCCAATGATTAACTGACCCTTCATTACTGATCCCCCTCACCGCCACGAACCCCCAAGCTCGGTCGGCGATCCTCAACGGTAGCCGTTCCTATGCTCACAGGGGTTGCCATGGATCGGAGGCTTTTTCTGAAGCACGCCGCGCAGCTGGGTGGTGCGGCCGGAGCCATGTCGATGCTCCCGCCGAGCCTGGTGCAGGCCTGGGCCGAACCGGCCCCGCCCGGCGGCTGGGACCGGATCGAACACGTGGTCGTCCTCATGCAGGAGAACCGCTCCTTCGACCACTACTACGGCTCCATGGCCGGCGTGCGCGGCTACGCCGATCTCAATGCGCTACAACTGTCCACCGGACGCTCGGTTTTCCACCAGCCCGACGGCGGCCGGGTGGTGCTGCCGTACCCCACCACGCTGCAGAACATCGACGGCACCGATCACGGAACCCGCACCGGCCATGACGCTTTCGCCTTCGGCCGGCACGACGGCTGGATCCCCGCCAAGGGCGAGGGCACCATGGTCGGCTACGACCGCGACAGCCTGGGCTTCTACTACCAGCTCGCCGAGGCGTTCACCCTGTGCGACGGCTACCACTGCTCGGTGAACGGGCCCACCGACCCCAATCGCATGTACCTGTTCACCGGCACCGTGGAAAACCCACTGGCCCTGGACAATTTCGCGGAATCCCTGCAGGTCTCGCTGTTCGCCGACGATCTGAAACTGCGCTGGATGCGCAGCCTGCCGGTCGCCGGGATCGTGGACGCCGTACTGGGGATGGTGCACGGACTGACCAGCGCCCTCCCGCACTCGGTCGCCGAATCGCTGGCCGGGCTGATGGCGCCGCGGACCGGCAATCTGTTCCTCTACGACGCGCTGCTCGGCCCCGACGCCGGACGCTGCGTCAACGACATCATCTTCGGCCTGCCCTGGACCACCTACGCCGAACGTCTCCAGGAGCGCGGCATCGGCTGGCGCGTCTACCAGGAGTGGGACAACTACACCGACAATGCGCTCGAGTTCTTCCTGCCCTTCCGCGAGGCCGCGCGGGCCGCGCTGAAGTACACCAACGGCGGTCGCGGGGTCGCCTTCGAGAACTTCTTCCGCTATTACACGGACCTGCAACGGGATCCGAGCCTCGAACCCGCCTACGCCGCCGACCTGAAGCGGGGCCTGGACGAGCTGTCGGCGGGGCAGCGGGCGCTGGTGGAGCAGGGGCTGCTGCGGGCGCGCACCGGCACGCTCGTGGAATCCTTCCGCACCGATGTGGCGACCGGACGGTTGCCCACGGTGTCCTGGATCGTCGCGCCCTACGTCGACTGCGAGCATCCGGTCATGGGCCCGCGCAATGGGCAGGCCATGGTGCGTGGGGTGCTGGAGGCGCTCGCCGAACACCCGGACGTCTGGAACAAGACGGTATTCATCCTCAACTACGACGAGAACGACGGGTACTTCGACCACATCCCGCCGCCGGCGCCGCCGGAGGGCGCGACCGGTGAATACTTCGGCCGCCACAATGTCGGCCTCGGCGCGCGGACACCCGCGATCATCGTGTCGCCGTGGAGCAAACAGGCCGTCTGCTCCGAATTGTTCGACCACACCTCGGTGCTGAAGTTCCTGGAGCGGGTCACCGGTGTCGCCGAACCGAATATCAGCCCGTGGCGGCGGGAGGTGTGTGGCGACCTGTCCTCGCTGTTCGACTTCGGCGCGCGCCGCACCCTCATCCTGCCCACCGCCGCCCCGCGCGCCGAGCAGACGATGTCCGGTGTCGCGCAACCGCTTCCGTTCGTGCAGCGCCTGCCGAAGCAGCAGAACGGCAGCAAGGCGCGGGTACCGCTGCCGTACCGGATGCAGGCCCGGTGCGCGCCCAACGGGCAGGGCGGGATCACCCTCACCATCGACAACGGCGGCACCGGCACCGTGCACTGCCGGGTGCATCCGAACGCCTTCGCCGCGGACTTCACGCCGACCCGCTTCGACATCCCCGGCGGGGGCACTGTCGCACAGGACTTTCCGGTGGTGAACGGTCGCTACGACTATTCGGTGTACGGCCCCGACGGCTTCCAGCGCCGCTTCGCCGGCGATCTCACCGGTCCGTGCGGCGCGCTGCGGGTCACCGCCGCCGCGGCCACCTCCGGCAGGCGCAAGCTCTCCTGGGTATTCGAAAATGGCGGGACGCAACGTGTTTCGGTCGCGGTGGTCTCCCATGCCTACCGGCACGACGGGCCCTGGACTATCGATATCGCGGCGGGCGGGACCGAACGGCGCGAGATGTCCTGTGACGCCGACGCCGAGGGAGCAGGCTGGTACGACTTCTCGGTGACCGCCGCCGCCGATGCCGGATTCTGGTGCCGGGCACGCGGATTCGTGGAAACCGGGGCCGCCGGAAGGACCGCCGACGACGCGGCGCCCTTCGATCGGCTGCTGCTCGACCGGTCCCTCTACGAGCCCGGCCGGGACCTGGTCGTCAGCTATGGCCTCGCGGGCGCGGTGGCCGGGCATCGCCTCGCCGTCTACGCCGATCCCGGTGGCCTGGCCGCCGCGGTGCCCGCCACGCCCGCGCTGCGCACCCTCACGCTGGGGAACGGGGTGACGCGGGATCAGGTGGTCCTGCCGGTCATCGCCCAGCCGGGCGCGGCCGATGCAGCGGTCGCTCCGGTAGCGGGCCTGCGGCAGGTCGGCGCGGCCGCGGTCCCGGCCGACGCGGCCCTGCGGTCCGGTCCGCTGCCGACGGGCTCCTACCTGCTGCATCACCTGGATGATGCGGGCCGGCCGCTGGCCCATCCGGTGCGTTTCCGGGTGCTCTGATCCCGACTTCTTGGTACATCGGGACAGTTGTGCAACAGGTTCTAGACATATCGTGAGTTTTGTCTTACCGTCGGTTCATGAGTTCAACGGCGTCTCATGGGGTGCGATTCGAACTGCGCTCCGGCGAAACCTGGCGCGACCCGTATCCCATGTATTCCCAGCTGCGCGACCACGATCCGGTCCACCGGGCCGTCCCGGAGGGCCGCGAATCCGACGACTTCTACGTCCTGTCCCGGCACGCGGACGTGTACGCGGCCGCGCGCGACCCCGAGACCTTCTCCTCGGCCTCCGGCCTGACCGTCGACTACGTCGACCTGCTGGCCGCCGGATTCGGCGCCGCCAAGCCGTTCGTCTTCATGGACCCGCCCGACCACACCGACTTCCGCCGCCGGGTATCACCGGGATTCACACCCCGGCAGGTCAATTCGGTCGAACCCGAGGTGCGCGCCTTCGTCATCGAGCGCATCGAGGGGCTGCGGGCCGCGGGCTCCGGCGATATCGTCAAGGACCTGTTCAAGCCCCTGCCCACCATGGTGGTGGCGCACTATCTCGGTGTGCCGGAACAGGATCGGGGCAAGTTCGACGCGTGGACCGAGAACATCGTCGGCGGCGCGGTCGAGGGTGCGGGGCTGGCCGCGGGCGACCAGAACGCCTTCACCGCTGTCGGTGAAATGGTCGGCTACTTCGGCGAGCTCATCGACCGGCGGCGTAAGGAACCCGGCGACGACACCATCTCGCACCTGCTGGCCTCCGGGCTCGGCGCGGACGGCGACAACGAGGGCCTGCTGGCCATGCTCGGCTTCGCCTTCACCATGATCACCGGCGGCAATGACACCACCACCGGAAACCTCGGCGGCGCGGTGCAACTGCTCACCGCCTTCCCCGAGCAGCGCCGCCTGCTGGTGGAGAATCCGGCGTTCATCCCCGATGCCGTCGAGGAATTCCTGCGTATGACCTCCCCGGTCCAGGGTCTGGCTCGGACTGCCACCCGCGATGTGGAGCTGCACGGCGTCACCATCCCCGCGGGCCGCCGCGTGCTGCTGCTCTACGGGTCGGCGAACCGCGACGAACGCGAATTCGGGCCCACCGCTGCCGAACTCGACGTGCGCCGCAATCCCAAGCGCATCATGACCTTCAGCCACGGCCACCACCACTGCCTCGGCGCGGCCGCCGCCCGCATGGTGGCACGGGTCGCTCTGGAGGAACTGCTGGCCCGCTGCCCCGACTTCACCGTCGATCTCGATACCGTGCAGTGGGCGCACGGCAACTACGTGCGCTGGCCGATCTCCGTCCCGTTCCGGGCGACAGCCTGACCGACTCCGGGCCGGCCACCGCGCAAGGTCGGCCCGGTCGCACCGTCCGCGCACCGCGCGGGCAGAGTGTGAACGAGTGGGTCCGTGGCGGCTGCCCCGCCGCCGGACCCGCGAGCATCGAAGGGACATCCATGAGCCGAGACTGGCTGGCCGACGACCGCGCCGACCTGGCCGCCGAGCGCATCCTCGATGCCGCCGCGCGCCTGTTCGCCGAGCGCGGCGTCACCGCGGTCGGCATGGGCGATATCGCCAAGGCGGCCGGATGCTCCCGCGCGACCCTCTACCGGTACTTCGAGAACCGGCAGGCCGTCCGCCTGGCCTTCGTGCACCGCGCCACCCGCCGCATTGCCGGGGGCGTGTTCGAGCAGGTCGCCGCGATCGAGGATCCGGGCGAGAAGGTGGTCACCGCCATGCTCGGCGCGATCCACGCGGTCCGGGCCGACCCCATGCTCATCGCCTGGTTCCGCCCCGGCGAATCCGGCGCGGCCGGGCGCATCAGCCAGGACTCCGACGTCATCGAATCCATTGCGGCGGGCCTGTTCACGCCCACCGCCCTCACCGATCCCGAACGCAGCCGGCTGGCCCGCTGGCTGACCCGCATCATCGTCTCCTTCCTCGCCGCCCCCGGCCGCGACGACGCGGAGGAGCGCGCCATGCTGGAGGAGTTCGTGGTGCCGGTCGTCAGCCGGGCCTTCGTGTGAGCCGCGGGGCCGTCGGCCCGAACGTCGGGCGCCCGGCGTTCGATAGGCTGCCTGCTCATGTCCGCTCCACGTTCGCTGGCCGAAGTCCGCACGCGCATCGACGTTCTCGACGGTGACCTGATCCGGCTGCTGGCCGAGCGACAGGAGCTGGTGCGCGCGGCCGCCACTTTCAAGGCCGACGAGCAGGCCGTGCGCGCGCCCGATCGCGTGGAGCGGGTCGTGGCCCTCGCCCGCGAGCGTGCCGACGCGACCGGACTGGCGCCTGCCGTCGCGGAAGCGGTGTGGCGGGCCATGATCGGAGCCTTCATCGACCTCGAGCTGGACGAGCACGCCGCCCGGCGCTGAACGTGCCGGACCCGGGCGGCGATGTCGGATCGATCGATCAGCGGCTTGCCCGGTGGCCGACGTGGTGGCCGTAGAGGCGGTCGGACAGCGCGGAGGCGAGGTCGGTCACGGCTTCCCGTGCCACCCGCATGGGCATGGCGTGGAAGACGTGCCAGAGATTGCGGTACTCGCGGTGCCGCAGGGGCGCAGCCGATTTCGCCGCGAGGGCGGCGAAGCGGTGGGCGTCCCCGGCCAGTAGATCGTCGCCCGCCGAATGCATGACGATGGGCGGCAGGCCGGTGATGTCGCGGTACAGCGGGGACCGGGCGCGGCGCTCGTCCTCGGGGACACCCGGCAGGTAGGCATCCATGAACTGCGTCATGAGCGGCGGGTTCAGCAGCGGCTCCCGACTCGGATCGCACTGGAACGCCGAGGAATTCGCGGTCAGATCCAGCACCGGGCAGATGAGGCCGAGGATCGCGGGTTGCGGCCAGTGCTTCTCGCGCAGCCGCAGGGCCAGATCCAGCGCCAGGCCGCCACCGGCCGAATCACCGACCACCGCAATGCGTTCGGCCGGGATGCCCGCTGCGAGCAGGGCTCGATAGGCGGCGACGGTGTCGTCGATGGCGGCCGGGTACGGGTGCTCGGGGGCCAGCCGGTAATCCAGGGCGTGCACGGTCGTCCCCATGGCCGCCGCCAGCGCACCGGTGAGGGTGCGGACCATGCGCGGCATGCCGATCACATAGCCGCTGCCGTGCAGGTACAGCACCGCGGCATCGGCGGGCGCCGAACGGGGAGTGAGAGTTTCGACCGGTATGCCGCCGAGTCGACTGGTCTCGACGGCGATACCGCGGGGTGCCCGGGCGAAAGTGGTGCCCGCGCCGACCCGGGCGCGGACCCGGGACCAGTCGGGGGCGGGGCCGAACCACCAGTGGCCCACCAGGCGGGAGAGCAAGCGCCAGAACGCTATTTCCACGATCTCACTTCCGGCTCTCGACGCGCTGATTCAGGTCGTAGTCGACCGGATCCGGTGCGCTGCGGATCAGCTTCTCGTAGCGCCCCGGGGTCCACGGCCACAGCTCGGGCAGCCCGTCCTTGCCGAGGTACCAGCTGGTGCAGCCGGTGGTCCACACCGTGCTCGGGGCGGCGGCCCGCATTCGAGCGTTGTAGCGGTCGGTGGCGGCGCGGGTGGGGGCGACGGTCGCGAATTCACCTGCCTGCCACCGCCGCAGCCAGCCGACGATGCGGGCGGACTGCGCCTCGGCGACCGCGGTCAGCGGATGATTGGCGAAGGGGCTGTGCGGGCCGACGAGCATGAACAGATTCGGGAAGTCCGGCATCATGACGCCCTCGAAGGCGCGCGGGCCCTGCTCCCAGGCCTGATCCAGGGTACGGCCGTCCAGTCCGGTGACGGCCATCGGGCGCATGAAAGCGTGCGAGTCGAATCCCGTTGCCAGGACCAGGATGTCGAGCTCGTGCAGGCGGCCGTCGGTGGTCACCACGCCGCGCTTCTCGACGTGATCGATGCCCTCGGTCACCAGCGTGACATCGGGGCGCTGTACGGCCTGGTAGAAGCGGTCGGACACCACCAGCCGTTTGCACATGGCCTGATAGTCGGGCGTCAGCTTGCGCCGCAGTTCAGGATCCTTGACCGACCGTAGGTTTCGCTCCACCACCCACTGGATGAACCCGCGCACCCGGCCGGGATGCACCAGGCCCTGCGAGAACACGGCGAAGGCGGCGCGATTGAACCAGTACGGGAGTGCGCCCAGCGCGGGGATCAGCGAGTAGAGCCGCTTCGACACTCGCGTGTACGACCGGTTCACCGTGGGCAGGATCCACTGCGGAGTGCGCTGGAACAGTACGACTTCCGGCACCGTGCCCGCGAGCGCGCTCACCAGCTGGGTGCCGGTGGAGCCGGTGCCGATCACGCCCACCCGCTTGCCGGTCAGCTCGACATCGTGCCGCCAGCGCGCGGAATGCATGACCGGGCCGCCGAATTCGTCCAGGCCGGGGATATCGGGCCGGCTCGGGTGATGCAGGAAACCCGTTGCGCACAGCACGAAGTCGACGCGCTGGGTCACGCCGTCGGAGGTGGTGAGCTGCCAGCCGTCGCCTTCGAACACCGCGCCGGTCACCTCGGTCCCGAAGCGGGTGCGCCGGTGCAGTCCGTGCTCGCGCGCCACCCCGACCAGGTAGTCCTTGATCTCCGGTCCGGCCGAATACAGGTGTGACCATTCGGGATTCATGGCGAACCGGAATTGGTAGTACCGCGAGGGCACGTCGCACACCAGGCCCGGATAGCTGTTGTCGCGCCACGTGCCGCCGTACTCGTCGGCCTTCTCGTACAGGGTGAAGTCGGTGAATCCGGCCCGCTGCAGAGCTACGGCCATGCAGATCCCGGAGATTCCGGCGCCCACGATGGCGATCCGCGGTGTGTTCATGGGACGCGAGCCTAGACAGATGTCCGACATGGTGGGAAGACTTTCGAGTAAATCAGTAGACATTCCGTCATTCGCTAGACACAGTGTAAAGCCACTGCTACCGTGTGCGCCAGATCACAAGCACGAGGCAAGGAAGCACGATGCGCGCACTCCAGTGGACCGGCCCGGAAAAGGTGCAGATCAACGACATCCCGGTCCCGGACATCGGACCCACCGACCTACTGGTGAAGGTCGGCGCCGCGGGCGTCTGCCACTCCGACCTGACGCTGGTCAACTTCCCGATCCAGCTGCGCGAGGATCCGCTCACCCTCGGCCACGAGATCGCCGGCACCATCGAGGCCATCGGCTCGGACGTGAACGGGCGCGAGATCGGCGAACGCGGCGTCGTCTACCTGTTCTGGACCTGCGGCGTCTGCCGGGAGTGCGTGAGCGGCAACGAGAACGTCTGTCTCGCGGCGGGTCGCGTCGCCATGCCGCCCTGTCCCGGACTCACCATCGAGGGCGGCATGTCGGAGTACGTGCGGATTCCGGCGAGCTCGTTCGTGCCCATCGGCGACCTGGACTTCCTGCAGGCCGCGCCGGTCGCCGACGCCGCCCTCACCGCCTACCACGCCATTCGCGGTGCGCGCGAAGCACTCCGGCCCGGCGGCACCGCGGTCGCCATCGGCATCGGCGGGCTCGGGCACGTGGCGGTGCAGATCCTGCACGCCATCTCCGGCGTGCGGGTCATCGCCGTGGACCAGGCGCAGGAGAAGCTGGACCTGGCCGCCGACTGCGGTGCGGAACTCGGCATCCTCTCCGGCGGCGACACCGCCCAGCAGATCCTCGACCTCACCGACGGGCGCGGCGCGGACGCCGTCTTCGACTTCGTCGGCGTGGACTCCACCGCCAAGCTGGCCTGCGAGACAGTCGCCCCCAACGGCGCCTACCGCATGGTCGGAATCGGCGGTGGCGCACCGGAAATCACCGCCGGACCGGCCGGCGGCCCCGGCTGGCCGTGGGGCGCGACCGTGCGGAAATCGCTGGGCGGCACCCGTAGCGACCTGCACGCGTGCGTGGCTCTCGCCCAGGCGGGCAAGCTGCACATGGAGGTCGAGCGCTTCGACCTCGCCGAGGGGCCGGAAGCCTTCCGCCGCCTGGACGCGGGCCAGATCCGGGGGCGCGCGGTCCTGGTGCCGTGACCGATTCGCGAATGAGCCCGAGACAGGCCGGACGAATCAGCCTGCGGCGGGCTCCATCTCGCCGAGGAACTTCGCGAGGCGCGCCGCGATCTCGTCCGGGAACTCGCCGTTGATGGCGTGCGAGGCCTCCGGCCAGACCTCGAATTGACCACCGGGCACCAGCTCCCGGCGGTATCTCATTGCAACCCCGCGATGCGGCGCTCCAGCCAGCGGCGGGATTCGGCGTCGCGGGCGTGGACGAGGACCTTGCGGCGGGCGGCGGGGGAGAGCGCGGATAGGAGGCGGGCCAGGCGTTTTCGGGTATCCCAGCTGATCAGGTAGCGGACCGCGCCGGCGATGGCGGCGTCGTCGGCCAGGTCGACGGCGCGGGCGAAATCGGTGCGGTTCTCCAGATCCAGGAACTGGGCCGGAATACGTTCGTGCGGCGGGTGACCCGAGTAGGCGCCGGTGCCCGCGGCGTACCAGGCGCACAGGCGCAGGATTCGATCCACCGCATCCGGGTACGCCGCCGACAGCACGGCACCGGCCTCTGCCACCTGGGGTCCGGTCAGACCGCCGTCGGAGGTGGACGTATCGAGAAAAACGTCGGTGTAGGGCATGAGTGGTGTGGGGATCTCGGCCGCCCAGAGCCGGGCGGTGCGGTCGATTTCGGCCTGGCGCTGCTCGGCCACACGGTATTCGCGCAAAGGAACGGCGATGCCGCGCACGGCCAGCCATTCCAGCGAGCGGACGCCGTCGGCCAGCAGCGCGTCCTGGGGCCAGCCGTCCCAGCGGATCGAATACCCGTGATGCAGGGTCACCGTGGTGAGCGGACGCTCGTCGGTGTCGAAGAAGTCCAGCACCACATCGCCCCAGCACATGCACACGAAACCGGACAGGTCGGCAATGCGCAGGGCGTCCCGCAGCGCTCGTACGGCAATCGGGTCCCGCTCCTCGAGCAGGGTCGGGCCGTCCCCGGGCATCTCCCTGACCCGGACGCTGTGCGCATGCGCCAGCACCCGATCCAGCGCGACCGGATCGCCGCCCGCGGACGTTCCCCCGAAAGCCATACCGAAACACTAATCCGCCCACCGGTCCCCGGCGTGGTGTTGCGACGGCACGCGGGTGCCTTCTCGGTGACCAGCCTGTTGCTGAACTGGTACGTACCAGCTGATGATACGGTGCCGTGTGACGCCGATAACTCGCCTGATGGTGACCGACCGGTGAGAACTGCATTGTTGCCGAGAAGCCAGATTTAGGAGAGACAGTGGCGATATCGGACTCCTCGAGAGACGCTGCCGGTCCCGCTGCCCAACGCACCACCGGACTGTTCCGCACCAAGAGCGTCGAACAGTCGATCCGGGACACCGACGATCCCGATGCCAAACTTCGCAAGGAACTGACCTCGTGGGACCTCACGGTCTTCGGCGTCGCGGTCGTGGTCGGCGCCGGTATCTTCACCCTCACCGCGCGTACCGCGGGCAACATGGCCGGACCCGCGGTCTCGCTGGCCTTCGTCTTCGCCGCCGTCGCCTGCGGCCTGGCCGCCCTCTGCTACGCCGAATTCGCCTCGACCGTCCCCGTCGCGGGCAGCGCGTACACCTTCTCCTACGCCACCTTCGGTGAGCTGGTCGCCTGGATCATCGGCTGGGACCTCATCCTGGAGTTCGCGCTCGGCACCTCGGTGGTCGCCAAGGGCTGGTCGCAGTACCTGGGCACGGTCATGGGCGGGCATCAGCCCATCTGGCACTTCGGGTCGGTCAAGTTCGACTGGGGCGCGGTCGTGCTGATCGCCGTGCTCGGCGTGCTGCTCGCCCTCGGCACCAAGCTGTCCTCGCGGGTCTCCGCGGTCGCGGTCGCCATCAAGCTGGCCGTCATCGCGCTGGTGGTCGTGGTCGGCGCCACCTATTTCAAGGCCTCGAACCTGAAGCCCTTCGTCCCCGCATCGGTCCCGAACGCGGACTCCGGCAGCGCGAGCAAGCTGCAGCAGACCCTGTTCCAGCTGGTCACCGGCGGCGGCAACAGCCACTACGGCTGGTACGGCCTGCTGGCCGCGGCCTCCATCGTGTTCTTCGCCTTCATCGGCTTCGACGTGGTCGCCACCGCCGCCGAGGAGACCAAGGACCCGCAGCGCAATGTGCCGCGCGGCATCCTGGGCTCGCTGGCCATCGTGACCGTGCTGTACGTGGCGGTCTCGCTGGTGCTCACCGGCATGGTGTCCTACAAGGACCTGCAGGGCAACGACGCCACCCTCGCGACGGCCTTCGCCCTGCACGGCGTCACCTGGGCCAAGAACATCATCTCCGTCGGCGCGCTGGCCGGTCTGACCACCGTCGTCATGGTGCTGTTCCTGGGCCAGACCCGCGTGCTGTTCGCGATGTCCCGCGACGGCCTGATGCCGCGCCGGCTCGCACACACCGGTCCCAAGGGCACACCGGTGCGGATCACCGCCATCGTCGGCGTCATCTGCGCGGTGCTGGCCGGGTTCGTGGACTTCGGCACCCTGGAGGAAATGGTCAATATCGGCACGCTGTTCGCGTTCGTGCTGGTGTCCATCGGCGTGGTCGTGCTGCGCCGAAGCCGGCCGGATCTGAAGCGCGGCTTCCGGGTGCCGCTGGTGCCGTTCATCCCGATCCTGTCGGTCATCGCCTGTGCCTGGCTCATGTTCAACCTGTCGGTGGAGACCTGGCTGCGGTTCGTCATCTGGATGGCGCTGGGCCTGGTCGTGTACTTCGCCTACGGCCGAAAGCACTCGGTGATGGCCCGCGCGGAGGCGAAAACCGGTAGCTGATCGGGTGCTCGAGTTTGGTGCTGGTGGTGTGTCTTCCATACGCCACCTCGCGGAATGCGGTTCAATTGCTCTGAATATTGAGAGTTGTGCCACAAGTTCGGCCCATCAGCACCGTCTCAGCATCCCGAGAGGAACCGATCGTGAGCATGCTCCTCGCTGTGCATGACGCCTACACCACGGTTGTCGCGCAGATCGGCAACCCGACCCCGGAGACCCCGCCCGTAGCGGACAAGCTGATGAAGCTGGTCCGCTACTTCACCTGGTTCACCATGCTGTCCGGCGTCACCGCCATCACCTACGGCGGTGGCCGGTTCGCCTGGGAGAAGTGGAGCGGTGGCGGCCTCGAATCACCGAAGATGGTGGCCGGAGCGATGATCGGCGGCGTCACCGCCACCAGCGCCGGCACCATCATGAACGCCGTCATCGGCAATTAGAACCACTCTCGTAACTCGCGGCCATACCTCCCAAGGCCGTGGCCTCGCCCCCGGAACCCCATTGGGGGACCGAGGCTTGCGGGTGCGCCGGATACCGGCGCACCCGTTTGCTTCTCGCTGCTAGCTCTGGCCCAGCATGGTGTTCATCTGAGTGATCTCCTGCTGCTGGGCGGTCACGATGGACTGGGCCAGAGCCTTCGATTCGGCGTTGGCGCCCTGTGCCAGTTCGGTATTCGCCATGGTGACCGCGCCCTGATGGTGCTCGATCATCATCTGCATCCACAGCTTGTCGAAGTCCGGGCCGGACAGGCCCTCCAGCTTGGTCATCTGGTCCTTCGACATGATGCCGGGCATGTCGTGACCCATGTCGCCGCTCGGTGCGGGCTTGCCGAAACTCTGCAGCAGCGTGGTGATCTGCCGCATCTCCGGCGACTGCGCCTGTTCCACGGCCGTGGCCAGGGTGATCAGCTGCTGGTTCTGCGAGCGGGTGGGCACCAGCTTCGCCATCTCCACGGCCTGCGCATGATGCGGGTACATCATCTGCAGGAACGTGACGTCGGCGGCGTTGAAGTCGCTGCGGGTGGCCGCCGGCGCCGAGGTGCCGGTCGTGCCGTGATCCATGCCGGGCATGCTGCCGTGATCCATGGCCGTGGTGGTCGAGGACGGCGCGGCCTTCGAGGTGTCGCTGTCATTGCTGCTGCAGCCGGCGGCGATCAGGGCAGTGGCCGCGGTGCCGGCGATCAGGGCGAGCTTGATCCGGGTGCTGAACATGGTCGAACTCCTTGGTGGGTGCTGGCGAATCGGAAAATGAGCAGGCGAAAACCCGCGTCCGCGTGGGGGATACGCGGCCGCGGCGGCCCATCAGATCCGCAGGATCGCCAGTTCGGCCAGGGAGAGCACCGTCCAGGGCGGTGGACGGGCGTGATGCGCGCGCGGGTGGCGCGGTGTCGAGGTGGCGGCGTCGCGGCGACCGATGCCGACCCAGGCCAGCACGGCCAGACCCAGTCCGAGGAGCAGTGCGGCGAGCACGAACAGACAACCGTGCATTCCGGCGTGGCCATTGCCGCAATCGCCGCCGCAGCCGGGCATGGACATCTCGTGGTCGTCGCCCGCGGCCATCGCGATCGGGGCGATACCCGTCATGGGCAGAACGCCGTCGTGCAGGTGCTCGGTCATGACGGTCGCCGGGCTCCCGGCGTGGTCGCCGGTCATGCGGTCGTGGCTCATGCCGAGGACGAGCGCGTGCATGGCCACCAGCCCGGCCAGCAGGGCGAGCAGCCCGAAGGCCCGGATGAACCGGGTGCCTCGGGGCTGCTGCTCGATCACGGCGGCCATTCTACGGACCTGCCGCCGACCCGGGCCGGATACCCCCTGTCGGTATCGTCGCGGGACGCGCCCGCCTCGCCATCGCGAGGATCGGCGGGGTGGGCGGTAGCCTGACGGCCGTGTCACAGCGCGAACTGGTCATTCTGGGGACGGCCAGCCAAGTACCGACCAAACAGCGCAATCACAATGGCTACCTGCTGCGGTGGGATCGCGAGGGGTTGCTGTTCGACCCGGGGGAGGGCACCCAGCGGCAGATGAGCTTCGCCGGTGTGGCCGCCAGCGGGATCACCCGCATCTGCATCACCCACTTCCACGGGGACCACTGCTTCGGCCTGCCGGGTGTGCTGGGCCGCATCAGCCTCGACGGGGCGCTGCATCCCGTGGACGTCTACTTCCCGGCGTCCGGCGAGGTCTACTACGAACGGCTCATCGATTCCTCGGCGCACAACCGCCAGGTGGAGCTGCACCCGCACCCGATCACCGACGCCGGTGAATTGCCGCCGCCGGGAGCCGATTTCACCCTGCGCGCGGAGCGGCTGTCCCACCCGGTCGAATCGTTCGGCTATCGCCTCGACGAGCCGGACAGCCTGCGCTTCATTCCCGAGCGGTTGCGTGAACTGGGATTGTCCGGGCCGGTCGTGGGTGAACTGCAGCGGCGCGGCGAAGTCGAGATCGGCGGGCGCACCGTCACTCTCGACGAGGTGAGCGAGGCGCGGCCGGGACAGAGTTTCGCGTTCGTCATGGACACGCGGCTCTGCGACGGCGTCCACGACCTGGCCCGGGGTGTGGACATGCTCGTCATCGAGTCCACCTTCATCGACGCCGATGAGCACCTGGCGGTCGAATACGGTCATCTCACGGCCGGGCAGGCGGCGGAGGTGGCGGCGCGGGCGGGGGTCCGCACCCTGGTACTGACCCATTACTCGCAGCGCTACCGCACCCTGGACCAGCATTTGGCCGATGCCCGGGCCCATTTCGACGGGGAGATCGTGGTGGCCGAGGATCTGATGCGCATTCCGGTTCCGCCGCGCCGCTGAGCGGGCGGCCTCGCAGCTGGGGGTGCGAAGTTTCCGTGCGGGCGCGCGGCGGTGGCGGGCCCGGGCATGATGGTCGGCATGGACTCGCACGAGGAACTCATCGCACTCGCCGACCGGTACTGGGACGCCATGCTGGAGTCCGCGCCCAGCGAGGCGACCCTGTTGGGGGACAGGCGATTCGACGATCGCATCGAGGATCTGTCGGTCGCGGCGGAGGAACGGCTGCTGGGTACCTGGCGGGGGCTACTGGCCGAGGTGGATGCGCTGGATCCGGCGCGGCTGGGCGACGAGGACCGGACCACACGGAGCCTGCTGCGCACCGAATTGGCGTCGGCGGTCTCGCATCTGGAGTGGCGGCCCGTCGAGATGGCCTCGGATCAGATGACGGGCGTGCACGCCGGGATGCTGACCATGGCTCCCCTGGTGAACGCGCCCGAACCGGAGAACGCGCAGCGGCTGGTGCAGCGCTACCGGCAGTTCGGCACCCTGATGAACCAGGCCGTGGAGCGCTTCCGGGCGGGAATCGCGGCCGGGCGCACGCCCGCGCACATCACCATCGAGCGCTCGCTCAATCAGCTGGACGGCTACCTGGCCTCCGATCTCGCCGACGACCCGTTCGTCACCCTGGCCGGCCCGGCGGGCTGGGATGGCGAAACCGCCTGGCGCGCAGAGCTGGCCGAGGTCGCGCGGGAGGTCATCCGGCCCGCCTTCGCCGCCTACCGGGCGGTGCTCGCCGCCGAGCTCGAACCCGTTTCGCGCCCCGACGACAAGCCCGGCCTCTGCTGGCTCGGCGACGACGGCGCGGACATCTACCGCCGCCTGCTGCGCCACCACACCACGCTGCCCGACCTGGGCGCGGAAGAGATCCACCAGCTCGGGCTGGACGAATTGGCCCGTCTGCGCACCGAATACGAGGAGGTGGGCGGCCGTCTGTTCGGACTCGCCGATCAGACCGCCATCTTCGCCCGGCTGCGCGAGGATTCGGCGCTGCGCTACGGCGACGGTGCGGAGATCATGGCGGACGCCCGGGCATATCTGGCCGCCGCCCAGGCGGAGATGGGCAACTGGTTCGGCCGGCTCCCACGCCAGTCCTGCGACATCCTGCCCGTCCCCGACTTCCTGGCCGCGGATGCGCCCGCGGCCTACTACTTCACGCCCGCGGCCGACGGCTCCCGGCCTGGCGCCTACTACGTGAACCTGCGGGAACCCAAGAGCCGCAACCGCTACGAGACCGCCGCGGTCGCCTACCACGAGGCCATCCCCGGCCACCACCTCCAGCTCACCATCGCCAACGAGCTGGACCATCTCCCGCGCTTCCAGCGCATGTCCTTCTCCAATACGGCCTTCGTCGAAGGCTGGGCGCTCTACACCGAGCGCCTCGCCGACGAAATGGGCCTGTACCCCGACGATCTCACCCGCATCGGCATGCTCGCCGCCGACTCGTGGCGCTCCTGCCGCCTGGTCGTGGACACCGGGCTGCACGCCAAGGGCTGGACCCGTCAGCAGGCCGTCGACTTCATGTCCGCCAATGCCCCGGTCGGGCTCGAGGAAATCCGGGTGGAGATCGACCGCTACATCGCCATGCCCGGCCAGGCGGTCGCCTACAAGGTCGGCCAGCTCGAGATCCGCCGCCAGCGCGCCCTGGTCACGGACCGCCTCGGATCCGCCTTCGACATCAAGGCTTTCCACGACACGGTGCTCGGCTCCGGCTCGGTCAGCCTCCCGGTTCTGCGCGATCTAGCCGACTCCCTCTGACACTCGGTGGCGGGCAGGCCGGTGGGCGTGGCTCACCGGCGCCCGCCCCGGTGACGGATCGCCCCGGTGACAGATCGCCCCGGTGACAGATCGATCAGTGGCAGATCTTGTCCGCGACATCGGCGGGAACCCCGATCTCGGTGCAGTGCAGGGCGCTGCCGAGGTTTACCGGCTTCCAGCCGCCGTCGGCCGCCACGTAGTGGAACAGGACCTGGGCTCGGTTGACCGTATTGTTGTGGGTTCCGCTGTGGGCCATCGCCCAATCGCCCGAGCAGTCGATTCGATCCTCGAGTTCGACCGGCTGCGCCAATCGCGACTCGATGTCGGTGCCGTGCAACGCCTGGAGCAGAACGGATTTGGTGACCGGGCACACCGGCGGGGTGCCTGCGGAACTCGGATCGGTCACCTCGGCCGGGAAGTCACGATCCGGGGTGACGGTGTGATCGTCCGCGCCCAGGGTGAGCGTGACGGTGACCGGTCCGCCCGAGGGGCAGCAGCTGGCGTCCTGACCGGCGAGCCACCGGTACTGGACCTGGACACTGCGATCGGACGAGCCGACCACCTGGGTATAGGACGTCGACTTCTTGGTCGCGGTACCCAGGTAACCCGCGTGGTTGAACAGCAGCACGTGCCAGGGTGAGCTGGCCGTGCCGTGCGGAGTCCCGGCGAGCACCCACAGCAGGGCGGGGCAGGAGCCGACGGCGGCATCGGTACCGCTGTCCGCGTAGTACCCGTCACCGCCGACACCGGGGCCGAGTTTGCCCAGCGCGGCGGTGACCACCGCCGACTTCAGATCGACGCATTTGCCGTTTCCGGCGGTGGCGGGAGCGCCGTCACCGGCGGGCGGTGTGGCGCCCGGCGACTGCTGAGGGGCGGGAGACTGAACAGTTCCCGGTGCGGTCACTGTGGCGGAGCTCGGCACCGACGCCCCGCTGGTCGCCGGTGTAGAACCACCGTCCTGACATGCCGTCGCCAGGGCCACCGCGGCGACCGCCGCGATGATGCCAACGATCCTCTTCATGAAAATCCCTCCCACTCGGTACTACCGAGCACGTCGAGTCCCGCACGCAGATCGTTGCGCCCCCGATTTCATGGGCACGCTGGCTCGCCGTCGGCGCGGCCGCGTGCCGGCCGTTGCGAGCCTTCGTGTTTCGTGTCCCGCACGATCCGGCGCAACCGCGCCGGGAATAGCGGCCCGGATGGCGTGTTCGACTGTGGTGGTGAGTTGTGTTGAGGGAAGGGGCTGCCGGTGACGGCTACGGATGTGACGTCGTCGATCGGTTTGCGGTCGGAGCGGGGGCCGATTCTCGCGGCGATCATGTTGTCGACGTCGCTGGTGGCATTGGACTCGACCATCATTGCCACCGCGGTGCTGACGATCACCGATCAGCTCGGTGGGTTCGCGCAGTTCCCTTGGCTTTTCAGCATCTACCTGCTGGCGCAGGCGGTGACGGTGCCGATCTACGGGAAGCTCGCCGACATGGTCGGGCGGAAACCGGTGATGCTGTTCGGGATCGGGGCCTTCGCGGTGGGGTCGCTGCTGTGCGGGCTGGCGACGAGCATGCCCGCGCTGATCGCGTTCCGGGCGGTGCAGGGCATCGGGGCGGGCGCGGTCAGCCCGATCTCGATGACCATCGCGGGTGATATCTACACGGTGCCGGAGCGGGCCAAGGTGCAGGCGTATCTGGCCAGTGTATGGGCGACCTCGTCGGTGCTGGGGCCGCTGCTCGGCGGCGTGTTCTCCGAGTACATCAGCTGGCGGTGGATCTTCCTGATCAACCTGCCGCTGGCGGCGCTGGCGGCCTGGATGATCCTGCGGAACTTCACCGAAAGCGCTCCGCGGCAGAGCCATCGGATCGACTACCTCGGTGCCGGACTGCTCACCGTCGGGGCCGGGGCGCTGATCCTGGCCCTGCTCGAGGGCGGCCAGGCGTGGGCCTGGGGCTCACCCGCGAGCCTGGTGCTCTTCGCGGGCGGCGGGGTGACGCTGGCGTTGTTCGGGCTGGTGGAGCGGCGGGCCGCGAATCCGATTCTGCCGCTGTGGGTTTTCACCCGGCGCATCGTCGTGGCCAGCAGCCTGGCCTCGCTGCTGGTCGGCGCGATCCTGCTGGGTCTCACCTCGTACGTGCCGACCTTCGCGCAGGGTGTGCTGGGCAGCGGGGCGCTGATCGCGGGTCTCACCGTCGGCGCGCTCACGCTGGGCTGGCCGGTGTCGGCGTCGCAGGCCGGAAAGGTGTACCTGCGCATAGGGTTCCGGGCGACGGCGGTGATCGGCAGCCTGATCGCCGTGGTGGGCGCGGCGTCGCTGCTGGTGGTGGACGCGCGGTCGAGCCTGTGGCAGTTGGCGATCGGCTGTTTCGTCGTCGGCATGGGGATGGGCCTGGTGGCCAGCCCGACTCTGATCGCCGCCCAGGCGAGCGCCGAATGGTCGGAGCGGGGCGTGGTCACCGCCACCAATATGTTCGCCCGCTCGCTGGGCAGCGCGGTCGGCGTGGCCGTATTCGGCGCGCTGGTCAATGCCCGGCTCGGGAAGACCGGCCATCCGGCCGCGTCGGACCTCGCGCCAGCGGTGCACCTGGTCTTCCTGGGCGTGGCCGCCATGGCGGTGGTCCTCATCGGTGCGGCGGCCGTCATGCCCCGGCGAAGCGCGGGCAACTCGGAAATCCATTCGGCGTGAACACGATCGACATGTGATTTGCGGAATCGCAGAATAGCGCCGGGATCGGTTAATTCCGCAAAAAGGCCGCCGACCGTGCCGAATGGAATCCTTCGGCAATGATCTAGCACACTGTAGGTGTGGTTGAGGTCGAGGACGTATTGGGCCGGTTACGGCGGTATCCGGATGTCGAAGCGGTGAACCTGTATGCGGTCGATGCCGCCGACCGCCTCATGCTGGATGTCGCCGCGGATTCGCTGGCCACCGCCGGGGACGGGCGGGTGGCCGTGATCGACGACGGCTACGGGGCGTTGACGCTCGGGGCCATCGCCGCGCACGACCTGCACGGGGTCCGGGTGCATCAGGATTTGCTCACCGGTGAATTGGCACTCGCCAACAATGCCCGAATTGTCGGTCTAGCCGATCGCTTTTCGACCCGCGAATTGGGTGCGGGATTGCTCTCCGATGTCCGCGTGGTGCTGTGGCGGCTGCCGCGTGCGCTGTCCGGCCTGGCCGAAACCGCCGAGGCCATCGCACGATGGGCCGCACCCGATGTCGAGGTCTTCGCCGGCGGCCGCGACAAGTACCTGACCCCCGCCATGAACGAGGTGCTCGCCGAATCCTTCGGCTCGGTGCGCGCCACCCGCGGCCGCCAGAAATCCCGCATCCTGCTCGCCGCCGAGCCCAAAACCATTGGCGAGCCCCGTTTTCCGATCCGCAACCGGCTCGACGAGCAGGGCCTGGAGGTGGTGGCCCACGGTGCGGCCTTCTCCGGCCCGCGCCTGGACATCGGCACCCGCTTCCTGCTCGACCACCTGAAGCGGATGAAGCCCGATGCCCACGATGCCATCGATCTGGGTTGCGGCACCGGTATTCTCGCGGTCGCACTCGCCAAGGCCCGCCCCGGCATCCGGGTGACGGCGACCGACCAGTCCGCGGCCGCCGTGGCCTCCACCCGCGCCACCGCCGCCGCCAACGGCGTCGCCGACCGCGTCACCGTGCTGCAGGACGACGCCATGTCCAGCGCCCCCGACAACAGTGCCGACCTGGTGTTGTGCAACCCGCCCTTCCATGTCGGCGCGGCCGTGCACACCGGCTCGGCCATCAAGATGTTCCAGCAGACCGGCCGGGTGCTGCGCCCCGGCGGCGAGCTGTGGACGGTCTACAACACCCACCTCAACTACCGGGGCGTCATGGAACGCATGGTCGGCAGAACCGATGTGATGGGCCGCAATCGCAAGTTCACCGTGACCCGCTCGGTGCGTCCCCTGTGACCCGCCGGGATCCGCCCACTGTGACCCGCTGGGTACCCGGCCCGCACGACGTCGAATAATCGGGCGCATGGGACGAATCGATCTTCGAATCTTCACCGAACCCCAGCAGGGCGCGTCCTACGACACGCTGCGCACCGTCGCCAAGACCGCCGAAGACCTGGGCTACGACGCCTTCTTCCGGTCCGACCACTACCTGAAGATGGGCGACGCCGACGGCCTCCCGGGCCCCACCGACGCCTGGATCACCCTCGCGGGCCTGGCCCGCGAGACCCGCCGCATCCGGCTGGGCACCCTGGTCACCTCGGCCACCTTCCGCCACCCGGGCGTGCTCGCCATCGAGGTGGCCCAGGTCGACGCCATGTCCGGCGGCCGCGTCGAATTCGGTTTCGGCGCGGGCTGGTTCGAGGCCGAGCACGCCGCCTACGGCATTCCGTTCCCGGCCCGGAGGTTCCCGCGCTTCGAGGAGCAGCTGGCCATCGTCACCGGCCTGTGGTCGACGCCGGTCGGTGGGACCTTCTCCTTCGCCGGCGAGCACTACACGCTCACCGATTCCCCGGCGCTGCCCAAGCCCGCGCAGCCGCGTATCCCGGTCATCATCGGCGGCATGGGCGCCGAGCGCACCCCGCGCCTGGCCGCGCAGTACGCGACCGAGTTCAACGCGCCGTTCCAGTCGGCCGAGGCCAGTGCCGAGCAGTTCGAGCGAGTCCGCATGGCCGCCAAGGACACCGGCCGCGATCCGCACGACATCACTTTCTCCAACGCCCTGGTCGCCTGTGTCGGCGCGAGCGATGCCGAGGTGGCGCGGCGCGCGGCCGCCATCGGGCGCGAGGTGGACGAGCTGAAGGCCAACGGCCTGGCCGGCAGCCCGGACGAGGTGGTCGAGAAGATCGGCCGCTATGCCGAGATCGCCGGTACCAGCCGGGTTTACCTGCAGATTCTGGATCTGTCCGATCTGGATCATCTGGAGCTCATCGCAACTCGCGTGATGAGCCAGCTGGGCTGAGACCGGCTTCCGGGGCGGCCGGGCCGCGGCGTATCGGGCGGCGCGCTCGGTAAAGCTAAGGTAAAGTCCGGTTCGTCCGACCTGTGGGGGTTCGGGAACTCCGGGCCCCCACAGCGCGTTGGACGAGTAGCTTCACTGGCCACGACCGACGTGAGCCGCGACTCCAGAAAGGGACGCACGGAAATGCGCTCCACATCCAACCCGGTCTTCCGGAACTTGCAGCCGCAGCAGGGCGGCTACGCCGGCTTCGGCTCGGCGCCTGGAGCCGGACAGTTCCCCAACAACCCGTACGGTCAGCAGCCGCAGTACCCGGGCTACCAGCAGCCCTACCAGCCGGCCGTACCGACCACCCGCCCGATGACCATCGACGATGTGGTGCAGAAGACCGGCATCACCCTCGGCGTGGTCACCCTGACGGCGATCCTGTCCTACGCGCTCACCTCGGCCAACCACGGCCTGGCCGTGCTGTTCCTCGCGGTCGGCGGCCTCGGCGGCTTCGCGCTCGCCATGATCATGACCTTCGGCCGCAAGCAGGACAACCCGGCGCTGGTGCTCAGCTACGCGGCGCTGGAAGGCTTGCTGCTGGGCTCGTTCTCGTTCCTGTTCACCAATGTGCAGTTCGGTGGCGTCGGCGGATCCGGCCTGATCGCGCAGGCGGTGCTGGGCACCTTCGGCGTCTTCTTCGGCATGCTCGTGGTCTACAAGACCGGCGCGATCCGCGTCACCCCGCGCTTCACCCGCATGATCGTGGGCGCCATGATCGGCGTCCTGGTGCTCATGCTCGGCAACCTGGTCGCCAGCTTCTTCACCGCCGACGGCTTCGGCCTGCGCTCGGGCGGCACCCTCTCGATCGTGTTCAGCCTGGTGGTCATCGGTGTCGCTGCCTTCAGCTTCCTGCTGGACTTCGACGCCGCCGACCAGCTCATCCGGGCCCAGGCTCCGGAGAAGGCGGCCTGGGGCGTGGCGTTCGGCCTGACCGTCACCCTGATCTGGCTGTATCTCGAAATCCTGCGCCTGCTCAGCTACTTCCAGGACAGGTAGTCCGGGAAGGGCTGACGCACAGCTGAATACATGAGTGGGCGGGCATCGGAATCCGGTGCCCGCCCACTGCTGTGTAGCCGGCCTGAGAGCGTTCAGTCGTTGGTCACCACCTCCTTCAGGACGTCGGTGGCGACGTGATTCTCGCCGCAGTCCGCGGCCAGGACTCCGACGCTGGAGCAGTTGCGCAGCCGCAGCGGCAGGATCTCCTGGTAGGCGGCCGACTCGTACCAGTCGGTCACGGCCTGATAGTCGGGGAACTCGATGACGATGACGATCGCACTGGCCGGGCCCTCGATCACCCGCTGCGTGCCGCCGTGCACGATGAACTTCCCGCCGTAGGGCGCCAGCGTGCCGTCGATGCGCTCCAGGTATTCCACGATCTCGGCATTGATGTCGACGTCCCACAGATTGGCGATGGCGTAGGCGGGCATTTCAGGCTCCTCGGTCGGATTGCTTTGCTGCCCTTGATATTTCCGCCTACCGGGAACGAAGTCGATTACCCACCAGGTAAAGCCGACTCCTCAGAGGGTGTGGCCCACCTTCCCCCAAACAAAGTGGGCCGCCCGACCGTGAGGTCGGGCGGCCCAACTAATGCCGTAGCTCAGCTGCGGGTATCTCGTGCCTCAGCTCAGGCGCTCGATGATCATCGCCATGCCCTGGCCGCCACCGACACACATGGTCTCCAGACCGAACTGCTTGTCGTGGGTCTGCAGGTTGTTGATGAGGGTCGCGGTGATGCGGGCACCGGTCATACCGAACGGGTGGCCGAGGGCGATGGCGCCACCGGAGACGTTCAGCTTGTCCAGGTCCATGTTCAGCTCACGGGCGGAGCCGAGCACCTGCACGGCGAAGGCCTCGTTGATCTCGTACAGGTCGAGGTCGTCGATGGTCATGCCCGCGGTCTTCAGGGTGTTGCGGACCGCCTGGATCGGGCCGAGGCCCATGACCTCCGGGGACAGGCCCGAGACGCCGGTGGCCACGATGCGGGCCAGCGGGGTCAGGCCCAGCTCGCGCGCCTTGACGTCGGACATGACGACCAGGGCGGCCGCGCCGTCGTTCAGCGGGCAGGCGTTACCGGCGGTGATGGTGCCGTCGGGGCGGAAGACCGGCTTCAGCTGCGAGATCTTCTCGTAGGTGGTGCCGGCGCGCGGGCCGTCGTCGGTGGTGACGATGGTGCCGTCGGGCAGGGTGACCGGGGTGATCTCCCGCTCGAAGAAGCCGGACTTTATGGCCTCCTCGGCGCGGTTCTGCGAGCGCACGCCCCAGTGGTCCTGGTCCTCGCGGGAGATGCCGGTGTAGGTGGCGACGTTCTCCGCGGTCTGGCCCATGGCGATGTAGACGTCCGGGAGGATGTCGTCGTTGCGCGGGTCGGTCCAGGTGGCGTTGGACTCGGCGGTCGCCTTGGTGCGGCCCTCGGCCTCGGCGAACAGCGGGTTGTGCGAGTCCGGCCAGCCGTCGGCGGTGCCCTTCGGGAAGCGCGAGACGGTCTCGACGCCGGCGGAGATGAACACGTCGCCCTCGCCGGCCTTGATGGCGTGGAAGGCCATCCGGGTGGTCTGCAGCGAGGACGAGCAGTAGCGGTTGACGGTGACGCCCGGCAGGGAGTCGTAGCCCAGCTGCACGGCCACGGCGCGCGCAATGTTGAAACCGGCCTCACCGGCGGGCTGGCCGCAGCCCAGGTGCAGGTCGTCGATGTCGGAGACGGCGAGCGAGGGCACCTTGTCGAGGGCGGCGCGCACCATCTGCGCGGCGAGGTCGTCCGGTCGCATGCTCACCAGAGAACCCTTGCCAGCGCGGCCGATGGGCGAGCGGGCGTACGAAACGATGACGGCCTCAGCCATGAGGACTCCTTTTTTGCTGGGGTGATCCTCTTCGAATTTACGACGGGTGTGTTCCGGCTCAAACATCCGGTATGCCCGTATCCCAACTACTGAACTGTGGGATATCGCTCACTCTCCCGGCTCTCGTGCCGCGCTGCCTGCCGGCAGCGCGGCACGGACAGGGGGAAAGATGGGGCAGCACAGCGACAAAGGTGGGTCACCCGGGGACGTCGAAGGCGCTGTGCGCCGGGATGTTCGGCATGTCGGTGTAGACGGTGACGATGATGTGCCCCGGCCCGGTGTCCTGGAACAGGGCGTAGTGCTCGCTGCCGTAGAAGCCGGCCAGCACGGGAACTCGATATTCGCCGGCGGCGCCGGTGTCCATGTTCCGCCACGCGACGGTGGCCACGGTGATGCACTGCGGGGCGAAGCTGTACTCGCCCGGATCGAACCCGGCGACCGGCAGCGCCTGGATGCTGATGATCGCCCGGCCGGGCCACTGCGGGCCGGTGTCGGCCCAGGATCGGATATTGCCGCCACAGATCAAAGCATCGTGATAAATGCTCGGGACCTGCGGGAATTCGACGGTTGCGGCCTCCGCGGGCGCGGCCGCGACGATCATGGTCGCGAGGCCGGAGGCGGCGAGCAGGGCGGCGGCGGGCACGCTCGTCGGCATCCACATAGGGCCGATCGTAGTTCGCGGCGCCGTGATATCTCCGACGTGCGCGTGGGCGCGGATCTCCTTTCTGCAACGATAAGGGGTATGCGCATCGCTAACCATGTCGTCGATCTGATCGGAAACACCCCGCTCGTTCGGTTGAACTCCGTGGTGGGTCCGAACTCGGGACTGGTGGCGGCGAAGGTGGAATACCTGAACCCGGGCGGCAGCTCGAAGGACCGCATCGCCGTCAAGATGATCGACGCCGCCGAGAAGGCCGGGCTGCTGAAGCCCGGCGGCACGATCGTCGAACCGACCTCCGGCAATACCGGTGTGGGCCTCGCCCTGGTCGCGCAGCAGCGCGGCTACAAGTGCGTGTTCGTCTGCCCCGACAAGGTCAGTGAGGACAAGCGGAACGTGCTGCGCGCCTACGGCGCCGAGGTCGTGGTCTGCCCGACCGCGGTCGCGCCGGAGGATCCGGACAGCTACTACAACGTCTCCGACCGCCTGGTGCGCGAGATCCCGGGCGCGTGGAAGCCGGACCAGTACTCCAACCCGGGCGGCCCGGAATCGCACTACGAGACCACCGGCCCGGAGATCTGGCGCGACACCGAGGGCAAGATCACACACTTCGTGGCGGGCGTCGGTACCGGCGGCACCATCACCGGCACCGGCCGGTACCTGAAGGAGATCTCCGGCGGCAAGGTCAAGATCGTCGGCGCGGACCCCGAGGGCTCGGTCTACTCCGGCGGCACCGGCCGCCCATACCTGGTCGAGGGCGTCGGCGAGGACTTCTGGCCCACCGCCTACGACCCGGCCATCCCGGACGAGATCATCGCCGTCTCCGACGCCGACTCCTTCGAGATGACCCGTCGCCTGGCCCGCGAGGAGGGCCTGCTGGTCGGCGGCTCCTGCGGTATGGCCGTGGTGGCGGCGCTCAAGGTCGCCGAGCGCGATCCGGACGCCGTGGTGGTCGTGCTGCTGCCGGACGGCGGCCGCGGCTACCTGTCCAAGATCTTCAACGACCAGTGGATGAGCTCCTACGGCTTCCTGCGCACCCGCCTCGACGGTTCGGACACCGAGGTGCACGTGGGAGACGTGCTGCGCGGCAAGTCCGGTGAGCTGCCGGACCTGGTGCACACCCACCCGCAGGAGACGCTGCGCGACGCCATCGAGATCCTGCGCGAGTACGGCGTCTCGCAGATGCCGGTGGTCGGTGCGGAGCCGCCGGTGATGGCGGGCGAGGTCGCGGGTTCGGTCACCGAGCGCGATCTGCTGTCGGCCGTCTTCGAGGGCCGCGCCAAGCTCACCGACCCGGTCGCCAAGCACATGAGCCCGGCCTTCCCGCTCATCGGCGCGGGCGAGCCGGTCGCGGCGGCCACCAAGCTGCTGGAGTCCACCGACGCCCTCATGGTCGTCGAGGACGGCAAGCCGGTCGGCGTCATCACCCGCCACGACCTGCTCGGTTTCCTCAGCACCGGCGCCCTCTCCTAGGTCGCAGCCCGAGTATTTGCCGCCCGCCGGAGCCACAGCTGGTTCCGGCGGGCGGTCTGCTTTTCGCGGCTGCTCATCTCGCGAATCCGACGGTACGGAACCACCAGAGTGACGCCAGCGTCCACGCCAGCACGAAGCTGGTGAAGACCAGGGCACCGAGGATCGGCAGCAGCCAGCCCGGTGTCCGCTTCAGCCGCAGCGTCAGCATTTTCGAGGCGAAGGCGCCGTAGAACACCACACCCGCGACGGAGTGCGCCATGACCCGGCCCGTGACACCCCGGCCGAACTGGAAGCCGAAACTGTAGAGGCAGTAGAAGGCCACCGGCAGGCTGAGCAGGAAGGCCAGCACGCCGCACAGCCGGTGGTAGATGTGCACCGATCGCGGCGCGTGGAAGCGGTAGATCCAGACGGCGGTCAGCAATTGGCCGCCGATCAGCACCAGCACCACGCTGCTCAGGTACGCCTTGAAGATCTGCGGTGCGGAGAAGCCCCAGGTGGGTAGGGGCTGGGTGCCGGGCCAGTAGTGGGTGCCTGCCATCCCGAGCGCGATCGCGACCGCGGCGCCGGCCAGCAGCACCGGCACCGCGATCAGATTGCGCCGAGACACGGTGAAAACGTCTGTCAGCAAGGACATCTCGCCTCTGTGGTTGGTGTTCTCAGAAGGGGCACCGGAGATACCTCGGCGGGTTACAGCCGGTAGGCGCGTCGCCCACGGTGCGGGCCGCGATAGGCAGCGTTGCGGCGCCTTTATATCGCGTGAAAATTGGGGCTGATGTGATTCGTGATAGCCAATGTGAATTTGCTGAGCTGTTACTTTTGGAATGTGAAACGCTGATGAACGCCGAGAAATCAGGCAAATATCGGTATATCGCGATCTTGGGGCGATATTTTTCTGTGATCCGAAACACTTTGCGTTTCGAATTGAATCACCAGGTCAGCGCATGTATTAATGCAGGTCCAGGAGCTTCCTAACGGGCCAGTTCACTTTCTGTTCACGTTTGATTCAGGCTATGTTCACGAGACGCAATCAAGCTGTGACCTTGTCGGAAACAGACCGCAAGTCTGAATGGCGCAAGGAGATGTGAACACACATGCGGAACGTGATCACTACATCGGTGCGATGAGGCACCGCGGCCGGAAGGTCGCACAGGTACCCACTGCACTCCGCGCAGTGTGCCAAACCCATTGACCCATACCGGGTTTCACAACAGCATCCACAACAGCCCGAGGTACGCAGACGGGGGTCGTGAGACGTCCGGATGGTCCTGCGCTGCCTTCTTCAGGCCCGCGAGCCCGAAACCGAACAGGAATCCAAATTCGCCATGCCCAAGAATGTTATGACTGCTCTCAGTGACCCTGCTAGACGTAGCAAGGTAGTTGCCGCCGCTCGTACGGCCGGCGCCGCCGCCCTCGCCCTGGGCGTCTTCGGCTCCATCATCACCGCCGCCGGCGCCGCCGCCAGCGGAGATATCCAGCCGGCCGCGTTGAAGGCCTCCCTGGCCGTCGCCGCGCCCGCCGCCGCTGCGGTCAAGGAACAGCCCGCTCCCGCTCCCGCCCCCGTGGCCGAGGTTGCGGCTCCGGCCCCGGCGCCCATGCCGGCCCCGCTGCCCGCTCCCGAGCCGGCTCCGGCCCCCGCGCCGCCCGCCCCCGTCTACGAGGACAACCTGGACGGCTGGATCCACCACGCGCTGGACATCATGGCTCAGCACGGCATCCCGGGTAGCTACGACGGCATCTACCGCAACATCATTCGCGAATCCAGCGGCAACCCGCAGGCGATCAACCTGTACGACTCCAACGCGGCCATGGGCATCCCGTCCAAGGGCCTGCTCCAGGTGATCGACCCGACCTTCAACGCGTACCACGTCGACGGCACCGCCTTCGACGTCTGGGACCCGGTCGCAAACATCGTGGCTGCCTGCAACTACGCGGCGCACCGCTACGGCTCGATGGACAACGTCTTCAGCGCCTACTGATCCGGTCCGACGACGTACCGGACGACACCGCGATGGCCTGCCCGATCGGGCGGGCCATCGCTGCGTCTCCGCCCGCGGTGCCTGTCGCCGGAGTCTTGGTGGCGGTCATACCGCCATTTGGCTAATCTCAGGCATCCGATTTGGCAACTATTTCGCAAACAAGCGAACTCGACGATCGACCAGGCGTATAACGACCCCGGAGAGCAGTTCCGGCACACGGCCGGAACGGATAGCGAAGGGACGGGGTCATGCACACCTCGAGTTCGGCTATCGATATTCAGATCGGGCAGGGGCTTTCGAACGCGTGGAGTTCCATCGCCACGTGGGTGCCCAAATTCGTCGGGTTCCTGGTCATTCTGTTCATCGGCTGGCTTGTGGCCAAACTCGTGGCCAAGCTGGTGACCCGGATCCTGAACCGAGTCGGGTTCGATCGGCTGGTGGAACGCGGCGGCATCAAGGACATGCTGGCCCGCGGTAGTTACGACGCCACCGGCATCATCGCAAAGCTGGCGTACTACGCGATTCTGTTGATCACGTTGCAGCTCGGCTTCGGCGTCTTCGGCCCGAACCCGGTGAGCACCATGCTCAACGGCATCGTGGCCTGGCTACCCCGGCTGGCGGTCGCCATCGTCATCATCTGCATCGCGGGCGCGATCGCACGCGTCGTGCAGGACATGGTGTCGAACATGCTGAGCGGTCTGGACTACGGCCGCACGCTGGGACGCATTGCGGCGGTGTTCATCTGGGGCATCGGCATCATCGCGGCCCTCAATCAGATCGGGGTGGGAACGTCGGTCACCATGCCGATTCTCATCACGGTGCTGGCGACGATCGGCGGTATCCTCGTCGTCGGTCTCGGCGGTGGCCTGATCCGGCCCATGCAGGAGCGGTGGGCGGGCTGGCTCGACGCCATCGAGGGCGAAATGCCCGAGGTGAAGGGGCATGCGCAGGCCTATCAGCGGGGCCGTGAGGATGCGGCCCGTCAGCGGCAGGCGCAGGAGGCGGCCATGTGGGCGCAGCGCTCGGCCACCCGGCCCATGATGGCGGGGCAGGGTATGGGCCAGATGCCTCCGGGCAAGTGGGCAGAGCCCGAGGGCGGCGGCCAGATGGGTTACGGGCAAACGGGATACGGCCAACAGGGCGGCTGGGGACCGGGCGGTGGCCAGATGCCGCCGCAGCAGCCCGGCCAGATGCCGCCGCAGCAGCCCGGCCAGATGCCGCCGCAGCAATCCGGCCAAATGCCGCCGCAGCAGCCTGGGCAGATGCCGCCCCAATCCGGCCAGATGCCTGCACAACCCGGCCAGATGCCGCCGCCCGGACAGCCGATGCCGCCCGGACAGCCCCCACGTTCCAGTGGGCCGATGCCGCGGCCCGGCAATCAGGACCGGGGAGATCGCGACGACATGGGCTGATCCCGTGCCGCCGGAAACCGAGCAGCCCCGGGGTCTCTACCCCCGGGGCTGCTTCATCGTGAGGTCAGGAGGCGCGGGCCAGCGCGCAGACGCCCGCCAGGCGCAGGTGGAGCCAGTCGGCGTCCTGCCAGTCGAGCAGGGAGTGGGGGAGGATGGTCTCGGCTTCGCGCAGGTCCTCGAGGATGCCGCGGGCGTAGCCGGCCAGCAGGACACTTGCCGGGACGAGGCCGGAGTTGTCGACGCCGAGGTCGAGGATGTCGCGGATAGCCGCGGCATGCTGGTCGATCGCTGCGGACACACCGGGGAAGACGGCCGCGGCCTCCGCGGCGGGGGCTCCATGGGTGCGCTGCAGGCGGTTCAGGGTTTTACGCGCCGAAACGACGAGCAGGGCGGAGCCGGGCACAAACACCCGGTGATGCTAGCAATCGACCGGCACCCGGGGGACCGGCTGTGACATATCGCGCAATTCGTCGGAACCGCCGGTCAGCGGAACGCTTTCGCGCCTGTCAGGGCCTCGCCGAGGACGAGCTGATGGACTTCGGCGGTGCCCTCGTAGGTGAGGACGGACTCCAGGTTGTTGGCGTGCCGCAGCACCGGGTACTCGAGGGTGATGCCGTTCGCGCCCAGGATGGTCCGGCACTCGCGCGCGATCTTGATGGCCTCGCGGGTGCTGTTCAGTTTGCCGGCGCTGATCTGCTCGTTGGAGATCTCGTGCCGGTCCTTCAAACGGCCGAGGTGCAGCGCCAGCAGTTCGCCCTTGCCGAGTTCGAGCGCCATATCGGCCAGTTTGGCCTGGGTGAGCTGGTAGGCCGCCAGCGGCTTGTCGAACACCTCGCGGGTCTGCGCGTATTCGATTGTGGCGGACAGGCAGTCGCGGGCCGCGCCGAGCGCGCCGAAGATGATGCCGAAGCGCGCCTCGGACAGGCAGCCCAGCGGCGCGCGGAGTCCACGGGCCTCGGGCAGCAGGGCGCCGGCGGGCAGCCGGACGCCGTCGAGGGAGAGTTCGGCGGTGATCGACGCGCGCAGCGACAGCTTGTGCTTCATCTCGCGAGCGCTGAAACCCGGTGTGTCCGTGGGTACTACGAATCCGCGGACGACATCCCGCTCACCCTCGCGCGACTGCGCCCACACGACGGCCACGTCCGCGACCGACCCGTTGGTGATCCACATCTTCGACCCGTCGAGGATCCAGTCGTCCCCGTCCCGCCGCGCTCGCGTCCGCATGCCGCCCGGATTCGAGCCGAAGTCCGGCTCGGTCAGCCCGAAGCATCCGATCGCCCGGCCCGCCGCCATCTCCGGCAGCCACCGCAGCCTCTGCTCCTCGGACCCGTACTTGTGGATCGCGGTCATGGCCAGCGACCCCTGCACCGAAACCATGCTGCGCACACCCGAATCCACGGCCTCCAGCTCCAGGCAGGCCAGCCCGTACGCCGTGGCCGACGTCCCCGCGCACCCGTACCCGTCCAGATGCATCCCCAGCAGCCCGAGCTTCCCCAGCTCCGGCGCCAGCTCCCGCGCCGGAAACGTCCCCGCCTCGAACCACTCCGCCACCCGTGGCCGCAATCGCTCCGCGGCGAACGCGCGCACCGTATCCCGGATCGCCCGCTCCTCGTCACTGAGCAGGGAATCGATGGCGAACAACTCGTCCACGGTGACCATGCGCCCCACCATAAGACCGTCTCCGCCCTACCGACAACGCCGCGCCGCGCCCCCACCCGAACTCGGCCGCCACCGCATTACACCGGTCCATGCGAACGCAACAACCGATTTCGTGAGGGGAGGGTAACTCGCCGGGTACGACCAAAATCGGTTCGGCACCCAACCGCCGGTACGGGTTGCCGACAGCAAGCGGCTCTCAGCCGCCCGCTGAATACCCGGGGAGGCGGGGGAGCGTGGCGGGGGAGCCCTTAGGCTGTTCGCATGAGCGAGCTGGGTTTCTCCACACGGGCGGTGCACGCTGGGTTCGATCCGGACCCTCAGACCGGTGCGGTGAACGTGCCGATCTATGCGAGTTCGACGTTCGCCCAGGACGGTGTCGGCGGGATGCGCGGCGGGTACGAGTACGCGCGCACCGGGAACCCGACCCGCACGGCGCTGGAGGCGAACCTGGCGGCGCTCGAATCCGGTACCTACGGGCGGGCTTTCGCCTCGGGTATGGCGGCCACCGACTGCGCGATCCGCGCGAACCTGCGGCCCGGTGACCACATGGTGATCCCGAACGACGCGTACGGCGGCACCTTCCGGCTCATCGACAAGGTGTTCACCCAGTGGGGGATCGAGTACTCGGTCGCGCCGGTGTCGGATGTGGACGCGGTCGCCGGGGCCATGCGCCCCAACACCAAGCTGGTGTGGGTCGAGACGCCGACCAACCCACTGTTGAATGTCGGCGATATCGCGGCGCTGGCCGAGGTGGCGCACGCGGGCGGCGCGAAGC
Organism: Nocardia sp. NPDC059236; assembly: GCF_042754085.1. Lineage (NCBI taxonomy): Bacteria > Bacillati > Actinomycetota > Actinomycetes > Mycobacteriales > Nocardiaceae > Nocardia > Nocardia sp. NPDC059236. Next base: position 51,050 of record NZ_JBHZAF010000007.1, read on the forward strand.
TGGTGGTGGACAACACCTTCGCCTCGCCGTACCTGCAGCAGCCGCTGCTGCTGGGCGCGGACATCGTGCTGCACTCGACCACCAAGTACCTGGGCGGGCACTCGGACGTGGTGGGCGGCGCGCTGATCACCGACGATCAGGAGATGGACGCCAAGTTCGCGTTCCTGCAGAACGGTGCCGGCGCGGTCCCCGGCCCGATGGACGCCTTCCTCACCATGCGCGGCATCAAGACGCTGGCCCTGCGCATGGACCGGCACTGCGACAATGCCGAGACCATCGCCGAATTCCTCGCCAACCACCCCAAGATCGCTCAGGTCATCTACCCCGGCCTGCCCGAGCACCCCGGCCACACCGTGGCCCAGAAGCAGATGCGCCGTTTCGGCGGCATGATCTCGGTTCGCGTCCACGGCGGCAGGGACGCGGCCCTCGCCTTCTGCGCCAAGACCAAGATCTTCACCCTCGCCGAATCCCTCGGTGGCGTCGAATCCCTCATCGAGCATCCCGGCGCCATGACCCACGCCTCCACCGCCGGCTCGGCCCTCGAGGTCCCCGCCGACCTGGTCCGCCTCTCCGTCGGCATCGAGGACATCAGCGACCTGCTGTCCGACATCGAGCAGGCCCTGGCCTGACCGCCTCCCCGAGCCTTTAGCGGGCGGCCGGGTGCCGTGCTCGGTCACGCACCCGTGCCGGCGGTCGGGAGCCGAACCGATTTCGGGTGTACCCGGTGAGTTACCCGGAACCTCGCGAAATCAGTTGTCACCTTCGGAAAGAAGCGAAGCGCCACACCATTCTTGGTGCGGCGCTTCGTCATATCGCTACCGGTGCCGACAAACATTGCGGCCCCGGAGTCCGTGTGGACCGGGGCCGCGAATCCGTCGGTCGTAAATCAGCTGTGGTAAGGCTCGGCGGAGACCAGCGTCACCTTCATGGTGTTGCCGTTGGGCAGGGTGTATTCGCGGGTTTCGCCGACCTTGGCGTTGATGAGCGCGCCGCCCAACGGGGAGTTGGGGGAGTAGGTCTCGAGGTCGGCGCTGCCGAGGCCCTCTTCGCGGGTGGCGATGAGGAAGGTTTCGGTGTCGGTCTCGTCGCCGTCGTAGTAGACCTTGACGACCGAGCCGGGCAGGGCGACGCCGGACTTGGTGGGCGCGACGCCGACCTTGGCGTTGTTCAGCAGCTCCTGCAGCTGGCGAATGCGCGCCTCCTGCTGGCCCTGCTCCTCACGCGCCGCGTGGTAACCGCCGTTCTCCTTGAGGTCGCCCTCTTCACGGCGCTCGTTGATTTCGGCCGCGATGACGGGACGGTTGGCGATGAGCGCGCCGAGTTCGCTCGTGAGCCTCTCGTGCGACTCCGGGGTCAGCCAAGTCACGGTCTCAGTCATCTCGATCACTCCCTAGTAGTTGTCCCCGGCAAGCCGGGATTCCCTGATGCCCGCTACCGTGGCCATCCGGAGATGGGCACAGCAGCAACCGGACAGCCAGAGCGATCCCTGGGGAGAGTCCCGACAGCGCCGGCCGTCAATGCAGCAAACACGGCTCCGAACGTCGGAACCGTGTATCGCGTCATTTTAGCACGATTCGGAAAGGCGCAGGTAGAAGCGTCAATGCGGGTCGCTTTACGGACGATTCACCCGGCGCGCAGATAGGCCGGCACATGGTCGGTGCACCCGTAGACATTGCCGGCGCCGGCCCGTCGGGTGGTCTTGATCGTGGTGACCACGCGGACGGTGCCGGAGTCGGAGCCGGGCACCAGGATCTCGCGGCGGCCGACCTCGTCGGTGTCGCCGTCCATGGCGCGCACGAAGCAGACGACCGCCTGGCCCGGATCCTTGCGTGTCACTTTGAAATCCACACTGACAGTGGAGTCGTCGACGATCGTGTAGCCGATCCGATCCGGTTCGATGGCCTGCGGTCCGTAGGTGCGGTAGCCCAGATAGGAGACCCCGAGCCCGGCGAGGATGACGACCGCTCCGAGGGCGTAGGGGAGCCAGCGGCGGGTCTTCCGAGGCGTAATCCCGTACCGGTCAGCCGGTCTTTCACTCATATCGGGGACGCTCCCGGGGGGTAGGTCGGAACAAACAACGATCGGATGGAACTATAGGGAATGCATATCTGATGCCTGTGTCTGGACTCGGCACGTGCGGTCAGGGTCCGGAGGAGGCAGCTTGCGTAACCACGCAGGACCCCTGCACGTGCCAAGTGATACAGCTCGACGCTACGAGGTGAAAAACGTGATCGGTGAGGTGAACGAGAAGTGAGTGGTCTTCGCCTCATGGCGGTGCACGCGCATCCCGACGACGAATCCAGCAAGGGCGCGGCGACCACCGCGCGCTATGCCGCCGAAGGCAATGACGTGCTGGTCGTCTCCCTCACCGGCGGGGAACGCGGCGACATCCTGAACCCCGCCATGGACACCCCCGGCATCAAGGACCGCATCACCGAGGTCCGCCGCGAGGAGATGGCCGCTGCCGCCGAGGCGCTGGGCGTCCGCCAGACCTGGCTCGGCTTCGTGGATTCCGGTCTGCCGGAAGGTGATCCGCTGCCGCCGCTGCCCGAGGGCAGCTTCGCGCTGGTGCCCCTGGAGGAGGCCACCGAGGCGCTGGTGCGCGTGGTCCGCCAGTTCAGGCCGCACGTCATGACCACCTATGACGAGATGGGCGGCTACCCGCACCCGGATCACATCATGTGCCACAAGGTGTCGGTCGCGGCCTTCGAGGCGGCGGCCGATCCGGAGCGGTTCCCCGACGCGGGCGAACCCTGGCAGCCGCTCAAGCTCTACTACAACCACGGCTTCAGCCTCACCCGGCTGGAGGTCTTCGCCGACGAGTACGCGCGCCGCGGCGAGCCCTTCCCCATGCAGGACTGGATGGACCGCATGCGCAAGTACGCCGCCGAGCGCGGCGACATCATGGCGCGGGTCACCACCCAGGTAGAGTGCGCCAAGTACTTCCCGCAGCGTGACGACGCCCTGCGCGCCCACGCCACCCAGATCGACCCCAACGGCGCCTTCTTCGCGATTCCGCTGGAGATGCAGCAGCGACTGTGGCCCACCGAGGAGTTCGAGCTGGCCAAGACCCGGGTCAAGACCGCGATCCCGGAGACCGACCTGTTCGCGGGAATCGACGAGGCCGATTCCGGCTTCGACGCCGCCGACAACGAGGACACCGCCCGATGATGCTCACGCTGCTCGCCCAGGGCACCAACTCGCCCACCGGACCCGAGTTCGGCAAGGCGTCCCCGCTGGGTCTGGTCATCGTGCTGGTGCTGCTGGCCGGCACCATCCTGCTCATCCGGAACATGAACAGGCACATCAAGAACCTGCCCGCCGAGTTCTCCCCGGAACATCCGGAGGCGGACCAGGAGGCCGACGAGGGCACCGAGCACGGCATCGCGGCGCGTGAGGATCACGAGGCCGCGCAGGCGGAGGACACCGAGTCCGAGCCGCGCAGCGAGACCAAGCCGGAAGCCACCAACGGCAGCGCCTGAATCCCCTCGGCATTCCACGACCCCGGTCCGGTGACCGGGGTCGTGGCATATCCGGGGGTGGCCGGAACAAACGGCGGGCGGGCAGGGTTGTCGGCTGCGACGAGATCAAAAGGACTTGGAGCGGAAGGGGAATCGCCATGCCGAGCCCGGAGATGCGGGAGCACATCGAGCTGTTCGAGCGGAACCGGGTGGCGCGGCCGGCGACGCCGCCGTCGATCGAGGAGTTGCGGGCCAATTTCCTGCCCGCGGGCAAGCGGTACGAGATTCCCGATGATGTCCGGGTGAGCGCGGTTTCGGTGGCGGGCGTGCCCGCGTACTGGCTGGACGCGCCGGGGACCTCGCCGGATCGGGTGCTGGTGTACGTGCACGGCGGCGGGTTCTCGCTGGGCTCGCTGGACAGCCACGGTGAGTTGGCGGCGCGGCTGGGGCGGGCGGCCGGGGCGCGGGTGCTGTTCCCGGAGTATCGATTGGTGCCGGAGCATCCGTACCCGGCGGCGGTGGAGGATATCCGGGCGGTCTGGCGCCGGCTGCGCGAGGAACCGGGTGTGGCCGTGAATTCCATTGCGCTGGTGGGCGATTCGGCGGGCGGCAATCTCATCGCGGCGCTGCTGCTGGAGCTGCGCGATGCCGGCGCGGCGCTGCCCGCGGCAGCCGTGCTGCTCTCGCCCGCGTTGGACATGAGCGCTTCCGGGGTCTCCATGACCGAGCTCGACGGCCAGGACGCGATCTTCACCGCCGGCATGCTGCGGGGTGTCTTCGCCGCCTACCTGAATGGCGCTGATCCCCGAATTCCTTCGGCCTCACCGCTTTTCGGTGACCCGGCCGGCCTGCCGCCGCTGCATATCCAGGTCGGCACGGCCGAACTGCTGCTCAGTGACTCCGAGGGTTTCGCGGCCGCCGCGCGGGCCGCGGGCGTCGATGTGACGCTGTCGCGCGGTGAGGGTCTCCCGCATGTCTACCCGATCATGCGGGACACCCCGGAGGCGGCGGCCGCCACCGACGAGGTCGCGGCCTTCCTGCGCAAGCATCTCGGCTGAGGCCGGATTCAGACCAGCGTCTCGGTCTCGTACGCGGGCAGCCGGTAGTCCTCGGCCTTGGGCTCGAACAGCTTCCGGGTCAGCGGGAGCATCGGGCCCGAGGTCATGATCCGCATATTGAGCCGGCCCAGGGCGGTCAGGACCTTCGACTTCGGGAGCATCATCTGGATGCCGCCGCCGGGAAGTTCCTTGGCCGCGTCCAGGAACGGGGTCACCCGCTCCTCGTAGCGGGCCAGCGCGCCGGGCAGATCGTCCGGGGTGGCGGCGATTTCGCCGGTCAGGATGTACGCGCCCACCAGTGCCATCGCCGTACCCATGCCGGTCAGGGGGGAGCCGCAGTAGCCCGCGTCGCCGGCCAGGGTGACCCGCCCGGCGGCCAGGGTCGGCATGTCGATGCGGGCCAGCACGTCGAAGTAGAAGTCGGGTGCGCCGGGCATGGCCGCGAGCGCGGTGGGCGCATGCCAGCCGGCCTCGGCGAGCATGTCGGTGATGAGGCGCTGCTGGGCGGCGACATCGCGGCGCAGCGCGGGGTTCTCCGAGGTGCGGAGGGTCAGGATGGCCTTGGCGGTGCGCGGGTCGCGGTCGGGGCGGATGCCGACGGCGGCGCTGGGCACCGAGTGCATGGCGAACCAGCCCGGCTTGGTGTCGGCGGGGGTGGGCATGGTGAAGAAGGCGGTGTAGCCGCCCAGGTACGTGGAGAACTGTTCCTCCGGCCCGAAGGCGAGGCGACGGACCGCCGAGTGCACGCCGTCCGCGCCGACCACCAGATCGAAGCGCCCGGTCGCGCCGGAACCGAAGCCGACTGTCACGCCGGTGTCGTCCTGGTCGAGGGTCTCGATCCACTCGCCGTAGCGGTAGTCGAGCTTGCCCGGAGTTTCGGCCAGCAGGTCGAGCAGTACCTGGTTCAGATCGCCGCGGGTGATCTCGATTTCGGCGACCGGGCCCTTGCCGTCGAAGGCCTCCATCGGCAGGGCGGCGTATTCGGTGCCCTTGCGGTCGACCCAGGCCATGCCCAGCTCTTCGAGCTGGTACTTGCGGATGCCCGGCATCAGGCCCATGCGCTCGGCGACCTCCTTGCTGGCGGCGCGCAGGTCGACGGCCTGGCCGCCGGGGCGGGGCGCGGTGGCGCGCTCCACGACGGTGACCCGGGCTCCGGCCCGGAGCAGTTGCAGCGCAACGGCATTGCCGGCGATGCCGCCGCCGGAAACGAGGATGTGCAGCGAGTTGGCGGTGGTGTTCATGGTGTCGGGCCCTCTCGGTTGGCTCTAACGTCTAAGACAAATGTACTAAATGATTGGCACGCTTGTCTAGTACAAATGTCTCAGGCATGCCTACCTAGGGATATGTGCTTCCGGGAGGGTTCGGCGCTCAGCCGAGGGTCGGGGAGTCGTAGACGGTGAACCCGCCCTTGCCGTCGGTATCCATCCCGAGGAATCGATCCGCGTGGAAGGGGTTGTTGGCCAGCAGCCGCACCACGGTGTCGTCCGGGTCGGCGAGATCCAGGATCGCGCCGTACGGGCCGCGATCGATCACCTCACCGCGGGTGTACTCCAGTTCGTCGGCGCGGGCGGCGAAGGCGTGCAGGTCGTCGACCGAGTCCACCTCCAGGGCGAAGACGTCGAAGCCGCGGAAATCCGGTGTGCCCGCACAGTATTCGCGCTCCCACAGCGCGATGCCGAAACCGGACGGGTGCATGAGCTGTGCCCCGCGCAGCTCACCCTCTTCCCGGAACTCGCCCGCCAGGCGCAGATCCAGCAGGTCGCAGTACCAGGCGACACTGCGCGCCAGGTCGCTGACCGGCAGTTTGACGTGGCGGATGCGGACCAGTCCGGCCATACGGTGCCTCCTGATCGGGGTGAGTCGAGCAGGGCATGAACCCCTGAAGGATGCCACTTCACCACGCCGCTGACGCGGAAGGGCACTCTCCTGGCGCGAATGGCCACCGCCCGGATGGGGCGCCGGCTCCTAATCGTTCTTGGTGGCGACGCCCGTGATCAGCGGTCGAACAATCGGGGGCATTGCCCGCCATGGCATTTCCTGCACGTCTTCGAGCTCCAGCCCGGACGCCCGGATCAGCTCGAGGGTGGCGCGGTTGCAGTGGCAGCCCTCTGCGAACCGGCGCCACGGCTCGGCGAGACGGTCTTGCCAAGAGGAAAGTCGCGGCGACTCGGAACGTACGTGCTCCAGAAACAGCAGCTGGCCGCGGGGACGCAACACGCGCTCGATCTCCCGCAGTACCGGATCAGGGTCATCGACAGTGCACAACACGAGCGTTGAGACGACGGTATCCACGGTTCCATCCGCGAACGGCAGTTTTTCCGCCGATGCGTCGAGCACACGTGCGTGATTGCGGCTGCGACGCAGCCTCCGCGCCAACCGCGTCCGCATCGCGGGCTCCGGTTCGGTCAAGATCAGCTCGTCCAGGCCGTCCGGGTAGTACTCCAGGTTGAGGCCGGTACCGCTGCCGAGCTCGACAGTCCGCCCCCTCGCACGGCTGAGTAAATTTCGCCGGCGAGCGCCCATCCCCGCCCTCTCGCCCATCCACAGCAGAGGGTCATACAGCGTCGCGAAAGCCCGGGCCCACAGGTCCGAGCCCTCCGCCGCTGCCGCCGGGGCGGCGCCACTGCTCACAGAGTCGACAGTACGCCGGACGGACATCATCGCCTATGCCCAGCTCCTCGAGCAGGGCGGTGACAGTTGCCGATGCGCTTACTCTGCGGGTCGGCGCGCGGGGAATACGTACCGGAAGGTCCGAGTTAACGGGAGTCTCAGCGCAATTCCGTGAGAAGGTGGCAGAGATGGCGACTACGGTCCTGGACCGGTCCGGCAATGCGGTCAATACCGTCTCGTCCCATGTGGTGGGGGTGATCGCGGACGCGGCCCGGCGGGCGGGCGCCGAGACGGAGCAGATCGCCCAGTTGCTCGGCCGCGATCCGGCTCTGCTGTTCGACGACACGGCGCGCATCCCGACCGCGACGGCGTCGCGGCTGTGGGAGCTGCTGCACCGGCTGGCGGGACCCGAGGCCGGGGTGCTGGCCGCGGACGTGGCCGAGCTGGGGCGGCTGCACGTGTGGGACTACCTCATCGGCAATGCGCCCACCCTCGCCGAGGGCCTGCGCGACGCGGCGCGCTACAACAACACCATCTGCGACCGCCGGGTCGATCTGGAGGTGGTGGAGGACGGATCCCTGCTCACCGCACGCTATCTCGATCTGCCGCATCGGGGCGCGGCCGAGGCCGTCAACAAGGAATTCGTCATGGCGGTGATGGTGCGGCGGGCGACGGAGAGCTTCGGTGAGGGGGGCCGGCCGGTCCGGGTGGACTTCTCGCACCGGGGTCCCGACGATCGCGCGCACCTGGTCCGCGCGCTCGGCACCGGGAACATCCACTTCGGTCAGGACCGGGACGCGATCACCTTCCTCACCACTGCGGAGGCTGGTGGTCGGACGAATGATCCTGTCCTGCAGGGGATTCTGCGATCGCACGCTCAGAAGCTGATCGACTCGATCGGGCCCGAACCGGCCTGGCTGGATGTCTTCCGCGCGGCACTGCAGGCGGCGCTGCCGGAGTCCGGCGGCGACGGGGTGGGTTTGGAGGAGGTGGCCACCGCCCTCCGGATCAGCGACCGGACCCTGCAGCGCCGCCTGGCCGAGCACGGCACCAGCTGGCGCGCGGAGCTCGAGATCGTGCGGCGGGACACGGCGATCGCCCTGCTGCGCGACCACACGGTGCCGGTGCGGTCGGTGGCGTTGCGCCTCGGGTACCGCGATCACCGGGTGCTGGCCCGGGCTTTCCGTCGCTGGACCGGGCAGTCGCCCGCGAGCTTCCGCCGGGATCAGTCGCAGTGACCGCCGGCGCGCAGGCGCACCGCGGCCCGCTCAGCTCACGTCGGTCCAGCGCTGCTGGGCGCGGCGCAGCGACCTCGGATCGGAGTAGCCGAGGCGGCGGGCGCGCTCGGCCTGGGTGAGGCCCAGCGGCTGGTCGAGAACCTGTTGCCTGCGGGCCTTTTCGAGCTCGTACCGCCAGGAGGTGCCCTCTTCGGCGAGGCGGCGCTGCAGGGTGCGACGGCCGGTCAGTAGCCGGCGGGCCACCGCGTCGATGGTCACCGCGCCGTCGATCAGCATCGACGCCAGCTCCTGCTGCAGCCGGTCGGACCAGGTGGTGATGCGCGGTGGCGCCGTCATCTCGGCCTGCTGCACCAGGATTCGGTTCAGGACCGGGTCGGCGCGCAGCAGCGGCAGCGCCAGATCGGCGTTCCGGAAGGTGACGCGATTGGTGGCCGCCCCGAAATCGATTCGGGGCGTACCGAACAGCTCGGTGAGCGCCGTCAGCTCCGCCCGGCCCTTGGGCGCCCGCTGCCGCAGTCGCACGTCCACCGGCACCACGTGCTGCCCGGTGGCCGTGCGCATTTTCACGATCATCCCGCACAGACCGGTGTGCATGGCCAGCTCGCTGCCGCGGCCCTCACCCCGGGCCAGGCCGGTGTACACCGTCGTCACACCGTCCGGATCCGCGTCGGCGACCGCCCGGAACTCCCGGTTGGTCGAGCACGCGTCCATGAACCGATCGGTCAGCGCGAGTCCAGCACCCAGGGTGGGCGCGGTCAGCAGCAGGTAGTCGATGATGCCGAGCTGTCCGGGCGTGTACTCGAGTGCGGTGCGGACGGCGATGGCGGGATCCTGGGTTTCGTGTTCGACGAGTTCCCACAGCCGCAGATACCGCTCGCTGGGCACCATGGATTCGGGCGCGGTCAGCAGCCAGCCCGGTAGGTCCGCGGCGAGCGCCAGGCGATGTCGCGTGTCCTCGCACACTCCGATCGTGCTCAGCACATACCCGGGCAACAGCACGGTGTCCATCACCTGTGCGTCGGGGTCGAGCCCGGCCCCGGTGGGGGCGTGAATACCGGTGGGGTGGATGGTCATTGGGTTCCCGGGAGTGGAGCGTCATCGACGGGCGGTGGCATCGCGTTGCACTCACAGTGCAATGCACGAGGGTCCAAATTAGACTGTGCGGTGCGGTTTTTGAAACAGGATGCACGACGTGGGTGACTTCAGCGCCCGAGGTGACGGCGCTCCGGCCGGTCAGCGGCCGGGCAGCAATGGTCGGGTCGCGGTCCCGAAGGTCCCGTTCAGAAGTAATCGGTGGTCGCTAAGCTGCGGCGATGATCGGCAATACCATCTCGTCGCGGCTGGCGGCCCTGGTTCGGGAGGCGGCGCTGCGGGCGGGAGCGTCGGCGTCGCAACTCTTCAGCGCGCTGGAGCTGGGGGCCGATCAGCTCGGCGACGATCTGGTGCGGGTTCCGACCGGCTCGGCGTGGCGGGTCTGGGAGCTGATCTATGCGGCCGCGGGGCCGACGGGAGGTCTGTGCGCGGCGGCCACGGCCACGCGGGGGAGCCTGTCGGTGTGGGATTACCTCTTCTCGAGCGGACCGACGCTGGCCGAAAGTCTGCGCAGCGTGGTCGAATTGCGTGCCGTCGTCGCGGATCCGCTCGGTGGCGGCCAGGTGCTGGAGAACGGCGGGCTGCTCATCGTCCGGGATACCGCGACCGTCGAACCGGGGCCGATCCTGGGGCTGGTCGAGGAGTTCACGCTCGCGGTGATGCTGCAGCGGGCTCGTGAGGCGACCGGGCATCCGCTGGTTCCGGTTCGGGTGGCGTTCCGGCACCGCGCGCCGCGCAATCACCGGCATCTCGTCGAGGCGTTCGGTACCAACCGGATCTGCTTCGAGGCCCCGCATTCCGAGCTGACCTTCCTCGATGCGGCGGCCCTGCCCACCGGGGGCGACCCGAACCTGGGCCGGATCCATCGCGGCTACGCGGAACTGCTGCTCGCCAGTGCGCGTCCCATGCCCAGCCCGATCGGCAGGATCCGCGCGGTGCTGCGCGAGGCGATGGCGTGCGGCGAACTCGAACTCGACCAGGTCGCCGCCCGGCTCGCCGTGAGCCCGCGCACCCTGCAACGTCGTCTGCAGGAGCTGGGCACCAGCTGGCGGGCCGAGGTCGACACGGTTCGTCACGAGCACGCGTCGGATCTGTTGCGCGGCACCGATCTCCCCATGTACGCGATCGCGGCCAGGGTCGGCTACACCGACCCGAGGGCGCTGCGGCGGGCGTTCCGCCGTCAGGCGGGGCAATCCCCGGACGAGTTCCGCCGGTGGGCGGCCACCGGTTCGATATCCGGGTAGCCGGCGTTCGTCAGGGGCGGTCGGTGGTGAGGTGGAGGTAGGCGGTGTCGAGGGGGATGTCGACCGCGAACCAGGCCGCGGGCCGGTCGTCGTCGCGGGGGCACCAGGCGGTCGCGATGCAGAGCCGGGCCACCTCCGTGCTGGCGAGACCGGGTAGCCGCCACTGGATTCCGGCCGGATCCAGGTAGCGCACACCGTATTCGGAGTCGTCGTCATTGCCGTCGGCGGGCAGCTGGTCCGCCCAGTCGGCGGGCATGAGCCGGCCGTCGGCGGCCTGCATGGCCAGCAGTTCGGAATCCGGGCCGCCGATCGACACCGAGAATCGGTCGTTCTCGGCGGTCACGGCCGCGAGGCATTCACCGGAGTCGGGACCGCAGAACGTGTCCGCGGACAGATCGGTCAGTTCGGCCGAGAAGGTCAGTGCGGGCACCGCCGAATGCGCCTGCACCTGCCAGATTCCCGCCCACATGGGTACGGCCGCGCCGCCGTCCCAGGCCGGCATCTCGATGCGGCCCAGGAGCAGATCGACCGTGGCGTCCCGGTGCCGCCAGCGGTGCAGGTGCGAGCCGTTCGCCAAGCGCCACACGGAATCCGGACCGGTCGGTACCTGTTCCGAGCCGAGCGCGACAGCGAACACGACGGTGCCGAGCGGCGTATCGATCACGGCGGGATGCCGGTCGACCTGGTGCAGGCGGTCGGTGGGAAGCATGCGCCCCATCATGCACCCCGGCGAATGGGCACCCGATCTCCGGTGCGGGCGAACGGCCCGGCGGGGGTGGGTTCCCTTCGGGCCGTTCAGGTTTCCGATCCGGCCGGCTCCCGTCACACTCCGGCCGCGACCGCCCGGGCGCGCCGGGCCGGTGACCGGAAGGTGGCCAGGGCGAGCGCCGCCGCGGCGAGGCCGAGCGCGGAACCGAGCTGGTAGCCGGCGGCGAGCAGCAGACCGGTGACGGTCATGGTGCGAGCCCCGAAGCGCGCGAACAGTTTCGGCGAGATCGCGATCATGCCGACCATGATCAGCGCGGTCATCGGCAGCAGCGCCGCGCCAGCGGCATCAGCGGATCCTTGCGTCGGGCCTGCATCGCGACGAACTCACCCAGCAGCACGGCGGCCGCGAACAGCACCACCCAGGTCGAGCCCGCGGCCCAATCCGCCTGGGGTATATGGGAACATCCTTGGCTGCTGTGACCTATCGCATACCCATTAGGGGTATGTGACATCTAGCGCCATTCCTACTCATCGCAAGAAGGTGGGTGGTTGCCCTGCTCGGAAAACAAGGTCTCCTGCTGCTGCGGTATAGCCCGCAAACCCTGATGGGCGACGGTATGGCTGCCTCATTGCGCGGTTGCCGTGATGTAGCCCCGTCCGTCCCTGCCTCGCGGTATCGATGTCGAATCAATTTCGATGTCGACTTTCGACGCTGTTACGATCTCGAATCGTGTTCGAAAATCTGTCGACACCTCGGGCTACCATCCGCCCTGCTCCGGTTCAGCGCCGAGGAGTCAAGCGTGTGCAGGCCATTCTCGATGCCGCCGAGGCGTTGCTCGGTGAGCGGGGCTACGAGGCTGCCACCCTCAAGGCGATAGGCGAACGAACGGGCATTCCGGTGGCCTCGGTATATCACTACTTCGCTGACCGGCATCAGGTTGAAACCGAGCTGGCGCAGCGGTATCTGCGCGAACTCGACGAACGTCTGCGTGCCGCGTTGGGGCGCAGCGAGCCGGGCACCCTGCGCGACGCCTGCGACACGGTCGGCGACCTGTATCTCGCTTACATGCGCGAACATCCGAGCTTCGGCGAGCTCTGGTTCTCGGGGCGTAGCTCGTTGCTCAGCGAACTGGCGCAGATGTTCGACGCGTCGCAGGCGCGGCAGCTGTGGTGCCACCTAGCCGAGCGTGCCCTGATTCGTCCCGATACCCCGCCGGTCGTTGTCGAACTCGCCTTCGAGGCCGCCGACAGGCTCTTCGATGTCGCCTTCCGGCGCTCTCCGGAAGGCGATGACGCCACGATCGACGAGGCGCGTCGCCTGGTCGCTGCATACCTGGGGACCTACGCGCCACAGCGCTGAGGCAAGGAATGTCTCGACCCTGTCGAGCAGTCGCCGTCGAGTCGGACGCCATGCGCACGTCGGCCGACTGTTGACACGCTCACGCTACGACTCCTAAATTCGAACTCGATTCGACATCGAACTGTATCGCGGAGGCTGCCGGCCGAGCCGTGCTCTAGCGGGCCATCCTGTGCCGAATCGGACTTCCCCCAGCGATGACAGAGGAGAGATCACCATGATGTCCGTAGCCGACTTGCGCCGCCCCCCGGAGGCCGCCGAATGACCACTGCGATCATCGAAATAACGCGCTCGCGCAACCCTTTCGACCAATCAGCGTTGACCAGAGACGCGCGGGGGATCGCGCACTACACCGATGTGCCGGCGACGTTGCCGGACGTGGTGCGCGCGCACGTCGACACGCACCCCGATATCGAGGCGGTCGTCGAGGTCGGCGGCGATCGGTTGACCTATGCCCAGCTGTGGGAACGCGCGTCGCGGGTGGCCGGTGGGCTCCGGGCGCTCGGCGTGCGGCGCGGGGATCGAGTCGCCCTGCGATATCCGGCCGGTGTGAACTGGGTGCTGGCCTTCTGGGGCACGGTGTTCGCGGGCGGTATCGCGGTGCCGGTCAATACGCGCTCGGCTCCTCCGGAGGTGGAGTTCGTGCTCGACGACGCCGATGTGACGGTCGATCTGGCGGCCGATACTCCACTGCCCGACGGTGATCCGTACGTGGCGGAGGGTCTCGGCGCCGGCGATGTGGCAGCGCTCTTCTACACCTCCGGTACGACCGGACACCCGAAAGGTGTTCCGACGACACACGAGGCGTTCATCACCAGCGCCGAGAACATGATTCGCTGTTCCGGCATCTCCCGTGACGCCGGCTCGGACCTGCGCACCCTCATCTCCGTGCCCCTGTTCCATGTGACGGCCTGCAATTCACAACTGCTGGTCGCCGCCTCCGCCGGCGGCACCTCGGTGATCCTGCCCGCACTCGACCTGCCCGCACTGATCGAAGCGATTGCCGCGGAACGCATTTCCTTCCTCGTGACGGTGCCCGCGGTGTACTCCCTGCTGCTCCGTCATCCGAATTTCGCCGACGCGGACGTGTCCCGGGTCCGCATAGTCGGGTACGGTGGCGCGCCGATCGCGCCGTCGCTGGTACAGGCGTTGCAGGCGGCGTTCCCCCAGGCGACCGTGATGAACGGTTACGGCATGACGGAGACGGCGTCCTTGATCGCCGTGCTACCGGACCGGGACTCGATCGAGCACGCCGATTCGGTCGGCTACGCGGTGCCGTCGGTGGATCTGGGCATCGTGCCGATCGACGGTGAACCGGGCACGGGAGAACTGGTGGTCCGAGGCCCGAATGTCACTGCGGGATACTGGAACCGAGCGAAGGCGACCGCGGAGACGATGGTGGGCGGCTGGCTGCGCACCGGCGATGTCGTCCGGGTCGATGATGCCGGACGCGTGCACATCATCGACCGGATCAAGGACATCATCAACCGCGGCGGCGAGAACATCTCGAGTGTGGAGGTGGAGGCGGTACTGCTGTCCGCTCCCGGTGTCGCCGACGCCGCGGTGCTCGCCGTGCCCGATGACGTGATGGGGGAGAAGGTCGGCGCCGTCCTGTTCGGAGACCGGGCGCCGATCGATATCGCCGCCGTGCTCGCGCATTGCCGAAACCATCTCGCCGACTTCAAGATTCCGCAGTACGCCACGGTTGTCACCGAGGCGCTACCGCGCAATGCCGGGGGCAAACTGCTCAAGAACCATCTGCGCCGACAGGTGCAGTGGGGTGCTCCGTTGCGATGATGACCCACCGGGACCGACCAGTGGATCTTGTGGTTGCGCCGGGCGAGATCGCTACCGGCGCAACCACATAGGGCTGTCAGGACACGGGAGCCGGTGCGTTCTCCATCTGGAAGAACTGGATCGCCGAGGCGATACCCACCGGCACGCCCAGCAGGATGATGCCTGCCGCCGCCCCCAGCGCGGTACCGATCGCCGCACCGGCGATACAGCTGCCGACCCAGCCGGGGACGAAGATCGGGGTCATCAGGGCGGCGCCGACGACCGCGCCCAGGATGCAGCCACCGCCGAGTCCGACGATGGTGCCGAGGAGGGTCCCGACGCCCGTGGCCAGGCCGAACTGGGCGGCCGCCCGGCCCAGATCGGCGTCGAACTGGGCATCGACCGGCTTCAGCGGATCGGCAGGAAGGGTGATCATGTCGACCGGGGCGGCCGCGGTCGGGTCGGTGTTCGGGGTCAGGGTGGCGGTATTGCCGTCGATCTTCGCTGCGATCGGGAACCGCAGGCCGCGCATGTCGTAACTCAGCGGCAGCCCGGCGACGACCTTTCCGGTCGAGTCGAGGACCTGGAACTGGCCGTCGTCGGTGGCCAGTGAGCCCAGATCGGTCTTGACGACCACGGAGTCGCCGACGCGGTCGGCGGTCCAGTGGATGCCGGCCTGCTGCGCATCGACCGGGCCGGCCGGGGCCGGGATCGGCTGCGCCGGAGCGGCATTGGAGTCGGGTATATTGTTGGTGAGCACGCCGAGCGTGACGACGGCGGCGACGGTGTAGGCGGTGATCTTCCTCATCGGTGAACCGAACCTTCCAAGAAGCGCGAATTGAACAGTGCCGCAGGGTTATCGAGCGGCAACGCTGGGGTCGTCGTGTGTTCTGCTGATTTTTTTGCCGACTAGAACTGGTTGAGCGTTGGAACCTCCGTTCCGCTGAAGTCCCTGTAAATGGCGGACTTTCAGCTGCTGCGGCGGCGGCTCGCCGACGAGTGGGCCGGCGAGTGTCAGTGCGTGGTGAGGACCTCGCCCACGGCGCGCTCGGCCGCGCGGACGGCGCCCTCGACGTAGCCCTCGAACTCGGGTGCGCCTTCGGTGATGACCCCATCGGCGACGTCGAGGTTGAGCGTCCGCCCGCCGACGCGGTCACCGGCCTCCAGGACCGTCACCGAGCGGCCCTTCCGTACCAGCTGGTGGGCGGCGGTGAGGCCGGAGAGTCCGGCGCCGACGACGACAACGTCGACGTTCCGCACCTCGTTGTGATCGCCTGCCATGACCTTCTCCGTTCGGCCGATCATTGAGTTGGAATAGAACTCGAATCGGGTTCGACATTAAGAAGAAGTGTGATCTATGTCAATGGGGGAGGTGCCGGGATCTGAATGAAGGATCGAAGAGTGCGTAGCCGATCGGATCGCGGGTTCGGCGCATCGTCAGCTCGGGGGTTGCAGCCTTACGAGGGTTGATCGGGGCGCGACTGCGGACCGCGAGGCGTTACCTGGCTCCAGGCCGCCGCGCGGTGCGAAAGGTGTTGGGGGAGATCAGTTCTCCGGACGCTCGGACTCCGGCGCGTACGACTGCAGATAGAGACCGAGCAGGCGGCGTGCCTCGGCGATGGTGGCGTCGTCGCCGGTGTTCGGTGTCCGGCGGAATGCGACGTCGAACAGGCGGTTGCCGACCTCGAAAGCCAGTTGAATCACCAGCGGGGGCGTGTCCTGCCGGAGCAGTTCGCGTTGGACGCCCAGCTGAAGCATTCGCTCAGCAGTCGATTCGTCGAAGGACTGCACGAGTTCGGCCACCGCATCGCTACGCCCGGAGAACCACAGCTGAACGCAGCTCGGGTGGGTACGAAAATAGGTGAGCATCGGATCGATCACCGCATCGACGACATCCTGTACCGAGTCCAGCCGCACGTCGCCGTCGAGCGACTTCGAGAGCTGCTGATCCAGTTCGGCAATGTGGCGACCGATGATCTCGGTGTCGACCTGGTGGCGGTCCGAGAAGTAGTGATAGACCGACGCGATCGGGATACCGGCCCGCTCGCCGATGGCCTTGAGGGTCGCGGCCTCGTAGCCTTCTTCGGCGAGCAGAGTCTCCGCCGCGTCGAGGATGGCCTGGACGCGTTCGGCGCCACGGCGCTGCAGGACGGCGTCCGGGCGTGCGGGTGCCTGGTGCTTGTTCGCGCGGATGCGATCGGCCGCCGGCGCGGCCTTCGTGCTCGGCTTCCTGGTCGAAGCCGAACGCTTGGGGGAGCGGGCAGTCTCAGCCATGGACACTGCCCTCAACCGGAAAGTCGATCACAATTCGACACATTATCAGCGGAGAACCCGGCCGAAGAACTCGAGCTGATCGGCGAGCGCGCGTCGTTGCCACACGCCGTCATAGACATCGAAGTGATCGACCGGGTATTCCTTGACGACAGCGTGATCGCCGAGTTTCCGAGCCATGCGATGGGCCGCGGCGACCGGGACGACACGGTCGGCCTCGCCGATCTGGACCAGTACCGGGCAGGTCACCTGTTCGGCGTAGATCGTCGGTCGGTTGCGGGCGACCTCGAGTGCATGGCGGGCACCGATCTCGTTGCGCCACGTAGGTCCGGCGAATGACGTGTAGGCCTCCTCCGCGCCCGTCACGGTGATCATCGCCGTGCTGCCGGGTTGTCCCACAATGGGCACCATGCGAGGCCGGCCGCCGGTGATCACGGTCGCCGCATCGGCGAGTCCCTGTGCTGCGAGGCGAGCCAGGCGGCCGACCCCGTCCTTGCGTGCGATCAAGGCGAGGCTGGCCAGGCCGTCGGTAGCCGGTGTCAGCGAGACAACGGCCGCGATCCGTTGTGACTGTGCGGCGACCGCGATCGCGTGGCCCGCCGAGTACGACGTGCCCCACAGGGCGATTCGATCGGGGTCGACGCCGGGCAGGCGGCGCGCGGCATCGATCGCGGCGTGGTAGTCCTGACGTTGCCCGCGGTACGAAATAAGCTGTCGTGGCGTGCCTTCGGAATCGCCGAATCCGCGGTAGTCGAAGACGAATGCGTCCAGCCCGGCTGCTGCGAACGACTCGGCGTAGGACAGCAGGCCGGTATCCCGGGTTCCGCCGAATCCGTGTGCCAGGACAACACACGGCCGCCCGGAACGCCGTTCGAAGGCAGTGCTCGCGGCGGGGATATGCCATGCGGCACAGGTGATTCCGTGACTGGTGAATGAGAGTTCTTTGCGTGTCATCGAATTCGTCATCGCTTTCTCACCGGCTCCCGGCTCGGGCGAAGGCAGGCTTGCGCACGGTGGTGAAATGGAGGGCAGGATCGTCGACGGGACCGCGGCGCAGGCGCTCGACGTCCTTTTCGTAGACATGTTCGAGGGTCCATGACCCCTCGTCACCGGCCCGGGGGAACGCGCCGATTCCGCGGTTGACGTAGCCCGCCTGGAGATCCAGGATCGGGAACCGCTCCATCCCCGGATTGTCCAGGACCGGGACGACGGTGTCGTAGCCGAAAGCCTTCATGTGGTCCAGCAATCGGCAGAAGTGCTCGGCAACCAGCTCGACTTTGAGGGTCCAGGAGAGATTGCTGTAGCCCACCGCGTAGGCGAGGTTGGGAATCCCCGAGAGCATCATCGCCTTGAAGGCGACCAGGTCCGGGAGATGAGCCTGCTGCCCGTCGACGCTGAGGGTGATCTTGCCGAACGGGAGCATATTGAGTCCGGTGGCCGTGACGACCACGTCCGCGGCCAGCTCTTGGCCCGACCGGAGCAGAATGCCGTTCTCGGTGAACCTGTCGATGTGGTCGGTCATCACCGACGCTTTCCCCGAGGAGATGGCCTTGAACAGATCGCCGTTCGGCACCATGCACAGGCGCTGTTCCCACGGGTTGTAGCGCGGCGTGAAATGCGTGTCGACGTCGAAGTGCTTGGGCAGCTGAGCCCGAACCTGCGCGATGAACAGCTTGCGCATCAGCCCCGGCGCCAGCTTGCTCGCTTTGAAGAGTCCCCGGCCGAGTGCGATGTTCTTGCGCCGGCTGATCCGGTGTGCCCGCTCCGGTCCGACGACCTTGTTCAGCAGGTGGGTGGTGACGTCCACGGCAGGGGCCGAGAGCACGTAGCTCGGCGAGCGTTGGAGCATGGTGACGTGCTTGGCCAGTGGCGTCATCGACGGGATCAGGGTGACGGCCGTGGCGCCGCTGCCGATCACCACTACGCGCTTGTCGGTGTAGACGAGGTCGTCGGGCCAGAACTGCGGGTGGACGACCCGTCCCTTGAACTCACCGATGCCCTCGAAGTCGGGGACGAAGGCGGACTCGTAGTCGTAGTAGCCGGTGCTGAGGAACAGAAAGCGCGAGGTGAAGGTCGCGGGACGCCGACTGCCGGTCCGGTGGACCGTTACCGTCCACAGCCCTGAGCCGGTGTCGAAGTCGGCGGCAACCACCTTGTGGCCGAAGCGAATTCGCTCGCGGATCCCGCATTCTTCGGCCGTCTTGCGCAGGTATTCGAGGATGTACGGCCCTTCGGCGATCGACAGGGGGCTGGTCCACGGCTTGAAGCTGTAGCCGAAGGTGGGCATGTCCGAGTCGGATCTGATTCCCGGGTAGCGGAACAGGCTCCACGTGCCGCCGATCTCCTCGCGCGCCTCCAGGATTGCGAAGGACGTCCCTGGACGTTCGCATTTCAGATGGTGGGCGATGCCGATCCCGGAGATCCCGGCGCCGATGACCAGGACGTCGACCTGCCTCGAGCGGTGTTCCGTGGAGCGCCCATTGCGCTTGATGATCATGCTTGTCAAATCTCCTGGGGCTGGGATGCACGGGGTACACGCGGTGTGCCGAGGCAGCTTCGATACCTTGAAGTCGAATTGAATTCGAGTTTGAGTATGGAGTCGGCCGGCGGGTCCGTCAATGCCCTCCGTGGAGCCCATTGACACGCGATGGATCGTGACTTAGCTTATTTCGAAATCGAATCGTATTCGAATTTGCTGAGACAGCTGGCGACGTTCCTTGGAGAAAACGATGGCCCACAATCACCAGGCGTTCGATATCGCCAGCCTGATGACACCACCACCACCGAGCGCCGCATCGAAGCGTCTCTCGCTCATCGGCGTCGCGGCACTCCTGGCGACCGTCACCAACGCGGTCACGTTCATGCTGCCGCCGCTGCTGCCGTTGATGCAGGCGAAGTTCGCACTCGGCCTCTCGGATGAGACCTGGATCTTCACGGCCTTGACGCTGGGCGGCGGTGCCGGATTCGTCCTGCTTCCACGGCTCGCCGACGTCCTCAGCGACCGCACCACCGCACTGCTGTCGGGCAGCATCCTGACACTGGGGGCGCTGATCCCGGCCATCGGAAACTCGTACCCCACAATCGTTCTCGGCTGTGCCCTACTGGGATTCGGCAGCTCGGCGCAGCTGTTGCCGATCGGATTCCTGCGCCGGCACCTTCCCGGAAGCAAGGTCTCGACCGCCGTCAGCGTCCTGATCATGGCGACCGGCACGGGTGTCGTCGCCGGCATGATCGGCGGCGGGCTGACGGTCCGCAGCCTGTCGATCGCGAGCTTCTTCTGGATCCTGGTGCTGGTCTCCGCGGCGACGACGGTGGCCCTGATGGTCATCGTCCCGTCCGCGAAGCCGGAATCGGCCGGCAAGATCGGCGTTTTCGGCACCGTCTGGATGCTCGGCTGGCTCACTGCCGTGCTCCTCACCTTCACCCAGGGACTGGTGTGGGGCGATGTCGTGCTGGTTCCGCTGGTGGCCGGGATCGTCGGGGGAATCACCTGGATGCGCGCGCAACGGCGTTCGGCAACAGCGGTTTTCGATCTGAAGTTGCTCAAGATGCCGTTCGTCGGGGTCGCGTTGCTGTCCGCGGGCCTGTTCGGTGCCGTGGACGCCGGGTTCCTGTTGCTGGTCAGTTATTACACGCAGACACCGAGGGGCGCCGGTTACGGGCTCGGCGTCGATGCCCTGGGCACCGGCCTGCTGATGCTTCCCTTCGCCCTGACGATGTTCATCAGCGGCAAGGTCGCGGAGAAACGTGTCGCCAACGGTCGTCCGGGCGAGGTGCTCGTCCTCGGCGCGTCGATCTCCGCTTTCGGGCTCGCATTTCTGGTCGTCGCCCATCGACAGTGGTGGGAGTATCTCGTCGGCGCCGCCCTCATCGGACTCGGCAGTCGCGCCGGATACAGCGGCGCCTTCGCGGTGCCGCAGCTGCTCGTACCGGAACGCAAGGCCGGGATGGCCGCGGGCATGGCGGGCACCACGATGGCAATCGGCATCGCCTTCGGCTCCGCATTGATCACCGGCGTGCTCAGCGCCGACACCGACCCGGTCACCCACCTGCCGACGGCATCTCTCTACACGGTGGGCTACGTGGTCACGCTGGCTTGTGCCCTGCTCATTCTGGTCGCCACGCTCGTCTCTCAACTACGTCATCACGGCGAGTTCAAGGCCCTGCTCCGACAGTCGGGAGTGCTCGCATGAGCGACCGGGTTCTCGACACCATCACTGGCGCTGACAGGTGCGGCGTGGCACCCGCGGCGACAGCCATCCGAATTCGACACAGAGGATGATCTTGCAGACTCACAACAGAACCGGCGCTGGCACCAGCCGATTCGATCTCACCGGCCGGACCGCGATCGTCACCGGCGCCTCCCGCGGCATCGGTCTGGCGGCGGCGCAAGCGATTGCGGCAGCGGGCGGCAACGTGGTCGTGACGTCGCGCGGGCAGGAATCCGCGGATGCCGCGGCGGCCGGAATCGGCGGCAATGCAATCGGTTTCGCCGCGCACGCGGCCGACGAGGACGAGGCCCGGTGCTGCATCGACGTGGCGTTGGAACAGTTCGGCAGTGTCGACATCCTGGTCAACAATGCGGCGACCAACCCGGCCTATGGACCGGTCTGCGACCAGGACTACGCCCGCTTCGCCAAAACCTTCGAAGTGAACCTGTGGGCGCCGATCCTGTGGACCTCGCTGGCGACCCGCGCGTGGATGGGGGAGCACGGGGGCGTCGTGGTCAATACGGCGTCGATCGGCGGGATGGGTTTCGAGGCGAACCTCGGTGTGTACAACGCATCCAAGGCCGCACTGATCCATCTCACCAAGCAATTGGCGCTCGAGTTGTCGCCGCGGGTGCGGGTGAATGCCGTTGCGCCAGGCGTGGTGCGGACGAAATTGGCCGAAGCGCTGTGGAAAGAGCAAGAGGGCCAATTGAATTCGGCTACCGCGTTGTCGCGTATCGGTGAGCCCGAAGACGTCGGCTCCGTCATCGCGTTCCTCGTCTCGGATGCGGCGAGCTGGGTGACAGGGGAGACCTTCGTCATCGATGGTGGGCAGCGGCTGGGTGACGCCGGGCTCTTCCGGACGGCGGGTGCCATCAATGTCTGACAACCGACAGCTTCCCGACTTGGACGTCCCGGCGCCCCCGGGCCTGGACCTCGAGCGACTCGGTACCTGGTTCTCCGCCCAGATCCCCTGTGCGGGAAGCCGATTGCGGGCGTCCCTGATCGCCGGGGGCAAGTCCAATCTGACCTACGAGGTCACCGACGGCGCGTCGAGCTGGATCGTCCGCCGGCCACCGCTCGGCCACGTGCTGGCCACCGCGCACGATATGGCCCGCGAGTACCGCGTGATGTGGGCGCTGCAGCAGACCGCGGTGCCGGTGCCGATGGTGTACGCGCTGTGCCAGGACGACGCCGTGATCGGTGCGCCCTTCTATGTGATGGAGCGCTGCGCCGGTGTGCCCTACCGCCGGGCCGCGGAGCTGGAGTCGCTCGGCGTCGAACGCACTCGCGTGATCTCGACGCATCTGGTGGACACACTGGCCGCACTCCACCGCGTGGATCCGTCGGAGGTCGGCCTTGCCGAATTCGGCAAGCCGGAGGGCTATCTCGCACGCCAGGTGCATCTCTGGAAGAAACAGCTCGACGCCTCGTACAGCCGGGATCTCCCCGCGGCCGACGCCCTCTACGAGCGCCTGGCCGCCGACGTGCCGGAGGAGTCGGCCACCGGCATCGTGCACGGTGACTACCGGCTCGACAACCTGCTCGTCGACTCCGGCGATCGGGTCACCGCGGTGCTCGACTGGGAGATGGCGACGCTCGGCGACCCGCTGACCGACCTGGCGCTGATGCTCACCTATCACCGGCTCGGCGAATTGCTCGGTGGTGCGGTGGTCGCCGATGCGGCTTCGGCTCCGGGCTTCCTCGATGAGAAGGAGATCATCGAACGCTACGCCCGGGCCAGCAGCCGTGACCTGTCGCGGTTCGGGTTCTATCTCGGTCTCGCTTCGTTCAAGCTGGCCGCGATCCTCGAGGGTATTCATTTCCGGTATCTCAACGGCCAGACGGTCGGTGCGGGGTTCGACGAACTCGGCGCGGCGATCCACCCGTTGCTCGATGCCGGTCTCGACGCGTTGCACGAGGTCCGCTGATGCACTTCGCGTATGACCCCCTCACCGCGGAGCTGCGGGAGACGATGCTCGAGTTCATGAACGACCACGTCCACCCGGCGGAGAAGGTCTTCGCGGAACAACTGGCCCAGCTCGACGACAGGTGGGCCTGGGACTCCGTGCCGATCATCGGGGAGCTGCGGGCCGAGGCCCGCCGGCGCCGCCAGCAGTCGATGATCCTGGTCGAGCGGGATACCCCGGGATTCGAGATCCATCGGCCCATGCACGTCCTGGGCTACGACGACCATGACCACGGCGGCCACGCGGAACTCTCGTTCACCGATGTGCGGGTCCCGGTCGAGAACCTCATCGCTGACGAGGGCGACGGGTTCGCCATCGCGCAGGCCAGGCTCGGACCCGGCCGTATCCACCGCTGCATGCGGTCCATCGGCGTCGCCGAGCGTGCGCTCGCGCTGCTGTGCGCGCGGGCGGACGAACGGGTCGCATTCGGAAAACCGCTGTCCGAGCAAGGCGTGGTGCGGGATTGGATCGCCGAGTCCAGGGTCCGTATCGAGCAACTTCGGCTCCTGGTGCTGAAGACCGCATGGTTGATGGACACGGTCGGAAACAAGGGCGCGCACACCGAAATCCAAGCGATCAAGATCGCCACCCCGGCCACGGTGCAGTGGATCCTGGACAAGGCCATCCAGGTATTCGGCGCCGGCGGCCTGTCCCAGGACTTCCCGCTGGCCGCCGCCTACGCGAGCATCCGCTCCCTACGGTTCGCCGACGGACCGGACGAAGTACACAAGAGCACGCTCGCACGCACCGAACTGGGCAACCGGAGGGCGGCACGATGACCGCTGGTCAGCACGCCGGCGATCCAGTCGACCCATCCGTCGACCGCTACTGCTCCTGGCTCCCGGCGTCGAGGCCGAGCATCCGGAGCAGATGTGCGCAGTCCGCGACATCGAGGGCATGACCCGCGACGGTAAGGGCGGCCATCGCGTTCTGTTTCTCTTGTGCGGCCTTCTCGGCGGCCCGTGCTGCGGTGAATCCGCTCTGCTCATGGTGGAGAGTGGTCTGTCGTGCAGAGGTCATATGAACACTTCCCGCCGATTGGCCGGGTTAACGAATCCGAATGACTCGTGCCGACTACTTCTGCTGCTCACCCTACGGTGTGCGCATCGTTTCCGGACCGTTGCCCGAAACAAAATGCGGCCCGCCAGTTGATCGTCTCCCCATGCGCTGTTTCCTGGCCGCCCGGCGACTGGCCGAGTGGGGCACGGCACGTGGCATGTCGAGTCGGCGGTCACGACGCACCGAGCGACTTGCGTTCGAATGCTGATCGTGCCCTCGATGTGGGCACCGGGCGGGTATCGGTGCGTGAAACCATCAGTGTCCCTGGCGATGTGGCGTCCGCGGCGGGCCGCGATCCCGACACAGTAACAACATGGCCTAGCCCCAGGCGCGGCGGGTGGCGGGGAGACCCGAGCGTCCTCGGGGGTCCGGGACCACGCCCAGGACCTGGTGGAGGCCGAGGCCGCCGTCTTCGAATCCCAGGGCGGAGGCGGCCATGTAGATGCGCCAGATTCGGGCGCGTCCTTCGCCTACCAGTGAGACCGCCTGATCCCAGGCGCATTCCAGGTTGGCGACCCACTTGCGGAGGGTGAGGGCATAGTGCTCGCGCAGGGCTTCGACGTCTCGGACCTCGAATCCGGCTCGCTCCATTGCCAATACGACCTCCCCGACGTCGAGAAGTTCGCCGTCGGGGAAGACATAGCGGCCGATGAAGGATCGGGCGCGAATCCTGGATCCACCGGCCGAAGAGATGGCGTGGTTGAGCAGGCGGCCTTCGGGACGGAGCAAGGCGCGCAGGGAGTCGAAGTATTCGGCGGCGCGGTTCGCGCCGACGTGTTCGAACATGCCGATCGAGGAGATGGCGTCGAACTGCTCGCCGCGCAGGTCGCGGTAGTCGGTGTGCCGGATCTCGACAGTGGCGGAGAGCCCGGCTTCGACGATGCGCTTGCGGGCGAGTTCGGCTTGCGTTCCGCTGATCGTGACGCCCACGACCTGCGCGCCGTAGACCGAGGCCGCGTGCATGGCCATCGAGCCCCACCCGCACCCGACATCCAGCAGGCGCATTCCGGGACGCTCGGTCAGGCCGAGTTTGCGGCAGATCAGATCGTGTTTGGCGCGCTGGGCGTCCTCGAGCGAGAGGGTGGCGTCCGCGGCAGCCCGGCCGTCGTCGTCCGCGGCGGCGAACCGTGCGCACGAGTAGGTCATGCTCGGCCCGAGGACGAGGCGGTAGAAGTCGTCGCCGACGTCGTAGTGATGACTGATCACCGCCGCGTCGCGGTGACGGGTGTGCCGCGGTCCGCGCGGAGGCCGTGCCTCCTCGGGCGGCGGCTTCGGGCGGTGGGTGAGCGCACCCAGCCGCCAGGCCGCACCGACGGCCTGCCAGGCACCGGCGACGCCGAGGCGGGTATCACCGGGCACCGCGGACTGCAGGGCTCGCAGGATCTGGAAGATATCGCCGTCGAGGTCCACGGTGCCGGCGACGAAGGCGCGGCCCAGGCCGAGTTCGCCTGGGGCCCAGACCATATGGCTCAACGCATTCTTCGACCGGATCCGCATCGTGCCGGGATGGTCGCCGTCGGGCTGCACCGCGCTCCCGTCCCAGAACTCGAACCGCAATGGCGGCTGCGACCCGAACGCGAGTCGCAACAGAGGTGTGAAAGCGGCCGCGACCGTCGCACTTTTACCCATGGGACCACTATCGCCCGTAAGACACTGCGGGGCGGGGAGGTTGGCAGCGCCCGCCCCACCGCCACGGGAGCATTTGTCCACTCGGCTCTGCGAAGCTGCTCGCCGTCGAGAGGCAGAACCGCTCGACGCGCTATCCGGCACGGCCGTGTCTACCCCGTGGCCGGCGTTGCTGGGCGCTGTCGGTGAGCACGCGGTGAGGGTTTGGTGAGCGCGGTCGGCGAACGTCTGTGTCGAGGAAACAAACCCGAGCACAGGAGTTCCAATGTCTCAGATCGGCAAGTTCGCCCTCGTTACCGGCGCTTCTCGCGGGATCGGCCGCGCCATTGCCCTGCGGTTGGCGGCGAACGGCGCGGTGGTCGCGGTGCACTACGGACACGATGACGAAGCGGCGGCGAAGACCGTGGCGGACATCGGAGCGGCGGGCGGGCAGGCGTTCGCCATCCGCGCTGACCTGAGCACGCCGGCCGGAATCGACACGCTGTTCGCCGATCTGACGAAGAGCCTGCCGGACGGACGGCTGGACATTCTGGTGAACAATGCGGGCGGCGGCGGTGGCAACGGCTCGATCGAGCAGCTGACCCCGGCTGCGGTGGACAGTCTCTTCGCGGTGAATGTGTCTGCGCCGCTGTTTATTTCGCAGCGGGCGATACCGCTGCTGCGCGATGGCGGCCGCATTGTCAACATCTCCTCGTGCGCACCGCGGGTGGCGGCCCCGTCGCAGGTGGCTTACGCGATGAGCAAGGGGGCGATCGATGTGCTCACCAAAACCCTTGCGGTACAGCTCGGTCCGCGCGGTATCACCGTGAACGCGGTGGCCGCCGGTGCGACCGAGACCGAGGGGATGGCCGCCTTTTTCGATGGCCATCCGCAGGCGCGGGCCGGCATCAGTGCCATGACCGCGCTGGGCCGGGTGGGGCAGCCTGCCGATATCGCCGATGTGGTGGCCTTTCTCGCCTCCGAGGACGCCCGCTGGATCACCGCCAATGTGGTCGATGTGAGCGGCGGCACCGCCATCAGCCCGGCCATCGGCGCACAGTAGCAGAGCGGTATTCAGGCAGCGGCGGGCTCGTCGACCCAGCCGGTTGCGGTGCGCACCTCGGCGACCAATCCGACCCGGGATATCGTGCTCGTCGGTCACAGCATCGGCGCGGTCAATATCCTGCGCATGCTCGAAGGACACGACCCGGGCACCGGGGTCTTCGCCGGCGTGGTCCTGGTCTCGGCGTCGGTGCACGAGGTCGGCTACGACCTGCTCGCGGAATTCTTCAAGGACGATTTCGACTGGTCGCACATCCGCCGGACGGCCGGGCAGTTCCGCGTTCTGCAGGCGATCGACGACCCCGTCAATGCCCCCAACCGTGTGGATCGTCATGCCGTTCCTCACCCGCCGCTTCGGCAGCTGGCTCGCCCACTGATCCCGATCCGCGCGAGGTGCGTCTGGGTCGTGTTGCGTGGTCGCCGGGTGTGGAAGGGTGGGGATATGAACCGATTGGGCAGCGCGACATCGCCTTACTTGCGTCAGCATGCTGGGAATCCGGTGCACTGGCGGGAGTGGGATGCGGAGGCGCTGGCCGAGGCGGCCGAGCGGGATGTGCCGATTCTGCTGTCGATCGGGTACGCGTCGTGCCACTGGTGTCATGTGATGGCGCACGAGTCGTTCGAGGACGAGGCCACGGCGGCGGTCATGAACGAGAACTTCGTGTGTATCAAGGTGGATCGGGAGGAGCGGCCTGATCTGGACGCGGTGTACATGAATGCCACCGTGGCCATGACGGGGCAGGGTGGGTGGCCGATGACCTGCTTCCTGACGCCGGAGGGGGAGCCGTTCTACTGCGGGACGTATTACCCGAAGACGCCGCGGCACGGGATGCCGTCGTTCACCCAGGTGCTGACGGCGGTGAGCGAGACCTGGCGGAACCGGCGCGACGAGGTGAACACGGCGGCGGCGCAGGTGGCCGACGCGCTGCGGCAACAGACCGCGGGGTTGCCGGATGCGGAGATCGGGGTCGGGCCGGAGTTGCTCGAGCATGCGGTCGGCGCGGTGTTGAAGGATGTGGACGGGCAGCACGGCGGGTTCGGGGGCGCGCCCAAGTTTCCGCCGTCGGCCCTGCTGGAGGGACTGCTCCGGCATTACGAGCTGACCGGCAATCCGACTGTGTTGCAGGCTGTTTCGTTCACCTGCGAGTCGATGGCGCGCGGCGGAATCTACGACCAGCTGCGGGGCGGGTTCGCGCGGTACTCGGTGGATGCGGCGTGGGTGGTGCCGCACTTCGAGAAGATGCTCTACGACAATGCCCAGCTGCTGCGCGTGTACGCGCATCTGGCGCGGCGGGGGTATGACGAGTCGGCCGGTGCGCGTGCGACCGATGCGTGGGAACCGCTGGCGCTGCGGGTGACTCGCGAGACCGTGCAATTCCTGCTGACGGACCTCGGTACCGAGCAGGGGGCCTTCGCCTCGGCGCTGGACGCGGACACCCACCTCGAACCGGGCGGGCCGGGCGTGGAGGGAGCCACGTACGTGTGGACGCCCGCCGAACTCAACGGTGTGCTCGGCGCGCTCGACGGCGCCTGGGCGGCAGAGGTTTTCAATGTCACCACGGCGGGTACCTTCGAGCACGGCACCTCGGTGCTGACCCGGTACACCGATCCGAAACCGGCCGATCACGAGCGGTTCGAGGCCATCCGGGCGAAGCTGTCCGCCGCCCGTGCGCGCCGCCCGCAGCCGGAGCGGGACGACAAGGCGGTCACCGCCTGGAACGGCATGGCCATCGTCGCGCTCGCGGAAGCCGGTGCGGCACACGGACATCCGGAGTGGATCGCGGCCGCCGTCCGATGCGCCCGCTTCCTGCTCGACACCCATATGACCGCCGGCCGCGTCTGCCGCGCCTCGCTGGGCGGTGTGCCCGGCGCGGCTCCGGGCGTGCTGGAGGATTACGCGTGGCTGGCGCTGGGGTTGCTCACGCTGCACCAGACCGCCGAGGGTGACTGGCTGGACGCGGCGCAGGATCTGCTGGACGCCGCCATCACCCACTTCGCCGATCCGGAAACCTCCGGCAGCTGGTTCGACACCGCCGACGACGCCGAGACCCTGCTCACCCGGCCGCGCGACCCGCTGGACGGCGCAACCCCTTCCGGCACTTCGGTTCTCGCGGAGGCACTGCTCACCGCGGCCGCCCTCGCCGACCCGCAGCGGGCCGACCGCTACCGGCAGCTGGCCGATCACACCTTGACCCGGGGTGCGGTGCTGCTCGCTCGTGCGCCCCGCTCGGCCGGCCACTGGCTCGCCGTCGCCGAGGCCGCCCTGCGCGGCCCGATCCAGGTGGCCGTGGTGGAGGGCCCGGACGGCGAATCCGGCGGGGCCGCAACGCTGGTGGCGGCCGCCCGCGCCGCCGCACCGGGCGGATCGGTGATCGTTTCCGGCCCTGTCGGCTCCCAGCCGCTGCTGGCCGACCGGCCCCCGGTGCGTGACACCTCCGCCGCCTACATCTGCCGCGGTTCGGTCTGCGACCTCCCGGTCACCACGGTCGAGGATGTGCGCGCCGGCCTGCTGCCCCCGCCCACCGCCTGATCGCTGCTGACGGCACGGCCTGCGTTCAGGTCGCGCTGTCGACCCGGTGCCCGGCCATGACCGCGGCGGGCACCGCGACCAGCACCGCGATGATGTGGGCGGCGCGAAACAGCCCGAGTATCACCGCATTCGGGGTCCAGTGCGTGAAGAGGTCGCCGAGGTGCTCGGCCGTCAGCGCTGCCCGCAGCGGCTCGACCGCCAGCGAGGCCAGGCCGAGCGTGCCCAACCCCACCACGAGAATCCATCGCGCCCACAGGTTTCCGGCCAGCATGCGGGCCGCCAGCGCGAAGACCGTCAGATAGATCGCAGCCCGGATCAGCAGCCCGAGTGCGATGCCGGCCAGGTGGACCCCGGGCTCATCGAGGGCGAGCGCGACGCGTCCCAATGTCTCGGCCACGCCCGCGATCAGCGCGACCACGATCGCTCGATAAGCCAGTACCGCCCGCTGCGGCCGCGCCCACACCGCCGCCGAGGTCCGCTCGAACGCGCCGATTTCATTCATAGCGCTACTGTCCGGCGTCCCGGGCCGCACCGAATCCCCCGCGAGTACGACATGCGACCGGTCCTCAGGTACGACACCGCGATTCGACGGGCCGAGCCCGGCCGTGCTGCCGGTGCTTAATCCGTTGCCGCCCGGAGCGGGCGGCCATACAGTCCCGGAGGTGTTCGGTTCATGTTTCTCACCGGAGTATTGCCAGGTCCCGCCGGGTGCGGGGCCGACCCTTGCGCGGGTTGATGATTAGCGATCCGCGGCCCGGCCGGCGGACTCCGAAGATGGGGGTGCGGCCGGTCGGGGGCCGGCCTGCGGGGCACTGCCGTTGCGGTGGGGCGCTGCGGGGGACACCACGTCGGTCCAGCCCGGAGTGGGTTCCTTGCGGCCGCGGAGGTGGAGAGTGTCGTGCAGGATCCACTGCGTGCGCTCGGCGTCGCAGGCGGCGTCTATGACCGCCTGACTGGCCAGAATGCGGCGCGGCACCAGTTTGGCCTCGGTGGTGAGGCGGGCGGCCTCGTTGACGGCGTCGCCGATGACGGTGAACTCCAGCCGGGTGTCGGTGCCGACATCGCCGGCGAACACCAGTCCGCGTGCGATGCCGATGCCCACATCGAGCTCGCCCAGCGCGGCCACCTCGTCGCGCATGCGGCGGGCGGCCCGCAGCGCCGGGGTGGCATTGTCGTCGAGCGCGATGGGCGCGCCGAAAATGCACAGTGCGGCATCGCCTTCGAACTTGTTGACCAGGCCCTGATTGTCCTCGGTGGCCGCCACCACGATGGACAGCAGCCGATTCAGCTTGGCCACGAAATCGTGCGGGGCGAGCTCGGTGGCCATGGCCACCGACCCGGTCACGTCCACGAACAGCGCGGTCGCCACCCGCATGTCGCCGGTCAGGCTGGGGCTGCCCGACAGCGCCCGCTCGGCCACCTCGGTACCCACGTGCCGGCCGAAGACGGTCCGCATGCGCTCGCGCTCACTGAGATTGGCGGCCAGCTCGTTCACCGAATGCTCGAGCCGCCCGATCTCGCTGGTGCTGTTGATCGTCACCCGGGCGTCGAGATCGCCGCGGGCGATCCGGTCCAGCGCGTCGCGCAGCGTGTGCATGGGCGTGGCCACCGCCCGGGCCAGCGCCGCCGTCGCCACCGCGCCCGCGGACAGGCCGACGATGGCCATGTAGATCCCGGTCCGGATGCGGTCCTGGGCATCGGTGGACGGGTCGGCCAGCACGGTGATCAACATGAACAGCGGCACCGCGCCCGCCACCGCAAAGGTGACCAGCACCCGGGCCAGCACGGTATTGCTCCAGTGCGCGGTCTCGTCCAGCACCTCGGCCACCACCGGAATGGTCGGCCGGATCAGCCGGTCCACGATCAGGAAGGTCAGCGCCGCCGACTCCAGCCCGCCCAGGGTGAACATCGACAGCACCACCGGGAAGCTGCGGTCCTCGGTGGCGTGCGCGAAGACGAAGGCGGCCACGAACACACCTGGCAGCCAGATGGCCAGGGCCCGTCCGGTGATCGCGACCGGCAGCCGCAGCAGCCGTTTCGCCTCGACCTCGGTCGGTGGCCGGCGCTGGTCCAGCCAGCTGAAGTAGTGGTGCCGATCCCGCACCGCGAGCATGATGCCGACCAGCGCGCCGATGGCCGGATAGATCGACACCTGAATGAAGGTGGCCATCCAGTCCGGTCCGAGCCGGCTCAGGAAACCACTCAGGAAGAGTTCGGTGGTGATCACCGCGAGGCCACCGAGATTGCACGCCATGACGACAGCAGACAGACCCCCCGGCGCCCGCAGCGCCCACAGGATGAGTCTGCTGGTCACGTCGCAGACTTTAGAGAACGTTCGCCTCGGATTGCACGTTTGTGAGTAATTGCTCGGATCAGCGCAACAGCACGAACCAGATGGCAACGTAGTGGCACAGCGCCGCGACCACCGTTGCCGCGTGGAAGAACTCGTGATGCCCGAAGACCTCCGGCCACGGGTCCGGCCAGCGCGACGCGTACAGGATCCCGCCCACGCTGTAGGCGATACCGCCCGCGAGCAGCAAGATCACCGGCGCCCAGCCGACATGCCCGATGAGCGTCCCGGCCACCGGCACGATGGCCCACCCCAGCAGCAGGTACAGCGGCACCCCTAGCCAGCGAGGGGCGGTGGGCCACAGCATCTTCAGCGCCACCCCCGCCAGCGCCCCCGCCCACGCGATGGCCAGCAGGATGGTCCCGGCGCTGCCACGCACTCCGAGCAGGGCGAACGGCGTGTAACTGCCCGCGATGAACAGGAAGATCATCGAATGGTCCGCCCGCTTCATCGACATGCGGGCCCGCGCGGTCTTCCAGTTCACCCGGTGATAGGTCGCGCTGATCCCGAAAACCCCGCACACCGTGATCCCGTAGACCAGCGTCGACCAGGCGGCCTTCGCCGACACGGTGCTCGCCACCGACACCAGCACGATCACCGCGATGGCGGCGACGCCCACGGCCCAGGCGTGAATCCATCCGCGCATGCGGGGCCTGACGAGTTCCAGTTCCTCGCGGACGGTTTCGATGAGCCCCACCGCCGGATCGACCGGCTGTACTGCCTCGGCCATTAGTTTCCTCCTCGGTAACCTACGGTAGCGTAGGTTGGCGGCGGGGCACCCCTCATAGTGGCTGTCGTCACGACGGGCCCCGGGTGTTTCGCTGGTCTGTCCCGGTCGCTCCGCCATTCGTTCCGGGGGCGTAGGGTTGCGGCCGTGAAGATTGCGAGTCAGGTGCGTGGACTCCCATATCGCATATACGAGTCACGGTTGTCCAGGCAGCTGGCTGGCAAACAACATCCCCGGCACGTCGCCGTGATGTGCGATGGCAACCGGCGGTGGGCGCGGGAGAACGGGTTCAGCGATATCAGCCATGGCCATCGAGTCGGTGCGCTGAAGATCGCCGAACTCGTGGGCTGGTGTGGCGAGGCGGGCATCGAGATGGTGACCCTCTACCTGCTCTCCACCGAGAATCTGCGCCGCGACTCCGACGAGCTCGAGACCCTCTTCGAGGTCATCACCGACGTCGTCGACGAACTCTCTGCGCCGGAACAGAATTGGAGCGTCCGCATCGTGGGCGCCCTCGATCAACTGCCCGCCGAGTTCGCCCGGCGCCTGAGCGAGGCGGCCAAGAGCACCGAGGGCCGCACCGGCGTGCACGTCAATGTCGCCATCGGTTACGGCGGCCGCCAGGAGATCGCCGACGCGGTGCGCTCGCTGGTCCGCCAGGAGATGGACGCGGGCGAGACCGGCGAGGATCTGGTCCAGTCCATCACCGTCGACGCCATCGGCCAGCACCTCTACACCTCCGGCCAGCCCGACCCCGATCTCGTCATCCGCACCTCCGGCGAGCAGCGGCTGTCGGGATTCCTGTTGTGGCAGAGCGCGTATTCGGAGATCTGGTTCACCGAGGCGTACTGGCCGGAATTCCGGCGCGTGGATTTCCTGCGCGCCCTGCGCGATTACGCGGCGCGGCACCGCCGCTTCGGGGTGTAGAACACGGCGAATCAACGGTTCCATTGCAGTGCAATGGCTTCCGTGTTCGCGGGACGGTCGCTGCCGTACCGTCGGGGAGTATGAGCGAGCTGCGTGAAGGGCTGAGCGGCCCGGCCGAGAGCCAGGTCGTGGCGGTGCCGTACATCAGCTACGGGGACTTCGGCCGCCGATTCCTGGAATACGCCGCCTCCACCGAGCGGATAGCCGGGGCGTTCGAGAAGCTCACGGGGGAGGCGTTCGAATTCGGGCCGATCGGGGCGGGCCCCGGCAAGCTCGCGAAACTCTCGGCCACCGTCCGGCTCGGGCGGCCACGGCTGAATCGCGAAGTGGACGACCTGATTTCGTTCGACCTGGTGATCCCGCTCAAGGTCGACCTGCTCATCGACCTGGCGGTGGATCGGTATCCGTTCCGGGTGGACGGCACCATTCACCTGCACCTGACCGTCCGCACCGCGGAGCCGCTGCGGGTGCTCATCGAAATCGACGAGCCGCAGCCCAGCAATGTCCGCATCAATGTCGCCAGCGCGACCCGCCGCGGAGAATTGCTGCGCATTCTCGCCAGCGTCGACCACGAGATCCGCCGCTTCGTCGCGCGCTATATCGCCACGGAGATCCGCAAACCGCACATCCAGGCGGCCACCGATATCGATGTCGCCGCACGGCTGGACGCGGCCTGGCGGCTCTGACCCGTCGAGCCCGGGATTCTAGAGTTTCCGGAGTCGCAGCCGGTTGATGGAGTGGTCGGAGTCCTTGCGCAGCACCAGCGTCGCGCGCGGGCGCGTCGGCAGGATGTTCTCCACCAGATTCGGGCGGTTGGTGTTGTGCCAGATTTCCTTGGCCTGGTTGGTGGCTTCCTGGTCATTGAAGTTCGCGTAGTGGTGGAAGTGCGAATCCGGATCCTGGAAGGCGGTCTTGCGCAGCGACAGGAAGCGCTGCACGTACCAGTTCTCGATGTCCTCGATGCGGGCATCGACATAGACCGAGAAGTCGAACAGGTCCGACACCATCAGCCGCGGCCCGGTCTGCAGCACGTTCAGGCCCTCGACGATGAGAATGTCGGGCTGGCGCACGCAGTGGTATTCGCCGGGCACGATGTCGTAGGCGATGTGCGAGTAGACGGGCGCGCACACCTCGTGCGCACCGGATTTCACCTCGGTGACGAAGCGCAGCAGCTTGCGCCGGTCGTAGGACTCCGGGAAGCCCTTGCGGTGCATGATGCCGCGCCGGGTGAGTTCGGCTGTCGGGTACAGGAATCCGTCGGTGGTGACCAGATCCACCCGTGGATGGTGGTCCCAGCGCGCCAGCAGCGCCTGCAGCACACGCGCGGTGGTGGACTTGCCGACGGCCACCGAGCCCGCCACGCCGATGACGAACGGCACCTGACGGTCCGGGTGGGTCTCGCCGAGGAAGGTGGCGGTGGCGGCGAACAGGCGCTGCCGGGCCGCGACCTGGAGGTGGATGAGACGGGCCAGGGGGAGGTAGACCTCGGCCACCTCCTCGAGGTCGATCTGCTCACCCAGACCGCGCAGGCCGACCAGTTCTTCCTCGGTGAGGACCAGGGGAGTCGACTTGCGCAGTGTGCGCCACTGCTTGCGGTCGAATTCCACGTAGGGGCTGGGCTCGCTCATCCGCGCCATTATTCGTGTCCCCGCACTCGAGACTCGTGTCCCCGCATTCGGGCCGGCCGACAACAACAGCTCTCGGGAAGCCGCATCGTCGCCGTGCCCGGCGATCCGGCCAACACTCCACGCATAGCCGAATTGTGCTCGGCTCCAACATCGGGGTGAACACCAGGTGTTGCTACTGACGGGTAACCAGAGTGAGATGGGCTACATCTCAGTGGTCGGGCGTGTCCGGTGAGGTTGTGCGACAGCCTGATCCGCCCCGCCCGGAGCGATCGGATCGCATAGGGTCGGACTATGGCAGCGCATCCACTGGTCACTGAATATCTGCGGCTGGGTCTGGCATTCGACCGGCTCGAAGAGGGTTTCGTGGACGCCTATACCGGCGATCCCGGCCTGCGCCGCGAGGTGGAGAACGCGCCCGCGCCGGAGCCGCGTGATATCGCGCACCGGGCAGCCGCACTGCGCAAGGAACTGCCGGAGGCGGGCCTCCCCGCGGAGCGCGTCGAATTCCTGGAGGCGCACCTGCGCGCGATGGAATGCTCGGGCCGCAAATTCGCCGGCGAGGACATCAACTTCGTCGACGAGGTCCGCGCCTACTTCGACGTGGATATCACCCCCGGCGATACCGAGAACTACCGCGAGGCGCACCGGCAGCTGGACGAGGTGTTGCCCGGTGACGGCGAACTGCTCGACCGCATTACCGTGCACCGCCGCCAGGACGAGATTCCGCCCGAACGTCTGAAGGAATGCGTGGCCGCGTTCTCCGGTGCGCTGCGGGAACTCGTCCGCGACCGCTACCCGCTGCCGGACAACGAGCACGTGGAATACGAAGTAGTGGGTGACAAGCCGTGGTCGGGCTTCAACTATTACCTGGGCAACTACCAATCCCGGGTGGCCATCAATTCCGATCTCAAGCAGCACATGTCACAGCTGCCGCATCTGATCGCGCACGAGGCCTACCCGGGTCATCACACCGAGCACTGCCGGAAAGAGGCCGGGCTGGTGGGCGCGGGGCAGGCCGAGCAGACGCTGTTCCTGGTGAACACCCCGCAGTGCCTGATGGCGGAGGGGCTGGCCGATCTGGCCCTGAAGTCGATCGTCGGCCCGGGCTGGGGCCGCTGGGCGCAGGAGATCTACGCGGACCTGGGGCTGCGCTTCGATGGCGAACGCGCCGAAAGGATTTCGAACGCGTCCGCGAATCTGCTGAGCGTGCGCCAGGATGCCGCGCTGCTGCTGCACGATCGCCGGCGGGATGCCGGCGAGGTGTCGGAATTTCTGCAGCGCTGGAGTCTGGTCACCCCGGAGCGGGCCGCGCAATCGCTGCGATTCCTGTCATCGCCGCTGTGGCGGGCCTATATCTCCACATATGTGGAGGGATATCGATTGCTGGGAGGGTGGCTGGACCGGGCAGCCGATCCGGAAGACCGGTCCGAGCGTTTTCGCCGTCTCTTGGACGAACCCCTCACACCCGGCGCCATCCGCCGGCTGTGAGGGGTACTCCCCGATGTCGTGACCGCGGTTTACGCGCCCCAGGTGGCGCAGGAGGCGCCGCCGCTCGACATGGTGCACAGGGTCTTCAGGATGGTGAAGAGGAAGTCGGTGGGGCTGCCGGTCGCGATGTTGAACAGCGTCATGGTGATGAATACCTCGAAATTTGGGATGGGCCAAGGACACTGGCCCAAAGAGGCCAGCGTTGCGTCACCTTACCGAGATTTGTTGCTCCGCCATAGCCTGATTGCGGAGTGATGTCCACCGCTCGCGGCTATTCGGTCGCCTCTCCTGCGCCGACGATTCCTCTGCCCCCAATTTCCTGGGCACGATTCGTCCGCGCGTGGCGACCGGCGGATGGTCCCCGCCGGTCGCGGGATAGGATGACCGGACCGCGACTGGCGCACTCGAGGTGGAAGCAACCACCGGGAAGCACCGAAGTCCGGCACCGCGCGCCTGGGTGCCTGGCGACCCCCGAACCGTATTCGGGGTACCCGGACAACGGAGGTGCGCGATGAACGAGACAGAGAACCCCCGGATCGGCTCCGTGGCAGCGGCCAATAGACTCGGCGGCGTGACCCAGACGAGCGCCTCTGTCAACAGCCAGTCCCTCGCCGAACTCGATCCCGAGGTCGCGTCCGCGATGGGCGGCGAACTCGCTCGCCAGCGCGACACCCTCGAGATGATCGCCTCGGAGAACTTCGTGCCGCGCGCGGTGCTGCAGGCGCAGGGCAGCGTGCTCACCAACAAGTACGCCGAGGGCTACCCGGGTCGCCGCTACTACGGCGGCTGCGAGAACGTCGACATCGTCGAGGATCTGGCCCGCGCCCGCGTCAAGGAGCTGTTCGGCGCGGAATTCGCCAATGTCCAGCCGCATTCGGGCGCGCAGGCCAATGCCGCGGTGCTGATGGCGCTGATGAACCCGGGCGAGAAGCTGCTGGGCCTGGATCTGGCGCACGGCGGTCACCTCACCCACGGCATGCGCCTGAACTTCTCCGGCAAGCTGTACGAGGTGCACGCCTACGGCGTCGCCAAGGAAGACCACCGCGTCGACATGGACGAGGTGCGCAAGATCGCCCGCGACACCCGCCCGAAGGTGATCGTGGCCGGCTGGTCGGCGTACCCCCGGCACCTGGACTTCGCCGCCTTCCGCGAGATCGCGGACGAGGTCGGCGCCTACCTGTGGGTCGACATGGCGCACTTCGCCGGTCTGGTCGCGGCCGGGCTGCACCCGTCGCCGGTGCCGCACGCGGACGTGGTGTCCTCGACCGTGCACAAGACCCTGGGCGGCCCCCGCTCCGGTCTGATCCTGGCCAAGCAGGAGTTCGCCAAGAAGCTGAACTCCGCGGTCTTCCCCGGTCAGCAGGGCGGCCCGCTCATGCACGCCATCGCGGCCAAGGCCGTGGCCTTCAAGATCGCCGGCAGCGCGGAGTTCAAGGAGCGCCAGGAGCGCACCATCTCCGGCGCCAAGATCCTCGCCGAGCGCCTGACCGCGCCCGACGCCAAGGCCAAGGGCATCACCGTGCTCACCGGCGGCACCGACGTGCACCTGGTGCTGGTGGACCTGCGCAACTCGCAGCTG
Source organism: Nocardia sp. NPDC059236 (assembly GCF_042754085.1). Lineage (NCBI taxonomy): Bacteria > Bacillati > Actinomycetota > Actinomycetes > Mycobacteriales > Nocardiaceae > Nocardia > Nocardia sp. NPDC059236. Next base: position 89,001 of record NZ_JBHZAF010000007.1, read on the forward strand.
GACGGCCAGCAGGGCGAGGATCTGCTGCACGAAATCGGAATCACCGTGAACCGCAACGCCGTTCCGTTCGACCCGCGCCCGCCGATGGTCACCTCCGGCCTGCGCATCGGCACCCCGGCGCTGGCCACCCGCGGCTTCGGCGACGAGCAGTTCACCGAGGTCGCCGACATCATCGCCGCCGCCCTCACCGGCTCCGCCGACCTGGACTCGCTGCGTCAGCGCGTTTCCACGCTGGCGCAGGACTTCCCGCTGTACGACGGCCTGGAGAACTGGCGCCTGCTGGGCTGACGCCCGCCGGACAACCGAGAGCCCGCCGCGATTCCATGATCGCGGCGGGCTCTCCGCGTCGCGGTGCGACTCTATGTCACGATGAGATTCGTTGCCCGCCAAGGATTCCCGGCTAGAACGACCAGAACTTGCGCGGGCCGCCCGTGATGCTCGGAGCGTCCGCGGTCACGGTGGCGATCAGCTGCTTGGGATGCGGGTTCACCCAGTTCCGTTCGGAGTCGCCGGCGCGCAGGACGACCGTGGGGACGGTCTCGTTGCCGTCGGCCACCGAGCGGACGAAGGCGGCCGCCTCCGGGTCCTGCCAGATGTCGACCTCGCGGTGGACGATGCCGTGGCGATTGAGCACTCGGCGCATGCGGGAGCAGTAGGGGCAACCCGGGCGGCGGTAGACGACCAGTTCCGGGGTGGCGTCGGTGGTCATGATCGGAGTCTAGGTCCGCGCGGCCGCCGCCACCATGTCGGCGGGGCGAGGGTGACGCCGGGGCCGAGAGCCGGTGCCGCGGAATCGGGAATTGACAAGCGGCGCAGGTGATTCGGCTTGCAGTCCGTCGTGGGGGGCGGGGCGGGGGGGGGGGGCCGGCACCCCCCCCGGGCCCCGTGTAGTGGGGGGGTGGGAGGTTGTTGAAGGTATTAATGGGGCCCCGCCCCCCCCCCCCAC